>CAZLWV010000054.1:0-44090 GCA_964563135.1 uncultured Planctomycetaceae bacterium
GCCGCCCCTACCAGACCTCAGCTAAGATCATGAATAATCCGGGTTAAACGAGGAACCCTCAGGAAGCTGCGATTGCTGGCGACTGCTGAAAGTGGCGCTGTTCGATCAGGCGATCAACTGGACCATGAGGCCGCGGGATTCGGTCGACGCCCCGACCATGGCGAGGCCGGTTGTGACGAGGATCTGGGCCCGGAGGAAATTCGACGACTCCTGGGCGACATCCGTGTCGAAGAGCCGGCTGACTGCCTCACTGATGCTCAGCTCCATCTGGTCGAGGATCTCCATGCTGGAGTCGATCGAGTACTTTTCGAACGCGCCGGCCTCGGCCCGGGCATACAGAACCTGATCGCGGGCCGCGTCGAGCGTGTCGATCATGGCGCTGAAGTTGCCGCCGGCCAGGCTCAGGCTGCCGCCGGTCGTCATTTCGCTCAGGGTCCCTTCATCGCCGCCGAGATTGGTGGCGTGGACGCTCGGCAGGCTGAAGGGGGACGTTTCGCCCGGGGTGGGAGAGAAGTTGAGGATCATCCGGTCGGCCGATCCATCGAGCAGTTTGCGCCCGCCGTAGGATGTGGAGCTGCTGATGCGGTTGATGGCCTCCACGGCCGCATCGATTTCGATCTGCTTGGCCTGGAGTTCGGCCTCGCTCAACATGCCGCCGGAGGCTTCCATCACGTTGCCGCGGATGGAGTTGAGCAGACTGCCCACCTGCGACATGCCGGAATCAGCGACGTGGATCATCCCCACCGCCCGCGAAGCGTTTTCCTGGGCGGCCTGGAGGGCGGTCAGTTCCGAATTGAGCGTTTCGACGGCAATGAGCCCCGCCGGATCGTCTGCGGCGCTGTTGATTCGCTGGAGGGTGGAAAGGCGCAGGGCGCTCTTGTTGAGGATCGAATACGATCGCCCGAGCGAGTAGAGGGACAGGAGATCTGTGCCGGAGAGGAGAGAGCCGGTTCGCATAGGCCAGGCCTCCGTCTGCGGTTTCAAGGGTGCGGTCAATACGGGGCGGGAGCGCACAGACGGGCTCAAGTGAAGGATAGCATTTTTCCGGCAGGGGCCGCGGTGTTGCGGTGGGATTGCGGCTGCAACCTATTGGCGGCAAAGGAGTTGCTGCTGGATTGCGAGGCCTTGATCCCAAGCTTGCCCGCCGAGATCGCAACCCGAAGCGTGAGCGAGGAGGGTAACACCTTGCCTCGCTTACGCTTCGGGTTACGAAGATGTGACAGCAGTTGGCAAGGTCACGATCAAGGCGGGTTTGCGATCTTGCGGCAGGCGGGGGCGCGGGGGATGTGGGGCGCTATAGGGTGGTTGGGGCTGCCGCCGCCATCACGCCGCCTTCACCGGCCTCCAGACGCGAAACAGCGCGACGACCGACACTGCCGCCAGCACGGTCAGCACGGCGGCGGGAAGGAAGTTGCCGTAGAGCCAGTATCCGGTGGCGAACAGGGCGGCGTAGACGGCGGTGCAGCCGATTGCCGCGCAGAACAGTTCGCGCGGCACGGACCAGGTTCCGGGCGGCTCCGGCGCCGCCTGCCCCTGCTGGGCCATTCGCCGCATGACGGGCGCCCACCCCGGTCCGCCGGGACGAATGCGCCGGCAGAAGTCTTCGAGAGTGGCCGTGGCCGTGGCAGGGGTGAGAAACGTCACCGTCAGCCAGGCGACGGTGGTGGCGAGCACGGAGACGACGATTCTGGCGGAGCTGGACAGGGAGTCTCCGGCGGAGCATTCCAGGGTGATGGCCACGGCCAGTGATGCCACCATGGCGGTGATTTCGCTGTAGGCGTTGATCCGCCACCAGAACCAGCGGAGGATGAACAAGAGCCCCGTCCCGGCCCCGATCTGGAGGATGATCTCGAAGACCTGCAGGGCACTGCTCAGGCAGAAGCTGACGAGCCCCGCGGCCACCATGGTCAGGAGGGTGCAGAGCCGTCCCGTGGCGACCAGTTCCTTCTCCGAGGCTTCCGGGCGAACGAACCGCTTGTAGACGTCGTTGACCACGTAGGACGAGCCCCAGTTGAGGTGTGTCGAGAGGGTCGACATGAACGCGGCCATGAGCGACGCGAACACCACACCGCGCAGCCCGCTCGGCAGCAGGGTCAACATGGCGGGGTAGGCCAGATCGTGCTGGACCACGTCGGCCGAGACGTGCGGGAAGGCTGCACGGAGGGACTCGACGGTGGGGAAGACGATGATCGACGCCAGGGCGACGAGGATCCAGGGCCAGGGGCGGAGGGCATAGTGGGCCACGTTGAACAGCAGGGTTGCCCCGGTGGCGTGCGTTTCGTTTTTTGCGGCCAGCATCCGCTGGGCAATGTAGCCCCCGCCGCCGGGCTCAGAACCGGGGTACCAGACGCTCCACCAGACCACGGTCAGCGGGATGATGAACACGGAGAGGGCCAACTCGTGGTTGCTGAAATCGGGCAGTATCTGGATCTTGTCCCTGACGCTCTCGTGGGCGAGCAGGCCGGCCAGACCGCCGACGCTGTCGAGATTCAGTAGGTAGACGGCCGCTCCGATGGCTCCGGCCAAGGCGACGACGAACTGGAAGAAGTCAGTGATGAGCACGCCTCTCAGGCCGCCCAGCATGCTGTAGACGGCCGTGACGGCGCAGACCACGAGGATCGTGGCGACCGGGGAGGTACCGAGCATGGCCCCGGCGATCTTGATGACCGCCAGGTTGGCCGAAGCCATGACGATCACGTTGAACAGCACGCCCAGGTAGACGGCGCGGAAACCGCGGAGAAACGCTGCCGGGCGGCCGCTGTAGCGAAGCTCGTAGAACTCGATATCGGTCATCACGCCGGAGCGCCGCCAGAGTTTGGCGTAGACGAAGACCGTCAGCATGCCGGTGAGCAGGAAGGCCCACCAGACCCAGTTTCCGGCCACGCCTTTCTGCCGCACCAGGTCGGCCACCAGGTTGGGGGTGCCCGCCGAAAACGTGGTGGCCACCATCGACATTCCGAGCAGCCACCAGGGCATGCCGCGTCCGGAGAGGAAGAATTCGGCCGAGCTGCTCCCGGCCCGCCGGGTGACCGCCAGGCCGATGGCCAGCGACGCCAGCAGAAATGTGGCGAAGATCGTCCAGTCAATCGCATCGAGTGTCATGAAAACCTCTCGGCTGGCAGACGGATACGCAGGCACACATGATCTCGATGGCAGTTACTTCGGCGGTTCAGGCATCCCGTCGCCCGCCCGCAAGCGAACCGGTCCCAGGAAGGCGACGGAAAGATGGTCGGCAACCCCTTGCTTGTCGACCACGCGGAATCGCAGCCGGAGCGGCGTGGCCGGCGTGGCTTCCTGCGTGACATCCAGGGAGAGCCACTCTTTTCCGGTTCTGGCCGGCGCAATGTCTTCTTCCCAGAGGAGGCGGTCGTTGGCCCAGAGCTGCAGGTAGCGAAAGCCGGGATAGCGGTTGTCGAGCCGCGTGTCGTTGACGAACACGTCGAGCAGGAGGGGACCCTGGTGTTCGGGCACGGCAAGCTCGGCAGTCACCTCGGCCCCGTCGCCCGGCTTGGAGGGGACGCCGCGCGGGTAGGCGATTGCGACCAGCGCGGCGGCCTTGGACTGAAACTGGCCGACGCAGAACTCGCCCTGGAATTGGGGGGGAGTTTTCAGCCAATCGGCCGCTCCAAGCTCGGCCAAGACCTTGCCGCCCGGCGGATCGGCCAAGTTGGCGAACAGCGATTCGAGCTGGTCGGCGCCGACCTGTTCCATGTAGGGAAACAGGCCGGCCACGTCTCCTTGCAGCAGCTTCTGGAACCGCTGGCTCATCCTCGCTCGGCGGCGGACGACCAGCTTTTGCCAGTAGTCGAGACCCGAAATCCGCTGCCGCCACTGGGCCACGTACTCTTCGATCTGCTTCAGTTCGGCCAGTTCCTTCTCAATTCGATCCAACTGCGGGCCAATCCGATCGCGCAGCTCGGCCAGATGCCGCTGGGCCTCCTCCGGCTTGCCCGCTTCGAGCAGGGAGATCATGGTCTGCTGGAGATCGTCGGCCGTGTACTCGGGATAGTCGAGCCGGGTCATCCGCCGGGCGTAGTCGAGCGTGTCGACCATCGGGTCGAGGTAGATCGTCTGGAGACGAGCTGCGTCGATGGCCGTTTGTGCGGGCGCTTCGCGCTTCAAGTCCGCAGCCAGGGAATCGAGCTGGTCGAGCAGGGCCAGGGCCTTGGGGCGGTCTTCGACGTTCTTGAGGCGGCAGGGCCAGCCGGTGAAGGGGCGATCGCCTTGGGCCCAGAAACTCCACGTGGGCAGATGGAACAGGTCTTTCAAGGCGGCGAGCTTGGCGTCCAGCGCCCGGGCAGAGTCGACCTGCTGCGGTCCATAGAGCAGCCGGTAGGCCGCATCGCACGTGGGCTGCCACTGGTAGGCGGACGGGTTCCAGGCCCATGCGCCGAGATCGCCCAGTTGATACTCCTGGGGCCATCCGCCGATGATGCCCCAGACGAGCACGCAGCTGGTGTGCTGCTCGGCATCGCGCAACTGCTCGTAGCTGGGGCGATGCCAACCGTTGGCCAGCGGCTGCGGGTTGACGTAGGCCGGTTTCTCGTCCTTGCGCAGGGGGCAGAGCACGTCGCCGTTGTGGAGGAAACCACCCGGTATCTCGACCAGGTTGTGCCACCAGCCGGGAAGCCCGGAGATACCGATCTGGCGGGCCATCTGCAGATCCTCGGCGCAGGGCACGCGGGTGAACAGCCATTGGGCGTCGGCAAGTCCCCACTGGCCGGCGGCCTGGCGGTTGAACGGGGTATCGATGTTCTGGTAGTCGCCCAACGGCGGCGTGATTGCGATCTTGCGGCCGGTCATGTCGTGCCGGGCTCCCAGTTCCAGCACGCGGCGGACGACGTTGGCCGCGTTTTCCCCGGCCCCCACGTCGTCGAAGGAGATCCAGAGCCCGTCGACACCGAGGGAGATCAGTTCCTCGAAGGTCTTGATCACCTCGCCGGTCTTGTCGGCGGGCACGCCGCACGACACGGTGCCGTAGACGAACAGGCCGCGGCGGTGGGACTGGCGGATCATCTCGTCGACCAGCGGCCGATCGATGGGTTTTCCGGCCGGAAACCCCATGGAGGCCTTGCGGGCCGGGAAGATGACGGTGGGCTCGACGTCGGGATCGTCGCGGACGTCGGTGAAGTTGAGACGGGCGCGAAGGTAGGCGTCCAGCGCGCCGCCAACCAGGTGCTGCTTCAAGACGGAATGGGGCCGGCCGCGCCAGGGGATGCTGGGCCAGTCGCGGACAGTGACGGCCGGAAACACGATGTTCTTTCCCTCCCGCCGCAAAGAATCGAACCAGGCGTTCTGGCCGTAGATCACGCCGCGCGGGCTGCCTCCCCCGATCAAGACAATCTGCCGCGGGCCGTCCTCCAGGGTGTTGATGACGAAGGAATCGCGATCCGAGTGGTTGCAGGTCGGATCAATCGCGTGCTGTTTGCAGAGCCGGTCCAGCCACGCGTTTGTATCGACCTGGCCGAGCAGCAAGACCTGAACGGCGGTTTCCGGAACCTTCGTTTCGTCGCAGATCGGCAGCTTGTGCTTGAAGCGACGTTCGATCTGGGTCTGCAGGTATTCTGCGGCGTAGTGTTCCGGTTCCGTTGCGGAACGGCCGACCACGATGACTGCCGCCGACGTGTCGAGCGTGAGTGTGCGGCCCAGATCGCGATACTCCTTCGGCGGTGGAACGATCGGGCAGGGGGTTTGGGCACGAACGGTGCCGGTCGTGAAAAACGCCGCCACAAGCAGGCTGAGTATCAGCAGTCGTCTCATGATGTGGTTTCTCCCCAATGGATTTCCGCACTCGTCGTCGAACTGGCCAGAGTCTGGTGGTTGGCGAGGATCGCCAAAGTCTGGCGAATTCGGGTACGGTTGGTGACTTCAGCTACGGTTGCGGGGGCCAAAGTCTGGCGACTTCGGCTACGGTTGCGGGGGGCGAATTCGGGTACGAGGGGGCGAATTTGGGTACGGTTGGCGAATTCGGGTACGGGGTGATGTTATGGTTTGTCGGCGAGGACGGACTCGCGCCGGTAGTTGATGCCGAGTTCGTCGAGCCGCCGGCCGTGCGGTTTCAGACGGGCGGCGAAGCTGTTCCAGTCGCGCTGGTCTTTCGGCGACCAGCCGACTTCGGCAAAGGCGCAGAGTCTGGGGAAGACCAGTTCGTCGTGGCGGTGCTGGCCGAAGCCCCACAGACACGGCTCGACTCCCAGAATGTGTTTGGCGGCCTGCGGCGACAGCTCGGGGGGCGTGGGTTCGAAGGCGTAGGATTTTTCCAGCGACAGGCCGCGGTAGTTGAGATAGCAGTTTTCGTTGGTGGACATGATCACGTCGTGTCCCTGGCCGGCGGCTGCGACGGCATGCTTGGGATCGAGCCACGACTGAACGACGGCCGAAGGCGCCAGGCCGCCTTCCATGATTTCGCTCCAGCCGATGATCTGCCGCCCCTTGCCCTCGACGAACTTCTGGATCCGCTTGACGAAGTAGCTCTGCAGCTCGTCTTCGTTCTTCAGACCTTCCGATTTGATCCGGGCCTGGCATTTCGGGCAGGCCTCCCAGGCCCCGCGGACCCGCTCGTCGCCGCCGATATGCACGTACGGTCCGGGGAAGAGCTCGATGATTTCCGACAGCACGCCCTCGAGAAACTCGAACGACTTCTCGTTGCCGGCGCAGTAGTTGAAGGGAAGCTGGAAATACGAATCGATTTTTTCGGCCCGGCTCTTCCAGTTGGGGCAGAGCAGTTCCGGGTAGCATGCCAGTGCGGCGCTGGAGTGGGCGGGCAGTTCGATCTCGGGGATGACCAGAATGTGCCGGCGGGTCGCGTGGGCGACAATCTCGCGCACCTGGTCCTGGGTGTAGAAGCCCTGAGTGCACTTGCCGTAGACCCGGCGCCAGCGGGGCGCGATCGGAGGCCAATTCTCGATGTTGGTGAGCTCCGGGTGCTTTTTGATCTCGACCGCCCAGCCCATGTCGGTCAGGTGCAGGTGCAGCCGGTTGAGCTTGTAGAGGGCCATCACGTCGAGGTAGTGTTTGACAAAATCGGTTGTGAGGAAGTTGTGGCCGGGGCCGAGCATGATGCCGCGCCAGGGATAGCGGGGCACGTCCCTGATTTCGACGCAGGGCACTGTCCAGGCAACTCCACCCACCAGGCACTGGCTTTCGACGGCCGCCGGCAGAAGTTGCCGGAGAGTCTGGCAGCCGTAGAACGCGCCCGCGGCCGTCCCGGCTTCGATAACCGCCCGATCCGCGCTCACCTTCAGGGCATAGCCTTCCTCGCCGAGATTTTTCGCATCCGAGATGGTTCGCAACACGATGCTATTGGCAGCGTCGCTCGGGGCCGTCTCACGAATCGGCAACTCATATCGCGTGGGAGTTCTGAGGAGATCCCGCAGATACTCCGCCTCCTGACGCGTTTGAGAATCGCAGACGATCGCGGTCTCCGGCCCAATGAGGAACTTGCCCTCCTGAAGCTCCATCTTCTCGGGCTGCGGAATGACGCTCACCGCCTCACGCTCCGCCGCCGCGGCGGCAAGCGGACCAGCGGCCAGCAGGATCAGAACCAAAGAAAACTGGTTTCTCATCGGACGTTCTCCTCTGGTTACCTTGCTCTCGTGCCGCTACCGCCCCTACTCCGCTTCCACCACCTTCTGCACGCAACCGGCAAGCCGGTCGAGCGCCGCGGCCAGTTCGGCCGGACCGCGAGCGGCCGTGGGCTTCATCTTCGCCAGGGGCGCCGCGTAGAACTCGTCGGCGATTGTCTTGTCCGCGTCCGTCAACTCGGCGGGTCGCCGCCATGGACCGCGGTCGCTCCCCTCGACTCGTTTCAGCACCCAGTTCCAGTAGGCCTCGGCCTCGCGGCGGTTGACGCTGCGGACCAACTCGTAGTGGTGGCTGCGGCAGTAGCCGTTCTCCGCGTTGGCCTTCAAGGTCGTCTCGGCGTGCGGATTGATCTGAGGCTGCACGCCGCTGAGCTCCCGGGCCCGCTCCAGGCGGTGCAGGCTGGCGTCCATCGAGAACTCGTCGGCCTGGGCGAGCACGTCGGCAAAGGCGTCGTAAAGGTCGAGGTTCACCTCGGCCGCTTGCCGGATCGAAGCGACCTCGGTCTTGGCCTCACGCCAAGCCTCCATGCGCTGTGCGCCTTGAGCGAGGCTGACGAACAGCGCGCGGTTGGCCACCGTGCGAGCTATGTCGAGGGCATCGCGCCGCCAGAGTTCGTCGGGATACCACTGGGCCGACAGCCCGGCCAATTGCCGCAGCACCTTGGGGGCTGTCTTCAACTCGGGGGCCACGCGCTGCTGGGCGGCGCCGATCGCCTTCATACGTTCCGGCGTGAGCGTTGTGAATTCACTGCCGTTCATGCGGAACTGCGGTTCTTGGAAGAGAATGCTGCGATCGGGGGACTTCATCGTCCAGTGCTGGGTCTGAGACAACTTGAGGAAATCGTCCCAAACCGGCCGCATCGCCTGGCCGAGTTCGGCCGGATAGCGGGCTCGGCAGTAACGCTCGGCGGCCTGGGGGGCTTCCAGACTCTGCGGGTCCCAACTGTTTTCGGCCAGGTACTCGAGCAGGAACGTGTCGCTGTGAGAAATCTCCGACCACAGAACCAGCCCGAGGCACTTGCCGTCGCCGGCCGCGTCGCGCAATCGCTCGCTCAGGATGCCGTAGTCTTCGTGGATATCGCTATTGCGGGCGAAGCCGTGGAAGATGCCGAAGATCCAGGGAAACCGCCCCGGCAGGTTCCAGTCGCGGAAGGTCGCCTTTTCCGCCAGGTCGGCCGTGTAGTCGTGGAGGATCGTCCGCTGCGGGTCGAATTCTTCGGTCAACCGCTGCACGTCCTCGTCGGTCCATTTCCAGCCGATGAAGTCCCAACTGGCGATCAAGAGCGGAGCGTCCGGACAGCGCTCGCGCAGCTCCTGCTGCGTCTTGCGGTAGACATAGAGCTTTCGCTGCAGGTTGTCACGATCGCTGGTGCCGAAGGTTCGTTCGGCCATGCCGATGGTGTGGAACATTTGTGGCACACCCCCGCCGAACTCCCGCACGTGCGTCTCCGTCAGCTTCCAGTAGGTGTCCCAAGTTTTTTCCGCCTCGATATCCCAGATGGCGTGCGTCGACAGCTTGTAGCCCGACTTCTGGTCGGTGATGACCGGAAAACCCGGGTGGCTGGCGTAGAAGGAGCTGGGCGTGTGGGAGTACCAATGGGTGATCGTGCCCGTATCTTCCGGATGCAGCAGCCCGCGATCTCTTGCATATTGCAGCACCTGCTTGCGGAGTTCGCCCCGGTAGCGGAGCGCCCAGAACGATGTGCGATCGTTGTAGGAGCGGTCCTCGGCATCGGGGTCCTGCCCGTCGGTGGGCGGGTAGGTCACCTCGCCGGGAAAGGCCCGCTGGAACAGATCGTCGATACCGGTGCGGAGCATGAACAGGTTGAAGCGCTCCTTGAGCAGCCAGTCGATCTCCTGCTGCCAGTCCTCCAGGTCCCAGTGCTCGGCCTGGAAGCGGTGCAGGCCGCGGTGGGCGAAGTAACGCAGACCGCGGTAGTTGAAATGGGGCTTCTGAAGCACGTCCAGACCGGCCAGATCGATGGAGTCGTGCCGGGGGATGCGGTCGCCGTCCCAGAAGTACTCTGCCCCGGCGCGCAGCCGGAAGAAGTCGTAGACGGCGTAAATCGTCGACCGTCCGCTGCCGCCGGCAACGATGACCAGTTGGCGGCCTTGATGCGGAATCGTCAGCATCCGGTAGTTGTCGCCGCCGTACTGGAGATCCAAACCATCGATCACCGCGTCGTGGATCAACTGATGGACCACCGGGTTGACCGCATCGGAGCCGATGAGGATCACGTCGCCCTGGGGTGCCGCCTTCTGGTCGATTTCTGCCTGACGCAGCAGCGGGCGCTGCCCGGTGACCTTTTCCCACAGGCCCGCGAACTCCTCGCCGGCGATTTTGTAGGCCTTTTCGCCGACCGGCGGCGTCAACACCGTGACCTGGCCGGCCAGGCCGGTCTGAGTCGCCAGAACCGTGAACAAGCACAGCAGGAAGCGTTTCATGGTTGCTTCTCCCACAAGGAAAGGGCTTGTGCAGGGTGCGACTTAACGCACCGCTTGTGGCGTTATCTATGGGTTCTTGGTGCGTCAAGACGCACCCTACGTGACTCCTTGGTGCGTCAAGACGCACCCTACGTGACTTAACGCACCGCTTGTGGCGCTATCTATGGATTGTTGGTGCGTCAAGACGCACCCTACAGGTTGCCTGGTGCGTCAAGACGTCAAGACGCACCCTACAAAGTCACCGGTTGCCTCCGGGCGATGCTGTCGTAGCAGGCGTTCATGGCCTCAATCGTCCGCCGATGCCAGCGGAGGTTGATTTGGGGCGTCCGTCCGTTGCGGACGCAGTCGCAGAACTCGTCGACCAAGCCGATCCATTCGTCGAAGTAGGTGTATTGCACGGTATAGCGGTCCAGCGGCGCCCCGTTGTGGTAGACGTTGGGGCCAAAACAGTCGGCCACGAGCGTGCCGGACGGGCCACTGAGCGTGAGGTTGACCTCCATCCGCTTGGGAAAGACTTCCCATCCGGGGCCGGGCTCCTGGAGTCTTTCTTCCAGACGCGACCACGAGGGATCGAGGAGGAAGGTGCAGCCATCGGCCATCTTGCCGGTGACCAGGAGCAGGTCTTCCACTTCGAGGTCCGTCCGCATGTTGGGGGCGACCTCGGCGTAGATGTGCTGGAAATCGCTGCCGGTCAGCCAGCGGATCAGGTCGAAGACGTGCGGGTGGTCGCCCAGGGCGCCGCCGCAGAACCGGTGGTCTCCCTCGGCCAGGGAAACACGCCGCCCATAGCTTTCTTCCGGCACGCCCTGCCACGGGAAGGCCCACACGGGCGAGAGCGTGATGTTGGTGGCCTGTACGGAACGCAGGGGGCCGAGCACTCCCGAGGCAATGAGCCGCTTGACCCGCTCGACCACCGGGTTGTAGTGCAGTTCCAGCTCGATCTGGCAGACCAGGCCGGCCGTCTCCACCGACTCGATCATGCGGTCGTACTCGCCCAGATCGAAGGTAGGGATTTTCATGGAGAGAATGTGAATGCCGCGTTCCACACACATTGCCACCTGGGCTGCGTGCCTGCTATTGGCGGAGGCCAGCACGACCGCCTCGATCTCGGGATGCCGATCGAACATTTCGGCTTCGTTGCGGTAGCAGGGCACATCCTTGACGGCCCGGCGGAACCGCTGCTCGACCGCGTCGTTCTCGGCGCAGACGGCAACCCAGTCGAGCTTGGGTGAATCCCTGAGGGTCTGGTAGTATTTCCGCGTGTGACCGTGGGTCAGCGACAGCATGGCGATCTTCAGTGGTTTCATGACAACCTCCCGGCGACCTGGAGTCGCTCAAGCTGCCGATCGGACTGGCGGGCCAATGCCACCAGATGCTGCAACCGCCGGTGCTCGCAGCGGAGCTGGTGGCGACTGTCGGGCCGTTTCAGGGCGTCGAAGGCCGCGCGGACCAGGACCACCGAATGGGGATCGCATCCGTGGAGTTCCGCGTCGGTGTCGGTGAACTCGGCGAAGCCGGTATCGCTCCACACGTAGACCGAGGACTGGGGAACCTGGGTGTCGACCACGCGATCCGAGGCCACGCCGCGACCGGCGATGATTTCGTGGCGATCCTTCATCGGCGTGCCGGCAGGGAGGGTTGTTGCGGCTTCGATGCTGCAGACAATGCCGTTTTCGAGCCGCACGACCGCGTTGGCGGCAAGCTGGCCGTCGATGCTCGCATAGACGCTTGCGATCGGCGATCCGCCCAGCCACGCGGCCAGATCGAACTGGCGATAGAGCAATCCGTCGAGCGGCAGGGCCTCGCCGTCGCTGATGCAGGCAAACCGGCACATCCGGACCGGGGTGACGGTCTGGTTCTGCACCAGGTTCCTCAGTTCCTGAAACCGTCGCTCGCTTCGCCAGGCGAGGAGCGGAACGACGTGCTCCGGCAGGTCGGCCTCAGGGCAGCGCCAGCCGGGGCGCAGTGTGAGCAGTTGCGGCGAAGGTTCCCTTGCCGCCTGGCGGTCGTCGTCGAGCTGCCACGGCCCGGCCGTGTCGACTGCGTATTTCCGCAGCAAACCGGCCAGAGCCTGATTCAAGTCGAGTGTCGTGTTCGCGTCCATAGATGATTTCGCAGGTAGGTCCCGGGCGCCGCACGGTTCCTGAACTTCGGTATGTTGTTCCACTTCAAGGTCCCGTGCGGCGCCCGGGACCTACCGACTAAAGCATTTTTACTCGCGGTTGGTACTTCTCGACATACCGGGCGTTCGCCTCATCGCCCCCCGGGGCGTTGGCGCTGCGCCAGACCGGCGGCTCGATTCCGCGGGCGACGCACTGGCGGACCGTTTCGATCTCCAGCCGGTGGGCGATGTAGAAGTCGATGATGTTGGAATTGGGGGCAATCGGCGTATCGAAGCCGGGGACGGTAACGGCGCAGTCGCCGACCTCGTTGTAGTCGTCGATGCAGACATCGGCCAGGTCGAAGAGGTTCTTTCGGCTGGGATGACGAATGAAGTGGTCGGCGGGCATCTGCGTCTGCCAGCAGGAGGAACTCACGGCGATGAGCTTGACGCCCTGCTCCTTGGCCTCCATGGCGGCGTCGATCGTGGCCGGGTTGATGCCGATATTGTGGAAGATGATGAGGACGTCGTCGGGCTGGAGGCGGAAGTACTTGACGATGCTGCGGCCGTAGTTGACGCAGCGTTCGAGCTCCAGGTACTTTAGTGCGTGGTTGAAGACGGATAGGCCTGTTTCCATGATGGGGTTGATGTTGGCGAACCCGCCGGCGCGGAAGAACATTTCGCCCATCACCAGGGTCGTGTGCCCTCCGCCGCCGTAGACGTTGATGAGCCGATCCTGCTCGATCGCGTCGGCCATGAGCGAGGCGGCCTTCTCGATGTTTGCCTGCTGCTCGCGCTCGATCCGCCGCATCAGCGCGCAGGTTTTTTCCAGGTAGCCGAAATCCGGGCTGTTGTTTTCCATCGCTCTCTCCCTTCGCGTTCGATGTGGTTCAGTTGGGGGTTGGAATGGTGCAGCGGCTCTGGGTGCGTCAAGACGCACGCTACGAAGATGACTCTAGCGGCGCAGTACTTTTCCATAGGCTTTGCCGACCGCGTTCCAGAGTTCCAGGGCCCTGGGGGCGGCCAGCACGGTGCCGTGTCCGCCGCGGTAGGTCCAGGCAAACAGGCTCTCGACGCCCAGGTCGCTGTAGAGCTGGGCGATGTCGGTGATTTCGTCCAGATTCTCCGGTTCCTGGTAATATCCCATGATCCATCGCTGCGAACCGACGCCGTGCCGGCGCGCCGTGGCCACGGTCCGCTCGGTGATCGATTTGAAGAAGCTCCGCGGCAACTGGTAAGAGAGGATCGTGGTGCTCAGCACGTCGCAGGCGCTGCTGCGGGCGACCTTGTCCCAGTCGTCGTAGCCGCGATTCTCGGTCACATAGTAGGTGCCGAGCGTGGCGTGGACGCAGCAGATGATCTTGGTTTGCGGGCGGATTAAGCGGATCTTCTGCGAGGCAGACTCCAGAATATCCAGGGCACGATCCTGGCGAAAGCGTTTCACCTCCATCGTCAGTTGCCGCGGCATCTCGTAGCCGTAGCGCTGCTGGAAATCGCGCTGGCAGTAAGGGCAGCGGCAGCTCCAGTCGTCGCCGGCACCTCCGGTGATCGAGGCGTAGCCCTTGGGGAGCGCGTAGTGCGGTTCGTCCCAGAAGAAGCCGTCGGCCTCGACGTCGCGAGCCAACCGTTCGCAGAGTTCGAAGAAGTACTCGCGGAACGCGGGGCTGCCGAAGCAGGCGGCCGGGAGCGGCTCGCCCGTCAAGGCCGACACCTGCCGATTGCCCGGGTTGTTTGTCAGAAAGAGGCTCGGGGGCTCGCCGCCGAACCATTTGCCGATGCCCCATGTGTCGAGATAGACCTTCAGCCCCATCTCCCTGCCCGCCTGGACGACCTCCACGATACTCCTGCGCCAGAAGTCGATATCGAATTCCGACAACGCCAGCAGCACGGCGGTGCAGTTGTGGTCGATCATCTCCTGGAAATCGCGACGGGCATGTTCGACGTGGCTGATGCCGTAGTAGCTGACTCCTGTCTCCTGGATTGCCATAATGCTCTCACTTCCGGCCTGCTGAGCCGTCTTCAATGGGCGGTTTGTCTGCTGTTGTGATGGCGGATCCCAGGCCGGGCGAGGTTTCGCCGGCCGCGAGATCCGTGCTTTGGCGCACGACCAGGTGCGGTTCCAGAAAGATCCGATTGGGCGGACGGTCGCCGGTCCCTTTCACCCGATCAACGATACTCTGGACGGCCAGCCGGGCGATCGATTCGACGGGGTAAGCGACGCTTGTCAGCGGCGGGCTGGTCACCCGCGACTCGGGCAGATTGTCGAAGCCGGCAATCGCCACTTCACCGGGGACGCCGATCCCGTGGTGGCGGCAGTACTGGAGGGCGCCGATCGCCAGCAGGTCGTTGAACGCGAATATGGCCCGCGGCGGCTTGCCGCTAGCGGCGAGCTGCTGCATGGCGCGACGGCCGTGGGCGATATCGCGCCCGTCGCCGCCCGTGATCCGGTCGCCAGGCAGCTCGACCCCTTCTTCGAGCAGAGCGGAGCGGAATCCGTGGAGGCGCTCGTCGCGTTTCAGTCGCGGTCCAAAGCCGATGTAGCCATACGAATCGTAACCCATGCTGAAGAAATGGCCGGCCACGAGGGCTCCGCCGACGAAGTTGTGGGCCACGACGAAATCGGCTTCCACGCCTTCGGCCCGCCGGCTGACGAACGCCAGCCGGACTGCGCCGTTGATGAGGGTACGGTAGAG
Source organism: uncultured Planctomycetaceae bacterium (assembly GCA_964563135.1). GTDB lineage: Bacteria > Planctomycetota > Planctomycetia > Pirellulales > Thermoguttaceae > JAAYAY01. The sequence goes on from CAZLWV010000054.1 coordinate 14,823, forward strand.
CGCCGTGCAGGCCTCGTCGAGTCCCGGGCAGATCAGCAGCCCTTCGACCCCAATTTCGAGGAATCCCTCGATGACCTGGCGTTCCCGCTGGAAATCTGATTCGCTACTGGCGGTCAGGACCTGGTAGCCCAGTTCTCCCGCCGCCCGTTGCACCTCGCGGCAGATGCGTCCGAAGAAGGGATTGGTGATGTCGGTGACGACCAGTCCGAGCCGCGGTGGGCACGCTCCGCGCGTGGGGCGGGCCGTTTGCACGAAGCTGCCGGTTGCTCCGATCCGGGCCGTGTGAGTGGAATCGCCGGTGAGGAAGCCCTCATCCTTGAGCCGCTTGACGGCTTTCTGGGCGGTGGCCAGCGAGACGCCGTAGTTGTGTGCCAACTGCCTGACAGTGAGGAACGGGTCGGCCGTCGCACCGTGCCGGCCGGCACGAATCTCGGCCGCAATCGTGCGGGCAATCTGTTCGAACTTGGCCATGGCCAACCGCCACAAAACAGAACAGTTCTATAACAATTGCAGAACAGGCGTGATTCTAGCTAGAACAGCAGCGGAAGTCAATCTGCCTCGACCGAGTGGCGCAAGATATTGCCACAAAACGTCTTACGCATCAAGACGCGAGAAGAGCGAGGCAGCACACCCGAACGGCATGCCGTACGAACCGGCGAGACGGCCGCTGCCGCCGAATGGCAGCGAACGGGGGCAGGGCCGGTTGAGGAGACACCTGGCTCAGGCGAGGCTCGCGATCGCCGATTCCACCGAGTCGGCCAGACGGAACGGTGCGGTCTTCTGGGGCTCTTCGGAGATCAGCATGCAGATCTCCAGCATTGCCCGGATTGCGCCGGCCACGTTGCAGAGCACGATCGAGCCGGTCTGGAGCTGCCGCCGCACGGCCAGGAATGCCAGGAGGCCGACGCTGCCGAGGAAGGTGACCTGCTTCAGATCGATCACGACATGCTGGATTTTGCCGGCCTTCATGAGGGAGAGGATCTCATCGCGCAGGGCGTACGATGTCTGCGGATCGCGAATCTGTGTCAGAAGAACTTCGACCAGGAGCACGTTGCCACGGATGGTTCCCAGAGAGCAACTCGGCTGGCTTTCCAGCATGGCGACACCTTCCAGAAGGGTTTTGGGATGCAATCTCCCCGCCAGAATCGTACCCGTTTGCGTGCCCGGTGGCCAGTCGCGGCCAGCGGAGTCGATCAGGGTCGGTCAAGAGACAAATATCGTTGTTCACTCCGAGAAGAGAAGCCCTTTCGCGGAACGAGAATCGCTTGTCTGCTACCCGGAAGTCAAACCGTGCTGCGATCAGTGACTATCACAGGCGGATTTTCAGACCGAACTGTTCCTTGATCTGGAGCAGAGCCTCGGCGTTTCCCCGGGCGTCGTCGACGGGGTGGTGAGTATGCTGCGTTTTCCGCAAGTGCTTGAAGTTCTTGAAGGTATCTCGCACGACACCTTTGTAGAGGGACCCGAGGTTTACCGAACTGAATCCGAAGGGGTTCTTTGCGAGAAAGTGATGGAAGTACCAGTTGATGAACTGCCAATCGAAGCCGTTATTATCGGAGATGAAGATCGGCCGGCCTTCGCTGGCGGAATTGAGCCAATCCGCAAACGTCTCCATGACCGACTTCGGATCGTCGAACTGCAGGGTCTCTTCACGGGTGAATCCGGAGATGGCCAGGGCCTCTGCAATCCATTTTTCGGAGATCGGTCTGAGCCGCCCGTAGAAGGTTTTTTCCAGCGTTGGCTCGACAACAACCGCTCCGAAACAGACCATCGAATAGTCACCCGGAATCGGCCCGTCGGCCTCGATGTCGACCATGATATAGCTCATCGCAATTCCTTCACTCGCCGATCCGTGCGGTTAGAGGGAAACTTTGCCCAGGCTGAAGAGGCTCGAGTCTGTTGTTGCACCCTGAAGTCTCCTCCGCTCTTGACTTTCGCAGGCCGGGCACCGATGCTGGGGCCAGTACCGAAGGTTCCCCGACAGGCTCGTTCCGTGTGGAGATCAGCATGAACACGCGATCAACCGTCAGAATCGCCGGCATTGCGGCCGGCATTGCCGCCCTGGCCTGGATTTTGTACGCCTCGGCTGCGGCGAGCGCCGCCGAGAGCAGTATTATCGCTCCGGGGGCCAAGGTCGAGAAGCTTGCGGACGGTTTTGCGTTTACGGAAGGTCCCGCCTGCGACGCCGAGGGCAACGTCTACTTCACCGACCAGCCGAACGACCGGATCCACAAGTGGTCGGTGAACGGCAAGCTCTCCACCTACATGGAACCCTGCGGGCGGTCCAACGGGCTGTGTTTCGACGCGCAAGGGAACCTCTGGGCCTGCGCCGACGACAAGAACGAGCTCTGGTGCATCTCGCCCGAGAAGAAGGTCGAAGTCGTCGTCAAAGAGTACCAGGGGAAGTTGATCAACGCCCCCAACGATCTCTGGATCCGCCCGGACGGAGGCATCTACTTCTCCGATCCGTTCTACAAGCGAGACTACTGGAAGCGCGGCCCCAGTGAGCAGGACGTCGAGGGCGTCTACTTCGTGACGCCGGACAGAAAGAAGCTCCTGCGCGTTGTGGACGACCTCGAGCAGCCCAACGGACTGATCGGCACGCCCGACGGCAAGATCCTCTATGTGACCGACATCAAGGGAAAGAAGACCTACGCCTACGCGATCCGGCCGGACGGCACGCTCGCCGAGAAGCGGTTGTTCTGCCCGATGGGCTCGGACGGCATGACGATCGACAACCGGGGCAATGTCTATCTTACCGGTCAGGGTGTGACCGTCTTCAACGCCGCCGGCCAGCAGATCGCTCACATTCCGGTCGACGCCGGCTGGACGGCCAACGTGTGCTTTGGCGGCAAGGACCGGCAGACGCTGTTCATCACGGCCAAGGAGTATCTCTTCAGTCTGCGGATGCAGGTGAAGGGGGCGGGGAGCCAGTGAGCAACAGGATCCAGGTGCGATGCACGGTGAGGCCTTGATTCCGCCGGAATGCCCGGATCGTTGAGTCAATGTTGAGGCCATCGAGTCGATGTCGAGGCCATCGCCGCTCTGATCGATGCCTGTTTCGGACAGGAATCGTCATGGCCCGGCCGCCTTTGCCGCCACGCGTCCGCCGTCGGCCAAGCTGCCTGGCGGCGTTCGGATCACCAGTTCGCCCGGCTGGACTCCGGAGATGATTTCTGCCAGCCGGTCGTTCATCAGTCCGGCCTGCACCGATCGCAGACGGGCACGATTGCCCTCGGCCACGAACAGTTGCCAGCGGTCGTCGGTCGCGCGGAAGAGCGACGATCGCGGAACGACGAGGGTTTTTGCCTTCCGGGCCGTGATGATCTTCACACGCACGCGATAGCCTACCTGGATGCCGCGCTGCTCAGTGAGCCGGCGAAGGTCCTGGGGATCGACGGCGACGATCACCTTGACTCGCTGCTGCTCGACCCCCAGGGAGCTCACCTTGGTGAAGCCGGCCGGGTAGACTTTCGTCACCCGCCCGTGGGCGGGAGTTTCGCCCACGGCGGGACCGTAGATCTCCACGGGATCACCCACTTTGGCAGCCACCACGTCGACGCTGAGCAGGTCGGCCTCGACCTCGAGATCCTCCAGCCGGCCGACTTCCAGCAACGGTTCGCCCGCGCCGAGGAAGCGTTCGTCCGCCACATAGCGTTTCAGCACCACGCCGTCGACGGGGCTGACGATCGTTCCGCGCTGTTGGCGCAGTTTGACCTGTTCGAGAGCTGCCGCCGCCTCCGCGCGCTGCTTCTTGAGCACGGCATCGGTGAGCGACTTGTCGTTGATCATCTGGCTGATCATTTCGGGAAGGATCTCGATTGCCACGGTCAGAGCCTTCGAGATCCGCAGCACGAGTTCGTCCTGGGCCAGATCGAAGCCGGCGGTGATGTAGTCGAGATTGACCCGGTCGTACTCTTCCTCGGTGACAGCGCCACTCTTGTAGGCTTGCTCAATCCGATCGAGGCGGCGTTTGTTGTACGCCTTCTTTTCCGTGCCGGACTCGACGCGGGTCTCGGCCGCCTTGATGGTATCGCGCATCGAACGGACAACCTCGTAGGACTGCCGCATCTGGAGTTCTTCGAGATCCTTGTTCAGGTTCTCGGCGATGGAGGCATCGAGCCGCTCGACGGCCGCCTCGGCCTCGTCCACGGCCAGTTTCAGGTCTTCCGGTACCATCCGAACCAGCGGCTTGTCAGGGTTGTTCTTTTCGACCCGATCCCCTTCGCTCAGCGTGATTTCCTCGATCCGCGCTGCATAGGGCATCGAAATCACGTAGGTTCGCGGCAGGCGTGTGACAGCCCGTTCGTCGATGTACTCCTCGATTGATCCGTTGTCTGCAACCACAATGTCGACAGGTTCACCGGGTGCCAACGTGACGGCCGCGCCGACCCCCACGACAACACAGGCGACAGCAGCAACGATCAGGATCCAAGTGGTCGTTTTCATGACTTCACCCAGGGACTCCTGGAATGGTGGAGGGATGGAGTGCTGGAATGGTGGGGGGCAGAAAACGGCATGCTGATTTGCCGCTTCGTCCCCACTGTTCCCCTGTTCGATCATTCCACCTCTCTGGTCGTTCTTGATTGGACGAGTGCTTCTATTCTTTCGTTTGCAGGGCTTCCAGCCAAGTCATGCGGTGAATCGCCCGCTGTACAAACAGGTAGGCCAGCACGGTAAAAAGGACCGCCAGGATGGCCGTCAGTATCCAGGTTGTGGCCGAGGACACGACCGGAAACCGCAACAATTCCGAATCATAGCTGATGGCCAACGCCACGGTGAGCAGATAGCCGAGGGGCATTCCCAACATCGTACCGATAGCCGTCAGCACGAGGCTCTCGCGTAGCAGCAGGCTGCCGATCTGCCAGGGTCCGTAGCCCAGCACCCGCAGCGTGGCCACCTCCCGCTGCCGCTCCGCCAGGCTGACGAGCGACGAGTTGAGGATGCTGCCGAAGAAGATCACACCGGCGAATCCCACGAGCACAAAGATGAACACATTCATGTTGAAGATGATCGTGTCTTCGAGGCTCTTGATCATCGATTGCCGGTTGGCCACGCCCTGGACGGCGGGCAACTGTTTGAGTTGCCGGTTGAAAGACTCGCGCGCTTGCAGGTCGGTGTCCATCGCCAATTGGACATCGGTGAGGGCAAACTCTTCGCCGACGAGGCGGCTCAAGTAGTCGATATCGGCGTAGACGGCCGTACCCAGGTAGCTGTCGGAGATCTCCACGACGGGGACCTGTTGTGCGTGCCGCAGCCCCTTCGTAGGACGCATGGTGACGATGTCACCCCGCTCGAGATGAAGGATCTCTGCCAGCTTGCCGCTCATGGCCAGTCCGACGGAGGGAATACGGATGGGTCTTGCCTGGGTATCCCTGGGAACGGTCAGCGTGGCTCCGGCCTGGAGTCCCGTGACGCTTCCCTTATGGCGGAGATGCCCGTTTTCGAAGGTGCAGGCGACGTTGAGGAGCGGTTCAGCCAGGCGGACGCCGGGCAGCCTGGCTGCTTCGAGCACTGCATCTGGTCCCTGTTCGTCGGCAAAGGTGAGTTCGACGTCGCTTTTGAGCAGCCAGCGGAACTGGAAATCGATCAGGTAATAGGTGGCGTCGATCAGCATGAACCCGCTGGCGAGCACCGCCGCTCCCATGGCGGCCGCGAAAATGCCCGCCAGGGAACGCAAACGGCTGCGTACCACGCCACGAAACACCATTCGCCACCCGACGCTGGTCCGGCTCCAAAGAGCGGGGAAGTGCTCGAGAAAGATCTTGCCGCCGCGTTTTGGCGGCTTGGGACGCATGGCCTCGGCAGGTTTCAGCCGCAGCACGGCCCGGGTTCCTCGAAGGCTCCCCACGACGGCGCAGGCCAGGCTGATCGACACCGCGGCGAGCATCAAGCCCGGGTAGAACTGGTTGTGGAGTTCGGGGAACTCGAAAACCGTTTGATACATCATGGTCATCAATTCGGCCAGCGCGTAGCCGAGCGCACAGCCGGCCAATCCGCCTGTCAATCCAACGGTGAGGGCGAACTTGAGAAAATGGCTGAAAACCTGGCCGTCGCTGTAGCCCAGCGCCTTGAGCGTGCCTACGACGGTTCGCTGCTGTTCGGCCAACCGGGTGAGGAGGACGTTCAGGACCAGGGCCGCAACGGCAAGGAAGATCGTCGGCATGAACACGGCAAAGGACCACAGGCCTTCGATCTCCTGGCTGAGATACTTGTTCGACGCCTGATCTTCGAGGGGAGTCGTCGTGAACACACCGAAATCGGCCAGCAGTTGCTCGGCCCGATCGAGGATTTCCCGCGTCGTCCACGGTGCGCCGGGCGTCAATCGACCGAGGACCTGGTTGGCCGCCCCGTCGAAGTCAAAAACGTCTTCCGCGTAGCTCTGCTTGAGGAAGAAGACGCCAAAATGCTCGGGGTCGGGCACGATGGTTCCCGGGGCGAGCATGTAGACGAATTCGCTGGAGATTCCCGTGCCGACGATGTAGAGTTCCTGGCTGCGGTTGTTGAGCACGAGCCGGACCCAGTCGCCGGGCGCCAGATGGTGGGCTTCAGCGAAAGCGTCGTTGACGATGACTTCGTTTTCGCGCCGATCGGTGAAGTAGCCGCCTCGCTCAAGCACGATGTCGTTGAGCACCGGCTCGTGCCGATCCGGCATGGAAAGGACCAGGGCATTGAGCGGTTCGGGTGTTGTGTCCAGATCGACTGTCGAGAAGAACTGGATTCTGGGCCGGATTTCGGCGACGCCGGGCAACTCAGCAACAGGCCGCAGATTGGCTTCGGGCACCCTCTTGAGTTCGATCGAGAAGTCGGCCATCCGGCACTGGCGATAGTAGCGAGCCTTGGCCTCGGTGAGGTTATTGTAGGACGACCCCATGGCAACGAAGCACGCCACGCCCAAGACGATGATACCGAGGACTGCCAGCAGCAGCCAACGATTGGCCCAGAGTTCGCGGCGCAGTTTCCGATCGAGGATCTTCACCACGTCACCTCTTCGGGCGGAAGCGGCTCTGGATTCTCCTTGACTTCGACGACCTGGCCGCTGCGCAAACGGATCACACGATCGGCCACCTGAGCAATAGCCCCGTTGTGGGTGATCAGAACGACCGTTTTACCCAGTTGTTTCTTGAGATCGATCAACAGTCGCAGAATACGTTTGCCTGCGGCGAAATCGAGGGCCCCGGTCGGTTCGTCGCAGAGGAGCAGTTCGGGATTCTTGGCCAGTGCGCGGGCGATCGCTACCCGTTGCTGTTCGCCGCCCGACATCTGGGCGGGAAAGTGATCGAGCCGTTCCTCCAAGCCCACCATCTTGAGAGCGTCGTCCACGTCGAGCGGGTCGTTGCTGATTTCGGTGGAGACCATGACGTTTTCACGGGCGGATAGGTTCGATACCAGGTTGTAGAACTGGAAGACGAATCCGACCGTGTCGCGGCGATAGCGGGTCAACTCGGAGGGGGTGAACGAGGTCATCTCCCGATCGCGGAAGAACACGCGTCCCTTCGTGGCCGTATCGAGTCCGCCCACGATGTTCAGAATCGTCGACTTCCCCGACCCGCTCGGTCCAACCATCACCAGGAACTCGCCCTCGCGAATCTCCAGGGAGACGTCCTGGAGCGCACGGACGGCCACTTCTCCCATCTGGAAGATCTTGTGGACCGATTCGAGGCGGAGCAGGGGTGGGACGGCCATGGGGACTCCGAACAAATACGAGTGACTCCCCGCAGTACAACCAGCCACGGACGAAACACAGACGAAACACGGATTCAGGCTTGTGTTATTGAGAAGGCTGCCGTTTGCCAAAGGATTCCGGGCTCCGCGAGACAATCGTCAGAAATCGCTCGAATCGAATTGGAGCCTCCAGTACCGTCTTCTCTTCTGCTCTCTTATCCGTGTTTCATCGGTGTTTCATGCGTGGCTTTCAGGACTTGTGGCAGAATCACTGCCTTCTAGAACGTACGTTGAGGCGCGGATTTGGGCAACTGGCAGGCGTATCACGGGCTTGCGCTGGCGGGGGGGTATCCGGTAGAATCAGCGTGTTCCGTCCAGCACCTGGCAGTATTCGCCCAGCAGGCCTTGATCTTGGGGAGGGGAACACACATCATGGTTCACCAGGAGAACTTATCTATCGAAACCCACGGGCATCGCGACATGCACGATATCACGGACCTGGTTGCCCAGGTGGTGGCTCGGTCCGGGATCGAGACCGGGGTCGTGCACGTGTTCAACCTGGGCAGCACGGGGGCGGTGGGAATGATCGAATTTGAGCCCGGCCTTCAGCACGACGTACCGGAGATACTGGACAAGCTCATCCCGCCCAGTCGCAGTTACGGCCACGAGCAGGCCTGGCACGACGGCAACGGGCACTCGCACCTCCAGGCCACGCTTCTCGGTCCTTCCCTGTCGGTGCCTGTTACGGAGGGCAGCCTGGCCCTCGGTACGTGGCAGCAGATCTTCCATCTGGAATGCGACATCAAACCCCGCCGGCGAACGATTGTGGTGACCGTGATAGGAGAATAGGGATGTAACCATCTGCCGGCCTGGCGCATCGAAGTCATCGTCGGCTGGTTCGATCTGCGTCTGGAAGGGTCATTGCGGGTCGAATCGGACCAGCCAGGAGTACGGAGGAGACGGTGTCCGACCAACTACCCCAGTCAGCAAGCAGCGTGACCAAGGAAGACCTCGAGGCCATTCTCGACGGGCTGGTCGAGGGGATCGTGACGCTGGATGAGGCCGGCGTGGTTATCGGCATCAACCAGGCCGCCTGCGAGATCCTGGAGATCGAGAAGCCCGCGGCCCTGGAGACGAAATGTTGCGACCTCCTTGGCCGTCAGCTCTGCCACTCGGCGGAGGGGATCCGGGAGTCGATTCGCCGCGGGATCCCTATTGGCGACGTTCAGGTACCGGTCCAGACCAGTTCGGGCCGGCGCAAGGTCCTCCAGTTCCAGACCACGGCGCTTCCGCCGCGCGAAGGCCGTCGGCGGAGCAGCGTGCTCCTGTTCCGGGACGTGACCGAACTGGTTGCGCTCCGCGAGAACCTCCAGCGCCGTTACCGGCTTCACAATCTGGTGGGCAAGAGCAAGCCGATGCAGGAGGTTTTCGCACTGGTCACGGAGGTGGCCGACTCGGACGCGACTGTGCTGATCGAAGGGGAAAGCGGCACGGGCAAGGAACTCGTAGCCCGGGCGATCCACCATCTTGGGCCGCGGTCGGCGGGCCCCTACGTGGCGGTCAACTGTTCCGCGCTGGCCGAAGGAGTTCTGGAGAGCGAACTGTTCGGACACGTCGAGGGGGCCTTCACCGGCGCCATGCGCGACAAGCGGGGCCGGTTCGAGGCGGCGGCCGGCGGCACGATCTTTCTGGACGAAATCGGCGACGTGGCGCCGGCCATTCAGATCAAGCTTCTTCGCGTGCTTCAGCAGCGGATCGTCGAGCGGGTAGGAAGCGAGGAGCCCGTGCCGGTGGATATCCGCGTGATTGCCGCCACCAATCGCCCCCTGGCGGAAATGGTTGCGGAAGGGAGTTTCCGCCGCGACCTCTACTATCGGCTCCGCGTGGTGCCGATCCATCTGCCGCCTCTCCGAGCCCGACGGGATGATCTGCCGTTGCTGGCCCAGCATTTTGTCGAGCGGTTTCGTGAAGAGACCGGACGGGGTGTCGACGGGCTGGCTCCGGAAGCGACCGCCTTGCTGCTCGACCATCCCTGGCCGGGCAACGTGCGGGAGCTGGAGAACGCGATCGAATACGCCTTCGTCAAAGTGCGGGCCGGGCTGATCAGGCCGGAGCATCTTCCGCCCGAGCTGCGAGGCCCGACGGCGGCGGCAACCGCAGCCGCATTGCCAGAAGAGAACGCCCGAGCGATCACGCAGCGCGGCGTGCCGGACGAGCGCACGATCCGCTACGAACTCCATCAGGCCGGCTGGAACATAGCCCGTGCGGCCCGGCGGCTGCAGATCAGCCGCACGACGCTCTACAAGCGGATCTCGGAGCTCCAGATCGACCGGCCGGCGGAGTGAGGGCCAAGGCGTTGAGAGGGGCGCGCTCTTACTCGGACTTCAACAGGTCCGGCTGTGCCTTGGAGGCTGACTGGCTGTGTTTGCGGCACTTCACTGCGCCGGGTTGGCTCCACAATGTGCGCTGTTACAGCAGCAGAAGAAGCAAGGGGTTGATATGGATTCTGGTCCATGGCTCACGCCTTCTTGAGAAACAACGACAGCATCGTGTCGATGAGCAGGGCGATGGCAGTGCCGACCAGGAGACATGCGACATCGCTCCAGACGAACGAATTGCCGAGGATGAATCCGACGACCGGTTGCTCCCGCAACCACTGGAGGGTTGCCGGCTGCCACAACTGGCCGAACTCAAGCGATAACGTCAGTAGTAATGTCAATGTTCCAAGCGCCTGCCGGCTGGCCGCCGGAGAGACGAATCGGCCGATGAAGAAGAACATGATCGGCCACAGCGTGTCTCCGGCGTAGGTTGCCAGCATTCCGGACAGTGTGGCGGGGTCGGCGCCCGCACGGTACGAACGGGCAAACAACCCGACGGGGATGGCGAGCAGGAAGACCAGTGCCGCTCCAATTCTGGTGCACACAGGATCCGGTTCGTCCCGTCTCACGATTCAATGTCCTTGAAACGTCGTCTGTAGGCCGTCCCGGATCGGCAGCCAGGGCTGTCCTGGCTCTGTGGATCTCCAAAGTCTGGCGACTTCGGCTACGTTTTGACGAATCCGATCCTACGCCAGGGCCTGTTTGCAGAACTGGACGCACTTGGCTACTTCCTTGACGGCGTCGGAGCCCTCGGGCACGGGGTACTCCAGTTCGATGTCGGCCGGGAACGTGAGCCTGTTCCTCTTCATGTACTGGAGGACTTGGCCAATGGGAGTTTCGCCCTCGCCGAAGGGCATGTTGGGACCGTTATCGCGTTTGCGGTCCTTCAGGTGGAGGCTGAGGATCCGGTCGCGGAACTTCTCGACGATGTGGAGCGGCGGCTCGTTGGTGCCGGCCAGGTAGTGGCCGATGTCGAAATTGATGCCCAGATATTTGCCGTGGGAGAGAATGTCGCCGTCGTAGGTGGTCGGCTTCATCTGGGTGTGGTTATGGAAGCCGATCATGATCTGGTGCTTGTCGGCAATCGGGCCGAGACGCCTAGCGGCGTCTTCCGAGAGTTCGCGGGTAATCCCCTTCGCACCGAGGGCCTTGGCAACCTGGAAGTAGTACTCGATCTGTGCATCGGACATGCCCTCGTTGCCGATGTCGCCGAACTTGACGATGTGGATGTTGACGCCCGCATCGTTGTACATCTTCCGCAGGGCCTGGAAACGATCCATGGGGGCCGAGAGCCGCCAGTCGGCCAGGGTCTTGTTGTCGCCTTTCTTTGCGGCGGGCGCCCCGGCAAACTGCTCGGCCGGATCCCCCATGAGTTCGACCGAACTGATGCCGCACTCGAGGATGTACTTGAGAAGGTCCTCGGCGCTGCCGGGCATGGACCGGTAGCTGTAGGTGATGACTCCGATCTGGACGCCGCCGAAGCTGGAGTTGGGCTTGTCGTTGCCGCAGACGACGCGCGGCATCACCGACGATGCGGCCAGGGCCGCGGTGGCACCCAGGAACGTCCGGCGGGAAAGGCTTGTCTTCTGGTTTTGCATGGCTGGTTCTCGCTCAGCAGGTTTGGCGGAAAGGCGCCGTTGCGCAGCGAACGATCTGGCGCAACCGGCCGCCCGATCCGAGAAAGCCTTCATGATAGGCTGCCGGACGGATCGAAGTCCACCTCCCGCCGCCACTGGTGGCAGGGGGAGGCCTGTCCTGCGCGTGCCGCCGGCAGGTCGCGCGGCCTCAGAAGTCCGTGCTCGGGATCGCTTCGGGAAGATTGCCTGGTGCCCTGTCTCAGCCAGGAATTGGGATCGAGACTGCGGAACAACTCGGCGATCGTCGCATGATTCTACGCCATTGCCCCCAAGATCAAGCTGTGACAGAACACCAGGTCACTGGCCGGATTCAGCCCTGTTTCTGAACCAGCGGCCCCAGGAACTTGAACAGTTCCTGGGTAGCCGGGTCGTCCGTCAGGCCGAGGTCGACGTTGAGCTTGACGTGGGTCGTCTCCTTGGCGCCGAACACCGTGACGGGAACCTCCGCCTGCTGGAGCACGGCGGCGAGTCGTTTTGCCTGGGCGGTCGTGTCGGGGTGCCCGGCAACGTGGAGGAGGAGGAACGGCGGAATTCCCTTCCCCTTGGCGACATGCGTGACGGCCGAGAACTCCACGTGCTTCTTGGGGTCATTGCCGAACTTGCCGCGGTGGCCCGGCACCGGCAGCGGCAGGCCGTGGACCATCTGCCTGACCTCCGCCGTCATGATCATCGCCGGCACGTCGTAGGTATCGCCGTCGACCGGCACGCATCCCTGGAGCGATGCAAACGGCACGCCTTCTGCTTTCAGATAGCGGTCGTCGATGGAGATCAGGGCAGCAAGCTGGGCGCCGGCGGAATGCCCCATGACGAATATTCGTGCCGGGTCCCCTCCATGCCCGGCAATATTCCTGTGCACCCAGCCGAGAGCCTTGGCCACATCCTGGATGAGGACGTTCATTTCCACCTGGGGCAGCAGGCGGTAGTTGGTGGAGACAAACACGAAGCCGTGTTCGGCAAACACTCGCGGCTTGATCTGCACGTCGGTCTTGTCGCCTCCTTGCCACCCACCGCCATGAATCCAGAACACGACCGGCAGGTTCTTCGCCCCATTCGGCGCGTAGATATCGAGTACCTGCAGCCGATCGGCAGGATCCGCGTAAGGAATGTCGGCCTCGAGGTTCTGGGCCTCCGCGACCGACGACAGCAACAGGAAGAGGAGTGCGGTTCTCATGGCAAAGGGCTCCGGAATGGACCATTTCAGGGACGGCTACTGCGAACTCTGCCGGCAGCGGCTCTGCCTGGCTTCGGTTCACCGGGTCAAGCGATCGATCAGATACTCCGTGGAGTTCTTGTAGTCCGGATGCGGCCGCTCCGGGCAGACGAGCACCACGTCGACGTTGACGGCCTTGAGACGCTCTTCGAGCTTGAGCCCCATGATCCCCGAGTGTGTTGGATCCTTGGGCGAAGAGCCGACGACGGGCTTTTCGCCGCCGTAGAAGAGCGCGATCGGTGGATCGTCCGGGGAGACGTGCTCGATCGGCGAGTACTCCTGGATCCATTTCAAGACACTCTCGCGACGGTCGATCAGGCTCTGGAAGTTCGGCAGGCCAAAGGCGTGGGCGCCGTAGCCGTAGTTCGGCATCCACTCGCGCAGCTGCTTCGGATCGAGCGAGACTTGGGCTCCGTTGACCGCTGCGCAGTAAAGACGGGTCGATTCGCGTGCAACGGGGTCGTCGCTCTTGGGGTCGGCCATATCATCGTGAAAGGCCAGCCACAGCGAAGTGCAAGCGCCGGCAGAACCTCCCGTGGCGCCGATCCGTGTCTTGTCGAGGTTCCACTGGGCCGCCTTGGAACGAACGAACTGGAGGGCTCGGGCGGCGTCTTCCAGCGGTGCTTTCACCGGAGGCTCAATCTTCGCTTCCACGCCGTTGCGGACATAGCGGTAGTTGATGGCAACCACCGAGATACCCTTCTCCAGAAAGGCGGCCGGATTGGTCTTCTTGTCACCCCCCTGCCAGCCCCCGCCGTGGATGTAGAACACGACTGGCGTGGGCTTGTCGGACTTCGCCTGGTAGAGGTCCAGAACCTGCCGTGGATGACTGCCGTAGGGCACGTCGATCTGTTGTTTGGGTTCATCGGCGTAGCTCTGCTGCAGGACGAGAAGCAGGGCGATGAAGGACATGATTCGCTTCATGAGGTCAACTCCTTGAAAGTTGTCATCTGCCAGGACGAGAGCAACGCTGATCAATTGCGCGCTGCCGGAGCCGGTTCGGCCGCAATCAGGGCTGCCAGCTTGGCGCGGGCCTCCATGTAGGCCTCCGGACTCTGGCTCCAGTCGTTGAACGAGCGTGCAAGACTGTCGACGATCTGGTCCACCTGCGACTTGCGGCCCTGGCCGGCGGCAAGGGTCATGTACTCATAGTCTTCCAGGGCCTCGCGGATCAGCTTGAGCCGGATCGAGGGAGCCGGCCCGGCGAGGCCCACGTTCTTGCCGGGATAGAGCAGCATCCCCTCGCCCCAGTACTGGTCGCGGAAATGCGGCCGGGTCCACGGATCCTGGTCCTTACCCCAGTAGATGCTGGACCAGTAGAGGAAACCTTTTGCCCCATAGTGCCAGTTGCCCCAGAAGGGGGCGCGGAACTGCACGGGCGCGAAGTCGATCTGCCAGAAGGGGGCGGTTCCCTTGCCCTGGCACAGCGCCGTATACGTCCAGATCTCTTCCCCCAACTCCTGCCGCTGGCGTGCCGTGGCCTCGTCGTACAGGCACCACAGGGGGCACCAAATGTCCACGGCTCCGTAGAGTGTGCCCCACTCGGGCTTCGAGGTCACCGTTTGCTCGGTGCAGAGACGCTTGATCCCCGACTGGCGGATCATCTCCCCCTGTTTGCGAACGGTCTGGTACTGTTGGGCATCGTTGGGCTCATCTTCCATGTAGATGTAGGCCAGGTCGAGCCAGCCCTTTTCCTTGAGGTAGGCCCCCATGTCGCGCAGGTAGGCCCGGCATTTTTCCGGCTCGTCGCGATACAGGAAAGGCACGCACAGCGAGTTTACGTGGCGCTCTTCCACCATCACCCGCAACCGCTGGCCGCTGGCGTTGTCGTCGATGCCCCCTTCCGGCGTCCACTTGGGCCAGATGTTTCCCAGCGACGAGGGAATTGCCCGGTGGGCCAGGAGCATGTCGATGTACTGGTCCTCAACGGCGGCAAATTCCTCCGAGCCGGCATCCATCCCCAGATGACGGGCGAGCCCCCCTCCCAGGCTCCCGAAATTGCTGCGCATGGCGATCGTGTCCGGCAGCGTGAAAGGCTGCACATGAACCTTCACCGGCACCGAAGCGAGCTTCGCGCTGTCCGCTGTCACCGTGATCGTGCCCGAGTAGTCGCCCGGTGCCGTGCCGCGCGGGATGTAGACGTCCACCCAGATCCCCTGGTTCATCCCCGGCTCAACGCTCAGCACCGCCGGCTTGCCGCCGCCGATCGGGACCAGTGCGTCCGGGTACCAGCCGGCCGGTGCCTTCGAACGGGGGCTGGGCTTGAACACATCCATGTAGTGCTCGCGAAACAGGGCCACGCTGCCCGCCTCGATCTCAGCGGCCGCACCAACCAGCTTGCTGGCCTCCACTTGCACGTTGGCCAGCGTCTCTCCGCCGGCGCGGATGATGACCCGCAGCGGTTCGTACTCGTTGCGCGCTGCCACAATTTCTGCCGATCTCGCCTTGCCCGGCTCAGTGGTCCGCAACACGTGCTCCCAGGGAGAAGCCACCCAGACCACCGGCTCCTGGCCCCGCACCGGACCAATCCCCGCCAGGCCAACAAGCAGTGACAAGACGATTCTGCGCATGGCGAACGTCCTTTCATCGAGTTGAGAGTGTCCGGTAACTCGTTGCGGCCGGACTTTCTGCTTGCCACTGGCCGGCCGATCTGCAGTGCTAATGATATCTCCCCCCAATTGTCCAGTCCACACACCAGCGTAGATCGCCAGGAGAACTGCGAAGCCCTGATGTGGCAAGAAGAAGAACAGGCACTCTCCGAGACGCCGCGTGCGGGAAACAGGGGTTTCTGGCACTTCTGCGGACGGCGCTCGGAGAGTGGGCTGCTACTTTGCAGTTCTCCTGCCTAAATCGCCAGCGGGGAAAGAAGCCTTTCCACCGCGTCGGCTTCTTCTTCGCACCAAGCCGAAGCGCCGGCAAGGACAGGAAGAGACGAAACCGCTGCGCCCGCCTGTGCGATCACGACTCGCTGGGGGCGAGGGCGAGTTGCTTGAGGGCGTTGAGGGCGGCGAGGACGTCATCGCAGGAGACGTCTTCCCAGCCGGTCATCTTGTGGGCGAGGATCGCCAACTTGAAGCACTCGACTGCCTCCTGGATGTCGTCGGGAAGCCTGGGGAGATTCTCGAAGGGGCGGACGGGCGAGCTGGACGAGCTGGCCGACTGGAGATCGGTGTCGGTCTCGAAGGGAAGGCCGTCGACAGACTCGCCGAACTCATCGGCCTGCGACTCTTCTTCTTCCGTGTCGGGATCGTGAACAACTTCGACGGATTCATCGATCGTGGACGGGGCGTCGTCTTCATAGGACTGGGAGTCCTCGTCGAACTCGCCGACGATGACGTCCTCCGGGCGGGGCTTCCTGTCTTCCGGGGCCCCGACGGCCTCCCAGCGTTGGTCGCGCATCTGGGCCACGGACCAGTTGTTCTGGACAGCGCCCTCGAGCCACATTTCGGCGTCGTCCCAGTCGAGCACGGCCTGAAAATGGCTCCAGTAGAGGCCGGAATACTCGTGGTAGTTGTCGCCAAAACGGTCGTAGACACGGCGGAGACGTCCCACATGCTGGCCGCTCACGTTGCCGACACGGCGGGCCCAGGCTTCGTCGGAATAGGCCTGCTGGGGCAATCCGGAGTCGATCAGGGCCTGGCGCCAGGCGGAAATGATGCGCCCCTTTTCCCAGTTGGTGGTGCTGATGAGCCGGTTCCAGCGTCCGAGATATTCGGCCGAGGCCTGCTCGACGACCTCTTCGTCGACCTCGGGCTCGTCGTCGTACTGCTGATCGTCGCCGCCGAACGTTTCACTGTCGAAAGCCTCGTTCTGGCAGGATTCTTCTTCGAAGGCGTCGGTCGGATCGCCTGCTGGGAATTGTTCGTCCACGGTGGTCTATCCTTCTTGTCCTCAGTGACTTCGTTTGCAGACCGGCCGGCGCGGGGCGTCGTGCCTGGTTTCCTTCGCGTCCGGGGGAACCGGATCCGTACCTGTCCGCTGCCCGTGCACCCGATCCGAGACGAGGAGGAATCGGCGGCGCACGGTCGGCCCCCCGGGCGATTCTGCGCGGAAACGGATTCTAGCACGGTGCCAACGCCAGGTGGAACGATCGCTGTGGAGGGGCAATCGATGGTCAGGAAGAGGACCGTATCTCTTTGCGTAAACAAAACTTATGGCGTCATCCCCTCGTTCGGCGCCCCTGGGCCTTCGCGCGTGGAAAACCTGTCGACAAGCAGAGTGCCCGCCGCTAACTCGCGACGGGATGGGTACTTGGAGAAAAAGGGAGAGCGGGGGATGGAGCGGGAGACTGCCTGGCCGAGGGCGGGAATTTCTTGGCGGAAAGTGAGGGAAATGGTCCAAACGATTCGGCAATCAGGGTCAGTCGGAGTGCGGGAACCTGGCGGGCTCGAGAGGGGTTGCGGGTCGGGCGAAAAATGCCTGCGGCCGGGCCTTGACGAGTGTGTTTGAGGCGTTTGTGATTGGCCGCAAAGAGGAGTGGCCGAACGAAAAGACCAACCAGGCGGTGATGTCAATCTGATCGGAGCCTTGCGCCGCCGCATGGGACCTGGAGTGTGGTGTTTGCCGCGACTCCAGGTCCTTTGCGGCGGCGCAGGACCTGTTTTGGGGAGAGCGACGATGAATAACCTGGATCGACGGCGTCGAGCCGGACAAACTGGTCGAGCTTCACGACGCCGAGCGGGACCGGTCCACCTCGATCTACGTCTATCGCACGCCGCTACGGGTCAACCCGGCCATGGAGAAGGGCAAGCCGCCGCAGCCTGCGGAGGGACAGGCGAGTCAATCGCCTGGGCCAGACTCAGGGTAGATGCCCTACCAGGCGGGCCCACAGATCTCTTCCAGGAGGTTGTGAAGCCGGGGATCGTGTTCCATCAGCTCGGCTTGGACGCTGCCGTCGCTCCCGGGGCTCGCCGGGCGCTGCTCGCCACTCGACCCCATCCGGGCAAGGCAGGACCACACGCTGCGCGTGCGGGGCCATTCCCCACAGCTCAGATGGCGGAGGTGTGTTGAGAGGCCGGGAGAGTGGTTTCGGCAGGGAGCATTCTCTGGATCATCGTGGCAATGTCGGAGGCGGCGTCGGGGTGGGCCATGGCGAGCATCCGCCGGGCCATCGTGAGGCGTGTTCGGTGGTTGCCGACCAGGGGGAGGATCCTGGCGGCCAGGGAGTGTTCGGGGCGGGCGCCGACCTCGCGCTGGTCGAGCAGGAAGCAGGCGCCCGCCTCGACGTAGACCTCGGCGTTCTTTCGCTGGTGATCGTCGGCGGCGTGGGGATAGGGGACGAGGACGGCCGGCACGCCGCTGACCGCCAGTTCCGCCAGGGTTGTTCCACCGGCGCGGCAGACAGCCGTATCGCTCGCGGCGAGGGTCTTGGCCACATCGGCAATGAAGGGAAGCACAACGGCCTCGATCTCCAGGTGGCGATAGAGAGCCGTGGTCGACGGCTGGTCCTCGGTTCCGGTCTGGTGGACGACCCGCCATCCTTCCAGGTGTTTCTTGATTTCGGCCAGGGCCAGGGGCACGTTGGTGTTGAGCCAGCTGGCGCCGCGGCTGCCGCCGAGAACGACGAGCTGTTTGGGGCGTTGAATGGGGGGAGGTTCGATTGTTTCGGTGGCTGGTACCGGCCCGCTGGGCAGCGGTGGCCAGGGGGCGCGAAGTCCCGCGTGACGATGGGCACCGTGAAAAGCCCGTTCGGCACCCCCGGAGCGGGCCGAACGCGGGGAGGAGGCCAGAAAGGATTGGCGGACGGGGTTGCCGGTCACCCGCCAGTGGCAGCGGCGGGGTAGATAGTGTTTTACTTCGGCGAAGGCCGAGCAGAGCATGTCGGCTCTGGGGGCGAGCCAACGGGTGGCCCGGCCGGGAACGGCGTTCTGCTCCAGGAGCACCAGCGGGATGCGGCGGCGCAGGGCGGCCCGAGCCATGGGCACACTGGCGTACCCCCCCAGGCCGACCACCAGACGGACGGGATTTCGGGCGAGGAATCGCCCGGCGGCCCGGTAACCGGACCAGTTGGCGGCGAGAAACGGGATCACATCTCGAAGCCGCCGCGGCAGGGCCCCGCAGGGAAGGGTGAGGTAATCGAAGCCGGCCTGCCGAATCAGATCCTGTTCCTGTTGGCGGCCGCCGCCGGCAAAGACGATCCGGAGCTTCGGCACCAGGGAGGAGAGCTGGTGTGCCACTGCCAGTCCCGGGAAGAGGTGCCCGGCCGTACCGCCGCCGGCAAAGATGACGGCTGGCCAGTGAGGTGGGTAGCTGATTGCCGGCGTCATGAGGGGGGCTCTTGACGTTGCGGGGATTCGATCATGTACGGCTGCCTGCCAGCAGGCAGTGTGTTCAAGGAACAGGTGTGTCAGCAGATCGCAGAGTGTGCAGAGGTTTGCAGTTGTATCGTGAAGGGCTGTTTGCAGGCAAGCTGGCACGCAAGCAGAGCTTTTCGGATCCATGCACTGCCTGCAAGCAGGCCGGCGCATGAGGACATGGCAGACCGGACGCTAAGGGTTCGAGTTCTCGGCGGTGGCTCGATGGGGAAGGCCGTGGCGGGTGGGGGCGGTGACACTGAGCTTCAAGGCGGCCAGGCCGAGGATGGCGCAGAAGGCCGACGCAATCCAGAATCGCACGACGACGCGGGACTCGGGCCAACCGCGGAGCTGGAAATGATGATGAAGGGGTGCGCAGAGAAAGATACGGCGGCGGCGCCATTTGTAGGAGCCGACCTGCAGGATGACGCTGAGGGCCTCGACAACGAACACGCCGCCGATGATGACCAGGAGGATCTCCTGCCGCGAGACGACGGCCAGGAGTCCGAGGAGGCCTCCGAGGGGCAGCGAGCCGGTATCGCCCATGAAGACCTGGGCCGGGTGGCAGTTGAACCAGAGGAAGCCGAGGAGTCCGCCGATCATGCCGCCGCAGAGGACGAGCATTTCATCGGCGCCGGAAACGCGAGGGATGTTCAGGTACCGGGCCAGTTCGGCGTGGCCCGCCGCGTAGGCGACGATCGCCATCGCGCCGGTGGCGAAGATCAGGCATCCGCCGGCCAGTCCGTCGAGCCCGTCGGTGAGGTTCACCGCGTTGGACGAGCTGACGATAACCACGACGGCCAGCGGAATGAACCACAAACCGAGGTCGGGCGAACTGCCGAGCAGCGGCAAGCGTATGGGAAAGAGCTGACCCGACGAGGCCTGATGGTGCCAGACGAGGAGCGCGACGATGGTGGCGACGGCCGTCTGGCCGAGCAGTTTGGCTCGGGGCGAGAGCCCCCGTCCGATACCGCGGAGTTTGGCAAGATCGTCGGCTGCGCCGATCAGCGTGAGTCCTGCGGTGGCGACGAGGGCCGCCTGGACGTAGCGATTGGAGAGGTTGCCGAAGACGACCAGCCCCGCAACCAATCCCGCCACGATGAACAGTCCACCCATCGTGGGCGTAGCGTGTTTTTGGCGGTGGAGCCGCTCGATCTCCGCCGAGTCGCTGATGTTGGGCTCGCGAAAGTGCCGGCCGAGCCAGCGGATGATTTGCGGCCCGAGGAGGATTGCCAGGGCGAAACTTACCATGGCGGCCAGAGAGCCGCGGAAAGTGATCTTCTCGACCGACGCGATCCAATCGGGACGGGGTACGAAGAGCGACGAAGTTTCCAGCCAGTAGAGCAGCATCGGGGATGAATCCGAAACTCGAAATCCGAAACAAAGCACAAGTCACCAGAAACAAACCGGGCCGCTCGACGCTTGCGCCGGCGGCCCCCGGTTTGCTGGTGTTTCCCTGAGCGACCGGGTCGGCGTCGAAACGCCGCCCGGTGCTCAGTCCCAAGCTCCATCGAGAAGCACTTGCCGCGGCGGTTGACCCAGAAACCGCAAGCTGCGACAAGGTAATGCTCCTACCCCAGGAGGGAGGGTCGTGTCGAATTCCCGCAAATCCGACACGGTCGATGGAGCTCAAAAGTGGTTCCAGGTGTTCTGGTTTCTGTTTCTTCTTTCTTGCCGGGCAGGAGGATGTCTTATCCGGAGAGGTTTCCAACCCCTCCTGCAGCAGTGATTGATATTCAAGTCCCTGTGGGTCTAAAGCCTTGGGCTTTTTATGCCGTTCTTCGCTGCGGACAGGTTTGCAGTGCGTGGACGATGCGTTCCATTTCCAGCGCCCGCGAGCCCTTGATGAGGACCGCATCGCCCGGGAGGATCGCCTGTCCCAGGTAGGTCAGTGTTTCTTCCGGTTTTCGGCAGACGAAGGAGCGGCTGGCGTTGAGGCCGGCCGCACGGGCTCCGGCCACCACGTAGGGGGCATATTCACCACAGGCGATGAGCAGATCGGCGCCACAACGGCTGACCGCCTGATCGCCCAGTTGCCGGTGCATGGTGGCTGCTTCGTCGCCGAGTTCCTGCATGTCGCCGAGCACGACGATCCGCCGGCCCCGCGTGTCGAAATCGCGAAGCAGGTCGAGGGCGGCCAGCATCGAGCTGGGGTTGGCGTTGTAGGTATCGTTGATGATCGTTGCCGCGCGGACCTGGGTCACCTCGCACCGCATGGGGACGGCACGGAAGGACCGCAACGCTTCGGCCGTTTCTTCCAGAGTGCAACCGAGGTGGAGTCCCACGGCGGTCGCCGCGAGGGCGGCGGTCAGGTGGTGGCGTCCCCAGACGGGCACGGTGAACGAAACATCACGGACAATATACGAAAGTGTTCCCTGGCCCAAGACCACTTCTTTGGCAATCAGGTCGCAATCGGTTCCGCGGCCGACCATGAGGGTGGGCGCAGCCGATCGGTTGCGAAGCCGCTGGAGCCACGGATCTTCGCCGAGGATGGCGCAGCCCTCGGATGGGAGGGCGTCGAGGAGCTCGGCCTTGGCGTCGGCGACACCCTGGCGGCTGCCGAAGCCTCCGAGGTGGGCGTCGCCCACGTGGGTGATCACTCCGACGGTCGGGCGCGAGAGGGCGGCGAGCCGGGCGATCTCGCCCGGACCACTGGCGCCCAGTTCAAGCACAGCAAAATCGTGATCGGGCTCCATCTGGAGCATGCTCAGGGGGAGGCCGATGTGGTTGTTGTAGTTGCGCGGGCTACAGGTTCCGCGGAACTTGCTGCCGAGCACGGTGTGGATCATCTGCCGCGTGGTCGTTTTGCCGACACTGCCGGTCACCGCCACGACGGCGCCGTTGAACCGCTCGCGATACCAGGCGGCCCAGGCGTGGAGGGCGCGGAGGGTATCGTCGACCACGAGGGCCCAGCAGCCTTCGGGGGCCCGTACGGGCTTGCCGACCACGACTCCAGCAGCCCCCTCGGCGAAGGCCTCGTCGGAGAAGTCTGAGCCGTCGCAGTGTGTTCCTTTCAGGCCCCAGAAGATATCGCCCGGACTGACCTGGCGGCTATCGGTCACCACCCGGCCAAGTTGCGAGGCGCCGTCGCCGGTCCGGCCGCAGGGGGCGACGCGGACAGCGCCAATCACGTTCTGGAGATCGCTGAGGGTTGGCATGGGTTGGGAAACGCGGGAGAGCGTAGGATTGTGTGCCGGTTCAGGGGTGTCAGGTTCCGGAGCTACTGGACGTTGGCCGGGGCATAGGGCTGGTGTTCGAAGAGCCATGTCTTGGCCACGTCACGATCGTCGAAGGGGATCCGCCGGTCTGCGATGATCTGGTGGGTTTCGTGCCCCTTGCCGGCGATGAGGACGCAATCGCCTGGCCGTGCCTGGCCGAGAGCCCAGCCGATGGCCTGGGCGCGGTCGAGCATGACCCGTGCCTCGCACGGCTGATGGAAGCCGTCGAGGATTTCGCGGACGATCTGCTCGGCCGGTTCGTTTCTGGGGTTGTCGCTGGTGACGATGGCCACATCGGCCGCTTCTTCGACGGCGCGCCCCATGAGCGGGCGTTTTTCCTGGTCGCGGTTTCCGCCGGCACCGAAGACACAGAAGATGCGTCCCGGGA
Source organism: uncultured Planctomycetaceae bacterium (assembly GCA_964563135.1). Lineage (GTDB taxonomy): Bacteria > Planctomycetota > Planctomycetia > Pirellulales > Thermoguttaceae > JAAYAY01. Next base: position 37,612 of record CAZLWV010000054.1, read on the forward strand.
CCACTTCGCGGAGGGTGCTCAGCGAGCTCGCGAGGGCGTCCGGGGTGTGGGCGAAATCGACGAAAACACTGAAGGGCTGGCCGCACTCGATCCGCTCGAGCCGGCCGGGAACATGTTCGAGGTTCTCCAGGCCGCGGACGATAGTTGGCAGGTCGATTCCGTAGGCCAGGCCGACGGCCGCCGCAACGAGGCAGTTGTAGACATGGTGTGTTCCGATCATCCTGGTACGGACCGGAATCGTCTCGCTTCCCGCGGTGAGCAGGAAGGTATGTTCGCTGGTAAAGCGTTCGACCTCGACGGCCGTCAGTTCTGCGCTTGACTGCATGCCGACGGTGAGCACCGGCCCGGCGAGTTGGGGAAGCAGGGTGGCTGTTACCGGATCGTCGACGTTGAGGACGGCAAACCCCTCGCCGGTCAGGTGCTGGAAGATCTGCGACTTGGCCTGGCGGTAGTCGGCCAGCGTCGGATGGTAGTCGAGGTGGTCGCGGCGAATATTGGTGACGCAAGCGGCATCGAGTTCCATGCCGGCAGTGCGCCGCTGGTCGAGGGCATGGCTGGAGACTTCCATGACGGCATGGGAGCAGCCGTTGGCGACCATGCGGGCGAGCCAGCAGGCCAGTTCGTCGGCGGGGGGCGTGGTCAGGCTCGAGGGGCCGTACTCTTCGCCGTCGAAGACGCCCAGGGTGCCAATCAGACCGGTGGGATAGCCGGCCGTGTTGAGCACGCTGGCGATCAGGCAGGAGGTGGTTGTCTTTCCGTTGGTGCCGGTGATGCCCACGACCTTGAGGCTGCGGCTCGGATGGCCGGCCAGCGCGTGGCAGACCTGGCCATAGGCCTCGCGGGCATCGGGCACGACGACCAGGGGCACGCCCTGGGGAACATCGACGTGACGGTCGGCAACGACGGCCGCACATCCGCGATGGACGGCCTCATCGAGAAAGCCCAGACCATCCTGATGGGGGCCGCGGATTGCCACGAAGAGATCGCCTGGCTGGACACGGCGGGAGTCGCGTTCGACGGCGTCGAACGTGATGCCGGCGGCGCCGAAAGCGCTGGCTTCGGGCAGCACCTCATGCAGACGGACGAGATGCCCCTCGCTGGGACGAACCTGCATGACGCGTGGCCTCCATGCCGTGGACAACAGGTGCAGAATCTGCGTGTTCGATTCAGTGCCGGGTGTTCAGGGGCGGCTTTCTGCCAGCCGCTGCCGGTTCTGGGTGTCATCCTGACACCCCTCACATTGTGGCGGGCCGGATTTTCGCAATTTTGGCGTTGCTGTCAAGGCAGAAATTTGGAGAACGCCAACCCACCGCCAGCCCAGATCACCGCCCAGGGCATGGGGTTTCCCGGAAAATGGCGGCGTTTGGATGGACTGGGCTGCCTCGACGGCTATTTGCCCTAAGGATTCTGCGGTTTCGGCGCGGGCTGCGGCTCCGGCTTGGGCTCGGCGGTGGCGGCGGGCTGTGGCGCGGGCTGCGGTTTCACTTCGGGCTGTGGTTTCGGGGTTGGCTCCGGTTTGGGCTCGGGCTTGGGCTCGGCTTTTGGTTCCGGCTTGGGCTCGGCGGTGGCGGCGGGCTGTGGCGCGGGCTGCGGTTTTGCCTCGGGCTGTGGTTTCGGGGTTGGCTCCGGTTTGGGTTCGGGCTTTGCTTCGGGTTTGGGTTCGGGTTTTGGTTCAGGTTTCGGCTCGGGCTTGGGCTCGGCTTTTGGTTCCGGCTTGGGCTCGGCGGTGGCGGCGGGCTGTGGCGCGGGCTGCGGTTTTGCCTCGGGTTTGGGCTCGGGCTTTGCTTCGGGCTTGGGTTCGGGTTTTGGCTCAGGTTTCGGCTCGGGCTTGGGCTCGGGTTTCGGTTCCGGCTTGGGCGAGTAGACGGGGAACTGGAGGTTTCCCGACAGTCCGCGGTCGATGACCCAGATGTTGCGATAGCGGACCGGATTACCATGGTCCTGAAGCCGGGTGGGAAGCAGGAGCGGTTCTTCGTCCTTGCCGGCGCCCGTCTTCTCGGCGAGTTCCACATCGTTCTGGACTATGACGCCATTGAGCCAGACAGTGACACGGGCGTTGCGGATCTTGGTGCCATCGGCAGCCCAGCGGGGGGCGGTGAAGACGATGTCGTAGGTCTGCCAGTCCATGGGCGGATAGCACATATTCAGATCGGGCTTGCGGAAGCGGTAGAGAGAGCCACAGCCATTGAAGACCGGATCGGTGGCAAACGAATCCAGCACCTGAACCTCGTAGCGGCTCTGCAAGTAGACACCGCTGTTGGCGCGGGCCTGGTCGTGGGCGCCGGGCATGTAGGGGAGACAGAACTCCAGGTGGAGATTGAAGTCCTGGAACATGGGCTTGAAGTCGGCTCCTTCCGTGAGCAGCCCATCGGGGGTCATTTTACCTGCCATAAACTGCTCTGTGCCGGTGCCGTTGAAGAGCACGACGGCATCCTGGGGCGCCAGCGCGCCCATCGTGGGACTTACCCGCTTCACCCGCTCGAGGCGGCCGATCTTCTGGCCGGTGCGATCGAGGATCAGGCAATGATCCCTTTCTACCACCAGGATCCATGGGCCGCCGGAGAGGACGAGGAAGTCGCCGGAGCGGCGACCGATGAAGGCGGCCGGTTTGCCCTTGTATTCCTTGTCGCCCGGCAGACCTCCTTCGTACTGGATGGCTTCAAAATTGCCGCCGCCGATGGGGCGGACCTGAAGGGCCAGTGGTTGGTACTGGTTGGGCTCCCGGGAAACCGGACCGCGAAACTCGCCAAGGAGGGCGAAGTCTTCGTCGGGTTCGACGGCCGGGTCTCCACCGCGGGTCACGGTGGGACAGATCATCCCGATAGCGGCAATGGCGAGTGTCAGTCGCTGAAGGGTGCCAAAAACGTGTGCCATGGCGATCCTCAAGGAGGCTGGGGCGGAACGCGGGACTCTCTGGCCCGGACGGAACAGGCTGCGCAACCGGAAAACTCCATTCTGTCCTCCCGGTTTGCCAATTTCAACGGAAGGGGGAGAATCCAGCGAGGATGAGTCGTCGGGCGCCGCCCTACGGGGTGGGTGGCTTGCGGTCCAGCTTTGTCAGGTAGATATCCTTGAACTCGAACTGGCCGCCGCCAGGAGTCTCGGCCTGGAGGGCGATAATTCCCTCGGCCTGCTGGAGCCCTTCGGTTTGCCAGGCCGGCTTGCCGTTGATTTCGAGTCGGGCGGTGCGCCCGACGCAGGTGAGCTTCATCTCGTTCCACTGGCCGGGCCGGACGAGCCCCTCGCTCTTGGCTCCGGGCAGGTCGCTCACGTTTCCTTCCATTCCTTTGCGGAGGTTGACCTGGTAGCGTTCGGGCCACGGCCGTTTTCCCGACTCCGGGGGAGCATCACAGCGGAAGTAGACGCCCGAGTCCCACATCTGGTCGTTGCGGGCCTTCCACTTGAACTCGAAGGTGAAGTCGCGATAGGGTCCCTCGAGGTAGACAAGTCCGTTGCCTTCCTTGAGGAGGAGCACACCCTCTTCGACCGTGGCCTGACAGCGGAAAACGGTCCAACCCTGGAGGTCCTTGCCGTTGAACATGCTCTGGCGTTCAGCCGCGGCGGCTGGCTGGCCGAGGAAGGGGGGGAGGACAGCGGCCAGGAGTGCGGCAATCGTGAAGCGAATCATCATGGTCGGTTCTCTGCAGCAGCGACAGGGATGTTGGAAGACGCCAATTGTGGACTGCGGGGGGAGAGGGTGCAAGATGGTCCTTGGCAGCTCTGGCGGTTGAGGTCCAGGCGCCGGCCGTGCCGCCGGTGGGCCCCCGTTTTGCTCCCCGCTAGGCAACGGGGCGCCGATCGGGCAAAATGAGCGGTTCTTGCGATCGCCGGGAGGGTTCCCGGTATGCCCCGAGGGTGTGGGTGAGTCTGTGTGACATCTCGCCCGGGATACCCCCGTTTTGCTTCTGCTGAGAGAGAAGGTCCCGAGCGGCGACGCGGGACCGACCGACAGCCCTGTTTCCCCCTGTTTTTGAGGAAGATGACCATGAGTTCGACCATTGTTGACATCCACGCACGGCAGATTCTCGATAGCCGGGGCAACCCGACGGTGGAAGTGGACGTCCAGCTTGCCGACGGTTCGTTCGGTCGAGCGGCTGTCCCCAGCGGCGCCAGCACGGGCGTGCACGAGGCCTGGGAGCTCCGCGACGGGGACAAGGAGAAATACCTCGGCAAGGGGGTTCTGCAGGCGGTCGCGAATGTGAACGACAAGCTGGCCGACGAGCTTTGCGGAATGGATGCTCGGGATCAGGTGGCGGTCGACTACCGGATGATCGAGCTGGATGGGAGCGAGAACAAAAAGAACCTGGGCGCCAATGCCATCCTTGGGGTGTCGCTGGCGACTGCCCACGCCGCGGCCGACTACTGCGGGCTGCCCCTCTACCGCTACCTCGGCGGCGCCGGCGCGCGGATCATTCCGGCCCCGATGATGAACATCATCAACGGCGGCCAGCACGCCGACAACGCCGTGGACGTGCAGGAGTTTATGATCATGCCGCTCGGGTTCACCTGTTTCAGCGACGCGATCCGCTGCGGCTGCGAGGTCTTTCATAACCTGAAGAAGGTTCTGCAGGGCAAGAAGCTGGCCACCAACGTGGGCGACGAAGGCGGCTTTGCCCCCGACCTGAAGAGCAACGCCGAGGCCCTCGAGGTGATCGAAGCGGCTGTTGGCAAGGCCGGCTACGAACTGGGCAAGCAGGTCTACATCGCCCTGGACGTTGCTTCGAGCGAGCTCTACGACAAGGAGTCGAAGACCTACACCATGGACGGCAAGAAGATCAGCTCGGCCGGCATGGTCGACGTGCTCGCCTCGTGGTGCGACAAGTACCCGATCGTCTCCATCGAAGACGGCTGCGACGAGGACGACTGGGAAGGCTGGAAGATCATGACCGACAAGCTGGGCGGCAAGATCCAGCTCGTGGGCGACGACCTGTTCGTGACCAACACGAAGCGGCTCCAGCGCGGCATCGACGAAGGGATCGCCAACAGCATCCTCATCAAGGTGAACCAGATCGGGTCGGTCACCGAGACGATCGAGTCGATCGAGTTGGCTCGCCGCAACGGCTACACCAGCGTGACCAGCCACCGCAGCGGCGAGACGGAAGACGCCACGATCGCCGACCTGGCGGTGGCCTTGGGCACGGGGCAGATCAAGACCGGCTCGGCCTCGCGGACCGACCGCATGGCCAAGTACAACCAGCTATTGCGGATCGAAGAGCAGCTTGGCGCCGCCGCCATCTACGGCGGCCCGCTGTTTGCGAAGAAGTAGCCCGCGGCACGCGGCCGTCTAAAAAGCACAGCGGCCGGGTCGTCTTCCCGTGAGACGATCCGGCCGTTTTCGTTGGAGCCCGGGCTTCAGAGATCGTCCGGCACTCGAAGGAGGTGTCAACCGGCAGAATCGCCCTCCCCAGCGAGCGCCGCGAGCGATGGAGGAGGGTCGAGGAGGGGTAGAGGAAGCTGCGAAGAACGTGACCAGTCGACAACGCTCCCTTCAGAAGCCGCCTCCGTCGTCAGCCCGCCGTCGCAGCCGTCAGACTCCACCATGACGAACGCTGCTCCAGTGGGGCACTATCGCGCACTTCTTGCCCTGATATCGGGGGGGGCAAATACGCGGCCTAGGCCACCTGAAGTGTTGCCCCCCACAAACCTTGAGTGCTAGAATCACCGGCACTGGACGTGTCGTCAGGTACCCGTCCGCCTATCAAGGCATTTCGCCGATGACACTCGACCGCTTCTTCGATTGGTTTCAGCTTGCGGCCCTGGCGTGCCTGTTCTGCCTTGGAATGGCACGCTTTGTGATGCTTCGCGCACGCGGTATTCGTGTGATCGTCGTCGATTGGCGGCGGACGATCCCCCAGATGCTTTGTGACGCGCTGCTGATCCCGTCACTGCTTGCCTTGTTCTACCACATCATTGCCTATTCGTGGCCCCTTCCGGGCTCTTTCGTTGTCCCCTCGCTTGGCAAGGTATTGATCGACGGCACCGCGGCAAAGGCCGCCGGTGCCCTGCTCCTCGTTGCGGCAGTGGTGATCTACGGCTTGGCCCTGTGGGCGTTTGGCAACTCCTGGCGATTGGGAATTGACCGCCAGTCTCCAGGCTGCCTCGTCACGACCGGGATCTTCGCGTGGACGCGGAACCCGATTTACGTGGCCCTGGATCTGGTGGCCGTTGGCACGTTCTTCTTGCAGGGCCGGTTGATCTTCCTGGTGCTTGCCGCGATCATTGTGCTGATGTTGCACGAAGTGATCTGCCGCGAGGAGCGGTTTCTCCGCGAGCGCTACGGCGAGGCGTATCGCGAGTACTGCGCCCGTGCGGGGCGCTACGTGACGGGTAACCGCTGACGGCCTCCGGCCGTGAACGGTTCTTAGTCTTACTCTTAATCTTAATCCTCTTTTCGAATCGCGCACGATGATTGTAGCGCACTGGTTGAGCGGATGCAAAGGCTGCTAGGGCGAGCGGAAACTATCAGCGAGGATCGGCTA
>CAZLWV010000055.1:0-42810 GCA_964563135.1 uncultured Planctomycetaceae bacterium
CCGCGGGCAGTGGATTGAGGAGAATGGGCCCGTGGCAGGGGCGTCGGCCGGGCCGGGCGCTGGAGCAGCGGCGACGGGTGACCGGTGTGCCGGGCCCACGGAGTAGATGGCCGAGGAGGGCTTCCTGTGGTAGCGCCAGCGGGGACTAAAGAACCTGTGGCACGGGCGGAGACCATGACTACTCAGGCAGCCACAATCGGTACGGTGTCTGAATTCGTGCGTCGGCAACGAAGTAAACACAACACCTGATTGGTGAACGTGGATGACGGCTCGATCAAAGGAGGCGTGGAGAACCATGTGGAGGGCACCGGGCGTTGCGCGGACAGCCAGCCAAAGACGGCCGTTTCTACCAGGCACCCGCTGGTGTCTGATTGTCACGACGGCAGCAATCGCTCTATTGTCTGGCTGCGATCCGGTACGGACGACCAGGCAACGGGTGATCATGACAGTCGTCGACGATAAAGGTCTTCCGGCATCGGACGTGAAAGTCAGGATGAAGGAGTCCTGGGAATCCTAAAGCCGCAGACTCACGAGCAACGGCGACACGGCGTACTTCCGTCGAGAATGGGAAAGTGAGTTGGTACCGTGGTACGAAGCTGTTACCGATGCCAAAGGCAAAGCCGTGATAGTAATTGAGATCACCGCACTGGATCACACGAAAAAGAATGAACCTCCTGGCAACCGTGACTGGGTCTCGAACCGCCAGTATATGGCCAGATTGCATGGCGCGAAGGCGGAGGACGAAATACTTATCGACGCGGCTCCCGGCGAACATGCCAGCGGACGGTCATACACACTAACAATCGAAGAAATTGAGAAGCCAGTGTATGTGCCGACTCCCACGTCTTGACGAACGGGATAAAGGAGTCTTTACCTTTGACAGGCGTGGTGGGGATGGTACTCTCAGGTCATGCCACGACGATTGCGAGTTGCCAGCGGAGGATATGCGTACCAGGTACTGAACCGTGGCGTGGGCAAGATGCATCTGTTTGCCAAGGAGCGTGACATCGAGGCATTCGAGGAGATCATTGGCCAGGCAAAGGACCCCAACACCGCCCCGATCCCCCAAACCTGCGAAGGGGTGACCCTAGCCAATGCAATCGATCGACCGTTGCGCTTGGGATTGAAAATGGCGACGATCGGCCCTGTTAGGACCGCCCCCTTGGGGCTATTCGGGTTTGATGCAACCTGCTGACCCAGGGTTGCGCCGGGCTCGCTGCACTCGCCCGACTCCACCCTGGGCTGACATAGGGATGTGCCTTCGGCACGAGGACGCGAAAAGACGCGGTCCCCGTCACGCAACCCTGTCCGGCGAGGAAATCGCTCGCGGAATCGCCTGGAAACATGAAAATTAGTGTTCCTTTCTACAGCAAGTTGGCAACCTCGTCAATTTCGGGAGGAAACAGGATCTCCCGTGGAAACGATGACGCCCGTCACGTGGTACTGTTGGCCGGTTCCGCCGAGTGGTACGCGATTGCCAACGGCGGCTGGAACACCAGAAGAGGGATGCTAAACTGTTACCTGGGATGCACCCGCGGGGTCGTCATGACCAAAACGTGGTTGGAATGTGCCTTGAGGAGGATCGACCAATGAGCCGTCGTGTCTTTCTGTCGCTTGCCTGTGCCGTTCTCGTGAGTGCCACGGCCGCTATCGCGGCCGAGCCGGCCAAGATGCTGACGCTCCACATCGTCTACGACAATTATCCCTGCACAGACGGCCTGAAGACCGATTGGGGATTCGGCTGTGTGATCGAAGGAGGCGAGAAGACGATTCTGTTCGACACGGGAACCAAGGGGGACCTACTGCTGGAGAACTTTGAGAAGATGGGGCTCGATCTGCTGGCCCCCAAGCTGGTCGTCCTTTCCCACAACCACAATGATCACACGGGCGGATTGGCCGCGTTTCTGGAGAAGAACCACGAGGTATCGGTCTACGTGCCGGTGTCGTCTCCCGGCCAGTTCGTGGAGGAGGTGGAGGCGACCGGGGCGAAGGTGGTGCGGGTGAAGGAACCGGTCGAGCTCTGCAAGGGCGTCTTTCTGACGGGGGAGACGGGAGAGGAAATCAAGGAACAGGGGCTGATCCTGGACCGGGGCAACGACCTGGTTTTGATCACGGGCTGCGCCCACCCGGGAATCGTGGCCATGACGCGGCTTGCCAAGGAACACTTCAAGAAGGATGTGGCCATGGTTCTGGGCGGGTTTCATTTGAATCAGCTCCCGCCGAGGGAAGCGAGGGCCGTTGTCGCCGAACTCAAGGCACTGGGCGTTCGTGAAGTCGGCGCGAGCCACTGCACGGGGAAGGAGGCGATCGCCGCCTTTGAGGAGTCATTTGGAAAGAACTGCTTCAAATTGGGCGTGGGAAGGAAGGTCGTGGTTTCCAGGTGAGCTTGCCGGTGAGCCCGCCGGGCGATGTGTGCCGCTCCTCGCCGTCCGGGGGGGGCGCTGCGCGGCGGCGCCGGCCAGTGATAAGGCAGAGCGAAAAGATAACTCTGACAATTCGTGATTTGGCAGCGGCACGGCCAACAAGTAGGCCGTGGCACACCTGTTGGCCTCGTGTGAGGCACTGTGCCGCTCGCGCGGCAGACGAGATGGCCAGGCCGTCCGGCGGGTGGCACGTACCTCCCCAATCCACCTCTGCGCTCTCGGCTGCCGGCGGCCGGCGATGGGTGCCGTGCGGGAGGTTCTTCTGGCGCTTGGGATGGGCCTCTCAAGAGGGGGACTGTAACCGGCGGCCCTTGTGCCGCATCTAACCGGCAGTGTGCAGAACAGGCCGCTCGCCGGCCGATCAGGAGACCGAAACGCGAGAGGAGATATGCGATGAGTTCAGCCAATGGTTCTGGTTGGGTCAATATGGTACTGGTGTTGCTGGCAGGCGGTCTGGTCTTGTATGGACTTGTGCTGGGGCCGGGAACCTGTCCTTGGAGCAGACCCGCCCCCTCCACGGTCCCCGGGGCCACCGCGCCGGCCGAGACGGAGTCGGCCGCGGCGCAGGCGGCGTCGCTGGTGCATGCCGACGACAACAGCCTGGAGCAGATTCTGCGCGACGCGAAGGAACCGGTCCTGGTGGACTTCTACGCCGATTGGTGCGGTCCCTGCCAGAAGCTCGCTCCCGTGCTGGACCGCGTGGCCGAGGACCTGACCGGGGGGCGCATCGTCAAGGTGAACGTTGACCACAGCCCAAAAATGGCTTCGCGCTATGGCGTCCGGTCGATCCCGACCCTGCTGGTGTTCAACGACGGCGAGGTTGTGAAGCGTTCCATGGGCCTGCACAGCGAGGACGAGATCCGCCAGCTCCTGCAGTAGGATCGGCCGGATCGGAGCGGCGGCACAAGGATGCGGGGCGCAGCGGCGGACTGACCCGGCTCGAGAGCATGGGCAGTGGATGGCCAGCAGCCACCCGCGCCGGTCGCACCCGGCGGAAGCGGACCTGTTACCCTACTTTCCGTAGGCGAAGGGGAAAAGCTTGCTCTCGGTGTGGGCTTCAGCCAGCGCCGCCTGGATCTTGTTGACGATGTCCGGATGGGCTCCGGCCACATCGCTGGTCTCGGCCAGGTCAGCCTGCAGGTCGTAGAGTTCGAGCTGATCCTGGGCGGAACGCTGGACGGCCTTCCAGTGGCCCATGCGGACCGCCCGGCTGTTCTGGCATTCCCAGTAGAGGTACTCGTGCTGTTTCTGCCGGGCAGGGTCGCCCAGGAGCGTGGGCAGGTAGCTGATGCCGTCGATGCCCGGCGGCGGCGCGATGCCGCTGAGTTGGCAGGCCGTGGGAAGAAAATCCCAGAAGGCGGAGAGATGGTCCGTGGTGGTTCCCGGCTCAATCCGGCCGGGCCAACGGGCGATGAGCGGCACGCGGATGCCGCCGTCGTACAAGTCGCGCTTGATGCCGCGCAAGGGCCCATTGCTGTTGTTGAACTCCGGATCGTTGCCCCCTTCGCGGTGCGGGCCGTTGTCGCTGGCAAACAGGACGAGCGTCTTTTTTTCGATTCCGAGTGCCTGGAGGCGCTCGAGGAGAAGCCCGACGTCGCCATCCATGCGGCTGATCATGGCTGCATGCCCCTTCTGCGGTTCCGGCCAGTCCAGGCGGGCGTAGTCGCCGAGCGAGGGGACTTCCATGCCGCTGCTGCCGGCTTCGTTGTTTGCGTGGGGGATGGTCATGGCCAGGTAGAGAAAGAACGGCCGGTCCTTGTTCTCCTCCAGGAACTGCATGGCCTCGGCGACGAAGAAGTCGTGGGAATAGTCTTTTCGCTCGATAGCCACGCCGGCGCCGTCGCCGCGAGTCTGGGCCAACTTGTTGCTGAGCGGTACCCGCTCGCTGTTGCGGAACAGGAACTCCGGGTAGTAGTTGTGGGCGTGGCGCTGGCAGAGGTAACCGAAGAAGGAGTCAAATCCCTGGCGGTTGGGGTGCCCGCTGGAGTCCGGGCCGCCGAGTCCCCATTTGCCGATCAGCGCGGTGTGATAGCCGGCGCTTTTCAGCAGGCGGGCCACCGTGACGGTTTTTTCCGGCAGCGGCAACTGGCCCATCGGCTGGATTTCCCGGTTGCCCCGCACGAAGGCGTGGCCGCTGTGCAGTCCGGTCATCAGGCTGCATCGCGATGGGGCGCACACCGTGCTGCCCGCATAGTGGTCGGTGAACCGCAGCCCTTCGGCTGCCATGCGGTCGAGGCAGGGGGTCTTGATCCTCTCCTGCCCGTAGCAGCCGAGATCCCCGTAGCCGAGGTCGTCGGCCAGGATGTAGATCAGGTTGGGCTTGTCGGCCGCGGAAACGAGCGCGGAACTGCCGAGGACGAGGGCAAGAAAGAGGAAACGCGAAACACGGAGCATCGAGGAGCCTCGCGGAGAGTAGAGAGCGGCGGATGAGCCAATCAACCTCTACTTCTAATCGGGCGGGCCGGATTTGGCAACCAGTATCCGGGGTGCCGGGGGGCCGGCGGTTTGGACCTTCCGGCTCCCCGGGCGAGCTTCCCACTGCGAAACAGACCGCCAGGCAAGTCTCCTGTTTCTGCCGCGATGGGGTGCCAGCAGGGCTTTGGGATCCGTCCGGTCATGGCAGGCAGCGGGACTCCATCCTGCGACAATTGTTGATTCAGCGGTGCCAGGCGGCCGGGGGGCCGATCACTTCGGGCCCACCTCGATCAGCGGCGTGGGGACCTTTTCGCTGGTCAGATAGAGCGTGTTGCCGTCGATGCCGTAGCAGATCGACTCGCCCTGAATGCGCTCGGGGAGCACGATCTTGCGAGCCGGACGGGTGAGGGCCTGCTGCCAGGGCTCGTTCTCAGCTCGCTGGTATTCGTAGGCATGGCCATAGGTAAGGATCACCATGCGGCGTCCGTCCGGGGAGATGTCCATGGCAGTGGCCGGCGGGATATCGAGTGTCGCGATCCGCTGGGCGGGGACGGCCGTCTTGGGCTTGATCTTCGCCCAGGGCAGCTCGTAGACGAGGGTATCCTCTTTCTTCTGCTTCGTTGCCAGGTAGACGCAGTCGGCGACCGTGTCGACCGCCACGGCCTCGCAGTCGCGGTGGTCGTCGGCAAAGGAGAAGAAGATTGTCTGCTGTACGGGAATCGAGTCGATCTGGAGGCCTTTCTGGGGATCGATGGCCGGCTCCTCGACCAGATGGAGGATGTGGATGGCTGCGGCCCGCCCGTTGTTGCCGCAGTCGCCGACGAGCAGATAGCTTTTTCCGCTGCGCTGGAAGGAGGCGAGGTCCTCCCAGTCGAAGGCGTCGACTCCTTCCAAGCGGCAGGATCCCAGGTCCCGGCCCAGCTTGTCGAACAGGAAGAGCCGGGCATCGCCGCCCGAGTCATTATGGGTCCAGAAGGCCCCCGGCAGGTTGTGGGAGCAGGCCAGGCCGCTGCTCTCGCGGACTTCCTGGTTGGCGAGCGTGGCAATTGTGCGTCCCGGCCCATAGGGCACGCGATCGGGCGAGTTCTTCGTGGTTCCCTTGCTCTTCTGGCGCGAGGCGATCTCCTGGCGAATATACGCCTGGTCGGGTTGGCTCAGTGTTTCCAGGGGTGCCGCTACCACCCGTCCATCGGCCCGGTGAAACCAGACCTTTCCATCCTGGAGGGTTACGAATTCGGCCTCGACCTGCTGCCTTCCGGAAGCATCGGTCCAGATCCGCATTTCGGCTGCCGCCGAGGCGGCCGCGGTGAGAAACATGACGAAAGCGATCAAGTTGCGAACGAGAACCACCAACGAGCTCCTGATCCAAGAGGAACCGAAATGCCAACCCCTGTATTCTCCGCCAGGTTGGGGATCGGAGCAACGAGCGGCAGATCCCCTTGGACGGGAAAGGACAGAATCGATTGACGGCAGGAGAGCGGCAGGCGGCCAGAGCCTTTCACTGGGCGAAACAAGTGGTGATAGACTTGACATTTGCGCTTTGGGCAGATATCCAAGAAAGCTGGAATCCCGCCTGCACTCCGAAGGGCGGCTGCTATGCTTCTTGGCGGCAGAAGCATAGAGGCGCGCCCGCCGACCCGGCAGCTTCGCAGTGCCGGGCCGACTCCCTCCCTGCACGACCCACGCGGTTGGAACCTATGAAAAAGGGAAGCGTCGATATCTTGCTGCCATCTGCGCTGGGCGCAGCAGGTTGTGTGGCCCTCATCCTCTGGCTGACGGCCGGACGCTACGTCTCACTTCCGCCGCGGCTGGCGGGCAAAGACGGGGTCCCTGATTCGACCGGAGCCAGCGGCGAGGCCGCTGCGGAGCCTGCGGGCGCCGTTCGTTCCGGCGGAGAGCCGTCCGCCCTTTCCGGAAGCTGGCCCTGGCTGCGTGGCAGCCACTACGACGGAATAGTGCACGAGAGCGTGCCGCTGGCCCGTCAGTGGCCTGCCGGGGGCCCCGAGGTGGTCTGGGATGTGGCGCTGGGACCGGGGCACGCCGGTGCCGCCGTGGATCGAGGCCGGGTTTTTGTGCTCGACTACGACCCTGCTGCGCTGGCCGACACGATGCGATGCCTCTCGCTGGACGACGGTCGCGAGATCTGGCGGAACAGCTACCCGGTGGAGGTGGTCGAGAACCACGGCATGTCGCGGACGGTTCCCGCGGTTGCAGGCGATCGGGTGGTCTCGTTTGGCCCCAAATGCCACGTGGCGTGCTGGAACGTCGAGACGGGGGACTGCCTGTGGCTCATCGATCTGGTGCAGAAGTACGGAGCCAAGGTTCCCAACTGGTACGCGGGGCAATGCCCGCTCATCGACGGGGCGCGTGTGATCCTGGCCCCGTGCGGCAAGGCCTGCCTGATCGCCGTGGATCTCCAGTCGGGCAGCGTGGTGTGGGAATCGGAGAAGGTCAGCAACTGGGAGATGACCCACGTCTCGATCCTGCCGATGACCTTGGCCGGCAAGCGGATGTATGTCTATTGCGGATCGGGGGGCGTGGTGGGCGTCGACGCCGAGAACGGGAAGGTGCTCTGGCAGACTCTCGACTGGGTGGGCAAGATGGCGACCTGCCCCACACCGGTCGACCTGGGCGACGGACGGATCTTCTTTTCCAGCGGCTACGGCGCGGGTGCCAAGATGATGCGACTGGGCGAGAATGGAGGCAACTGGGCGATCGAGACCCTGTTTGAACTGAAGCCAAAGCTCTTTGAATCGGAACAGCACACGCCGATCTACCACGACGGGCACATTTACGGGGTGCGGACGAAGACGGGGGGCGAACAACTGGTTTGCCTGGACCTGGAAGGAAAGGACGTCTGGAACAGCGGCCGAGACAAGTTCGGGCGGGGACCCTACCTGATCGCCGACGGGCTTCTGATCCTTCTCAACGACACCGGTTTGCTGACGATTGCCGAAGCGAGCCCGGAAGCCTATCGCCCGCTGGCGCAAGCCCAGGTGATCGAAGGCGCGCACGATGCCTGGGCCCCGATGGCCCTGGTCGGCGGCCGGCTCATCCTGCGAGACCTTGCCCGGATGAAGTGTGTGAACCTGGCGGCCAGACCGTGAGAATCGAGGAAGGGAACATGCCAAGCCACGCTGCTGTCAAGCCGGCCGGAAAGGGAGCGATCGCGGTGGTTGCCGCTGCGCTCCTGGTGGGGGCTGTGGCGGTGTGGATGACGGACCGCGCCGGAGAGAAAGGCGACGGCCTGCCGAAGCAGTTTCAGTACCCGATTGAGGAGTACAAGCGGATCGATCCGGCCAGAATCGGCTACGATGAGACCGCGGTGTTTACGGCGAGGATGAAGAAGGCCGCCGCCGTGGCCATCGGGTTGGATGGCGAGATCCTCGTGGCGGGCGACCGGTGTATGCGTGTTTTCGACCGGGGCGGAAAGGAACTGCGGACCGTGGAACTGGAAGCGGCACCGACTTGTGTGGCCGCCGCGCCGGCCGGACACGAGCGGGCGGGAGACGTTTTTCTGGCTGTGGGGGATCACCTGGAGGTCTACGGCCGTGAGGGGAAGCGGGCAGCGGTTTGGCCGTCGCTCGGCAAGCGAGCCCTGCTGACCTCGATCGCCCTGGCCGACGAGGACGTGTTTGTGGCCGATGCCGGCCAGTCGCGAGTCCACCGGCTGAACATGAAAGGAGAGCTGGTCGGCGCGATCGGCGACTACAGGGATAAGAACAACAAGGCGGCGTTTGCCGTTCCCAGCCCGTTCTTCGACGTTGCCATGCATCCGGACGGCTGGCTGCGGGTTGTGAACCCAGGGGCGCTGCGCATTGAAGCGTATTCGTTCGACGGCAACCTCGAGCTGTTCTGGGGGGAGCCGGGAGCCGGACTCGAAGGTTTTTTTGGCTGCTGCAATCCGGCGAATATGGCGATCCTGGCTGACGGACGATTCGTCACGGCCGAGAAGGGACTGATCCGTGTGAAGGTGTATTCGGCCGACGGCCATTTCGAGTCGGTGGTGGCCGGGCCGGAGACCTTCGGGGCCAAGGCCGCGATCGCCAACGAGAGCCTTTCCGATCACGAGCGCTCGGCGGTCGACGTGGCGGTGGATGACCGCGGACGGGTGATCGTGCTGGATCTGACCACGGCCCAGGTCCACGTGTTTGAGCCGAAACAGACGGCGGCCGGGGGGAGTGCGACTCCGGCGGGATCCAAGTAGAGGAAAACGATGCATCATCGCGGACTAGACGATCGAGAGAAGATGGACCGCAGGGCGTGGGTGGCGGGTGCGACGCGCTGCGGGCTGCTGGGCGGGCTGGCCGTGCTCTCGGGCCACCTGCTCGCAAGATCGCAGCCCGCGGAGTGCCGCGGCGGCGCGGCATGCCGGCACTGCGGCCAGCGGGGCAGGTGCGGTCTACCGCAGGCAATCGCGACGCGCCGCAAGGTGCGGGGGTAGGTTCCATGGCCGATCAAGAGCAACTCGACCGACGGGAATTTGTGCGAGGCGGGACCCGAACCGCGGGAGCCGCTCTGCTGGCCGGCTTTGCCGGCCTGGTCGTTGGCAGGAAAGGTCGGACCGACCAGACGGTGTGGCAGATCGATCCGGACGTCTGCACCACCTGCGGCAACTGTGCAACCTATTGCGTGCTCGACGAATCGGCCGTCAAGGCGGTTCAGTGCTACGACCTTTGCGCCATGTGCGACCCGTGCCCCGGCTATTTCGACCTCAGCCACCAGGAGCGGAACACGGCGGCCGAGAACCAGCTTTGTCCGACCGGTGCGGTCCAGAGGACTTTCGTGGCCGAGCAGGCCGGAGTGCCGCGATTCGAGTATCACATCCATGAACCCGACTGCATTGGCTGCGGCAAGTGCGTTGAAGGCTGTGCGATGATGAACGGTTCGCTTTATCTGCAGGTGCGGCACGATCGCTGCCAGAACTGCAACCAGTGCGCGATTGCCATTGCCTGCCCGAGCCAGGCTTTCCGGCGCGTGCCGGCCGACCAGCCCTACCTTCTGAAGAAGAAAGCACGCGACGTCGTGGAGCGGAAGGGGGCCGGCGCATGATCAAGCGGATTGGCTGGCTGTTGCCGCTCGTGGCCCTGGCGGCCTTGCCGCTTGCGGCTGCCGAGCTCCAGGAGATCGAGCCCCAACAGATGTTGTCGCGGCCGGCGATCGAGGGGTACAAGACGCCGGCAAGCACATTTCCGGCGCCGTGTGCCGCCGCCGGGGAGTACGTGGACGTGGCGGTTCTCGTTGCGGCCCTCAGCCTTGCGTCGTACCTGGCGCTCCGCAGGCGCTCTCGGCGGGGGCTGTTTGCGCTGATGATCTTCTCGCTGCTCTGGTTCGGCTTCTTGCGGGAAGGGTGCGTGTGCCCGATCGGCTCGATCCAGAATGTGGCCCTTGCCCTTGGCGATCCGACGTATGGCGTCTCGGTCGCCATCGTGGCGTTCTTCGCCATTCCGCTGGGCTTCACGCTGTTCTTCGGGCGGACCTTCTGCTCCTCGGTGTGCCCTCTGGGAGCGGTTCAGGAACTCGTGACACTCCACCCGGTGAAGGTTCCGACATGGCTCGACCGCACGCTGGGCCTGGTGCCCTACCTGTACCTCGGGGCGGCGGTCGTTTTTGCCGCCACGGGTACGGCGTTCCTGATTTGCGAATATGATCCGTTCGTGGCTTTCTTCCGCCGCACGGGAAGCGCGAACATGCTGATCTTCGGGGTCTCGCTGCTGGTGATCGGCTATTATGTGGGCCGGCCCTACTGCCGCTACCTGTGCCCCTACGGCGCCCTGTTGAAACTGGCGGCCAAGGTGTCTTGCTGGCGGCTGCGGATCCCGCCGGACGAGTGCATCAACTGCCGGCTGTGCGAGGACGCCTGCCCCTATGGTGCCATCCAGCCGCCAACGGTCGAACAGTCCGACAAGGATCGCCGGGCGGCCAGGATCCGCATGGTGGCTCTGTTGGCGCTGGCCCCCGTGGTGCTGGCAGTATGCATCTGGGCCGGTGGCCAGATGGGCATTCCCATGTCGCGACTGCACCCGGAGGTGCTGCTGGCCGAGCGGGTACGGCTCGAGGAAACCGGCCAGGTTGAGGGCACGACCGACGCATCGGACGCCTTCTACAATACGGGGCGGCCCCGAGAGGAACTGTACGCCGCGGCCCGGGGGCTCCATGGACGGTTCATCACGGCCGGCTACTGGCTGGGGGCCTGGGTGGGCCTGGTCCTGATGGTGAAACTGGTCCACACGAACATCCGCCGCCGCCGAGACGAGTTCACGGCCGACCGGGGCAGTTGCGTTTCGTGCGGGCGCTGCTTCTGGTACTGTCCGGCGGAGCAGGTGCGTCTGGGGTTGATTGAAGGCGTGGAGGAAGTGATCGAAATCAGGCGGAAATCGCCGTCCACCTAGCGGATCGAATCCTATCAAGATGAGCGAACAGACAGCCTTGGAGACGCCGGATCCGGAACCGGCAAACGACGAACCGACCCGAGTCTGGTATCGGGCTGCGGTGCGCTGCGCCTATGTGGCCGGCGGCTTTCTGCTGATCGTTTGCTCGCTCCTGCTGCTGGACTACGCAGCACGGCTGACCAACGACCCGCTCGATTCCGATCTGCGGGGCACCGCGGTCGCGGACGCATCCGAAGAAGCGGGCGTGTGGGCGAAGCTGCAGGCGGAGGCCAGGGGCCTAAGGCGCATCAAGGAACCGTTGGACTCCGACACCTACCGGGCCCTCCGCGCGAAGGTCGTTGCCGATCCCGCGGATGTGGAAGCTCGCGAAACTCTCCGCGAGCGCGATCGACTCCTTCGCCAGAACTACTTCCGCCACCGGCGGTTCACGGCCATGGGCGTGTGGCTTGCCGCGATCGGCTGTGGCGTGCTGCTGGCGTCGCTCAAGGTGGCGATCACTCTGCACCGCCGCTTGCCCTCGCCCACCCCGGCGGACGCCCCCAAGGATATCGATACGAAACAGTCAACGATCGCACGCTGGTGCGTTGTCGGGCTGGGAGTGGCGGTCGTGCTGGCGGCGGTTGCGCTGAACCGGGCGGTTCCCCCGGAACTGGTAGCGCTGGCGACCGCAAGCGGGCCCGGTGCGGCGCCGACTGCTCCCCCCGAGGCTGCAAAGACTGACGGAAACGCCGGCCAGCCTCCGGCCCCGACCGATGAGCCGGATGCTTCCTGGCCGACGGCCGAGGAACTGGCGGCCAATTGGCCGCGGTTCAGAGGGCCGGGCGGACTGGGGGTCAGTCCGGCGATCGACCTGCCGACGTCGTGGAACGCCGAGTCCGGCGAGGGAATCCTCTGGAAGACGGCGGTTCCCCTGCCGGGGAACAGTTCGCCGGTTGTTTGGGGAGATCGTCTGTTCCTCACCGGGGCTGACGAGGAGCAGCGGGTTGTGATGTGTTATGGCACGGCCGAGGGGAAGCTTCTCTGGCAGACGGAGATTCCCGGCACGTCGGAGAGCACGGCCAAGCCGCCGGAGGTTTCGGAGGACACCGGACTGGCCGCTCCCACGGCGGCCTGCGACGGGCGTCGCGTGTATGCCATGTTTGCCAACGGCGACCTCGGCGCGGTGGATTTCGAGGGCAAGGTGGTGTGGAGCAAGAGCCTGGGGATCCCGAAGAACTCCTACGGCCACGCCTCGTCGCTGGCCATGTGGCGCGATCGCGTCATTCTGCAGTTCGACCAGGGAGTGCCGAAGGACAAGCTGTCCAGGCTGATGGCCTTTGACGGAGCGACCGGAAACGAGGTCTGGTCGGTGCCCCGCGACGTGGCCAATTCGTGGCCCTCGCCGATCGTGACCGAACAGGGGGGAGTGCCGCAGATCATCACCTGCGCCGATCCGTTTGTGATTGCGTACAATGCCGAGGACGGCTCGGAGCTGTGGCGATGCAAGTGCCTGCGGCAGGATGTGGGGCCGTCGCCGGTGGTGGCCGGCGATCTGCTGATCGTGGCCAACGAGTATCCCCAGTTGACCGCCATCCGGCTGGGCGGCAAGGGGGACATTACCGACAATGAGGAGTTCGTGCTCTGGACGTTTGAAGACAACCTGCCCGATTCGTGCAGCCCGATCGCCACGGCCGAGAGTGTGCTGGTGCTTGCCTCCTACGGGATGCTGACCTGCCTGGAGGCCAAGTCCGGCGAGGTGCGGTGGGAGTGGGAGTCGCAGGACATGTACTCATCGTCGCCCACGCTGGTCGGCGATCTTGTTTACCTGTTTGGCCTGGAGAGCTGCCACGTGCTGAAGTCCGGCGACGACGCTGCGGAGGTCGTGGGGCAAGGGAGCCTCGGCGAGGAGTGCGTGACGAGCCCGGCGTTTGGCGACGGCCGGATGTTCATCCGGGGGAAAGAGCACCTGTTCTGTATCGGCAAACCATGAGCACCGACCTGGACCTCAGCTTTGTTGAACGCTGCGTGGAGAAGCACGGGCGGAATCCCGAGGCGGTGATTCCGATCCTGCAGGCGATCCAGGCCGAGTACCGGTACTTGCCCGCCGAAGCCATGGAGCGGGTGTGCGAGCTGACCGAAATCACGCCGGCCTCGATCACCGGCGTTTCCACGTTCTATACCCAGTTCCGCCACCGCCCGGTGGGCAAGCACATTGTGTGCGTGTGCCACGGCACCGCCTGCCATGTGAAAGGGTCGGGGCTCGTTCAGGACGCCCTGGAGTATCAACTGGGGATCTCGGGCAACGGCCAGGACACCGACAAGGACGGGATATTCACGGTCGAGCGTGTCGCCTGTCTGGGCTGCTGCACCCTTGCGCCGGTCATCAAGATCGACGACGTTCCCTTTGGCCACGTCACGCCCGCGTCGGTGCCCAGGGTCCTCGACGACTTCCTCAAGAATGGCCGGAAGAGCGAGATCCAGATACGGCACCACGAGGGCCAGCGTCCGTCTCACATGGGCGAAGTGCGGATCGGCATGGGCTCCTGCTGCCAGGCCCAGGGAAGCGGCCAGGTTTACCATGCCATCGGGCGGGCTCTGGAACGGACGAAGGCGGATGCAGTCATCAAGCGGGTGGGCTGCGTGGGCATGTGCCACCAGACGCCCATCCTGGAAATCGTCCCCGCCGATGGTCCAGCGAGGTTCTTCTCCAAGGTCACCGCCGGCGAGGCTCAGGAAATTGTTCTTCGGCATTTCAAACCGAAGAGCCTCCTGCAACGGGCGCGGCAGTCGGCTGTTGGTCTTCTCGATCGGCTCGTGACCGACGAAGTCGGCGATCCCGTTGCCAGCCACACGCTCGACATGGAGCAAGGGCCCGCCTGCGCCTTCCTGCGTCACCAGGTTCACCTGGCTACCGAGAACGTGTCCCATGCCGACCCGACGGACCTGGACGAGTATCTCCGCCACGACGGATTCAAGGCCCTCGAGGAGTGCCTCAGGGACCTGACGCCCGAACAACTGATCGAAGAGATTCGCAAGAGCGGGCTGCGCGGTCGGGGCGGGGCGGGGTTCCCTACCGGCATCAAGTGGGAAAGGTCCGCGAGGCCCGTGGGGATGTGAAATACGTAGTCTGCAACGGCGATGAAGGCGACCCGGGGGCGTTCATGGACCGTATGCTGCTGGAAAGCTGCCCCTACCGGATCATCGAGGGAATGACGATCGCAGCGCGGGCTGTCGGCGCCAACGAAGGCGTGTTCTACATCCGCGCCGAGTATCCGCTGGCGGTGAAGCGGGTTCGCGAGGCCCTGGATCGCTGCAGGGAGCGCGGTCTTCTGGGGGAGGATGTTCTCGGCAGCGGAATGAGCTTTCGCGTTTCAGTCAAGGAAGGCGCGGGGGCGTTTGTGTGCGGCGAGGAGACGGCGCTCCTGGCATCGCTCGAGGGCCGGCGCGGTATGCCGCGGCTGCGGCCACCCTATCCGGCCGAAAGCGGCTACCGCGGCCAGCCGACCCTGGTCAACAACGTGGAGAGTTTTGCTCTGGTCCCCTGGATCTTCCGAAATGGGGCCGAGAAGTTCGCGGCTCTGGGCACCGAGACCAGCAAAGGAACAAAAGTCTTCGCCCTGGCCGGCAAGATCCGCCGCGGCGGGCTCATCGAAGTTCCGATGGGGATCACCATCCGCCAGATCGTGGAGGAAATCGGCGGCGGCGTTGAAGGCGGGCGCCAGTTCAAGGCCGTGCAGGTCGGAGGCCCTTCCGGCGGCTGTGTGCCCGCGGAACTGGCCGATACGGCCATCGACTTCGAGGCCCTTTCGAGCGTTGGGGCGATCATGGGGTCCGGCGGGCTGGTGGTGCTTGACGATCAGGACTGCATGGTCGACATTGCCCGTTACTTCCTCCGCTTCACTCAAGACCAGTCCTGCGGCAAGTGCACCCTTTGCCGGGTGGGCACGCGGCGGATGCTCGACATTCTTGACCGGATTTGCAGCGGCCGTGGGCAGAAGGGCGATCTGGAGACTCTCGAAAGCCTCGCTCGCTCCGTTCGCCAGGGGAGCATCTGCGGGCTGGGGAAGACGGCGCCGAACCCCGTGCTCTCCACGCTCAAGTACTTTCGCCACGAATACGAGGCGCACCTGGAAGGCCGTTGCTTGGCCGGCAAGTGCCAGGAAGCGATCCACTACAAGATCAGCACCCGCTGCATCGGCTGCACCCTGTGCGCGCAGCACTGCCCGGTCGATGCCATTGCGATGACGCCCTACCAGCGCCACAAGATCAACGACGAGATCTGCACCCGCTGCGACACGTGCCGCGAGGTATGTCCCACCGGGGCTGTTTACGTGGAGTAGCCAGTACAGCTTGCGGCGGCTTGCCCGCCGGCCGCACCGGAACAGACCATCCTTTCCTGTGACCAACCGAACACAAGACCCGATGCCACGACTGACGATCGACGAGCGCGAAGTGGAGGTCCCTGCAGGGGCCACGATCCTCGAAGCGGCCGCTCGGCTGGGCATCGAGATCCCCACGCTCTGCTACTTCAAGGGCTACACGCCTTCGACGTCGTGCCTGGTCTGCCTGGTCAAGGTTGGCGGCCGCATGGTCCCTTCCTGCGCGACCCTGGCCGGCGACGGAATGCGGGTGGAGAGTGAAACGGCTGAAGTCCACGCGGTTCGCCGCACCGCCCTGGAACTGCTGCTGAGCGACCACGTGGGCGACTGCCTGGCCCCCTGCCATTTTGCCTGCCCGGCCCATATGGACGTGCCGGTCATGCTCCGGCAGATCCAGGGGGGCCAACTCCGCGAGGCGATCGCCACCGTGAAGAACGACATCGCCCTGCCGGCAGTGCTCGGCCGAGTTTGTCCCAAGCCGTGCGAAAAGGGCTGCCGCCGCGCCGGGGCCGACGGGGCAGTGGCGATCTGCCAGCTCAAACGGTTTGTTGCCGACGAGGACCTGGCCTCCGGCTCGCCCTACCTCCCTGCCTGCGCGGCGGACAGCGGTCGGTCGGTCGCCGTGGTGGGCGCCGGCCCAACGGGACTGGCAGCTGCGTATCATCTTCGCCGGGCGGGACACGCCGTGACGATCTACGAGAAAGAACCGCAACTCGGCGGACGGCTTCGCCACGAACACACGGCCGACGAACTGCCGCCGGAGGTCCTCGATGCGGAAATCGCCACGATTACCCGTCTGGGTATCGAGATACGCTTGAACGTGCGCCTCGGTGCCGACGTGACTCTCGACGAGCTCACCGCCCGTCACGACGCCGTCCTGGTTGCCACAGGTGCCACTCCGAAAGCAACCGTCGAGTCCTGGTCGCTCAAGGCGACGCCCCGCGGCGTCGATACCGACAAGGACACCTACGCGGCCAGCCGCCAGCGCGTGTTTGCGGCCGGCAACGCCATCCGCGGCAAGGGGCTCGTCGTCCGCAGCGTGGCGGATGGGAAAGAAGCGGCTGCGTCGATCGGCCGTTTTCTGTCGCTGGGGAGGTCCACGGCCCCGGAGAAACCGTTTTCGTCGCGGATCGGCAAGCTGTTGCCCGACGAGCTCAGCGCCTTTGTCGCCTCCGGTTCGCTGCTGCCGCTCCGCGAACCGGAATCGGGCGGTTACACCGCGGCTCTGGCCGTAGAGCAGGCCGGCCGCTGCCTGCACTGCGACTGCCGGGCACTGAGCACCTGCCGGCTGAAACATTATGCCGAGATGTACGGTGCCGATCCCAATCGCTACAAGGGGGAGCGGGCGGCACTGATCCGGAACCTCCAGCACTCCGAGGTGATTTACGAGCCGGGCAAATGCATCAACTGCGGGCTGTGCATCGAAATCGCCTCGCAGGCCGGCGAGCCGCTGGGGCTGACGTTCATCGGGCGCGGCTTCGATGTCCGCGTGGGCGTGCCGTTCGACCGCTCCATGCAGGAGGCCCTCGGCCGGGTCGCCCGGCAGTGCGTGGAAGCCTGCCCCACGGCCGCGCTGGCCTTCCGCGGGGAAGCCTCGTGCCGCTGCCAGTGTGCTTGTGCGGCGGAGGAATGATGTTTTGGAGTGCGGGGACTCGTTACCGCTTTCCTTCAACCGCGATGTCTTTCCCGCCGGCGTCGTGCCCTGGGCAAATGCTGCCGCTCATTCAGAGTTGCGTCCGCTCACCGAGTGATCCGGCAGTTCGGCAACGCTCCTCGCAGTTCCTTCAATCCGTCCTCGGAAACGCGAGTGCCGCGTAGGTCCAGTTGTTCCAATCGATTCAGGCCCGCAATGTGCCGCACTCCTTCGTCAGTTATCTGAGTATCTCGAAGGTCGAGCGACCGGAGTTTGCGGAATCGGTGCAGGCGCAGATCGGCGAGTGCGTCGTCGTCAACGGCAAGTATTGTCTGGCGTCGCTCCATGGCAGACCAATTGTGAGGTGAAAGATCCACCGCCTCGACATGGTTCTGGAACGCTTTAAAGAACCAGCCCTTCGACTGCCCGCCGGTCCTGATGCTGTGGAGAGCGCTGGC
Source organism: uncultured Planctomycetaceae bacterium (assembly GCA_964563135.1). Lineage (GTDB taxonomy): Bacteria > Planctomycetota > Planctomycetia > Pirellulales > Thermoguttaceae > JAAYAY01. The sequence goes on from CAZLWV010000055.1 coordinate 17,680, forward strand.
CATCGAGAACACGCCGCCGTACGGATAAAGGTCTGCTCGTGCCTGCCGCTCCTGCGACCTGGTCGCTTGCCAGCGGTAAACGGACGTGACCACGCCAAGCAGGATGCTCACAGCGGTTACGGCAACCATCAGGCTTCGCAAGGTGAATCGGAAACGTTTCTGCGTGCCCACCCGGGAAGTCATTTGCGAAACTCTCGCTGCCGAAGTTGTCGATAGTTGGCTAATGCCTATCGCCCGTGCACCGCAAGCTTTGCCCCCCAACACAAGCAACCACTTGTCGCAAGTCGAATTGTAGTCTTCGTTTGGCTGGTTGTCATGCCCTCTTCGCTTGCACCTTGCACCCGCCCAACCAGCCAACTATCATCGCGGTCAGTTGAAGATACACGAACGCGAGAGGATATCCCATGACGAAACTCACCCCCACCCTCCTCCTCTTCGCCTGCTGGTCCGCCGCCGGACTCCGCGCTGCGGAGACAACCCAAAAGACACCCGCTGCCAACGAATCGCTGCGGAACATGCTGGTGATCAACGAAGACAACAGTCACTTCTTCGGATCGCGAAAGCCCGAAGACATGACCCTCGCCGGCCTGCATGCCTTTGTCGACCAATACGCCGGCTCCGCTGTGACGCACCTCTTTCTCAACGCCAACGCCATGCGGGCCAGTTTCCGCAGCCGCTCGCGAGACGCCATCTGGGACCCGGTCGACGGAAAAGAGCCCGACGGACTCTGGCCGCAGAACGCCAAGCGGCTCCACGAGGCCGGTCTGGATCCCTACCAGGTCTGGATCGATCGCTGCCGCGAAAAGGGCCTGTCGCCCTGGATCTCGATGCGAATGAACGATATCCACTCCGTCGACGAACCCGGCAACTTCATGCATTCCTCCTTCTGGCGAGCCCACCCCGAATTCTGGCGAGTCCCCAACGGCTCGGCCAGTCCCTGGCAGAATCGCGCCATGAACTACGCCCACGCCGAGGTCCGAGAACACCAGATGGCCCTGGTCCGCGAACTCGTCGAGCGATACGATCCGGACGGGTTGGAACTCGACTGGATGCGGTTTGGCTATCACCTCACGCCGGGTCACGAGCGAGAGGAGAGCGGCATCCTCACCGAATTCGTCCGCAGTGTTCGCGCTCTGACCGCCGACTGGTCCAAGAGACGGGGCCACACCATCCGGCTGGGTGTCCGGATCCCGGCCCATCCTGACGCCGCTTCGGGGCTGGGGATGGATGCGGTTCGCTGGGCGAAAGAGGGACTCGTGGACCTGATCGTGCCCTGCCCGTTCTGGACGTCGTCGGACTTCGACATCCCGGTCGAAATCTGGCTTGAACGGCTGGGCGACACGGCCGGCCAAGTCGTGGTCGCACCGGGGCTCGAATTCAACGCGCGCCCATGGCCGGGAGGTCCGGCCGTGGCCAATGATCTGGCCTCGGCCCGAGGCTTTGCCGCTTCCGCCTATCGTCGGGGCGCAGACAGCGTCTACCTATTCAACTGGATGGACAGCGAGACTCGCCCTGTGGCCGAATCCAAGTACGCCCTGCTGTTGCGAGACGGCCTTTCGGAGAAGGTTGTGCAAAACGCCGCTCGCCGCCATCCTGTTTGTTTCCGCGATACCGTGCCGCCCGGCTTTCCAAACGGGGCTCAACTGCCTGTGGACGCCGTGGTCGGAGGAGACTTCCAGATTCACGTCGGCACCAGGCCAAAATCGGCAGTGGCCTGGGCCATTGCGGGCCTGGCCGGGCGCGACGGCGCCGCCGAAGCGCGCCTCGAGGCTTCGCTCAACGGTCGCGACTTGGGCCCGGCGGAGAACGATCCCGATCTGGGCGGATTTGGCGGCGGCACGGTCCGCGCCCTTCGCTTCGCCTGTCCGCTCGATACGGTCAACGACGGCTACAACAAGCTCCACATCCGCCAGATCGGTGGCGGCCCGGCTCAGCAGATCGTGTGGGTTGAAATCCGTTTTGATCCCAAGCAGACAAACCAACGATGAACAAGCCCTCAATCGTCCTTGCCGCAACCCTCCTCGCCCTCGCCCTCGCCTGTGACGCCGCGGCCGCGGCCACCTTCTTTGTTGCCACCGACGGCAACGACGCCAATCCCGGTACCGAGGCCAAGCCACTGGCCACGCTCCAACGAGCCCGCGACGCGGTCCGCCAGCTCAAACAGACGGCACCTGCCCCAACACCGCTGACCGTCGTCATCCGCGGCGGAACCTACCAGATCGACGCCAGTCTGAAGTTCGATGTCCAGGACTCCGGCACGGAGGACGCACCGGTCGTCTGGCAGGCAGCGAGGGGCGAAGAGGTGCGGCTTGCTGGAGGACCGACTCTTCCGCCCGATGCCTTCAGCCGCGTTGCGGACGAACGCGTCCTGGGCCGGCTCGATGGGGACGGACGAGACAAAGTGCTCGAGGCGGATCTGAAGGCGTTGGGCGTCGACCAGCTTGGCGATTACCTGACTGCTTCCGCGGCGCACCGGCCGTACCCGAGCTGTTCTTCAATGACCAGCGTCTGGCGGTCGCCTGCTGGCCCAACCAAGGCTGGACGACCATCGCCAAGATCATCGACAGCGGCTCGATCCCGCGTGTCGGCGACAACTCGAACCGCCCCGGCATCTTCGAATACGAGGGCGACCGCCCGGCCGGCTGGAACGTTGAAGCCGGCATCTGGCTCCAAGGCTACTGGTGTTTCGACTGGTACGCCGAAACCATCAAGGTAAGGGCGCTCGACCGCGAAAAGCGTCAAATCACCCTCGCCACGCCGACCGTCTATGGCGTCAAGCAAGGCAATCCTTCGCCCCGGCGATACCGAGCCCTGAATCTCCTGGAAGAACTCGACCAACCGGGCGAGTTCTACATCGACCGCGCCGCGAGGCGGCTGTATTTCTGGCCGCCGTCTCCGCTGGCCGACGCACGAATCGTGCTCTCCACCCTGAACGCACCGTTGATCGTGCTGACAGACGCCTCGCACCTTGTCCTTCGCGGATTCATCGTGGAAGCAGGCCTCGCCGGCGGTATCGAAGTCTCCGGCGGTCGCGGCAATCGCATCGAGGCCTGTGAAATACGCAACATGCGGCAGCTCGGCATCCAGGTGTCCGGCGGTAACGCCCACTGCGTCGCCAAATGCAGCATCCACGACACCGGCACGGGAGGGCTCGTGCTGGAGGGGGGAGATCGAAAGACTCTGACCCCCGCCGGACACCAGGCGCTTGACAATCACATCTGGCAGTTCTCGCGACACCAGCCGACGTCGGCCTATGGACTGATCCTGGGCGGTGTCGGCAATCGCGCAGCACACAACCTTCTCCACGACGCCCCGCACCAGGCGATTGCCATCCAAGGGAACGATCACATCTTCGAATACAACATCGTCCGTGACGTCGTCACCGAAACCGACGACGCCGGAGCGCTCTACAAGGGACGCAATCCTTCCTGCCGAGGGAATATCATCCGCTACAACTTCTGGAGCGATATCGGCAGCCCGATGGGACACGGAACCGCGGCAATCTACTTTGACGACGGTGACGGAGGCGACACCGTGTTCGGAAACATCTTCCTTCGCTGCGGGCACCCGGGGAAAGGCAGTTTTGGCACTGTCTTTTCCCACGGCGGTCACGACAATCAGGCTGAGAACAACATTTTCATCGACTGCAAGCGCGCGCTCGGCTCCGCCCCCTGGAACGACAAACGCTGGAAGGAGGCCGTCGACGGAGGCCAGGATTGCTTTTGGCAAAAGCTGCTCCTGGAGGACGTAGACATCACCAAACCGCCCTACACCACTCGCTATCCGGACCTGGTTGGCTTCATGAATCCCCAGCCGGGCCAACCGCGAACCAACCGGTCCAAAAACAACGTCCTGGTTCGCTGCGGACAAACCAGCAGCGGGAACTGGGTGATTGGCCCAAAAGAGATCTGGGTCACCGACGAGGACCCCGGTTTCGTGGACTCGGCCAACGGCAACTTCCAACTCCGCCCCGACGCCGAAGTCTTCCGGCGCCTGCCGGGCTTCCAGGCGATCCCGTTCGACAAGATCGGGCCACGTTAGCTGGGTGTCTTGTGTCGGTCCCTTGACGCGTGCCTGTCGCCAGAACCCGACCGGGTGGAATGAGTCTCTAATGTCTTAGAAATACCACTTGACGACCTCGCTTGTCGCCGCTAGATTCTAATTAATTCGAAACGCAAATCGGTGGTTATGAATCTGGTGGGAGGTCAGCATGGCACGGCCTGTCTCGCGGTATCCGACCGAACTCGAGTTGGAGATACTAAAAATCCTCTGGGACCGCGGGCCTCTGCCCACCCGCGATGTCCGTGAGGCCCTGGCCGAGGGGGATGCGGCCCGCGATCTAGCTCATACGTCGGTGGTCACCATCCTCAACATCATGGTGAAGAAGAAGTACCTACGCCGCACCAAGAGCGGAGCGGCCTATACCTTTCATCCCCTGGTTGAGCGAGAAGACATCTCGCAGGGCATGCTCGACGACCTTGTCGACCGCGTCTTCGACGGTTCGGCCGCCCATCTCATGGTCAATCTCCTCGAACGAACCGATCTGGACGCCGGTGAGATCCGGCGACTCCGCCAGCTCATCACCCGCAAGGCCAAGGAGGAAAAGGAATGAACGGACTGTCTTCGCTCGACTCGACCTTCTACTTGCATTCCGCCCTGACCCTGCTCCACTTTCTCTGGCAAGGTCTGCTGTTGGCGATCTTCGCCTACGTGGCGACCTGGTGCCTGCAGAACCGGTCGGCGGGAGCGCGCTATCGGGTGCAAGTTGCGACCCTTCTGCTCATGCTTGTCTGTCTGCCCGCCACCTTTGCTGTTCTGCATCGGCAACAAGCCGACCAGCCGGCAACTTTGGGCGTGGGGGACCCTGGAATCACCGCAGCGATTGCCTCCCAGAGTCCGTTTTCCATCTCGCCAACATCACGCGCGTCGGTCGCCACACCGCTTGCACGCTGGACAACGATCCTCTACCTGCTCGGCGTCACCGCCATGTTCGCGAGAATGTTCCTCGGTTTGGCGGGTGCACGGCGTCTGCGTCGCGACGCCACACCTTTGGCCGATGTAGATCTGCTGGAGGCCGTGCGGCGGCACGCCCATTGTCTTCAACTGCGGCACGTTCCCACCGTTGCCTACTGCCGCCGCGTTGCGGTGCCGGCCCTCGTCGGCCTCTGGCGTCCCATGATTCTGCTCCCCACCGTGCTGGCAACCGGGCTCACGCCCGAGCAACTCGAACTGGTTGTCGTCCACGAAATGGCCCATGTCCGCCGCTGGGACAATGCCTGGATCGTGGTCCAGCGGGTCATCGAGTCGATTCTGTTCTTCCACCCGGTCGTCTGGTACGTCAGCCGTCGGCTTTCCATCGAACGGGAGCTGTGCTGCGACGAAATGGTCGTTGCCATGGCCGCTCACCGAACAGAATACGCCGCGTCGCTGCTGCGAGTCGCCGAGTTGACCGCAGCCGGACGGGCCGCCGCTCCCGTGGGTGCAAACATGACCTCACCCCGCGAAGGCTCCGCGGTCTTCGTTCATCGGCTCATGCGCATCCTCGGCGAAGCCACGTCGTCACCGGTTCGCCTGCTCCGATTCTGGCCCACGCTGACCGTGGTCCTGCTGATCATTGTGACCGTATGCGTGCTCCGTTTGAACACCTACGCGAAACGAGCCACTGCAGCCGAGGTGGTTCTGGCAAGGAGCCTTGTCGACAAGAAACTGCTCATGGTGCATTGGGAAGGTTTGGAGGCGGAATGGCTCAAATCCGAAGTGGCTGCAATCGGCTCCGCGCTCTCGAACATCGAACCGAACCCCCAGATCTTCCATCTCGCCAAGACGGACAATCCACAATTGGATCCCGTCGGACAGTTCCTCCTGGACAGGCTTCCCCCTGGCGAAGACGAAGTGTTTCAACGAACCGACTCGGGCGCCTTGCGGTACCTAAAACGCATACGCGCGGAGAAGAATTGCCTGGGAGCTTGCCATGTCTCAAGAGGTAAGGTTTTCGATGTTCCCGCAGGTCCTCCTGAAGATCCCCTTCAGGTGGGCGACGTTCTGGCGGTCCTGAGCCTGGAGATCCCGGCCGATCATTGACGTCCACGTTCCACGTCTGCCTGTTGTTTCAGAAACGGATCGCCTCAATACCCGTCAGGAGGCAAGAAAAGAATGAGGGGAAAAGAAAACAGAGAGAGGAAAGACATCACTCTTCGTCTTCTTTTCCACGATTCTCATTTCTGGTTCGGAACAGCCACTACTCTCCGTCCATCACCATGACCGCCTTCACGATCGGGGCGGTGCCGTCGATGATGCCCTCCATGGTCTTCCTCGCCTCGTCGAAAGCGAAGGTGTGGGTGACGAGGGCCGAGGCGTCCACCAGCCCGTCGCGCAGGAGGCGGTTGGCGACGGGGAAGTTGATCGCCGGTTCGGCGAAGGTGGGGATGAGCGAGATCTTGTTGAAGACCAGTTCGTTGATGTCCACTTCGATCTTGCTCTTCCCGCCGAAGTGCAGCCCGTAGAAGGTGATGATGCCGCCGTACTTGATGATCTTCAGAGCGTCGCAGAGGCTCTGGGGCGGGGAGGACACGATGACTCGATCGACCCCGGCGGGGAACTTTTTCTTGATCTCGGTCTCGACGTCCTGGGGACCGACCTGGATCACGTCGTCGCAGCCCATCTTTGGGGCCAGATCGAGCCGCGCCTTCTCGCAGGCCGTTTTGGCCTCCAGGCCGGTAATGGCCACGTAGCCGGCTCCATAGAGCTTCGCCACCCGGGCCGACATCAGGCCCAGGGGGCCCGGCCCGAGCACGACCACGCTGCCGCCGAGGGGAATCTGGGCGTTGAGCACCGAGGTGAGCGAGACGGCCAGCGGCTCGGTGAGGCTGGCCGACACGTGGTCCAGACCCTCGTAGCGATTCAGGCTGTTGAACCTGACGGCCATATAGTCGCCCATGCCGGGCTGGCCGTCCAGATTGTACATGTTGCGGCAGAACTGGGGCTGGCCGCTCTTGCAGGCCGCGCACACGCCGCACATGGTGCAGTCCTCGACGATCACGCTGTCGCCGGGCCTGACCGTGGTCACGTTCCTGCCGACCTCGACCACCTCGGCGGAGATCTCGTGTCCCAGGGGCATCGGGTCGGCCGTCCAGTCGCGGACGAAGTTGATATCGGTGCCGCAGACGCCGCAGGCCCGGATCTTCACCAGCACGAAATCCTCGGCCAAAGGAGGAATCTCGCGAGTTCGCTCCTGGATGTCGAGATACTTCTTGCCAAACAGACCTTTCGATTTCATCGCCGTCTCCCCTGATTATTTCGATTCATGAGCCACGGATGAAACACGGATGAAACACGGATACGAAGAAAAAGCGAAAACGGCCGGCCGAGGAATGAAGAGACGACCTGTTGAGAAGCTATGCGTTGATCTGCTCTTCATAGGTTGCAGAGTTGCGCTATCACTGGCTCTCAAACACACCGTATCTCTTCCTTCCGATCCGTGTTTCACCCGTGTTTCATCCGTGGCCTTCACAAGATGACCTGTCAGAAAACGAACCTCTTGAACTCAACCTTCTTACGACCAAAGTTGATCAGCATCCCAACTTTAATCGCGCTGCCTTTCAACTCATTGATCAACTGAGGCTCATCGTCGCTTCGATACTCCTTGAGCGCTTTCAGTTCGACGATCACGCAGCCTGCGACGAAGAGATCGGCAGAATACTCACCGACGAGAACGTCTTTGTAGATAACCTTGATCCAATGCTCAGTCTCCGCAGTCAGACCGCGCCGAATCAACTCAACTTGCATCGCATTCCGATAAACCTTCTCCAAGAATCCGTATCCAAGGACATTGTACACTTCATACGCCGCCCCGATGATCTCCCTGGTCACTTCCTCATGTTCAAGCCCCACAAGCTTGCCCCCTCCCACAAAGTATCCGTGTTTCATCTGGGTTTCATCCGTGGCTCCAAATCTCCCTACCCGACTCCGTAGAGCCGGCCGTCGAATCCGGGCTGCACGTTGTCGTCGGCGTGGGCCATGACGGCGTCCAGATCGGCAAACACCTTCTGGAAGGCCGCGACGACTTTTTCGTTGAGCTCCCGGCCGTTGGGCGGATGGATCGAGTGCACGTTGGTGTACGACTCGCACAGCATGCGGGCCACGGGGAAGTCGGCGACGTCGTACTTGTAGGTGATCCCCTGGGCCTCGTTGATGGCCCACGGGTAGCCCTTGCCGATGCCGATCCTGCTCTGGAAGACGTCCTGGGCCAGAACGGGCATCGTCTGCCACTGGCCCACCAGCACGCCCTCTTTCGCGAGCGCCTTCTCGATGGCAATGCGGAATCGGCGCGGCTCGGCGTCCACCCCGGCTGCCTTGGGGTCGAACCGCACCGCGTAGAACCAGTAGACGTGCTTGCAGCCCTCGGGGCAAACCGGCGGGATCACGCCGGGGAGCTTGCCCAGTTCCCGGGAGAGGAATTCGGCATTGGCGATCCGCGTGGCGTTCAGGTCGTCCAGATGGGCGAGCTGCCCGCGGGCCAGGGCGGCCGGCAGTTCCTGGTTGCGGTACATGTAGCCGAGGATCGAGGCGTTGTATTTCTGCCGCAGCGTCCTCTCGTCGCACTCGTCGCCGAAGTAGCGGACCAGGTCGCCTTTGCGGAGCACGTCCTCGTCGCTGGTGATGTAGAGACCCCCTTCGCCGCCGCAGAGGTTCTTGAGATTGTTGAGGCTGAAGGCGCCCACGATCCCCAGGGTGCCGCACATCCGGCCCTTGTACATCGCGCCGTGGGCCTGGCAGGCGTCCTCGATCACGTGCAGGTTGTGCTTGCGGGCGATCTCGAGGATCGGGTCCATGTCGGCGGGGCACCCCTGAATGTGCACCGGGATGATGGCGCGGGTCCGCTCGGTGATCGCCGCTTCGATCCTGGCCGGGTCCATGGTGTAGGTGCGCGGATCGATGTCGACAAACACGGGGATCGCCATCTGGTGCAGCACGCACGAGGCGGTGGCCAGAAACGTGTAGGAGGGGACGAGCACCTCGTCGCCGGGTCCCACGTCGACGGCCGCCAGCCCCATGTGGAGGGCCGCGGTCCCGCTGCACGTGGTCAGGCAGTACTTGGCTCCGGTGAACTCGGCCCATTCCTTCTGCAGCGCCACGGCCTGCGGGCCGGTGGCCCCCGCCACGATGCCGCTGTCGAGCACCTCATTGACCAACCTGCGATCGTCGTCCGTCAGAACCGGCCAATTCTGATAATCCGATCGTTTCAGGATGGGAGTGCCGCCGTCGATCGCCAGCTTCTCAGCCATGAAATCTCTCCTTGCCAGGGGGGACGCGTATCGTTCCGCTCACGATGCCGTGAGTCTGACTTCTCAGAAGCAGGAGATCAATCCTATCGCTTCCCGGAAGATCGTGCATTCCAAGATAACACAATCTATATTACAATATGTGGGCATCCTCAGTGGGTCGCTCCTGCCGGGTGCGACGGAATCTTGTTGTCGGTCATTCTTGCGATATCGGGTTGGAAGCCTGAAGCCGCCAAACACGGCGCGTTTTGCCAATTCAACGGTGACATACGGCAGAAGTCACCCACCCACCAAGGTCGTCCCATGTCAACCATGCGTCAAGTCGCTCTGCTGATGCGGATCAACAAGGACTACGACCGCCAGATCATCGCCGGCATTTCCCAGTATGCCGGCCAGAACAACTGGAGCGTGTATCTGCAAGACGAACCGCACGAGCGTGTTCCCAAGCAGAGCCAGTGGCTCGGCGACGGGATCATCGCCGACCTCGACGACCCGGAGACGGCCCGGATCGTGGGCCGGGCGGGAGTGCCGGCGGTCGGCATCGGCGGCTACTCGTACCCCGCCCAGTTGCCGTTCGCGATCCCCTACGTCGCCACCGACGACGTGGCCAACGGCCGCCTCGGTGCCGAGCACCTAATCAACTGCGGCCTGCGACATTTTGCCTTCTGCGGCATTCCCGCCACGAAGTACAACTCGTGGGCCCGGCACCGCGAGCGTGCGTTTGTTGATGCCCTCAGCGAGGCCGGTTACATTTGCTCCGTCTACCGGGGCCGGCACCGGTCCGCACGCAACTGGGAATCCGTGCAGCGAGGGCTGCTCGACTGGCTCGACGGTCAGGAGACGCCGCTGGGGATCATGTGTTGCGACGACCCCCGGGCGCGGCATGTGGTGGAAGCGTGCCGGCGTTCCGGTCGAAGGATTCCGGAAGACGTGGCCGTGCTGGGGGTGGACAACGACCTGTTGATGTGCGAACTCTGCAATCCGCCCCTTTCCAGCATCCAGCACGGCGCCGTGGAAATCGGCCTGCGGGCCGGCGAGGTGCTGGACCGATTGATGTCGGGGCAAACCGACATACCGCAGTGGTCGGTTGTTCCGCCCAAGGGAGTGGTACAACGCCGTTCCACCGACGTGATGAACTCCCCCCATCCAACCGTGACCGAGGCTTTGCGGTTCATCCGCGAGAACGCGGGCGTTCCCATTTCGGTATCCCAGGTAGCCCGGCACGTTGCCGTGTCGCGGTCGACCTTGGACCGGGAATTCCGGCGTTGTCTTGGGCGTACGACCCATGGAGAAATCGAACGTGTGCGGCTCGACGTCGCCAAGCGATTGCTGACCGGTACCGATCAGCCACTGCGAATCATTGCCCGGCAGGCCGGGTACAGCAACGAACAGTACTTCAGTTTTGTTTTCAAAAGCACCCTCAACATGACCCCGGGCGAATATCGTGCCGGGAACTGCCTCCATCATAAAAGATCGATCATCTGAGACACACCCTCTTATTCGTCATCGCGTTCTTTGGGTTTCGATGATATCAGCCAGGATCCGTTCTCTCGCGTGAAGCAAATCGGAATAAACTCCGGACTATTGGGGTCCTGGAGCCTCCCTGAAGCGCATTCTTCGGTGATTTCAAGACCTGTGAGTTCGAGAGCGACATCTTTGAACTCGGCATCTGCTGGTCCGTCGTTCAAACCGAGCAACTCAGTCGCATCCTTCATGAACTGTGGCTGATCTGTGATCTTTGCGCCAACGATTTCAACGGCCTCGCCCACCCGTCCTCCCACCGGTGAATCGTAGGCCTGCATCAGGCCCATGATATCGACTCCCTCCAATCCACTATCCTTGAGAAATGGGATGAGTTGATGACAGCAAGAACGAAATAGATTCTGGTTGCACGATCGTGCGAGTGCGCTGGGAAGGAACTTGACATTATGGTGGGTTCTCGACAGCTTACTCTATCAAACGCTTGCTTCATCGACAAGCACGAGCCTCCCTACATCGACAGGGGGGCAAGATTCAGTATCCCAACAGATTGACCCAGCCCGCCACGGCGTCAATACTGAGACAACCGGAAAGAAACGGTCTCACTTGTCGGAGATACGCTCCATGCAACGTCCAATCGTCGCACTCCTGCTAGCCAGCATAGTCCCCTTCTGGTCGACACCACGGTCGCTCGGGGACGACGGATCGCAACCAGCAAGACATCCCAATATCGTGCTGGTGTTTATCGACGACATGGGCTGGGGCGATCTTTCCTGCTTTGGAAATCGGCAGATCAAGACGGAGAATATCGACCGGCTGGCGGGTGAGGGGCTGCGATTCCATCAGTTCTATGTGAACTCGCCGATCTGTTCTCCTTCGCGGACGGCGATCTCAACCGGCCAGTATCCGCACCGCTGGCGGATCACGTCATTCCTGGACAACCGCCGGAACAACCAGCAGCGCGGGGTGGCCCAATGGCTCGACCCGAAGGCGCCGATGCTTGCTCGCCGGCTCCAGCAGGCGGGCTACGCGACAGGCCATTTTGGCAAATGGCACATGGGAGGGCAGCGCGACGTCGGCGAGGCGCCGCTGATCACGGAGTATGGCTTCGAAGCCTCGCTGACCAATTTTGAGGGCCTGGGGCCGCGGGTGCTGCCCCTGTGCGACGCCCACGACGGCAGCCCGCTGAAGAAGCACGCCCTGGGGTCGGATACGCTCGGCCGCGGCCCCATTTCCTGGGTAGATCGTTCCCAGGTCAGCGCCGCGTTTGTGTCGGCGGCGCTCGACTTCATCCGGGAGGCGGAAGCCTCCGGACGGCCGTTCTACGTGAACCTCTGGCCCGACGACGTCCACTCCCCCTTCTTTCCACCGGAGGCCAGGCGAGGAGGCGGAAGCAAGCGTGCCCTCTACCTGGGTGTGCTCGATACCATGGACGAACAGCTCGGCCCGTTGTTTGACTACATTCGCACACGCGACGCACTTCGGAACAACACGCTCATTCTCGTCTGTTCCGACAATGGCCCCGAACAGGGTGCCGGTTCGGCAGGGCCGTTTCGCGGCGGCAAGACGATGCTGTACGAGGGAGGGGTCCGCTCGCCGCTGGTCGTGTGGGGACCGGCGTGGATCGAGCGCCAGGCCGCGGGCTCTGTCAACGACCAGTCGTTTCTGGCGGCCATCGATCTGGCGCCCACTCTGATGGAATTCGCAGAAGTCGCCCCTCCGCAGGGCGCGGCGCTGGACGGCCAGGCCCTGCTGGACGTGCTTCTGGGCAGGTCCGAGCGATCGCGCGAGGGGCCGCTGTTCTTTCGCCGGCCGCCGGACCGTCCGACATCGCCCGTGGAGGGCGACCTGCCCGATCTGGCCGTACGCGACGGGCGCTGGAAACTGCTCTGCGAGTACGACGGATCGCGGCCGCAACTCTATGACCTTGCCAGCGACCGCCAGGAGACCCGCAATCTCGCGGCCGACCAGCCGGAGATCGTTACGCGTTTGACGGAATCCGCCCTCGCCTGGCATCGATCGATGCCCCCCGATGCGGGTCCGGAGAGAAAGCCCCGCGGAGGGAAGAAGGCCGAGTGAGCCGCGGAGCAGGGCTGGCCAATCGCGGGCCAGGATTGTATCCTGGCAGGACGGATTGTAGAGGCCCTGCGGCTCTCCATGACCCCCGACGACCTGCTACTCGAGCGGAGACTGTCCATGCACAAACTGTATTTCTGCATCCCCGCCTGCTTGCTTCTCGGCCTCAGCTTGGCCGGCTCCCTGCCGGGGGCCGACTGGAAACCGGCGGAAAGCAAGTTGTTCACTCGCTGGGCGAAGGATGTCTCGCCGGATCGGGCGCTGCCCGAGTACCCGCGACCGCAGATGGTCCGCGACCGCTGGGAAAACCTCAACGGCCTGTGGGACTATGCCATTTCGGCCTGCGACGCAGAGCAACCGCAGACGTGGCAAGGCAAGATCCTCGTGCCCTACTGCATCGAGTCGCCTCTGAGCGGTGTCGGCAAACGGGTGGGCCCGGAGCAGTGGCTCTGGTACCGTCGCACATTCTCGGCCTCCAAGCCGGCCGATGGCGGACGAATACTCCTCCATTTCGGCGCGGTCGACTGGAAAGCCATGGTGCGACTGAACGGAAAACTCGCCGGCGAGCACAAGGGGGGCTATGATCCGTTCACCCTCGACATCACAGCCCTGGTGAAGGACGGCGAGAACGAACTGGTCCTGGCCGTTTGGGATCCCACCGATTCCGGCTATCAGCCACGGGGCAAGCAGGTGCGGGAGCCGAAGGGAATCTGGTACACGGCCGTCACGGGCATCTGGCAGACCGCCTGGCTCGAATCGGTGCCGGCCACCTACGTGCGATCGCTCAAGATCGCTGCGGACGTGGACCACTCGGCCGTGCAGGTCACCGTCTACGGCTCCAATGAAGCCGATGTGCGGATCACTGCCTTGGACTCGGGGACCGTCGCAGGCGAAGCGGCGGGACGTACGGGACGTGTTGTGGCCGTGCCGCTGGCGCAGCCCAAACTCTGGTCGCCCGACTCGCCCCACCTCTACGATCTGAAGATCGAGCTGGTTGAGAACGGAGCTGTCGTCGACACCGTGCAGTCCTACGCCGGCCTGCGAAAGATCGAGGTGGCCAAGGATGCGGCGGGTGTGAACCGGATGATGCTCAACGGCAAGCCGCTGTTCCAGTACGGCCCGCTCGACCAGGGGTGGTGGCCCGACGGGCTCTACACGGCTGCGACCGACGAGGCGCTCAAGTACGACGTGGAGATCACCAAGGCCTACGGTTTCAACATGACCCGCAAGCATGTGAAGGTCGAACCGGCGCGGTGGTATTACTGGTGCGACAAGCTCGGCCTGCTCGTCTGGCAGGACATGCCCAGCGGAGACGGGCCTGCACCCAAGAAGGAAGACCGGCTCCCGTGGATCCGCGACGTGGATGTCGAGGGACCCGACATGGTCCGCACTGCGGATTCGGCCCAGCAGTACTATCGCGAGTTGGAGCAGGTAGTCGCCGATTTCGGGAACCACCCGTCGATCGTTGCCTGGGTGCCGTTCAACGAGGCCTGGGGGCAGTTCGATACCGAGGCGGTCGTCGGGTTCCTCCGACGGCTGGACACGGGCCGCCTGATCAACAGCGCCAGCGGCGGGAACTACCTGCGTGTGGGCGACATCCTGGACGTGCACCAGTATCCCGATCCCATGTTCCCGCGCACCGATCCCTACCAGGCGGTGGTGTGCGGTGAATTCGGCGGACTCGGCCTCCCGGTGGAAGGGCATACGCTTCTGGACAAGGGGAACTGGGGCTACCGGAGCTTCGACAACAGCGAGACTCTCACTGCCGCCTACCTCGAGAAGATCGAGATGCTCAAGCCGATGATCAAGCAAGGGCTCGCCGCCGCGATCTACACGCAGATCACCGATGTGGAGATCGAGGTCAATGGTCTGCTGACCTACGATCGAGAGATCCTCAAGATGGATCCAAAAGTGATCGGCAAGGCGAACGCGACACTGTACCAGCAGTGATCCGCCTTTGGTTGGAAGTGCTCATGCGGGGTGCGGACGGTCTGCATGGCGGCCGTCCGTACTCCCGAGCCGCCGGCGGTGGCATCCGACGGTGATTTCGGATTGCGGGGCCGGGCGAAGACGCACGACTTGGGTGTCGTGCGGTGTTGAGATTCGGCACGGCGGCTGGGGGGCACCGAGCGGGCTAGTGGGCCGTGTAGCCGCCATCCACTGCCAGAGCGCTGCCGGTGACCCAGCGGGCGGCCGGCGAAACCAGGAAGGCGATGCAATTGGCGACATCGGCGGCCTGGCCGATTCCCAGGGGGTGCATGGCGCCGATCTGCGCGATCTGCGCCTCGGTCAGAGTCTTCCACTGCTGGTCGGTCATGGGGGATTCGAACTGGCCGGGGAGAACCGCGTTGACCCGGATTCGGCTCGGCGCCAGTTCCAGGGCGGCCGAACGCATCAGCCCCAGGATTGCCGATTTCGAGGCGGCATAGGCTGCCAGCCCCGGCACCCCGACGGAACTGGTGACCGATCCGACCAGCACCACGGCACAGCCCTTTTCTCCGACGACGCTTCGCCGAGTGAGGCCGCGCAGCAACTGGCCGGCGGCAACCACGTTGATGCGGTAAATGCTCTCGAACACCTCCGGACCCGAGACACGGAGCGGCCGGGTACTGAGGATTCCCGCCGCATGAACCAGCCCGTCGAGTTTTCCGAAGGACGCCGCCTGCTGCTCGAGCATCGCGGCGATCGGGGCGACATCATTGAGGTCAAACGCGAGAGACTGGTGTCCCGGACCTTCGAGCAGAGCCAGCGTTTCCTGCAGCCGATCCGCGTTGCGGCCGACAAGCAGGATCCTGGCACCCAACTGGGACATGCAAATGGCCGCAGCGCGGCCGAGTCCTGACGAGGCGCCGGTGACGAGCACGTTGGCGCCGCTGAGGTCCATCGGGTTGAGGGACATTGCTGGCCTCAGGCGGCTTTCTTGACAACCAGTGACGCCAGATCGCCAAGGGTATTGCAGCTTTGCAGGGCGCCTGCATCCAGAGCGACGCCGTATTCTTCATCGAGCAATGCGATAACGGACAGGGCTCCGACGGAGTCCCACTCGGCCAGATCGTCGATCCGATCCGCCTCGTTGGTACTTCCTTCGGGGATCCCCAGAGCCTCTTCCACCAGTTGCAGGAATCGCTTGTTGGACAACGGTTGTTCCTCCGTAAAACGTTGCTTCCGTGCGGTTTGAGGCTTCCGACACATCGGCTGGCCTCACAACGTGGATGCCAGAAAATACAAGAATCGGGCCAATTGCTCCAGAGGTATTCTGGGCAAAGCTGGGGAGACGCGGGAATCTGGGCTGGATGCGGGCGGGGTGAGATGGGGAATCAGCGATGGTGGGCCGCCGCTTACGAAGTGATGGTGTGAAACTGTGGGATGGATAGTCGATTGGTATGGAATGTTTGATTGGTGTTGGGCCGCTCTGGCACCACCCTACTGAAGGCGCAGATGGTGGGCCGCTGTGGCACCACCCTACTGAAGATGGTGGGCCGCCGCTCGCGAGGTGAAGGTGTGAAACTGTGGGATGGATAGTCGATTGGTATGGAATGTTTGATTGGTGTTGGGCCGCTCTGGCACCACCCTACTGAAGGCGCAGGATCCAGGAGGCGAGGAGCCAGCGGTGGGCGTCGAAGTCGGGGCCGCTCCAGAGGTCGTCGTACTTGTACTTCTCCTGCACTTCAATGGAGTCCCAGAGGGAGCGGATTTCTTCTTCGGCCTGCCTGGCCAGTTCCGCGGATGGGCCGCCGGCCTTCTTGGCCTCGTCCACGAGCTGCTGGAGGGTGTAGAGGTAACGGCCGTCGTCGAGCCCCTCACGGTAGGCTTCCCACATGGCGACCGGGATCGGCTCGCCGTCGGGGGTGGAGCGGTTGAAAAAATCCATTGACGAGCCGTCGAGGTAGTTCCAGGGATCGCCCGTGCTGGATTGATAGATCCAGGGGATCAGGGCCTTGAACCCGGATTTCCAGAATCCGTAGCCCCAGGTCATGCGGGCGCCGCGGATGGGCGTATGATCGTTTTCGCCGCTGATGTGGTTGGGGTAGCACCAGAACTCGATGCCCTTCTCCCGGCTGAGCCGCTGGATCTTCTCGTAGCCGAAGACGAAGGGCTGGCAGCACCAGACGTCGACGTAGGGCCACATGGGCTCGAACTGGTCGTGGCTGGGGTCGGCCGTCACGTAGGTCCGCACGCCCGGTACGCGTTTGATGGCCTTCATCACGCCGACCATGAACCTTACGGATGCAGGGCTGGTGCTCGGTTCGTCGATGGGGTAGTAGAGGAATTCGGGCCAGTTGTAGTTCTTGCGTTCCTTCTGGACGGCCTCCACCATCTTGGTGATTTCGTCGAAGAACGACTGGGGCACGTCCTCTCGCACCAGACGCAGGTGGCTGCCGGTTCCCTGCTTGTCGACGAGGCGGGAATACCACCAACCGACCGGAATGCTGACCACCAGCGGCTGGTCGGCCAGTCCGTATTTGCGTGAGAGGGCGATGCGGCGTTCGGTTTCGGCGCCGTCCATGGTCCAGTTGCCCTGGTCGTCGCGCTGCAGGCCGCTGACGTTGGAGATGTGGCTTGTCATGCCGTGCTCGACCATGTCCTGGCGTTCCAGCTCGGCCTTGCGGGTGAAGTAGGCGTTGGCCTCCGGCGAGTTGCCGTCGCTGACACTGCTGAGCGGGTCGTGGTAGTACATGCCGCAGACGTGCTCGGGATTCTTCTGCAGGCGGATAGGAAGGACTCGCACCTTGAGCGGAATCTCGGCACTGGCGCGCCCTGCCGCCTGGAAAGTCAGCTTCCCCTCATAAACGCCCGGCACGGCATCGCCGGGTACGTGCGCAGTGATCCAGAATCGCTGGTTCTCGCCTTCCCGAAGGTCGGCCGAGCTTCGGTGTTCGAGAACGTCGGGAGCGACGTGATAGGAGAAGAACATCGAATAGTTGGGGCGAACGAGCATATAGCGGACCCAACGGACATCGATGCTCGAAGCAGGGATCACGGCGTCGCCGCAACGCAAGTCGCCGGCGGTCAGCGTCGCACTCGAAAGATCAGCCAAGGGGCGGATGGTGACCGTGACCGGCTCATGCTCGCCAAGCGACGCGAAAGTGGCCAGCTCGGGATTCAACTCACCGACACGCGGCGCCGTGTTCGGATAGACCACTTCCGACCAGTGACGGGCGAAGACCGCATAGCCTCGCTGGCGATCTCCGGCGGAGAACTCTGGCATGGGGCGCGGTTCCACGTGTTCCGTCTTCTGCCACTTGGCAGCCACGTCGGGGGGCAAGAAGTAGATCTCCTGCTCCAAGGCGTCCAGAAAATCCTTGCGCACCTGCTGCTGCTGGTCGGAGGGAAAGACGAGGAGGCAACTGAGGAGCCAGTCGGTCGTGGGTGACAGTTCGACGGCGAGCGGCCCCTGAGTGACAGTGGTACGAAAGACCCGTTTCTCGAAGATGCAGGGACCGGGGATCTTCACCGTTTCTCGCACGCCGCCGACGGTTGCGTCGAACCAGTGGTAATCCCGCGAAGATCCGGCGCTCAACCCGCCCAGGAGGTAGACGGTGTACTGGCCAGGTGGGACGTCGACGAGCAGCGCGTTGGCCTGGTTGCCCAGAATCGTGTCGCAAGTGACTTCGTTGGCGTAGATGGTGGGCGGATACTCGCTTCCGCGGCTTTCGTTGTACTGCCACTGGTGACTATAGGGCTGGTAGTGCGTTTTGAGACCTTCGGAGGATCGCCAGCCGAATCCCGCTTCCGGCGTGTAGACCGATTTTGCCGTGACCTTTGTGAAGCCGTCACGCAAGGGAGAATCCTCGCTCCCCATGTCGAAACAAAGGACGTCGGCACCGCGAGTCATGCCTGCCAATGCCACGGCCACAACCAGGGCGGTGAGAATGCTGTACTTGTTCATTCAAAAAGGTCCTTCGATCACGCGGAATAGGGACTGGATTGTGTGGAGAGGCTTGCCCGAGTCGTCGTGGAGGGTGAGCTTCATCCAGGCCGGGCCGGCGGTGAGGGATTGGCCAGCCTCCATTTCGGCAGTGATCTCGCCCTGCAGGTCGGCGGCCGCGCCCTTGACGGTTGCGAATTTCTCCTCACCTCGACCGATTTCGAGGACAACATTCACCTCTTTGCCGGACCGGTTGCCCAGGAGTTGGAACTCGGCCGTCACGCACCGGTCGCTGGTATACACGAGACGGCGCTCGGCGGTCATCGATCCGATCACGGGATGGGCGAAGCGGGTGAGCACAACGTCGTCGATATAGAAGTTGACGCGATCACCGTGGGAGTAGTTCGATTCAGAGATGTTGAACTGGATGCGTTGGACGTCGGCGGCAAGTTCGATTTTCAGAATGGGAATCCGGATCCTGGTCCACTGGTCTTTGCGGATATCGCCGAGCGGGAAGCTGGTGGAACGTTTTGGGCCGGAATGGTAGAAGCCGATGCCGAGCGGGTCTCTGGGCAACGCCTCGCGGCTGGTCGTGACATAGATCCAGCACTCGAAATACTCGTAGTCCGACCAGTCCGTAAGCTTGAGCGGTTTGAGATCCTTGCCCGCCCTGGGCCAACCGATCGGGTAGTTCTTTTCGCCCTTCGTGTGGTCGACCACGTTGGCGAATTCGAGCGAGAACTTGCCCTCTTTGACGTGAATGTCGCTCGCGGCAAGCATCGTCTCTTCGGGCGAGCCGTTGTACCAGTCGGCAACGTCCTCCATGTCGTCGATGAGGAGGCGCTCCATGGGGACGTCGGGCAGGTCGTCAGCACGAGCGTCCTGGCGGGGCAGTGTCGTCGTGGCGGCCATGGCGAGGAGAATCGTTGGTGCTCGAAAGAATCGAAGAGCGTGGTTATGGGTGAGTGTCATGGCAGTGTGGCTGGATGCAGGTGGTTTGACGTGGAAAATCGCCTCTGGTGGGCTGCGATGCGATGCGAGGGTGCAATCTTTCGGGGCGATGGGTGGCTGGTTGGTACTGAATGGCTGATCGGTAGTGGTTCGCTCCGGCCCATCCTGCATGACTCAAGACGCCTCGGATGAAGCATTCTGCGCGGTGATCGTTCAACGCGCGGGCCGCTGGCGCCTGCGATCAGACGATCAAGCGAGGGGGGCAATGAACTGATGGCTCAGGGATTGGTCAGGTTGGGTGCCCAAAGGCCTTCTTGAATCTGTGGAATCTCTCCCGACTGGGGCAATGTTGCGGCGGCGGCTTCGCGGAGTTGTCTGGAGAGCTGCGCGACGGTTTCGGCCTGGGCCGGATCGTCGGCCAGGTTGGTCTGTTCGAGCGGGTCGTTCTGGTGGTCGTAGAGCTCGCGGCCGCGGCGGGCCTGGTCCCACTCCGTGTAGCGCCAGCGCGGCGTGCGGAGCGTGAACCCGAAAACCGGCGCCGGTTTCGGTTTATCGACCGACTGCCCCGCTGGAACGGATAGGCGAGGCGTCTTCTTGGCGGCGGCTCTCGGGCCGCGGGTCACCTGGCTCAGGGCCCAGCCGCGTCCTGGTTGCGAGGGATCCTTCAGGATCGGTACCAGGCTCTGTCCCTGAAGGTTCCCCGGTGCAGGAACGTTGCAGAGTTCCGCCAGGGTCGGATAGACGTCGATCAGGCCGACGGGCGAGGCTGCAACGCCGCCTTTCGCAGCCCGGCCCGGCGCGGCGATGATCAGAGGCACACGGGTACTTTCCTCGAACAGGCTCATCTTCTGCCAGAGCCCGTGCTCGCCCAGGTGATAACCGTGGTCGCTCATGAAGACGATGATCGTGTTGTCGGCCAGGTCGAGCCGCTCGAGGGTGTCCAGCACCCGTCCCACCTGCGCGTCCATGAAGCTGATACTGGCGAAGTAGGCCTGGATCGCCTGCTGACGCAGCGGATCGGTGAGAAGTTCGTGCTCTTTCTTGTGGCTTCCCAGGGCGTCGGCGGGAAGGTCTTTCACGTCTTCGGCAACGCCTTGAACGAGCGGCATCTCCTTTTCCGGATAGAGCGTGAAGTACTCCTTGGGCGACACGTAAGGCGTGTGCGGCCGGAAGAAGCCCACGGCGAGGAAGAAAGGGCGGCTGCGGTCGCGGGCGCATCGCTCCAGAACCCACGCGGCATCGCTGGCTTGGAGCCCATCGGTATGGAGCAGATCGCCTCGGGGCGACGCGTACCAGCTCAAGGTACCGCCGAAGCTCCCCGGCTTGAGGCTGAAAATATCCGGCTCCTCGAGCAGGCGGTCGCATCCGGCCGGATTGAGTTCCAGTTCCCAGGACGCCGGATCATCGTGCCCGTTGGTGCCGATCGAATTGGGCACGTTGTAGTGGTAGAGCTTGCCGATCCGAGCGGCAAAGTAGCCCGCCGAGCGGAAAGCGTGTGGAAGGCTCTGGTGGTGGGGAATCGTCTGGCGGAAGATCTCCGCGTTTTTCACAATCCCGGTGCTGTTCGGGTAGAGGCCGGCCAGGAGCGAGTTCCGGCTCGGGCCGCACAGGGGGAACTGGCAGTAGGCCCGTTCGAAGCGGACTCCTTGCCGCGCGAGCCGGTCGATGTTGGGCGATTGGACCCGCGGATGGCCGTAACAACCAAGGCAGTTGTTTAGATCGTCGGCCATGATGAACAGGACATTGGGGCGGGCGGGTTCGGTTCTGCCGTCGTCCGCCAGGCACGAGCAGATGCAGGCACAATCGCAAAGCAGCACCACAAGAGGAAGGAGCTGAACCCGGGCGAGACGGCACGTGGAGGCATTCATCGGTACGATTCCTGTCGAGAACGAGCGGACGCAGGAAATGCGGCATGCGGAGGCCGGCGAGCAGGGAGGCGATTGGTGTCCGGCGGTTTCCCGTGCCGCGGGAAGCCAGCAGGGGCCAGTGTATCGCGCTGAAGATGCCGATGCGACCATCCGGCTGGAGTCTACCCAGCGTTCAGGGGGGGACAATCGCGCGGATTTCCGCCGGGATCCATCGAGGAAATATGCTAGGTTTCAGATGGCGGCCTTGCTGCCTCGGGACATCTCTTTCACGCACTTTCACGCAATTCGGAGAGCCAACTGTGCCAGCCCAACTGACCGGCGATCGCGGGATCGCACGCGCGGCAACCAACAGCATGTTCGGCCAGTTTGTCCGCCAGTTGAAGGCCTGTCGAGAATGTGGAGAAGTCGCTGGACTGTTCGACACGATCTGCAGCCATTGCGGTGCAGCCCATCCGGTGAGAATTCCCGTCTCTGCGGGCGTGATGATCACGGCCGTCGTCTGCCAAATAGCAATCATCATCCTCCGCGCGATGTGATGGATATCCTGTTGCGGAGAACCTGGGCCGTCCCCGGTGGTGGATCGGAGTCGTAGCGATAGCTCGGTTCGGCCGGGCGGGTTACGCCGATCGGATCAACCACCGGTGGACGGTTTCTATTTCCTGGTCCACATTGGACCGGGAAAAAGCCGGGGCACGTTCGAGCCCAGGCTTGAGCTGTCGCCGGCCATCTCTTAATATGCGGATCCCGCCAGCGGAGCCGTCCGAGCGACGACGGTCCCGCCCTAATACCCCGGAGACCCGCCATGAACCGCTGCCTTGCGCTGATCGTGCTTGCCCTTGTCCCTGCTGCCGCGTTTGCCGAGGTCCTCGATCTCGACGAAAGCCCCGCTGGTCCATCCGACTGGGGGTACCGGCCGAAGGAAGGTGATGCGAGCGGCACGAATCCCCCCAGTTTCAGTTGGCGTCCCCAGGGCACAATCACCAGTTGGGAGCTGCGCTGCCGCCCCGTCGAAGGGGCCAATGGAACGAACTATCACCAGGATGGCATTCCATGGAACGTTCACTGTCCCGCCAGCCTGCTGGCACCCGGCGAGTATCGCTGGCAGTATCGCGGACGCGACAAGGGGGGACGGGTAACCAACTGGAGCCGGGAGCGAACATTCACGATTCCGGAGACTGCGGCCGAGATGCCCATGCCCGCCAAGCAAGAGCTGCTTGCCAGGATTCCGGCGAGCCACCCCCGGTTGTTCGTTCGCCCGGAGGAGTTGCCTCGGCTGCGCAAGCTGGCCGGGAGCGATCTGAAAGCCGAGTATCAAGCGCTGGTTGGCCAGTGCGAGAAGCTGCTCAAGACACCGCCGACGACGGAAGAACCACCGAAGTACGGTGAGATTGAGCGCAAGAGCGAGGAGTGGCGCAGGATCTGGTGGGGCAACCGCCAGTACACGATCCGTGCGCTGGACGGCGCGGCAACCCTGGCATTCACCCGGTTGCTCGGCGGCAAGGAGGAATACGGCCAGCTTGCCCGTCGGATTCTCCTGGACTGTGCGAAATGGGATCCGAAGGGAGCCACGGGCTACCGCTACAACGACGAAGCGGGAATGCCGTACGCCTACTACTTCTCGCGGACCTATACGTTTCTCAACGACCTGCTGACGGAAGAGGATCGCGAGATCTGCCGCAAGGTCATGAAGATCCGTGGCGATGAGATGTATGCCCACCTGAGCCCCCGGCATCTCTGGAATCCCTATGCCAGCCACAGCAACCGTGCCTGGCACTTTCTGGGCGAAGTGGGGATCGCGTTCCGGGGCGAGGTCGAAGGGGCCGACCAGTGGGCCTGGTTTGCCATGAACGTCTTCTACAACGTCTATCCCGTGTGGAGCGACGACGACGGCGGTTGGCACGAAGGCTCGGCCTACTGGAGCAGCTATATCAGCCGCTTCACCTGGTGGGCCGACATCATGCAGGCGGCGTTCGGCGTGAACGCCTACGACAAGCCGTTCTTCTCGAAGATCGGCTACTATCCCATGTATCTCATGTCTCCGGCAACGAAGGGGGGCGGGTTCGGCGATCTGACTCCGGACCGCACTGCGCGCGACAACATGCCTCTGATGAGCATTCTCGCGGCCCAGGCGGGCAATCCCTGCTGGCAGTGGTACGTTGACCAGACCGGCGGACCGGCGCCGGCGCCCGGCTACGTGGGCTTCATCCGCTTTGCGTTTCCCAAGGTTGAGGCCAGGCCGCCTGTGGACCTGCCGTCTTCGCGGTGCTTCCGTGGTACCGGCCAGGCATATCTCAACTCCAACCTTCTCAACGCGGACGAGAATGTCCAGGTCTTGTTCAAATCCAGTCCGTTTGGCACCCAGTCTCACGGCTACGAGGCGAACAACTCCTTCCTGCTGTCGGCCTATGGCCAGCGGCTGTTGATCAACACCGGGCGCCGCGACATCTACGGAAGCGAGCACCACGTGAAATGGATGTGGAGCACCCGCTCGGTGAACAACATCACCGTCGACGGCGTCGGTCAGCAGCCGCATTCCGCTGCGGCCCAGGGGCAGATTGTGGCGTTCCATACCGGACAGACGCTCGATGCGGTGGTCGGCGAGGCGGCGGCTGCCTATCTTGGCGAGAAGACAAAGGAGAACCCCGACGGGCGGCTTCTCGATCGCTATACCCGCTCGATCGTGCTGGTCAAGCCGGAACTGGTCGTGGTTTACGATCGCCTTCGGGCCCGGCAGAAGAGCACGTTCGAATACTGGCTCCACGCGGTCAATCAACTGGCCGTTGCGGACCAGGACAGCATCCGCGTGGAATCGGGCGACGTGGCGTGCAGTCTTCGCATCTTCCAGCCTCGCGGGCTCGTCTTCTCGCAGACCGACCAGTACGACCCCAATCCGCGAGAGCGGATCAAGGTCCGCGAGTGGCACCTGAAGGCCGCGACCAGTGAAAAGGCTGCGTCGGCCGAGTTCATCACCCTCATCCGGCCCTATCGAAAAGGGCAGGAACCGCCGCAGGCAGCGACTCTCGATCGGATCGCAGGGGGCTACGTTCTCACGGCCAGCCTGTCAAAAGGATCGATTGCCATGCTTCTGCCGACGGACGATGAAGCTGCGCTTTCAGCCGGCACACTCAAGGCCAAAGGCAAGCTGGCGGTTGCCCGGTATGGCGAGGATGGCGCGGTCGTGGAGGAAGTCCTGGTAGATCAGATGTGAAAGGGGTAGCTGTAGGGTGAGCCAAGTGAACCACAACGGGATCCTTTCAACCGGCAAAGAATTGTGCCATGTGCGGGCACCGCTGTGTGACCGGGGCGGGAACGCGGCCCACCGTGTTACGGGTTCCATTGAACGGTATTGGAAAACCAGCGGTGCGGTGAGGCGTGGTTGGCGTTGGTTCGTTCTGGCCCGCCCTACCTGGACGTCCCGGTGGGCCGTCACTCGCGACGGGGCAGTTCAGGGGTGAACGGCATTGGAGAATCAGCGGTGCGGTGAGGCGTGGTTGGCGCTAGTCCGTTCTGGCCCACCCTACTGGACGTCCCGGTGGGCCGTCCCTCGCGACGGGGCAGTTCAGGGATGAACGGTATTGGAGAATCAGCGGTGCGGTGAGGCGTGGTT
>CAZLWV010000056.1:0-42438 GCA_964563135.1 uncultured Planctomycetaceae bacterium
GGGTGAAGACGCTTCCCAGCCCCGTCGGGCCCTCGTCGGTGATGACGGCCACGAGCGTGTGAACGCAGTCTTCCGGTATCAGTTCGCCTCCCCGCCCGCCTTCGGGCGTTGCCCCCCGGAGGCCGACGGCTCGGATCTCGCGGATTTTCATAGTTTTCACCAGTGGATTTGCGATTGAACGTTTCCGCTGTGCTGGTCGCTCCGTTCGGCAATCGGCCAGTTGCGGAACTCATCGATGATCTCGATCAGGGCCGGCAGGATCGCCTCCCAGATGATCTTTCCCTTTTCCGCCGTGGCGGCGGTCGGATCCCCGTGGACGCCGGTCCTGGTCCAGCGTCCCCAGTAGTCGGAGAAACGAACGTGGGGGAAGATGCTGTCGGAGCTCATGTACTTGCCGACCACGTCGTTGCCGGCCACGGCCTTATCCATCTGGACGCGTTCGGGGGCCAGGTGGAGGTAGAGCGAGGTTTCGAACTCATCGGCATGGGCGATGACGGGCGTTTCTTTCACGCGGTTGAACGCCTCGATGCCGAGGGTGTAGTAGTTCAGCGAAGCGCAGAGAGAGGGGGTTTCCAGCACGGTTTTCCGGGCGACCAGATCGACCAGCGGGGTGTTGGAGCCGTGGCCGTTGACCAGGAGGATCTTCGCGAAGCCGTGGTAGGCGACGCTCTTGGTGATCGAGAGGCAGAAACTGATGAAGACCTCGGGTTCTATGTGAATCGTACCGGGAAAATCGATGTGATGCCGGTTGAGCCCGAACGAGACGGGGGGAAGAACGAGGATGCGGTCCGGCGCCCGCCGGCCTGCTTCGAGGCAGACGGATTCGGCCAGGAAGGCGTCGACATCGAGCGGGAGATGGGGGCCATGCTGCTCGGTGGAACCTGTGGGCAGGATGACCACCTTTTGCATCGCGACGGCCTCGTTGATCTCCGGCCAGGTCAGGCGATTGTAGCGGTACTCACTTGCTCCCCCCATGGCCAAGCCTCCCCCGGGCTGCAGCCAAGTGGCCGCGGCGCGCTGAATGGTAGCTGCTGAAAGGGTCCCCGATGTGGCGCCGCCAAAATACCTCAGGGGCCGGCGACCGTCAATAGATGGCGCCGGCAGCCCCTGCCGGGCAGCGGCTGATTGGCGGACCCTTGGGGGTTCTGGCAGCAAGGACGAACGCCCCAGGTTTGCCCGATCCATGGCAGCCGCCGGCGGTCGAGCCGACTGCGAGATCCAGGCACATCGGCCGCGGCAGCCCGATGGAGGGCGCCAGGGGCGGCTGGAGGCCGATTGGCGGGAGAAGCGGGGCGGTGGGAGGCGGGACGCCGGCGGGAACTCTGGAAATACGGCGGCCCACTGCTTGACACGGCCCCCTTCGATCCACGACGATTCGGTTATACTCCTATTGGTCCGCTTGCGCCGGAGTCGACGGCAGCAGCCCGGACCTCCCCCATCCTTGCCCGCCCATGCTCACGAAGGAGAGCCATCCATGCCAGACCAACAGCCTCTATCGCGCCGCCGATTTCTCAAGACGGCGGCCGGGGCCGGCGCCGTGGCAGCCGTGCCGTATTTCGTTCCAGCCGCCGCACTGGGCAGGGGGGGCGCGGTGCCGCCGAGCGAGAAGATCATTGCCGGCGGGATCGGGATCCAGCATCGCGGCATGCACGACCTCCAGTGGCTCATGGGGCACGCGGACGTGCAATTCGTAGCCATCTGCGATCTGCAGAAGAAGCAGCGGCTGGCGATCAAGGACTTCGTCGACAACCACTACGGGACGAAGGACTGCGCCATGTATCCGGAGATCAACGAGTTCCTGGCTGCGAGGCCCGACATCGACGCGGTGTTGATTGCCACGGGCGATCACTGGCACGCATTGGCCTCGATCCTGGCCATGCGGGCGGGGAAGGATGTGTATACGGAGAAACCCTCGTGCATGACGATTGCCGAGGGGCGAGCCGTGGTGGAGACGGCCCGCCGCTACGGCCGTGTTTACCAGACCGGCACGCAGCGGCTGAGCGAAGCCAATCATGTGTTCTGCATCGAGATGGCCCGGACAGGGCGTCTCGGCAAGGTGCACACGGCCTACGCTCACATCGCCCCGTGGGATGCGGCGGAGATGCGTCACGACTGGCTGCCGGCGGTGCCGGAACCGCCCAAGGAGGAAGTGGACTGGAACGCCTGGCTGGGCTCGTGTCCCTGGCGTCCCTACAACCCGAGCTACGTGGCGGGCGGGTGGCGGGGTTTCTACGATTTTCACACCAGTTGCATCGGCGAATGGGGCGCGCACACGTTTGCCCAGGCCCAGGCGGGGCTGGATTGCGGCGAGTCGTCGCCCGTCGAGTACGAGTACGTGGCCAACGACAGCGGCGACGGGATGGTCACCCATTTTGCCAACGGGGCGAAGATGATCCTGTCGCGCGGGAACAAGTACTGGTATGGTTCCTGCGGCGAGCGGTTCGACGGCAGCGAGGGTTGGGTGGCGGCCGCGGACGGCTATCAGCAGCCCGACGTATCGTCGCCGGCCCTGTTGGGCGAGTTCAAGAGCGTGGTTGGCCAGTATGTGGCGCGGACCGGCCGGTCTCTCGACCACATGCAGAACTTCCTCGATTGCGTGCGGAGCCGGGAGCGGACGGTTGCCAATCCCGAGGTCATGCACCATTCGATGACCACGGTTCATGCCGCGAACATCTGCATGTGGCTCAAGCGGAGCCTCAAGTTCGATCCCGTGAAGCAAGAGTTCGTGGGCGACGACGAGGCCAACGACCTCCGCTGGCGAGCCATGCGGGAGCCGTACGTTTACTGATCGCCGAATGAAACGAAGCGGTCCATCCTGTCCCTGGTTTCTACCCTACCGTCAACGGGAATCTGCCATCATGTGGAAAAGTCATAAATGCCTGGTCCTGGCCGCAGTCGTGCTGGCCAATGCTGCCGCTTGCTCGCTGGCGCAGGAAGCCGACCTGCTGGCGGTGCTTCGCTCGGATGCAACGCTGGAGAAGAAGTCGGCGGCCTGCCGAGAACTGGCCCGTGTGGCCACCAAGGACGCGGTTCCCACCCTGGCCGCGCTTCTGGGGGACGAGAAGCTCTCGCACATGGCCCGCTATGCCCTGGAGCCGATCGAGGACGGGTCGGTGGACGACGCCTTGCGGGATGCCCTGGGCAAGGTCCAGGGCGCGCCGCGCCTGGGCGTGATCGGGAGTCTCGGCGCCAGGCGGGACGCCAAGGCGGTCGATCCGCTGGCCGGGCTGCTCAAGGAGGCGGACGCCGCGGAGGCCGCGGCTCGGGCGCTGGGCAGCATCGGCACGCCGGCGGCCGCCAAGGCCCTGGAAGATGCGCTGGCGGGCGCCTCGGGAGGCCGGCAGACGGCGGTGTGCGAAGGCCTGTTGCGCTGTGCCGAGCGGCTGGCGGCGGAGGGGCAGGGTTCCGCGGCGCAAGGGATCTACGATCGCCTCCGGGGTCTGGCCGATGCTCCGCCGCAGGTGAGCGCGGCGGCTCTGCGGGGTGCGATCCTCGTGCGAGGCAAAGACGGCGTGGGGCTGGTGGTGGAAGCCATCCGCGGGCCGGATTACGGTCTGACGGCCGCGGCGATGCGGGCCGCCATGGAACTGCCGGGAGCGGAGGTGACCGACGCGCTGCTGGCCGAGCTGCCCAAGGCGACGGCAGAGCGGCAGGGCCTGCTGATTCTGGCATTGGCCGATCGCGGCGACGCGCGGGTGTTGCCGGCCGTGCTGCAGGCAGCGCAGAAGAGCGAAGGGCAGCTGCGGCTGCTCGCGTTCCGGGCGCTGAAGCGCGTGGGCGACGCCTCGTGCGTTCCCCCGCTGCTCGATGCAGCGGTTGAAGGGGATGAGGAAGTGTCGCAGGCCGCGATGGACGCGCTGGAGAACCTGCAGGACAAGTCGGTTGATGAGCAGCTTGCGGCCCGGCTGCCGGAGGCGCAGGGGAAGATGCGGCTGGTGCTGCTGGAGCTGGCGGCTCGGCGGCGTGCCGTTGCGGCCGCCCCGGCGTTCTGGAAGGCTGTGGAAGACGCGGATCCCGCGGTCCGTGTGGCAGCCCTGGCGGGCCTGGGGGCCGTGATCCAGACGGCCGATCTGCCGAAGCTGACGGCACGGCTGGCCGGCACCAAGGACGCCGCGGAAGCCGCCGCCCTGGACAAGGCCTTGCGCGACGTGTGTTTGCGCTCGGAGGACCGGGAGGCGGCCGCCAGGCAGCTCGTGGCGGCAATGCCGGCGGCCGAGGGGCCGGTGAAGGCCAGGATTCTCGACATGCTCAACGCGGTCGGCGGGGCAGCATCGCTCGAGGCGGTCGCCGCAGCCGCGCAGTCCAGCGACGAGGGGCTTCGCGATGCGGCCTTCCGCGTGCTGGGGGAATGGAAGTCGGCTGAGGCCGCACCGGTACTTCTCGACCTCCACAAGGCGGCGAGCGACGAGCGGCTCAAGGTTCGTGCGATCCGGGCCTACATCCGCATCGCCCGTCAGTTCGACATGCCTGCCGACCAGCGGGCGGCGATGTGCCGCACGGCCCTGGAGGCCGCCACTCGCGACGCCGACAAGCGGCTGGTGCTGGAGGTTCTGCTGCGGTATCCCAGCGAGGAGATGGTTGTGATCGCCAAGGTGGCTGCCGAGAATCCCGCCCTGAAGGAAGAGGCGCTCCTGGTGGTGATGGGCATGGCGAGCAAGGGGATCAACCGGGCCGAGCTCGGCAAAGCCCTGGCGCAGGCCGGCCACACGCCGGTGAAGCTGGAGATCGTCAAGGCCGAGTACGGTGCCGGCGAGAAGATCAAGGACGTGACGGAAACGCTCCGCAAGTATGCGAAGAACTACCGGATCATCTTCCTGCCCAGCGAGAGCTACAACGAGAGCCTGGGCGGCGACCCGATCCCCGGAACGGCGAAGCAGCTCAGGATCAAGTACCGGATCGACGGCAAGGAAGGAGAAGTCTCGCTGAGCGAGAACGCCATGATCGTGCTGCCGATGCCGAAGTAGCGGCGGAGGCCTAGCGGCGGCCGTTTTGATCCGGTTCCAGAACTCCTGCGGCTGCCAGCAGTCTCCACGGTGCGGGAAGTCTCCGTGGCGGTCTTGGGACAGGTTCTCAGCAAGCAGGCATCGGCCCCCGACTCTTGCCGGTCGGGGGCCCCGCTGCGTGTGCGGGCGCAGGATCGGGCGAAGGACGGCCCTCGGAGCCGGTGGCGGCCCAAGGCGAAACGCGGGGAGGGCGGAAGGGTGGAATGACGGAAAGGTGGATCACCAGCCGAGAGACGCCATGAAACGCCTGTTCTGGTTCACGGTTTGCTGGGTGCTTGCCGCGTGTGCATCGGCAGCGGATTTCCATGTTTCGCCAGGCGGTTCGGACACGAATCCGGCAACCGCGGCCGCGCCGGTCAGGTCGCTGGCGAAGGCTCGCGATCTGGCCCGGGCAGCGCGAAAGCAGAAGCCCGCCGAGCCGATCCAGATCCTGCTGCATCCGGGGATCCACACGCTTCGAGAAACGGTGGAGTTCACCAAGGACGATTCGGGAGCGGAGTCTGCACCGCTGGTGATCCGAGCCTTGAACGACCCCAAGGGTCCGCAGGACTGGCCGAAACTTGTCGGCGGAGTGGCCATATCGGACTGGAAGCCGTCCGACTTCGGCGAGCACGGGCGGTCAACCGCGGGAGGGCGGGTTTTCGAAGCCGACCTGGGGGCCCTGGGCATCGGCGCGAAGTTTCGCCAGATCTACCTGAATGGGCAGCGCCAGATCTGGGCCCGTTATCCGAACGCCGATCCAGCGCTTCCCTACAGCGGCGGCTGGGCGTATGTGGACGGCCAGCGCCTGCCGATGTACACGGATATCGAAGGCGAACGGACCGACACGGTCATCATGCGGGGCAAGGACGTGCGCACCTGGTCGCGTGCGACGGACGGCGAGGTGTGCATCTTTCCTCGCTACAACTGGTGGAACCGGATCGAGAAGATCCGGCACTTCGATCCGGCGACGCGCACCATCACCCTGGAACAGAAGATGCAGTACGCCGCCCGGCCGGAAGACCGGTACGCCGTTTTCGGCATGAAGGAAGAGCTGGATGCGCCGGGCGAATGGTACCAGGATGTGGATGCGAAGAAGCTCTATTTCCTGCCGCCTCAGCCGCTCGAAGGTGCGGTGGTCACCGTGCCGACGGTCGACACGATCCTGAGCTTCAACGGGGCATCGAACATCGTGCTTCGCGGACTGCAGTTCACGTGCGCGGAGGCGAGGGGTGTGAGTCTGGCCGGCTGCGAGCGGATCGTGGTCGAGAAGTCGCTCATCCACGATCTAGGGTATTTTTCAGGGGCAGGGATCTCGATCCGGGACGGCGTTTCGTGCACGGTTCGCGGCTGCGACCTCTGGAATCTCGGCGGGCACGGCGTGGAGGTGTATGGCGGCGACAAGGTCAAGATGGAGAAATGCGGCCATTCAGTCGACAATTGCTACATCCACCACGTGGGGCAATTCAACCGGCACGGCATAGGCCTGATGCTCGGCAGTTGCGGAGTGGTCTTGTCACACAACCTGATCCACGACATGCCCCGCTGCGGCGTTTTCTACGGCGGCGTGTTGAACACGCTGGAATACAACCGCATCCGCCACTGCAACCTGGAAATGGAGGACACCGGCTGCACCTACGGAGGCGGATGGACGGGCGGATGGACCACGATTCGCTACAACCATTGCACCGACAGCATCGGACTGGACAACCACGGCAGGTTCTTCGTCTTCGCCTGGGGGATCTATCTGGACGAGTCGGGCTGCGGATTCGATGTCTACGGCAACATCGTCGAGCGCTGCCAGGTGGGCGCAATGCACCTGCACAACGCCCGCGAAAACCACATCTACAACAACATTTTTGCAGAGAACGCGTGCTCCGATCCGAATCCCGAGCGGTTCGGCACAACGCACCAGATTTCGCTCCAGGGTTGGAACAACGATCCGAACGCGGTATTCCTCAAGGATCGCGAGCCGAAGATGCTGAAGGACTACAACCGGCTGGTCGAGAATCCCGAGTGGAAGAAGATGCGGGGCATGGCGGAGCCGCCGAAGGAGACCATTCTTCCGGACGGAACCGTCATGCGTGGCAACCGGGTGGAGCGGAACATCTTCTACTACCCGAGGCAGCCGAAGTCACGGTACGTGCGCATCTCCAACTGCAGCCTCGAGGCGAACGTATTCGATGACAACACGGTCTGGAACGGCGGCGAGGAGCCGATCCGGACCGGCATGAAGGGCGTTGGGGCCGTTCAAGCCGATCTGACGGGCTCGATTCCCGACCGGGAGTTTCCCGCGGCCTCGGAGGAACAGGTCAAGCGCGACGCCAACCAGACGGCGGCGCAGGGCTGGTTCTGGTACCACAAGCAGTTTCCGCAGGTGACCTCGGAAGTCGTGGCCAACGGCCAGGGCGATCGCGGCCTGCGGATCGCAGCGGCGCACAATCCGGAGATGAAGTACATCAAGTATGCCTGCGTCCGGTCGCAGCCTTTTGCGGTGGAGGCGGGCAAGGACTACCGCCTCTCGTTCAAGCTGCTGACCAGGAACGCGTCCGGGGCGACGACCGCCCGGCTGGTCAGCGAAGGGGGCGGGCTGTGGCGAGCATTTGGATCGCAGTCGTTCCGGACGCCCGACGGGGAACTCCGCCCATGCCAGATCACGTTTCGCTATCCGGCCAAGGGGGAAGAGGGGTACGACGAGCGGCTCGGCAAGCTCAATATCCAGTTCGAATTCGGGTCCAAGACCGGAACGGCCGAGATCTGCGGGCTGGTGCTGGAAGAGGTTCTGCCGGCAACCGAGTGGGAGGCCTGGCAGCAGGCGGGCGGCGATCGGCATTCGATCGTCGCGGATCCGATGTTTGTGGACGCGGAGCACGGCGACTTCCGTTTGAAGCCGGAATCGCCGGCGCGGAAGCAAGGTTTCGAACCGATCCCGCTGGAGAAGATCGGCCCCTATGAGCACGACGCCCGTGCGACCTGGCCCATCGAGGAGGCCGAAGGGGTGCGAGAGCACCCCGAGTGGCTCCGGCCCGTGGAGACGGCTGGCCGGGACTCGGCCCCTTGAACCGAGCGGGGAAGATCCCGCATTGCGCCGCCGGGGGCCGGGGATCTGGGCCTGCCGGTTGCCGGACCGCCGGGAGGCTGGCGCCGAGGGCCTGCTTCAAAACGGTCAGGGAGGTTTTCCCGCGCCGCGGGGATTGCCGGCAGCGGCAGATTCGGGACTGGTTTCGAGGCAGCAGGGCCGGCCGGCAGCCGTTGCGGGGAATCCAAGATCCGTTTTGTGTCACGGCCGGCGGGACGTTACAATGGACCTTGTCTGAGGGCCGCCGGGCGAACATGGCTCCGGCAACCCGACCATCCAACCCTGCCTCCGAGCACTCCCGCTTCTGTTTCCCAAGAGGGGTCCCGCGCATGTCGAATTCCCGCCAAACCACACGTCGTCGATTCCTGCAGACCATGGCTGCCGCAGGGGCTGCAAGTTTCGTGCTGCCGTCGACGGGCCGAGTCTTCGGCGACCAGTCGCCCAACGGCCGCCCGGTGTTTGCCACGATCGGCCTTCGAAATCAAGGCTGGGCCATCACCCAGAAGACCTTCAAGTACGCCGATTTTGCGGTGCTGGCGGACGTGGATTCGAAGGTGCTGGGGACCTATGTCGAAGAGACGGAGAAGAGACAGGGCAAGAGACCGGACGCCTGCAAGGACTATCGGGAGGTCCTGGAGCGAAAAGACGTCGACGCGGTGATGATCGCCACGCCCGACCACTGGCACACGAAGATTGCCGTGGAAGCGATGTACGCGGGGAAGGACGTCTACTGCGAGAAGCCCCTCACGCTGACGATTGACGAGGGGAAGCTGATCGAGAAGGTCGTCAAGGAGACGGGGCGTGTCTTCCAGGTTGGCACCATGCAGCGTACCGAGTCCGGGCATTATTTCCTCCAGGCGATCGCCCTGGTGAAGCACGGACGCATCGGCACCGTCAAGAGAGTGACGTGCGGGATCGGCGGCATGGAGTCCTCGCCGGTGATACCGATTGCGCCGGTTCCGGAAGAACTCGACTGGGAATTCTGGCTCGGTCCGGCGCCCAAGGTTCCTTACCGGGCGCTGCCCGAGCTGCGAACCGGCTACGGCGGCGGTGTGCCGCTCTACAGCAACGCGCACTATTCTTTCCGCAACTGGCACGAATACTCGGGGGGCAAGCTCACGGACTGGGGCGCCCACCATGTCGACATTGCCTGCTGGGCCATCGGGGCCAGCGATACGGGCCCGAGCAAGGTGACGCCGGTCCAGTTCACCCTGCCGTGCGAGTACAAGGATGGATATCCGGTGGTTGACGATCGCTACAACGTGGCAACCGAGTTCAAGATCCAGGCGGCCATGCCTGGCGGAGTGGAGATGATCATTGCCAGCGAGGGGGACAACGGCATTCTTTTCGAAGGCACGGAAGGGCGGTTCTTTGTCAACCGCGGCCGGATCTCGGGAGAGCCTGTCGAGGCCCTCAAGGACAATCCGCTGCCGGAGGGGGCACTCGAAGAGGTCTATGGCGGGCCGATCAGCGAGAACCACAGCGCCAACTTCATCGAGAGCATGAAGTCCCGAAAGCAACCCATTTCCGACGTCTGGTCGCACAATCGCATGCTCGAGATATGCCACCTTGCGAACATCGCGATGCGTCTCGGGCGGGGGCTCGACTGGGATCCGGCCAGTCGCCAGATCGTCGGCGATGCCCAGGCCAATTCGTTCCTCAAGCGGGAGAACCGCAAGGGTTACGAGATCAAGGCATAGGGTTTTCGTATCTGACTGGCCATCGCAGGCCGCAGGGCTTTCAGCTGGAAGGCGGGCGGGATCGGCCGCGGCCGGCGGTCTCCGGGGCGCGGGAGGCCTGCCGGTCAGGTGTGCGCGAGGCCCTTAAGCTCGGGAGCGGAGGATGGCGGCTGCGGCGTCCGCGTCGACATCGGCGTGTTCTCCGAGCTTGACGCCTCGTTCGGCCAGTCGGCTGCGCACGGTCTGGGCAGCCTCTTCGGGGTTGATGCTGTAGGCGCTCAGGCGGGTGGGCATGCCGAGGGTGTGGAAGAACTCCTCCGTCTTGTCGATGGCGGCTTCGGCCGCCGCTGTGCCCCATACCCGCTGGCCATACTGGCGGAGCTTGGCTTCCTTGCTGGCCAACCGGTGTGTCCAGACGCCCGGCAGCACCACGGCCAGGGTCTCGGCGTGCGCCAGGCCGTACAGGGCGGTCAGCTCGTGGCCGATCATGTGCGTGCTCCAGTCCTGCGGAACGCCGCAACCGATGAGCGTGTTGAGGGCCAAGGTGGCGCTCCACATGAAACTGGCACGCGAGGAGTAGTCTTGCGGTTGGGCAAGGGTCCGCGGCCCGACCTCGATCAGGGTCTGCAGGATCGATTCAGCCAGCCGATCCTGAAGGGGCGCGTCGGCCGGATAAGTCATGTACTGCTCCATCACGTGGATGAAAGCATCGACGATGCCATTGCGCACCTGGTTCAAGGGCAAGGTGTAGGTCGTTTCCGGGTCGAGCACGGAGAACACAGGGAACACGCAGTCGGCGTAGAAGGGCAGCTTTTCGGCGGTGGCTTTGCGGGAGATCACGGAGTTGCCGTTGGATTCCGTGCCGGTGGCAGGCAAGGTGAGCACCGTGCCCAGGGGAATGGCGGTCTTCACATGCTGCCCGCCGGTGCGCAGGATATCCCAGGGGTCCGGCCCGTCGTAACGTGCCGCGGCGGCGATGAACTTGGTGGCATCGATTACCGAACCGCCGCCCACGGCCAGCAGAAACTGCACCTGGCGGCTTTTTGCCAGGCCGACCGCCTCGAGGCAGGTTTCGTACAGCGGATTGGGCTCGATTCCGGCGAATTCGACGACCTGGCACCCCTGCACGACCGACCTGACCTGCTCGTAGACGCCGTTCTTCTTGATCGAGCCGCCCCCGTAGGTGAGCATGATCGGCACGTCTCGTGGAATGCGGGTTTCGATCTTCGCGATGGTGCCCTTGCCGAAGATGATTTCCGTGGGGTTCTTGAAAACGAAGTTCTGCACCGTGTTTCTCCACTGCTCTACTGCCGAGTTTCGGGTCGGTCGATGCCCGATCAGCGCCGTGAAAGCCGCAGCGTCCATCGTTGCCGCCCGGGCACTGCCGGCGGCCGATCAGGGGGGTTCCAGTATACCATGGCGAGCGTTCGGGCGACACTCGACACCGGCCCCCCGGGGGACTGATGAACTGCCAGCAGGTCGCGGATCTCGCAGCGGGCTCGCCCGGCTCGGAGGACCTGCTCAGCCGGCGGGCCGCTTGTGCCGACTCTGTCAGTGTGCGGAGGCGGATGCCGGCCGGCGGACGCAGTAGACCCTGGCGGATGTGCGGATGAGCAGTCGGTCTGCGGTGATCGCGGGCGTTGCCATGCACATGTCGTCTTCGGCAAGCGGGTTGCTGTGCAACAGTTCGAACTTGTCGCCCGCACGGAGGACGAAGGTTACACCGTCTTCATTCAGGCAGAAGATCTTGCCGTCACAGGCCCAGGGGGACACGGTGAAATGGAGCCCCTCCGGGATCCGCTCCTGCTCATACAGGGGCTCGCCGGTGAGCGAACGAAAGCAGCTTACCAGGCCCCGGTCGTAGAGCGCGTACAGCCGCCCCTGGTAGACCAGGGTTGTCGGGTTGTAGGGCGCGCCCTTCAGTTGGCACCAGGCGATCGACGGGTTACTGGTCTGGTCCGGTTCCAGCGAAATGTCGCCGGTTGCGCCGGGCCGGATCGCGTAGACGGGGCGCAGCGGATCACGGACGTAGCCCGAACTGACGTACAGGAGATCGCCGTCGGCATAGGGCGTGGCGATGGTGATGCTCGACATGCCGGTGAGCCACCAGAGGAGGTTCCCGTCCAGATCGTAGGAACGCACCTTGCCGGTCCCCGGAGTGACGATCTCCGTGCGGCGAGTGTTCTGCCAGACAAACGGCGTGGACCAGTTGCTCTTCTCGTCGCGGTCGACTCGCCACACCTCCTTGCCGGTGCGTTTGTCGAGGCACAACAGGTACGACTGTTCGTCGTTGTCGTTGAGGATGTAGAGACGGTCGCCATGGAGCACGGGCGACGCGGCGGTGCCCCACCCATTGCGAGTGGCATGCGGCTCCATCTGCTTTGTCCAAACGGGGGTGCCTTCCAGATCGAGGCAGTACAGGCCCTGATTGCCGAAATAGGCATATACCCGCTCGCCATCGGTGACCGGCGTTTCCGAGGCGAAGCTGTTCTTGAGGTGAATCGCGCCGCCGGGGGTACCGCGATGGACGGTCTTGTTCCAGAGCAGCTTGCCGGAGGAGAGTTCGAGGCAGATGACGCGATACTCCACCTCCACCTGACGCGGGTCCGGACGGTTGCCGCCGAAATAGAGGCCTTTCTTGGGCGATTCCAGTTCCCCGAGGCTTATTGCGGTTGTGAGGAACACCCGATCGTTCCAGACGATCGGCGACGACCAGGCTCGCCCCGGCAGGTCCGTCTTCCAGGCAATGTTCTCGCTGGCAGACCAGCGGTCGGGCAGATCCGCGCTGGGCGCCACGCCGAGAGCCCCTGGCCCACGAAACTGCGGCCAGTGCTCCTGAGTCTGGCCAGGCAGCACGTCCTGCCAGCACAACAGCAGGACGAGCACGGTGAGGGGAGCCACAATCGCTGGCGAGGGGTTGGATCTGGTCATCGATACTTTCTTCACAGGGTCGTTCCGACAATTGGGGAGGTGGGGTCCGTGTCCTGGCTGACACTGCGGGTTGGCGTGCCCCAAGGAAAGAAGCGCCGGCAATCGAGGCTATGATGCCCATTGTAGGTCGAGACGAACGGGCGAATCAATCGTTCGGGGAAAGCCGGAAGATCGGCTGTTTGCCAGCGGCCTCAGGGGGCTGGTATAGTGGAGCCAACGATGCCGGACTCGTGATCCCCGAAGGCCGATAGCGGCCCGGAGGCTTCTCTTCTTCACTCAATGCTGGAGGTCACCATGGCCACACTGCTTCGCAAGTCCGTTCTGCCACCTGGGACTGGACAGCCGGCAACGGTTGCAGGACAGGTCCCTAACGTGTCCGGGCGGAATGCAGTCCGGTCCTGCCGCAGGGCGATGCCTGCCGGCCGGCAGGGCAAACCGCCAGGGCCCGTCGTCCATGACGGTTCCGGACGGTTGCGGGAGACGGTGCCAGGCCATGGTCTGGCCGCATCGACCACGTGTTTCGCAGTGCTGGCGGCCATGCTGCTTGCAGCCTCCTCCGCGGGCGCCGACCAGGCGGCGCAGACGCCGAAGTGGCCGGGGCGGATGGGGATCGTGGTCCTGCAGTTCGACGACGGCACCGCCGGCCACTTCACTCACGCCTTTCCAATCCTGGAACGGTACGGACTGAAGGGGAGCTTTGGGGTTGTGACCGGCAATCTCGGAAAACCGGGAAGCCTGAGCGGAGAGCAAGTGGCCAAAATGCATCAGGCAGGGCACGAGATCCACGATCACACACTCGACCATAATGCGGCCCTATGGGGCGATCCCGGCCGAAAGGCCGAGTGGGCCCAACACACGGAGAAGTCGCTGGCCATCCTGCGTGAGCTGGGGATCAGCACCCGCGGCTGGAACCATCCGGGAGGCAAGGGCTCCCAGTGGACGAGCGAACTCCATGAATTCCTCCTGCCCAACTACGACTATGTGGCGGGCCGCGTCAACCTCAAGCCTGAGGAACAACACAACATCCACTGGAATCTCAAGGATCATCCTTTTTCCCTGGGCTACGGTGGTCTGGGCAGCATTCCACGGCGGGATTCGATCGACGCTTCCCGAGACGACATTGCCGGCGTCAAGAGCCGCATCGTCGACGGCATCCAGCAAGGGCTGGTTGTGATTCCGCTCTGGCACACGGTGAAAGATGAAGATGGCACGGCCTGGGGTGTGGAGGAAATCTGCAAGTTCATCCAGAAACACCATCTCCCCACCATGCTCATGGCCGATGCGGTCCGGGCCATCCAGCATCCGCGGGACTACTTTGACGAGCAGGTGGAGCAGATCGCCAACCCCGGTTTCCTCTGCGACCACGATGAGAACGGCCGGCCCGACGGTTATGAAGGCTGCCGATACGCGCCCGAGGGCACCGGCGACGAGGCGGACGGGCGCGTGGCCGAGTTCGCGAGCGGCACCACCACGTGGATCTATGGCCCAGAGCCTGGGGCAGCGCGGTTCCGCCTGCGAGCGCGGAGCGCGGACGGCGGGCCGTGCAAACTTGCGATCACCATGACCCCGACCGAGATCGATAAGAGCCATCACTACCGGTTCGGCGAGCCCCAGCAGCTTCTGACGGCCGAGTTGGGGCCGGCGTGGAGTGAGCATGAGGCGACCGTTCTCATCGGTCCGGAAGTGGACCGGATCAAGATCGCGGTGGAGATCTCGCCCCCGGGCAAGGTGCAGGTGAGTCGGCTGAGCTGGCGGAAAAAGGGGTGATTGCCATGGGTGCGTCGAGACGCACGCATCACGGGGCCGGCGCTCAGTCCAGTTCCGGCGGCACGCGGCCGTAGGACCAGGCTTGGCCCTTGAATTCCGGCAGGGGAGGAGGGAGCGGGACCGCGCCGGGCTGCCGGTGTGCGGCCAGCCCGATCAATGCATCGGCGATCTGACGGCCGGCGGTCGGCTCGAGGTTGCTGTAGCTGGTGAGCCGCGTCTCGTAGCCGCCCCCCTTTGGCCCGAGCGCCTCTTCGGTCGGCACGTAGCCGATGCAGCCGTTGGCCAGCGAGACAGGGAACGTGAACGGGAACTTGCTGCCGGCCTTGATGTCAAGCCCGTACTGGCAGAAGTACTCGGCAGGGCACGACAGGAAGATGGCCGGGCCGACCTGGACGGCCTGCACCTCGACCTGGGCGACGGGTTCCTTCTTGATCCGGGCGTCGAGCACGACCGTTTCCTTGGCAAACGTCCACTCGGTGGCGTCCACCTTGTCCGGTCCCTGCTGGACCAGTTCCAGGGCACGGGCGATGCGCTCCGGTTTCGGCACGCGGCGTTTGATGTTGAGCACGCGGCTCTCGGCAGCAACCGGCGAGAGCGGACCGGCGGATTGCTCGACCGCCACCAGGGTTTTGACGGCCTCGGCGCCGATGCGGCCGCCAACGTAACGGGCAGAGACCTCGCCGAACTGCCTGACCTGGTACGGATTGCGGTTGTCGACCTGCGTCACGTCGCCGGCCATGCCCGGCATGAACACCACCACGGTCTGGTCGCCCATGAGGCCGCGAATGGTCTTCTCGAGGTAGCAGATCCAATCGGCCGAGATGCCGCCCGGCCCGGTCGTACCGTGGCAGGCGAAGTTGACCACGCAACCGAGGAACTGCCCCTCGTTGCTCCAGACGCCGAGCACTCCGACCTGGGGATCGATCGGTCCGGCGGGTTCCACGATGTCGGGATTGCCCTGGCCGGGGTGCGTCATCGCAATACCGTCGCGCATTTGAAAGCGTCGATTGAAGGCGGCCTGCTCGTCGCGGCCGAAACCGGCCGCGGCGCGGGCGGGCACCTTGGCCGCATCGGCAGCCACCACCGCCGCCACGATCTCGCTCTGGACACGGGCGAGGTATTCGGGATTGGCAACGACTGACTTGTCGTAGACCAGCGACCTGACGAGCGAAGAAGCTTCGTCGAACTCGCCCGGGAGGAAGTAGCCCACAGGGCCGGCCGCGTGGGAATGCGACGCCGCGATCATCACGGCCTCGGGCGCGATCCCGCATTTCTCCTGGATCTCCTTGCGGATTGCCAGCACGGTGGGACGGCGGATGAAGAGGGCGTCGATGCCCACGACGGCCACCCGCGACGACTGCTCGCTGAACACGGCTGCCCGCACCTTGCACGGATCATGGAGCGACTTGTGATAAGCCTTTCCATACCCGCCTGGTGCCTCCATGCCGATCGCGGGCGTGATGTCGCGCTCGGCAAAACCGGCCTGGAAGGTCGGCTCTGCCGCGCCTGCCGCAGCCGCCAACAGGAACACCAGACCGAAGCCAAACCGGTAGAGACCTCGCACTGTCATCATTCGTTCTCCTCAGGCTGGATGCTGTCGTGAGAATTGGGGGCCATCGTACCGCGCGCCGGACGCGACTGCAACGCGCGCGATCCGCGGCGGAGCCGGGAGCATTCCTTACGTGGCGCGATTTGCCTCTATTTCCAACGGGTAACGGTTTTCAGTCTTCCGGCACATAGGCGAAGGACGCCTGGAGCGGATAGCTGCAGGTGCAACCGGAACTCGACTCGGGAATGGAAATCATCCCGCCGGCGGGGATGATGTTGATGAAGCAGCCCGGGCGGCTGACGTTGTTGAGCGCCAGGCCGGTGCCGCTGACCATATCGAACATCTGCGGGTTTCCGCCGCGGAGGAAGATCGTCGATGCCGAGCCCGACAGGGTTCCGCATCCGCCGCCGGGGCTGAACGAGCGGCTGGGCAAGAGAGTGCCGGTCTGCAGGTCGCACTCGAAGTACTTCGTCAGGATCTCGCCGTCGAGGATCACCGGGTGTTGCCACTGCTCGCCGTGGGTGCCATCGATGTTGCCGGCGGCTATGTCGCGCTGCCAGAGCGACTCGCCGGAGTCGGACCGGAACGTGCGAAGCCCGTAGAAGACATGGTCTTCCGCACCGACCTTGCCATTGAACGTGCCGCAGAGGAGAACGGCGTCGGTGGCCGGCGCATAGCAGAGGTAGACGATGTGCTGAAACGGCAGTCTGAGCGGGATCTCCCAGATCTTTCGGCCCGAACCGGCCTCGAGAGCGACCAGGAAGGTGGGGCCGCTGAAGAGCTGGTCGATGCGGACGCGGCCGTTGGGACTCCTGGCGGCCGGCTCCCCGTCGCGGGCTTCGAGGAAGTATATCCGGCCGTTGCCCAGGCCGACGGCGCTGTTGGGGATCGCCCCTGCATAGCGCCATTTGATCTGACCCGTTCGGCGGTCGAGGCTGAACAGCTCCTCGCTCAGGATGATCTGGCGGAAGTCGCCTTCCAGGATCGGGCACATGTTACCCTGCCTGTTGAGCGAGGCGCCCGATTTCTGAATGCTGCCAAAGATCCGGTCCTCGACGACGGCGACGTAGCCCCACTGGTATTTTCCACTTCCTTGAGGCGGTGGCGACTGGAGCACAATCTCACGCTTGCCCGTGGCGACGTCCAGTCCCCAGCAGGTATCGGCCGCGGCGATGTAGAGGCGATCGTCGGCCAGGGCCATGTGGGCCGCGTCTTTCATCACCCCCAGACGCCGCGAGCCGGGCACCTCGACTTCCCAGAGCCGGGTGCCGTTGTAGGCGTCCAAGGCGATCACGCGCTCATTGGCGGGTATGAACAGCCGCCCGTTCTTCCACAGCGGCGCCATCGTGCGGTTGTGGCGATCGATCATGTCGCGCGGGCCGGGCTGACCGAACCAAAGCGGCGCCATCTTGCCGCGAACGAGCGTGTCCCCGCTGGAGGTTGTGTTGGCCGGGTTGGCGTACTGGTGCGTCCACTCCCCAGCTCCGGCCAGGGGGCCCCGGCGAAGCAATACCCACGCACCACGGTCCGAGACAACCTGGCCTCCCTCCAGGGCCGCTTCCCGGAGCATCTTGTCAGCGTCGGCTGTTGTCAGCTGCCGGCTGCCGAACATGGCCACGCCGCCATGGGGCCGAAGCACCCGCAGGATCTCGGACCAATCGGCCGGCAGCTTGCCGGAGACGACGGTCCCGTCCGAGACGACCAGGTTGGCGAAGTACTTGGGATACGGGAGCTTTCCCTGGGGAAGGTGGTGCACGGTGACTCGACCGAGGAGTCCCGCCTTGGCCAGGGCCTCGCGGGCGGCTGCCGCCTTGGCGCCGTCGGGCTCGACCCCTACGATCTTGAACTCCGACCGCGAGGCGATTTCACACGCCAACCGCCCCTCGCCGCAATCGAGCACAAGCGCATAGCCTTTGCGGCAGGGGGTGCTGGCAAGGATTGTCTCGGCGGCCGCAGCATAGGCGGCGTCGAGGTCGCCGCGCGGATGCGGCGGAGCGGGAGCCGGAAACGTCACGGTCTGCGGCGGAGCTGCGGCATTTGCCTGGAAACAGTGTATCTGTCCCTCGTCGGTGGAGACGAACAGGCGGCCCTCGGCGGCGGCCAGTCCATAGGCCCGGCCAGCGACCTCTGCGGTCCAGACCTCGGCGCCGTCGTCGGCCCGAGCGGCGTCGACCCGTCCCTGGCGTCCGCAGAAGAGCATGTCTCCGGTGAGCAAAAAGGAGTGGGCCGGCGAGTCCTTGCGCCGCCAGAGATGGAACGTGCTGTCGACCTTGCCTTCGAGTTCTGCGATCGTCGCCTGCAGCGCGTCCATCCGGGTCTGGATCTCAGCGGCCTTGGCAGGGTCGCCGCTGCGGACTTTCTTCAACTCCTCGGAGAGGTTCTTGTGCTGCGCTCGCTGTTCGGCCAATTCGATCGCCAAGCGGACATACGGTGCCAGTTTCAAGGCGCTGAGCTCGCGAGGCCCCTGGAACCAGGCAGTCTCTCCCTTGACCGCCACGAAATGCGCCGGGGTGGTGATCGCCCCCCGAATCAGCAGGTGCCGCTGATAGCGGCTGCTCTCGCAGAACACCTGGCTTTGAGTGGCCACCAGGTAGGTTCCGCAGGTATCGATCGTGCCTGCGTCCTTTCCGTCGCGGAGCCCGACAGCCATCATGCCGGTCCGCCCGCTGGGAACCCAGAGGACGCCGGCGTCGGCGGCCAGGTACCCTTGCGCGGGCTGGGAGATCGATCGTTTCCAGACCTCCTTGCCCGTCTCCGCCTCCAGGGCGAACAGATACACGCCATGGTCGGGAAACAGGCCGGCTCCGGCATAGACTTTTGCCTCTTCGATCACCAGCCCGGTGCGGACGGGCCACATGGAGATCATGTGGCCGTTGCCCGGCAGACGCCGGTCTTCGGACGAGGGACGATATTTCCACACCAGTTCGCCGCCGACAGCCTGCAGGCAATACACGCAACCGTCGTCGGCGCCGAAATAGACCCGGTTCTTCCAGACGACCGGCGCGAACCGCACGGGTCCCTCGGCAAAGAACGACCATCGCACCTCGCCGGAAGCGGCATCGAGACAGTGGACCGCGTGTTCGGCCGGAGAGCCGTAGTAGAGCAATCCACCTGCGACGACCACATGATAGGCCCGGTCGAACTCGACGCGGGACGCCAGGTTGGACTCGCCATGCCAGAAATCCTGCTTCGCGGGCGCCGGCCAGGACGGCTGGGGCGCATAGCGAGGCTGGTGAACCCAGGCGGGCGAGAGCGGCATTGCCAGCCGTTCATCCGCCACGGCGTTGCGCTGGCTGTTGCCCTGGTGGGTCGGCCAATCAGCAGCCCGCACCGCAGCCGGATTCAAGCCGGCCAGGGCCGACGCCGCCCAACCGAGGACGGCGATTGGAAAAACACAAGCACTGTCTTTCATGGAACGGTCTTCCTCCGCAGCCCAGCGCGCCGGAGTCTGGCCGCTTCCGAGCCCGCCGGTCGGAACCCAGCGACTCCGGCGACGGCACGAGCCCCGGCTTCCGGCGTCTATTCCTTCGGCTTCTTGTGGTACTCCATGAACTCAACAACGGCGCCGTCCTCGGCCTCGTAGAATCCGACCCGGGCGATGCCTGCATCGAAG
Source organism: uncultured Planctomycetaceae bacterium (assembly GCA_964563135.1). Taxonomy (GTDB): domain Bacteria; phylum Planctomycetota; class Planctomycetia; order Pirellulales; family Thermoguttaceae; genus JAAYAY01. The sequence continues at coordinate 19,601 of CAZLWV010000056.1, forward strand.
GGCTCGATCAAGACCTTCATTCCCGCGGCGGCTCCGGCGATACTGTCAACTCGGAAGGCAACGTGCGGTTTCTCGCGCACCGGCCCTTTGACCGGGCTGTCGGGCTCGAACCGCAGCCATTCCACGCGGAACGGATGGGACGGGATGTCGGTTACCCAGACCTTGGTCGCGGCCACGAACGTCTCGTTGGGTTTCTTCTCCGTGGTGATGAACCCGACATGATCGAACTGTTTCTCCGGGTTCAGCGGTACGGCCGGCGTAGCGCCATTCCCTTTCGCACCAGCCACCAACGTGGCCGCTGCCAGAATCACCGCCACACATACACCGACCATGACACGGCAGGTCGAGATCATGATTGCGTCTCCTGGTTTCACCTCAAAAACCCATCCCACAACCGCCAAGGAGTGCCCACGGGCGGAGACGGCGGGCAGCGGCGGGAGTTGATGGGATCGGCTCTCGAGGATGGTGAGGGAACAAGCAGGCTGTGAGAGTCGCCGAGTTACGAGGGCGGCGACTCGAGCATCGGTCCCCATTGTGCTGCATCGCGGCCGGCGGCGTCAAGGAACGACCCGAGGCATGACGCGATTCGAAATACAGCCGCGGAATCGGGGGAAGCGGAGGCCAGCCGCATGGCGGGTACCCCGTATCGGCAGCCCGGCAGGAGCTGTTTTTGTGGCTTTTCAAGCTCTTCCTGGATTCCATCGTCTTCTGTTTGAATGTTAACATAGCACGCAGGACGGTTGCGACCCGGGGCGTGCCCGGGCAGGACCTGCAGGAAGCGATTCCGGTTTTGGGAGACGGCATATGCAGCGGCGGGAATTTCTCTCGGCAATGGTCGGTTCGATGGCGGTTCTGGGAGCAGCATCGGCCAGGGGCGCGGCCGCGGAGGGGCTGCGGGCGGGCGAGGGCGTGGCCGACATCACGCCCCCGCTGGGCATCGAGATGGCCGGCTTTCACAAGCCCGTGGGACAGGAGCGACGCATCAAGGCGATTCGCCAGCCCGCAGAGGTGCGGGCGCTGGTGCTGGCGTATGGGCCAACGCAGGTAGCCCTCTGTTCGCTCGACATGCTGGGTACGAACCCGGAGATGGTCGCGCGCGTCCAGCAGTCGGCCGCCGGGCGCACGGGAATTCCGGCCGAGAATATCCACCTGGTCACCACCCACGACCACAGCATGCCCACCTTCGTGAAGCTCCGGCAGTGGGGAGGCATCTCGCCGGAGTTCATGGCCACCGTGGAGCAGCGGACCGTGGAGGCGATCGCTGCCGCCCAGCGAGACCTTGCGCCTGCTGAGCTGGCGCTGGGCAAGTGCCGTGCCAAGGGCGGCAGTCACAACCGGACCGTGGAGGCGGCCGACACCCACACCGACGCGGAGTTCGGCCCCCAATCGACCGACGACCAGCGCTGGCTCGACACGATGCTCCACGCCCTGGTATTCCGCCGCCCGGGCAAGTCGCCGGACCTGGTGTGGTACCACTTCTCGGCCCATGCGGTGTGCTATGCCGATGACGAGGCCGGCCCCGACTGGCCGGGCGAGGTGGCCCGCGAGATCCGCAACGAGCTGGGCTTGCGACCGTCGCTTCTCCAAGGTCATCTCGGCGACGTCAACCCGGGCGATGGGAGCGACTGGCGGGGCGAGATCCGGCAGACGGTATCTGCGATCACACCCGCTCTGAAACGGGCGATTGCCGAGGCCCGGCCGGTGCCGGTCGACTGCCTGCGGACCTGCACGGCCCCGTTCCGGGTTCCCTTCGACATGGAGCGGTTCCAGCAGTGGGTGGACGAGTACCGGCGCGACCCGGGCAAGTGCACGTCGGGTTCGTGGGTCGACAGCGGCTTTGCCGCCGACTGGTTTGCCGGCAACGAGAACCGCGATCGAAAGGCCGGGTACCTGCCGATCACGCTCACCGCGATCCGGCTCGGGCCGCTGGGAATGGTCCTCCACCCCGGCGAACTCTACAGCTACTACGGGCTGGCGATCCGGCGGGACTCGCCGTTGGACGACACGCTCGTGGTCGGCTGTGCCGACGGCTCGATCGGCTACCTGCCCGATCCCAAGACCTACCAGGCCGAAGAATACTCGGCAATCGTGGTGCCCAAGATCGTCGACCTGCCCCCTTACCAGCCGACGGCTGCTCGAGAGTTGGCGGCAGCGGCCGTTGCGCTGCTGAAAGAAACTGCGAACTGACCGGCGCAGCCTCGGCTCTCGGAACATCTCGGATCCGATCGGTTCCCGAGGGTCTGGCGGCTGTTGTCCGAGAGGCCTGTCCGGCATCCGGCCGCGGGTACCCACAAGGTGGACGCTGCCGCGAGGAGCGCGGGCTGGTGGATGGCTTCTGCGCCTCGGACGAGTACTTCCTGGAGGAGAGGCTTCAAGCCTGCCCAGATGGCAAGAAACAGACCTGGTTTACGCGGCAGCGCCCACGGCGGCAGCGATCGTGACCACCGCGCCGTTGGGGCGACGGACGACCGCCAGGCCAGTTGCCGCAATCCGAAACGGATGCTGCGTCGCCGGATCGCCGCACTGCTGGCGGTCGGCGGCCTGGTCGCCGTGGCCGTGTGGCTCGCCCGGCAAGGCACCGGCAGGCGCTACGACGTGCGGCAATCGCAGGCCGCCAGACCTGCTGAACTTGCGCGGGACGACGAGGCGCGGGTCGTCGCCTTCTGCAGCGATTGCCACGCCCTGCCGCGGCCGGAGAGTTTTCCCCGCGATGCCTGGGACGACGAGGTTGGCAAGGGGTACGAGCAGTATGCCCGTTCGGGGCGCAACGACCTCGATCCGCCGCCGATGGGCATCACCAAGTCGTACTATCGCTGCCGCGCGCCGGAGCAGATCGAGTTCTCCTTGCCGGCAGACGCCCACGACCCACTCGGCGCCACGTTCACCAGCGAGCATTTTCCCCTGTCGCCGGAGGTGAATGTGGCGCCGGGGGTTTCCCATTTGCGGTGGGCCCATCTGAAGCCCGATTCCGAGCCGTTGCTTCTGGCCTGCGACATGCGGGACGGCACGGTCACGGCCGTCGGGATTGGTGCGCGGCGGTTGCCTCCGCAGCGGCTGGCTCGGCTGAACAACCCGGCCCACGTGGAACCCTGCGATCTGGACCAGGATGGCTCGACCGATCTGGTCGTGGCCGATCTGGGGAGTTCCTTTCCCTACGATCACAAGCTGGGCCGAGTGGTGTGGCTCCGCCGGCGGGGCGAAGGCCTGGAGTTTGAATCGATTGTCATCGCCGAGGGATTGGGGCGGGTGGCCGATGTGCGTCCCGCCGACATGGACGGCGACAACGATCAGGACCTGCTGGTGGCCGAGTTTGGGCACTACCGCACCGGGAGCATCCGGCTGATGACCAACACCGCGGCCCGGGGGGAGCCGCCGCAGTTCGAGAGCAGGAAGCTTGACGGGCGTCCCGGCACGATCCACGTCCCGCCGGTCGACCTGGATGGCGACGGGCAGCTCGACTTCCTGGCGCTCGTGAGCCAGGAATACGAGAGTGTCGACCTGTTTCTCAACCGCGGCGCGGAAGGTTTCCGCCGCCGCACGCTCTGGGCCGCGCCGGATCTCACGTTCGGTTCGAGCGGGATCGAGCCGGCCGACCTCGACCAGGACGGCGACCTGGACGTCGTTTACACCAACGGCGATGCGTTCGACAACTCCTACGTGAACCGATGGCACGGCGTCGAGTGGCTCGAGAACCTGGGAGGCGGGCGATTTGAGTACCACCGGCTCACCGACATGCTGGGCGCGTATCGGGCCCTGGCCGGCGACATCGACCTGGACGGCGACAACGACATTCTTGTGGCGGCATGGCTGCCGCCGCAGATCCGGCCGTGGAACGTGAGCGCCGAGTCTCTGCCGTCGATCCTCTGCCTGGAGCAGAAATCGCCCGGCTGTTTCGTCCGTCACACGCTGGAGCGTGCCGCCTCGGGCCATGCGACACTGGAACTGGCTGACTTCGACGGCGACGGCGACCTGGATTTCGCCATCGGCATGAATGTGCTCACACTTCGCGTGACCAATGCGCGCGGCGTGCCGCGCGGGATCACGGTGTGGTGGAATCAGTGCCGGGCGGCTGGGCCGCCGGGCTGAGGTACGTTGCCGCCCGAAGAGCTCGCTGGTGGTTGGTCTGGACCGCTTTCGGGTCGCGGCCGAGCGAGGCCGTGAAGTGCACCAGATCGCCAATCTCCTCCGCCGACACCCCGACGCAGGCTGGGTGGGGAGTGCCAGGCATGCCGGCCACGATTCGCTGCCAGATTGCCGCCGGTTCATGGCCGCCTTTGAACGGCTCGCCGACCAGGTCGCGAGGGAGCCAGGCCGTTCCCCAGGGATCAACCAGGGCCGTGTCTCCGTCGCCCAGCCCCTCAGGTCCGTGGCACTTCACACATCCCAGCGCGACATAGAGATTTCGGCCGCGGACAGCGGCTTCGGGCGTGGCGGGATCCAGCGGTCCGACCGCACTCGGTTCGCCGGGGGTCATGGCCATGGCAACGGCCGCGTCGAGCTCCTCGGCGGAGGCCTCTTCTCCTTCGCTGCTCAGGATCCCGGCGAGTTGCCCGCGAAGTCCCTCGCGGTGCAGCCGCAGCACTTCCTCGGCCAAGAGAGTCCTCTGGCGCTGGTCAAGATCGTTGAAGGCACGCATTGCGGTTCCGGGCATGCCTCGGCGGAGGACTTCCTCGATGTCGGCCTGAGTGGCGACGCCATCGGGATTGCTTACCAATTGGAACGGCTCGGTGCGCAAGTTTCTCGACCTGGGAAAGAGGTGCCGCGCACCGACAGAGTTCGCATCGCCGTTCTGGCCGTGGCAAGCTGCACATTTTTCGGCATACAGCGCGGCCGCAGAGGCTGCACCCGTGCCGGCGGCAGCTTCTGCGCCCGACTGGTCCGGAGCGGATGGGTTCGACGACAGGCGTGCGAGTTCCTCGGCCGCCTGGCGATCCCTGCCGTCGATCGCCAGCCGAACACGGAGATCGTAGCCGCGCAATCCACCGGCTTGTGTATCGTCGATGCGGGCGAAAGCCTCCTGCGACCGGACAATCTCCCCTTTCAGCGCCATGCCAACTGCCGCCGCCGATTCCGGCGCGCCGAGGCCTGCAGTTTCGGACTCGAACAGCCGCAAAGCTTCCTCATACCGACCGGCGTCGAGTTCGATCCGGCCAAGCTCGGCAGCCACCTCCGCACCCATTCCCCGCCGGCCGGCGGCCGACAGCAGGACCTGCCGGGCCTCGTGTCTTCGTCCCAGCTTTCGCAGCAGTCCCGCCAGACGGACCTCGGCAGCGTCGCGGGTTGCGCGACAGCCGGCCAGCGTGATCTCCTGGGCGAGCGATTCCTCGAGCCGGTGCTCGCCGGCGTAGAGCGCGGCGAGGGCCTGCCGGGCCAGCTCATGGCGAGGCTCGCGGGCCAGAGCCAGTTTGAAAGCGGCCTCGGCCTGGTCCGGATCCGACACATATCGGTAAAGGACGCCCGTCATGTAGGCCACGTGCGAGTCGTTCGGATCGCTGGTCGCCCAGGCATCGAGAACCGTCCGGGCCGCGTCGGCCTTCTCCTGCGCCAGGCAGGCAAAGATCACCGCGGCAGCAACCTCCCGGGGCGGAACGGCCTGATCGGTCAAGGCCACCAGTTCGCCCGCCACGTCCTGGCGGCGCCGGCCGGATTGAAGGAGCCCCAGGCGAAGTTCATGCTCGACCGCCAAGGGGGGCGCCCCTTTTCGTTTCGCCGCCTCGATGGCCCCACGCCAATCGTCAAACCGTTCCAGATGACGGAGGCAAACGGCCTCCGCCAGGTCGGTTCGCCCGTCCCGTGGCCAGATCCAGGCCGACCAGGCCAGCCACAGCCGAGCGGTATGATCGGCGCCGGCGGCGACCTGGCGGGCAGCCAGCCACCTCGCGCCGGCGGCCAGTGCCCGGGGAGCCACCACGAGGGCCAGGAGCAGCAGCACGGCCGTCAACACTGTCCACACAATCCACCTGCGCCGCCACGGCCGGCGCCGCACCACGGGACTTGCCGCGGCATCGGAGGCAGAGCGGCTGATGCTGCCCTGGGGAGACTTTCGTGCCGGTTTGCCCTCGCGCCGCCTCGACATGGTTGCCTCAACGGAGGTCCTGACCTGCCCGGTCATCAAATCATCGATTGTAGCCGAGTCGGCGCAGTTTGCGAGGCTCGAGCCAGCTCTGGAGTTGCGCACCCCCTCCGATAGAGCCTCCGCCCGCATAGGCCGCCGGCCCTGCCGTGCTGCGGCACGCGCTTTGCTCAGTCAGTATTCTGGCATTTTTCGGCACCCGAAGACAGGCAGATGCGCGCTGACTGTGCAGGCAACGCACAATCGGCGGGCAGACATGCCTTGCTTGCGGGCAGACGGGCTCGGTCCCCACTCAGGCTGGGCATGCGCAGGCAGATGAGAACGTGCATGGGAACTGATGTGTTTGACGAACTCCTGTTGCATCCGGTCCAGCACGCCGTGGATCTGGACGTTCTGGCCGAAATTGCCGACCTGATATCCAATCCGTCCGCGCCGCAGGAACGGTTCAGTTCCGTGTTCACGGTTCTGGAGAGGAAACTGGGAATGCTTCGCGGGACCGTGATGTTGCTCGATCCGGATGGCGGAGAGCTTGTGGTGGAAGCCGCCCAAGGGGCCCCCCAGGCGATCGTGGACAGGGCCAGGTATCAGGCGGGGGAAGGGATCGTGGGGCTGGTGGCCGAGACGGCCCGACCGGCGGTGATCCCTCGAGTCTCGGAAGAACCGCGATTTCGGAATCGGATCCACAACCGGCCGATCTCCGACGTTGCCGGTGTCAGTTTCGTGTGCGTTCCCATCCGGTTGACGGGCAGGGTGATCGGAACGCTTTCGGTGGATCTTCCGGAACAGTCTCCGCAGGTCCTCCGCGATCGCGTCCGCGTGCTCGAGATCGTGGCCAGCATGCTTTCCTACGACGTCCATGCCCGTCAGCGCGAGGCCCTGCGCCATCAGACCCTGGAAACGGAGAATCTCCGTCTGCGGGACGCGCTCCAGGAACAGTTCCGGCCGGAGAACATTGTTGGCAACTCGCATCCGATGCGCGGAGTTTACCTGAAGATCAGGCAGGTCGCGGCGGGGGATACCACGGTATTGCTGCGTGGAGAGTCGGGCACCGGCAAGGAACTGGCGGCCTCGGCCATCCACTACGCCAGCGGCCGGGCGAAACACCCGTTTGTCAAGGTGAACTGCGCGGCCCTGAACGAGAACCTGCTGGAGAGCGAACTGTTCGGCCACGAGAAAGGCGCGTTCACCGGGGCATTGCAGACTCGCGCCGGCCGACTGGAAGAGGCCGAGGGAGGCACCCTGTTTCTGGACGAAATCGGCGATTTCTCTCCCGTGATCCAGGTCAAGCTGCTGAGGATGCTGCAGGAACGCGAGTACGAACGCGTCGGGAGCAATCGCACGCTGAAGGCCGATGTGCGGATCATCACGGCCACCAACCAGGATCTGGAAGCGAAGCTCTCCGAAGGTTCCTTCCGAAAGGATCTCTACTACCGCATCAACGTTTTCCCGATTTGCCTGCCGCCCCTTCGCGACCGGAAGGAGGACATTCTGCTCCTGGCCGACCATTTCGTGGCCCGGTACGCGGCGAAGATGCGAAAACAGGTGCGCCGGATCAGCACCCCGGCGATCAACATGATGCTTGCCTACCATTGGCCCGGCAATGTCAGGGAACTCGAGAACTGCATCGAGTACGCCGTCCTGCTGGCGTCCGATGACGTGATCCGCGGCCAGAACCTGCCCTCCACGCTCCAGCTTCCGCAAGCGGGCGACACGGATGGCCATGGGCGTTTGAAAGACCGCACCGAACTGCTGGAGCGCGACATGATTGCCGACGCGCTGAAGAACTACGAGGGGAGCGTCAGCGCGGCGGCCGTGAGTCTCGGCATCACTCCCCGCATGCTGCGTTACAAGATGAGAAAGCTGGGCGTCGATCGCCGGCAATTCTCCAAGCTTCGCCAGGCCTGAACGGCAGCGCCGATCCGCGCTCGGAACCGCCGGAAGCGGCTCCCGCGACTCGACGGAGGCCTGGTGCAGCCGCAGCGCCCAAAATGCGCTCATTTGCTGCGGTCGCGCTGCGGTGTCTTCGCTCCGATCGGTTTCCTCTCCTGCCGGACTACTTCCACGAAGTGCGCCTTGGTGCGGTTCCTGCTCCGCCGGACAACGACAATCATTTCCTTTCCGGAAGCGTCCGCGACAATTTTGTCGCATCCATGAAACGCCTTACGCTGCAGCGAGTTGCGGCTGCCGGCAAGCCCAAACGCGCAGATTCTCTCGCCGCCGCGCGACAATTCTTTCCGCTCCCGGATTCTCCTTCTCGTCAGCCGGCCGGTCGGCAGATGATTGATTTGCGGCAGCTGAAGGCTCCGCGGGCCGGCAATTCACGGTCTGCCCGGTCTGGCATGTCGATTGCATATCCACTGGCATGGCAGACGCCTCGACGGCTCACCTGGCCGCCGTGGTGAAGTGACGCCTTAACCCCTTGAAGCCAGGCGCCGCCTGCCTGCGCACACATATCATCAGGAAACGCCTTATGAAGAAGATCGAAGCTATCATTCGCCACTTCAGGCTCGAACCGGTGAAGGAAGCCCTCATGAACCTCGGCGTGAAGGGAATGACCGTCACCGAAGTCCGGGGATTCGGGCGTCAGAAGGGGCACACGGAAATGTACCGGGGAGCGGAGTACACCGTCGATTTCGTCCCCAAAGTCAAGCTGGAAGTGGTTGTTGCCGAGGCGGACTGTCAGGCCGTGATCCATGAGATCGTCCGGACGGCAGGAACCGGCCAGGTGGGAGACGGGAAGATATTCGTTGCCGATCTGGCGGAAGTGGTCCGCATTCGAACAGGCGAGACCGGAGAAATCGCGATTTGAGGATTTCAGCAGGCGCAAGCGGTTGCTGACCGGCAATACGGGCACAAGCAGTCATTTCGTTATCGACTCTCTTACGATGGTGAGGACAACAATCATGCATTGGAACAACGTTCGGCGGTGCCTGGTTCTGGCGGCGTTCTGCCTGCTGGCGGGAGGCGGAGTGCTGATGGCGGCCGACGAGCCGGCTCCCGCGGCTCTTCCGGCCGCCGCGCCGGGGCCCACGGTCGCAGATCTCAAAGTCATGGCCGATACGGCCTGGGTGCTCGTCACCGGGATGCTGGTGTTCTTCATGAACCTCGGCTTTGCCTGCGTCGAGTCGGGGTTTTGCCGGGAGAAGAACTGTGTCAACATTCTCTCGAAGAACTTCATCGTTTTCGCCGTCAGCTCGCTCGCTTTCTGGATTCTGGGCTGGGGGCTGATGTTCGGCGGCGGAAGCAGCCTCATCGGCACGGTAGGGCTCTGGATGGTCAGCGGGGCCGACAACAGCCCCGCCACACTCGATGCTTACCAGGGCGACTACGGCGCCCTGAGTTGGACGGGAGTTCCGCTCTGGGCCAAGTTCTTCTTCCAGCTTGTCTTCTGCGGCACCGCAGCCACGATCGTATCGGGAGCAGTTGCCGAGCGGATCAAGTACCACTCGTTCATTCTCTTCAGCGCCATCATGGCCATCGCCATCTACCCCGTGGTAGGACACTGGGTCTGGGGCGGCGGCTGGCTGCAGGCCAATCTCGGGTTCCTCGACTTCGCCGGGTCCACCCAGGTGCATTCGATCGGAGGCTGGGCGGCTCTGGCGGGTGTGTTGATCCTTGGGCCGCGTCTCGGAAAGTACGGCCCCAAGGGGAAGATCAACGCGATTCCCGGTCACAACCTCAGCATGGCGACCATCGGTACGTTTGTGCTCTGGTTCGGCTGGTTCGGTTTCAATCCGGGCAGCACCATGGCGGCCGATCCGGCGGCAATCTCGGAGGTTCTGGTGACGACCAACGCGGCGGCTGCCGCAGCCACCCTGAGCGCCACCGTGGTCGCCTGGCTGCTGCTCGGCAAGCCGGATCTTGGCATGACGCTCAACGGCTGCCTGGCGGGCCTCGTGGCGATTACCGCGCCCTGCGCCTTCGTTTCCGTGCCGGTCTCCGTGCTCATCGGCCTCGTTGCCGGCGTGCTCGTCGTCCTCGGGGTTCTGTTCTTCGATCGCATCAAGATCGATGATCCGGTGGGCGCGACCTCCGTGCATCTCCTCAACGGTGTCTTCGGCACGGTCTGCGTGGGGCTGTTTGCCACTCCCGACCGCCTTGCCCGGGCCGGCAATCCGGCCGCCACTGCGGGCCTCTTCTACGGCGGCGGCGTCCATCAGCTCGCTACGCAACTGATCGGTGTGGCCGCTTGTGCCGCCTACGTTCTGATCATGGCCTCGATCGCCTGGCTGGTCCTCAAGCACACCATCGGCATCCGGGTTTCGGCCGAAGAGGAGCGCGAGGGTCTCGACCGCGGCGAGCATGGCAACGAGGCCTATCCCGCCTTCGTCAAGGCGTCGTCACCAACTCTCTGAGAACCTGTGCAAGAAGGGCCTGGCCGCCGGTTTGCGGGGAACCGATGGCCAGGCCTTCTTTTCTTGACACCGGCAGGGGCCAAGGGCATATTGACAACAGCCTTCCAGGAACCGGAATGTGTGTCTGTGGCGGCCTGCGACTCCAAAACATCTCAAGCGAGCCTGAAAACCATGATCACGGCAATCCGGCGAGTTCTCTTGGCAATCGTCTCCACGTCGTTGCTCGCCGCGGCCCCGCCCGTGGCCAAGGCAGCGCCGCCCAGCGTGCTGGTGATTCTGGCCGACGACCTGGGCCACTCCGATCTGGGCTGCTACGGCGGCGAGATCGACACGCCCAATCTCGACCGCCTGGCGGCCGAAGGCCTGCGGTTCACGCAGGGTTACAGCACGGCCCGCTGCTGGCCGAGCCGCGGAGCGATCCTCACCGGCTATTATGCCCAGTCCATCCGTCGCGACGCGCTGCCGGGGGGAACGGGGGGCGGCGGGGGCGTTCGCCCGTCCTGGGCCCGCCTCCTGCCGGAAATGCTGGCGCCGGCCGGCTATCGCTGCTACCACTCGGGCAAATGGCACATCGACGGCCAGCCTCTGCAGCAGGGGTTTCACCGATCGCTCGACGTGACGGGCAAGGGGCAGAGCAATTTCTTCGATTCCAGCGGTGTGACCGAGGAAGGCCAGCCGGTCGGAACGATCAAGAACTTCTACGTCACCACGGCGGTTGGCGACCACGCGGTCAAATGCCTGCGGGAGCACGGCGCTGCCCATTCGGACAAGCCTTTCTTCCACTACGTGGCCTTCACCTCGCCTCATTTCCCGCTCCAGGCGCCCCAGGAGGTGATCGCCAAGTATCGCCAGCGCTACCAGGCCGGCTGGAACGCCGTGCAGCGGGCGCGCTACGATCGGATTGCCGCCATGGGGCTGGTGACCACCGCATTGGCGCCCATGGAGCCCCAGATCGGTCCCCCCTATCCGTTCCCCGACGCGATCCGGCAACTTGGACCCGGAGAGGTCAACCGGCCTTTGCCCTGGGACCAGCTCACCGATGAACAGCGCCAGTTCCAGATCACGAAGATGGCCATCCACGCGGCAATGGTCGACTGCATGGATCAACAGGTCGGCCGGATCCTCGAGCAGCTCCGCCGGATGAATGCCATGGACAGCACGTTCATCCTGTTTGCCAGCGACAACGGTGCCAGTGCGGAAATCATGGTCCGTGGGGAGGGGCACGACCCGCAGGCTCCCGCCGGATCGCGAAAGACGTTTCTCTGCCTGGGCCCCGGCTGGTCGAGCTGCGCCAACACGCCCTTCCGCCGCCACAAGACCTGGGTCCACGAAGGAGGCATCGCCAGCCCCTGGATCGTTCACTGGCCGGCGGGCATCAAGGCCAAGGGGGAACTCCGCACCCAGCCGGTGCACCTGGTCGACGTCACCCCGACGGTGCTGGACCTGGCGGGCGTTGTGCCCCCCAGCCAGTACGACGGGAAGCCGGTGCCGCCCATGCAGGGGCAAAGCTTCCTGCCGGCCCTGCCGGATCCGGAAGTGCCGGTGCATGAGAATCTCTGGTGGTGCCATGAAGGAAACCGCGCCGTCCGCGTCGGACCCTGGAAGCTCGTCGCCGCCAAAGACACCCCCTGGGAACTCTACAATCTGGCCACAGACCGCTGCGAGACCAACAACCTCGCTGGCAGTGAGCCCGACCGGGTGGCGGAGCTGGAGGCGGTCTGGAACCGGATTGCCGACCAGTGCCGCACCCTGGCCGCCTCCGAGGGACAGGAAAAGGCCGGTACTGGCCGCGTCAAGAATCGCCAGCAGCAAAAGGCCAAGGCGGCTGCTTCCGCCAAGAGGCAATCCCCGGCTCCCTGACGGGCGGTCAAGAATTGGGTAGCCGGGGGCAAGCCTGAGCGAGCCCCCGGCGGTCACAGGACCAGAATCACCAGACTTCAAGTCTGAGGGTTTCCGCCGCCAGCTTCACGGCGCGCCAGGGCCGGCGCCGTATCAACTCCCGCCTTCCACCGGATTGCATGCTGCGTGGGACGGGTCCGGAGACCCGTCCTGCGACAGCCGTTGTCGGCGGCGGCAATGATCTGCTTAGTACATCACCACCACGTCCGTTGCGAAGGTGAACTGGCTGCTGCTGTTGCCGTCGTCGAAGGGAAGCTCGCCGGCAACGTTCGTCGAACCGGAGTACCAGTCCCACCGAGTCTCCGGCCGAACAAGGATGTTGGCCCGCGGTTTCCAGTTCAGGCCCAGGGTCAGTTCGGTGAAGCTGCCGTTGAAGCCGGGTGCACCGTCCCAGCCCTGGCAATCGAGGTTCCCCAGCCCGAGGACCCGGGTGCCGTCGTCGTCGCGGAACCATTCGACCCGCATGCCCGCCGACCACTTCTTGGTCAACGTGTAGAGGAGATACTGGTTGATGCTGTACCAGTCGGCATCCTCGTAACCGGCGGCCGCATTGGCGTAGCCATAGTCGTTCTGGATCACATACAACATCCGTTCGGTCAACTGGGCCTTGAGCACGATGCTGTGCAGATACTCCTCCTTGAGATGGAACGTGGCCGGCAGGAATTCGTTCCGGCCTACATCGAACGCATAGGCCAGGGAGACCCGCTCGTTCTGGCTCGTCCACATGACACCGGCCTGGAGGTTCAGCTCGCCGTTGTTGTTGTCCCACTGGTGGACACCCTGGTGAAAGCCGGCCAGAACCTTGAGTTGTTCGTTCACCTGGTAGTCGCTCATCAGTCCGGTGATCAGAAGCGGCTCGCCGTAGCAGATGGTGTAGGAGTGGGAATAGAAGAAGTTGGCCATTGGCGGCACCACTTCATACCCGAGAATGCCCGTCATGCGGCCGATTCTGACCGACAGATCGTTGACGGCCATCTCCGCGTACATCTGCGCGATCGACATTCCATAGAGCTGGTTGGAACCATTCAGTCGCAGGTCCTCCCAGCCGAACCCGTGAAAATACGCGGCTCGCCAGTCGCTGCCGTAGGCAATGTCGAACCGGCCGCCGACGTCGATCCCGCAGCCCCCGGTATCCACCGGCTTTTCAGCATACAGCCAGAGCTGGTTCATCTGCAGGTCGCCGACCCGGTCGTTGAGCAGCAGGGGGCCGTTGTAGCGATCCTGGGGATCTTCGAAGTTGGCCGTCATTCCCGCCTGGACCCAACCGCCAATGTTGATCCCGTAGCAGTTCTTGGCGGTTTCCTTGGCCAGGGTGTACGGAACCATTGCATTGGTGACGAGCCCTTCCAGGCACGAGCAACCACCAGCGCACGTATCGCAGGCAGAGAAGCACTCGGCCTGGCCGCACTCAGTTCCACCATCGTCTCTGACGAAGTAGCTTGTCTGACTCACCCCGGGCGGCTGTTTCAGCCCCTCGGCATCGGCCAGGTCTGGCACGATCCCGATTGCCACGGAGATGATCGCGAAGAACTTGATACGACGTCTCATTCATATCCCCCTTCTCGTTCGAGATTCGCAGCCGTCCATTGGCATCGACAGACGACTGCCGCCGGCCTGGTCAGGGCAGGCCCATGGAATCCTCACCTCAGCACTGCTGCATCGGATCGGACCGAACAGACGCTGATCCGCAACGAAAGGGAATGCCAACAAATCTCTTGCGCGGTTTGCCGGAGCCGAATTCTCACTCCCGCAAGGGGGCCGGATTTGACGATTTCGAGGCTTGTCACGCGCCGAAGTTTCCGTCCCGGGCGATTCTTCGCTGTCGGGGAGACCATCTCGGCCCCGCCCCTGCCGCACGGACAGCAGAATGCTCATGGCCCGGGAGTCCGTCGTATGAAATAACCACTACAACTGGCCCATGAGGGTGGTGGTCTCGATCGCCCATTGGCCCGGAAGGCGCAGGGGCCACGTGGTTTACCCCGCCGGACCGGTTGCGGCATCCCGCACGGCCTTACCGGAATCGGTTTGGCAATGTAGAGTTGCTGACCGGAGTGCCCGGCGCAGTTGGAGCGAGAATCCCATGGCGGTTGAGGTGCCACAATCGTGAAAGCATCGTACGGACGGTATTTCCGTTTCATCCTGCCCCTGGTCGTGCTTGGACTCTTTCTGGCCGCCATTTCGCTCCTGCACCGGCAGCTCGCCGGATACCATCTCCACGATATCTTCGAAGATCTCGGTGCAATCCCCACATTCAGCATCGTCGCTGCAATCCTGCTGACGGCCATCAACTACACGATCCTCGTTGGTTGCGATCTGATTGCCACGCGCCATCTCGGACAGCGGCTCCCCTTGAGAAAGGTGGCTTTCGCATCGTTTCTCGGCTACGTCAGCAGCAACAACTTCGGATCGCTGCTCGGCAGCACGACGATCCGATACCGGCTCTACTCGACCTGGGGACTGTCATCGCTGGACATCGTCAAACTGATCGGACTACTGGCCCTGAGTTTCTGGCTTGGGTTGTTCTCGTTTGCCGGGACCGTGTTCGTGATCGAGCCGCTTTCGATTCCCGCACAGATCCCGTTGCCCTTTGCCAACGTGCGCCCCATCGGCATCCTGCTGCTGGCACTGGTGAGCGTCTATCTGGCCCTGGGAGCCGTCCGCACCACTCCCTGGACGATTCGCGGTTGGGAGATCTGCGTTCCCCCGCCGCGTCTGTCGCTGGCGCAGATCCTCATCTCCTCGGCCGATCTGGCCGTGGCTGCCGGCGTCCTCTACCTGCTCCTTCCGCAATCGATGGGGTTGAGCTACCCGGCATTCGTGGGCGTGTACCTGCTGGCAATCGTCGCTTCCGTATTCTCCAACGTTCCCGGTGGTCTGGGGGTCTTCGAGCTGGTGATCGTCGTGTTCAGCGGCTCCGAGAATCCCCACGTCCTTATGGGCTCGTTGCTGGTCTTTCGCCTGGTCTACTATCTCCTGCCCCTGGCCGTGGCCGCGGTCGTCTGGGCGACCTACGAAGCTTTCACGCATCGCCAGCAGGTCCAGCGCGTGGCCGGCGGCCTGCGAGTCATTGTGCCATCGTTGGCTCATTGCCTTCTGCCCTTGATCGTCTTCCTGGCGGGAACCATCCTGCTGTTCTCCGGAGCACTGCCTGCCGATCAGGGACGCATGGCCTGGCTCCGGGATATCCTGCCGCTGCCGGTCCTCGAAATCTCCCATTTTCTGGGCAGTGTTCTGGGCGTCTGCCTTCTGCTGCTGGCCCGGGGCCTGCAGCGTCGTCTGGATTCGGCGTATTGGCTCACCGTCGCGATGCTGGTCCTGGGTGCTGTTTTCTCCCTGCTGAAGGGATTCGACTATGAAGAGGCAGCGATCCTGGCCCTGATGGTCGCCCTCATGCTGCCTGCCCGGCATTGCTTCCATCGAAAGGGGGCCTTGTTGCGGCAACCGCTGAATCCCGGGTGGGCCGCCGCCGTGTTTCTCGTCGTCGCCTGCTCCGTTTGGATCGGCCTGTTTGCCTACAAGCACGTCGACTACTCGCACGATCTGTGGTGGCACTTCTCCCTCCGGGGAGATGCGCCGCGGTTCATGCGCGCGAGCACTGCCGTTGTGCTGGTTCTCCTGTTCGCATCGCTGGCACGGCTTCTGCGTCCGTCGATTCCCAAGCCGATCCTGCCCGGGCCCGACGATCTGGCATCCGCGGCCGCGATCGCCGCCCGGTCGCCGGCCTCCTCCGCCTGGCTGGCGCTGATGGGCGACAAGGGACTGCTGTTCAACGAAAACCGAACGGCCTTCATCATGTATGGAATTGCCGGGCGGAACTGGATCGCCATGGGTGACCCGGTCGGCCCGCCCGAAGAGAGAGAGGAACTGGCATGGAGCTTCCGCGAAATGGGCGATTGCTTCGACGCCCGGATCAGCTTCTACCAGGTCGGTGAAGAATCGTTGCCACTCTGCCTCGACCTCGGACTCTCCCTGCTCAAGCTGGGAGAGGAGGCCCGCGTCTGGCTACCCGGTTTCTCGCTCGAAGGTAGCGCCAGGCGATCGCTGCGTCAGACCTGGAACCGGTTCCAGCGGCAGGAGTGCTCGTTCGAGATTCTTGCTCCCAACCAGGTTTCGGAGAGGATAGACGACCTGAAGCGGGTATCCGACGGCTGGCTGGCGGACAAGAATGCCGCCGAAAAGAGATTCTCCCTCGGTTTCTTCTCGCCCGACTACATCTCGCGCTGCCCGGTTGCGATCGTGCGGCGAGGGGGGGAGACTCTCGCCTTCGCCAATCTCTGGGCCGGCCAGGCCAAGGAGGAAATGTCCATCGACCTGATGCGCTACACGAGCGATGCGCCGTCCGGGGTGATGGAATACCTCTTCACCCAGTTGATGTTCTGGGGAAGCGAGCAGGGCTACCAGTGGTTCAATCTGGGTATGGCTCCCATGTCGGGAATGGAAAGCCACAACCTGGCGCCTCTCTGGAGCCGTTTTGGAAATCTCGTGTTCCGGCACGGCGAGCATTTCTACAACTTCCAGGGACTTCGCCAATACAAGGACAAGTTCCAGCCCCAGTGGCGGGCCAGGTACCTGGCTTCACCCGGCGGCCTGGGCCTGCCCCTGATCCTCAAAGACGTCTGCACCTTGATCTCGGGCGGACTGGCGGGCCTCGTCAGCAAGTAGCCGCAAGCCGGGCCGAGTCCCCGCCCCCGGTCTGTCAGGGCAATGAACCGCGAGCCGTTCGCTGCACCGTTCCCCCGTGGTTCATCTGGCATCGATCTCGATCAACAGCCGCCTGGCCAGGGGCACGGCAGACTCTGCTGCGTCGCCGGCGTTCTCCAGGGCAACGACCACCACCACTCTCGGCTTGTCGGCGGGCGCGTAGCCGGCAAACCACCGCGGTCACAACCGCCTCGTCGGCGGCAGCGTTGAGGCTGCCTGCCGGGTCGTCTGCCAGCGGCAAACCGTATCCGCCAACGATGTGCGGCGAGACTAGTTTGCCGCCGTTGGCGATCGCCGCCATCATGCAGGCCACCTGGATCGGTGTGGCGGTCAGTTCGCCCTGCCCGATCGACGGCAGTTCAGCCCCGTAGTCCACCGCTCCTTCCGCCACCGGCTGCGGCATCGGAAGTCTTCCGGCCGCTTCATGGGGCAGATCGATACCCGTCGGGTGTCCGAAGCCGAGCTTCCATGCCCACTCGGCGATCGGGGCCCAGCCGAGCCTGCCGGCGTGGTGAAGGAAGTAGACGTTGCAGCTCTGGCACAGGGCGTCGGAAAGGTCCACATCGCCGTGCCCCACCCCATGCTGGCGAAACACGGCGCAGCGCAGTCGATCGGGAGACCGCAGATAGCCGCGGCAAACCATGGTTTCCCCGGGTCGGACCGCCCCTTCCTGAAGGAGAGCGGCCGCGGTGGCTACCTTGAAAACCGAGCCCGGCGGGATCGCCATCTGGATCCAGCGGTTCAGGAGCGGGGTAGCCGGCGACGCCAGCAGTTGCTCCACCGCCGACGGATCGCCCCCTGCGAATACCTTGGAGTCGAAGGTGGGCGCGGAGGCCGCCGCCAGAACGGCTCCCGTTCGGACATCGAGAGCCACAATCGCCCCTCCGGCCGGCGGGGCGTCGGGCAATCGGAGCCGACGCCGCTCCAAAGCCTGCACGAGGAGTGCCTCGGCCGCCCTTTGCAGCGATTCATCGACCGTCAGCAAGAGATCCCGCCCCACCGTTGGCTCGCGGGAGATGCTCCTGGAGAGCACCCGCCCGCTGTGATCGGTCTCCTCCACCGCAAGGCCGGGCATGCCCCGCAGAGTTTTCTCGTAGGTCAACTCCAGGCCGGCCCGGCCTGCCCTGTCCTCCGCGTGGTAGCCGTCTTCTCCCGCCAGTTCTGCCGGCTCGACCGATCCCAAGTATCCAAGCCCATGGGCGAAGAGCGAACCCTGAGGATAGGTGCGCCGCTGCCGGCCGATGAGTTTGACGGCCGGAAAATCGGCAGGAGCCCCTTCGATGGCCGCCACGGCCTCCAAGGGAACATCCTCGACCATCACATGATAGTCGTATTCTTCTGCCACCCGGATCGGCTCGAACCGATCGGCATCCGGCGATCGGAGAATCTCCGCCAAGGCCGCTCCCATCCGTTGCCAGAAGGTTGCTGGCCCGTGCGGCAGCCGCTGCTGGCCGACCTGCCTGTTCTCGAAGGCTTCCTGCCGGCGCCGATTGACCGAATCGCGAATGTGCTCGACCCGAGCGCAGATCCGTCCCGCCCGTGCGTTCCAGTGTTCCTGGGAGATACCGGTCAGTTGAACCAGCCTTTCGGCCAGGGCACGGCGCCGGGCGAGCACCTCCACTTCTGCCGCCGCCAGCTTCTGGTCGCTGCGCCGTTCGGCCCGCGAAAGTCGCGAACGTGCCATCCACCGCAGCCAGCCCGGATCGGCCGGCTCTTCGATCCAGCGGTAGTGAACGGCCAGGGCCCGCGATTGCCTGTCGCACGCCAGCACCGCGCCGCCTGCCGAGAGAATCCGCCCTCGCACGCCCGGCACGAGATACTCGTGCCGCAGCGGTCTGGCCGCCTCGGCGCGGAAGGCCGCTCCCTGGCTGATCTCCAGGTGGACCAGCCGCCCGAAGACAATCGTCAGCAGAACTGCAAACCCGCAGAAAACCCCCCGCATCCGGCGCACGGAGTCGCCGGCCGCCTCTCGGTGCGACCCCCGAGTCCGAAATCGCTCCCATTGGAAATAGGCTGCTCGTCCCATCGTCCGTCCCGCAATCGTCATACGTCGTAAGGGCTCAGATGCCGCTCGAAGGCCTGCCTGCAACCGGCGGCAACCAGCCAGAAAGGCACGGCAAATGCCGTGGTGTACAGCCCAACGCCCACCGCCGACATCGCAAGTTCCCCCAGGCCGACCGTCGGCTCGCCCAGGACGCATCGAGTGGCGCCGGTGCCCAGAACCAGCAGTCCGGCGAACACCCCACTGACCGCCACGGGCCTGCCCAGCCGGTGCAGGTCAAAACGTTCACAGCCTTCGAGCAGGACCCAGCTCAGCAGCAGGTACCACGCCATGGCCACTCCCAGCCGGCCGGGCCAGAGGGCGTCTTCGACCAGCCCGATCGCGGCCGCCACCACCAGCGCCGCATTGCCGCGCTGGAGCAGGAGGATCGCGGCGGCCACCGCGGCCGGCACCTCCGGCCCGATCCGGCCAATCTCGATCGCGTCGACCAGCGTTGTCTGCACGGCCACTGCCAGGTAGGCGATCAGGGCAATGATCAGATAGCGCATCGGCTTACTCCAAACCAGGGGAACCGGCAGCCTTGTCCCCGTGCCGGGCCGGCTCCGGCCCGCTGGCCGCTGGGCAAAGAATCGCCAGACGCTCGGCAGTCTCGTCGGCTGCCGGAGCGACCCATATCTCCCAATGGCCGGCCCCGTGCGGACGTTCCACACGCACGACTTTTCCGCACACCAGGGGCAGGTCGACGAATCCCTGGCCGGCCATCGACACGACGAAGTCTCCCTCGGCCACCGGCTCGGTCGTCTCGATCATGCGAAGGCGAGCCAAGGGTTCCCCCGTTCCCTCCAGAATGCCCCTGGCGCCCAGCCGCAGTTGGCGGCTCGGGGCGCCGGTTGTCGCCAGGCAAACCAGGTCGCGATACCCCGGTTCCGTCATGGGGCAGACCGTGCTCGTGTGGGATCCCACCGAAACAATCTTGCCCCACACGCAGCTTCCGGCCAGCACGAGATTGCCGTTTTCGACCCCGGCGCTGGTCCCGCGATCGACCAGGTACGGCGCCGGCCGCAGCACCAGATCCCCCGGTTCAGCGCCTTGCGCCCACCCCGCATCCAGCAGGTGATGGCGGGCAAGATACGACTGGGCTGCCGCGCCGAGGACTCGAGCAGGAATGCACTGGGCTGCCAGGAGCGGGGGAGCCCCCTCCGCCCGGTCGCCGAGCAGGCGCAACTGGTCCCGGACCGACTGCAGTTCCGCCTTGAGCCGCCGGTTCTCTTCGGCCAGGCGCCGGCTCTCCCCATCTGTTCGCGCCGCGGTTTCTGCACTGGCAAACTGGGCACGAACCTGCCGCATCGCGCTGCCTCCCGTCCGGCGCAGCGTGGCCAGCCCCCGTTGGGCAGGCGCCAGGGCCGCCCCGATCGGAGCCCTCACCAGGTCGGCAAGCCGCGGCGGTATCATGCCCAGGATCGCGGCCAGCGCTAGGCCCGCCCCCACCAGGAGCAGGCGTCGTCGCGTGGCATCAGGCTGGATGGGCCTCGATCGATCCATGGGCGATTCCAGTCGTCAGGGTTCAGAAGGTCGGGGGCCAGGCTCCAGCCTGGCACGGTCTCATGCAGCCGGTTCACAGAGCGCTCGCCACCGCTCGAAGTGTTCCATGCAGACCAGTGCGCCGCGGGTCACGGTCGTGCCGGGCTCCTCGGCAAGCCGCACGGGCAGCCCTGTCCGTTGGGCAATCAGGCGGTCCAGGCCGCGAAGCAAGGCCCCGCCGCCGCAGAGCACCACTCCCTGGTCCATCAGGTCGGCCCCCAGTTCCGGCTCCAGGCGATCGAGCGTCACCCGGATCGCATCAACGATCTTGTCGAGCGGCTCCTCCAGGGCCTCGCGGATCTGCTCGCTGGCAACGAGTGCCTCCCGCGGCAGCCCGCTCACGTGGTCGGTTCCCCGCACCTGGCACACCTGCTCCTGGGGCAGCGGCCTGGCGCTGCCGATCTCGATTCGCAGCCGTTCAGCACTCTGCCGGCTCACTCGCAGGCTGAAATGGCGGCGCAGGTAGTCGACAACCGCCTGGTCCATCTCCCGGCCGGCAACCCGTATCGACCGCGCCGACACCAGGTTTGCCAGACTGAGGACACCCACCTCGGTCGAACCGGCCCCGATGGAACAGACCATGCTGGCCACGGGTTCGGCAATCGGCAAGCCGGCCCCGAGGGCGGCCGCCTTGAGCTTGGAGAGCAGCGTTACCTGACGCGCCCCGGCACGGTAGGTCGAGTTGAGCACGGCACGGCGTTCGACGGGCGTGATATCGCCGGGAATCGTCACCAGCACCCGTGGTTTGCCGCGCCAACCGCCCCCGCGGGCTTTCGCGAAGAAGTGCCGCAGCATGGCCTCGCAGACCTCGTAGTCGGCCACCACCCCGGCGCGGAGCGGTTCGACAATCTCGATGGAATCGGCCGTGCGCCCCTGCATCTGCTGCGCCAGATGTCCCACGGCGCAGCCATCGGCAAGAATCCGGCCGGTGGCCTGATCGACCGCGGCCAGGGTGGGCTCCTCGAGCACGACGCCCTGGCCACCCAGGCCCAGACGCGTGACCGCCGTGCCCAGGTCGACCACCATGTCGGTTCGGAGGTTGGGGAAGAAGAATCCTGAGAGCATCCCTGCTCGCCGGTTGAGACCGACCGTGGCCGCCATGGGGGCCCCGGCCACTAAAGGTGTTAAGCTTCTGCCAGGCTCTGGAGGGCCGCGCTGCCCTTCACGGGTAGATCGATCGCCGCAAGTGTCCCAGGCCGGTCGATCGAAACCGCGGCCGACGGTGCACCCGAGAACGGCTGATCGCCATAATCCTTCAGTTCCAGGAAGGCCAGGACACAGGCAACGATCAGTGCAACCAGCGCGATGGCCAGCAGCAGCGTGTAGATGTCCGCCTTCGGTTTCCGGTACCGAACCGGTCTACTTAGATTGGAGTCCTGTGCTGACACGATCGTTTACCTGAATATTGCCTTTGCGGAATTCCGGAAGAACCTTGCAGACCGCCTGGTCCGGACGAACCTCGATCACTTCGATCTTGCCGAGGTAAGTGCTGCTGCGGAAAGCGTCCAGACGGTGCCCCACGAGCAGGCCGTCGTCGGAGCCGAGGCTGATCTGGATGTAGCCGCCGGTCAGGGCCGCCGTGACGATACCCATCACGCCCTTGGTGGCAGTGTCCTCGTACAGGGCCGGTTCGCCCTTGAGATTGAACTTGCGCAGCACCTCCATCGCGTCGGCCAGTTGTTCGGAGGTCAGAGTGGCCTGCTTCTGGAGCGTCTGCATCTGAATCGCCAGACCGTTGGCTTCGTCCGTCTTGGCGATCACATTGGTGATTGCCGTATCGCGTGCGGCCAGGGCGGCCAGAATGTCTTTGCGCAGCGTCTCCACGTCGTTGCGAAGATTGGCCAGATTGTCGTGGGCCACCTTCATGGCGGCGATGGCGCCACGGGCTTGCTCGCGCTCCTTGCCCATCTCCACGTTCAGTTGATCGCGTTCTTTCGCCAGCAGTTCCTTCTCGGTCTCCAGCGAGCCGAGCTGGCTCTGTCGGGCCCGCTTCTCGATCGCCAGTTCCTGCTCGGCCTTGGTCTTCTCCCCGCTCAGACGGTCGACCTCGAGCTTCTCGTTCTTCAACTGCGTTTCCAGACCCGTGTCAGGGTTCTTGACCTTGTCGCGCCAGTTGGTGTGAGCCGCGTAGACCGCTACCGCAAAGCCCATGAACAGGATGCTCATGATCAGAATGAGCACGATGAAGATCTTGCCGACCAGGTTCATTGGGGTGACCTTTCCTTTG
>CAZLWV010000057.1:0-18551 GCA_964563135.1 uncultured Planctomycetaceae bacterium
CCGGGATATCATACCGACAGTTGGCGAACTTGGGCTAGGCTTCCCGACGCCAAAACAATCGGACCGGCCACACCCAGCCAATGCAACCATCGATACTTCATCGTCCGCATCTCCCATGGGTGACAACTTCCCGCTCACGGCCCTGATTCATATCCCCATCCCCAATAGCTTCATCGCCAGCTTCGAGATATCTTCCCGCGTTTCCAGTCTCTCGACTCCCAGGAATTGGAGCACGTACGGGAATGCCACACCACAGGCCCTCTTGATACGGCGGATCTCAAATTCTGCCGTGTCGACGGGGCCGTCCGCGTGCGGCGCAAGTTCCGTGGCAGCGAGGGCTTCGGCAACAGCGACCAGATAGTGCGTCATCCGGGCCATCTTGGCGTAGTTCAGCTTTTCAGGCGTGTCGGTTTCGGCGTGATAGTGCCGCCAGCGCCCGCAGGAGAAGAACAGATAGGGGACTCCGTTGGTACGGAAGACGCTGTGATCACTCACGTCACCCACATACTTATTGGGCGCCGCGATCAAGCGGAGCCGTCTGGGCACTCGTAGCGAATCGACCGCGCTGGCCAGGTCAGGATGACTTTCCGCCCCGGACATGAAGAACAGGTCACGGATGCCGGGAATCACCACGTCTTCCTTTCCGACGCGAGGCAGCAGCAGTTGCCCCAGCCGGCCGAGCCACGGAACCATATCGAGCATCTCCGCAGGCACGACCACGTCGTGCCCCATCATGTCCATGATCAGCGCCGCATGGACTCCCCGCTCTCGTGCATGGTCGTGGTAGAAGCGGATACTGCCCATCGAGGGCTGCAGGAAGTGGCGTGGTTCCTCGGCATCGAAGATGGCGATCACCACGTCTCGCCGAAGCCCTCGTTTGCGGAGCATTTCGGCGCCGGCCAGCGCGATCGCCACGGCCGCCGCGTTGTCGTCGGCAGACTGGGCGGGAATCACGCTGTCGTAGTGGGCACCGATGATGATCGGTCTGGCGGACGGCAACGCGCCGGGCACGACGCCGACCAAGTTGACGAACTCCTCGCCATCCCAGCTGTAAGGCAGTTCCAGGCTGTTGCCTTCATACGGTTCGAGCCCAAGTTCCTCCATGCGACCAAGGAGATAGCGTCTTGCCTTCTCGTGCCCGGCCGATCCGATCATCCGCCCTTCCGGCAAGGCGATCGCCGCCACATCTCGTTTCAACTTGCCCGCGAGTCTTGCCATGGGTGTTTTTTGGGGCCATCCGCGGCGGCAGACGGGGCGGGAAACACGCCTGATTCACTGCTGCTCAGGACGCGACCTCGGCCGGCGCCGAGTCTTCCAGAAACTCGCGCATGAGCCGGGCAAACTCGGCCGGCTGTTCGATCGGCGGCGCGTGGCCGCACTCGTCGATATAGACCAGTCTCGCGTTGGGGATCCCTTCGTGGAATTCCTCGGCAACCGAGGGGGGCGTGATCGTGTCGTTCCGGCCCCAGATGATCAGCGTGGGCATGTGGAGACGGCTCAGATCGTCTTTCATGTTCCGATCGCGGGTGGCCTTGGCAACACGGATCAGAAATCGCGCAAACGAGCGGTCGTGGACCATGCGGTAGACGTCGTCGACGATCTGGTCGGTGCAGTGGCGCTCGTCGTAGAAAATCTCGGCCGCTCGTTGGCGAATCGTGTCACGGTCGATCTGCGGCCGTTTTCCATCGTTGAGGCTCCGTTCGAACAAGCCGGCGGAACCTGTGATGACCAGGCGATCGACCTTCTGGGGATGACGGAGGGAATAATCGACCGCCACCTGTCCCCCGAGCGAGTTACCGCAAAGGATCGCTTTGTCGAGCCGAAGCTGGTCGATCAGGTCTTCCACGTAGTCGGTCAACTGGTCGACACCGCGAAACTTCCGGTGGCAGCGGCTCTCGCAGTGATCGATCGGAAACTGGACCGCAAAGAAGTAGTAGTCGTCGGCCAGATCCTCCATGATCCGCCTCCAGTTCTCGGGACTGCCGAACAGTCCGTGCAACAAAACCACCGGCGTGGCGCCACGGCCATACTCCACGTAGCGCAATGGCACGGACTCTCCCATGAACGACCTCATCAACGTACGCAGCAGGTGGAAACGCAGTCCCGGCATCCCGGCGCCGAAACTGGACGAGAACTGTATTCTAGCACGGCCCACGAGGTTGAACACGGATGCATACCCTACCACAAGGGTGGTTTTTTTGGGTAATTCTTGTGGTGAAAAGCCTGCTTGACTCCGTCGCGCACGGGCGGCCAATGGTCTTTTGACGAGAGACAGCCGGGCAACTGGAAGGCCGGATCCGGGCCGCCAAAGAGGGTATGGGGGTGATGGCTGCAGGCGGACCGTCTGCTGCACGGCTACCCGGGATGTCTCGGCGGAGTGCGGATTGGCAAGACCCGCGGCAGGGGTACAATGAGGGGTCCAGAGGTCTGAGTTCGCCCCAATTGGGGGACTTGATGGACCTGGCCAGCCGCCCCTCCCACGCAGAAGGATCCTCCTTGGATGTCGCCCACCGTGCTGCTCCTGGTTTACTGTGTGCTCATCCTGTTTGCCTCGCTGGCGGGCGGCTGGATTCCGCTGGTGATTCGCCTGACACACCGGCGGATGCAGATAGCGGCGAGCCTGGTGGCGGGGGTGATGCTGGGTGTGGGCATCCTCCATCTCCTGCCGCACGCCCTGCTCGAGGCCCCGGATGCCATGAACACGGTCTTCCTCTGGGTCCTGGGCGGCTTTCTGGTGATGTTCTTTGTCGAGCGATTCTTCTGTTTTCACCACCACGATGTTCCGGCGCACGATGCGCAGGGGGCGGGCGGGGCGGCCGAGCGGCACCACGGCGAGAACTGCCAGCACGTGCGGAGCGATGCCCACCAGCTCACCTGGAGCGGTGCCGCCATCGGCCTGATGCTGCACACGGTCTTCAACGGCGTGGCGCTGGCCGCCAGCGTCGAGGCGGAGTCGCACAGCGGGCCGGCGGTCGCCCTGGCGGGCCTGGGGACCTTCCTGGTAATTTTCCTCCATAAGCCGTTCGATGCCATGACGATCGGCACGCTGATGGCCATTGGGGGCTGGTCCCCGTTTTCTCGGCATGCCGTGAACGTGCTTTTCTCGCTGATGATTCCGGCGGGCGTGGTGCTGTTTCAGCTCGGGCTGGGGCAGGCTCACGGGGCCGGCCATATGCTGGCCTACGCGCTGGCCTTTTCGGCGGGCACCTTCATGTGCATCGCCATGAGCGACCTGCTGCCGGAACTTCAGTTTCACGCTCACGATCGGGCCGCCCTCTCGCTGGCCCTTGTCACCGGACTGGCAATCGCCGTGGCGATCGGCATGGTCGAGGGCCGCAGCCATGGCCACTCCCACGAGTCCGAATCGGGCGGCCACCAGGAGCACGAGCACGCGGCTCCGCTGGACCCCGCTGCCGAGTCGCATGAGCAGAGTGACGGCGAGCATCTCGGCCAAGATCATTGAGGCAGACTGTGTCGGATCGCCCCCGCGAACCATTTGTCGACTACGTGGATTCGATTGGGGCGAGGCGTGCAGGGAAAACGGCGGAGCGACGGGTTCTTCTTCCGGGCCGAGAGCTTCTATAACGTATCCACGGAGATCGAACGGCTCGGCTTGGTTTCGTCGGGCAGTCCTTACGGCGACGTTTCCTATGCCATTCCGAAGCAGTCAAGCAGTTTACATGCGTGACCTGCAACATCAGCCTGCAGGTCATCGTCCGGTTTGCCATAGAGAAAAAGCGGGACAGCCATCGCGCCGTCGCCGTTCGGATCGGCGAAATCATCATGCAGTAGTTTCATCGCGCGTTGGGCTTCCGGCGATCCGTAGAGGAGCGGCCTGAGATGGCCGACTACCTCCTGAACGTCCGTTCCATAGTTCTTGAGAACATAGAACAAATCGTAGGCATCCTTGTAGAGATGCCGTTGCGCAAATGTGAGCGCTTTGATGACAATGTACGCTCCGGGGCCACAAACCCAGATTCGTGCCTTGCGAATCTCGCCGGTGATACAGGCCTCCCGCATTTCGAGCGGCACTCTGTCTCGAAACGCGAAACCTGTGCGATCCGAGAGTTCCACACCTGGAATACCAGCGTCTGTCTCCAGATTGCCTCCACTTTGCAGCACCGGAAGAACATCGAGAAACACTTCCGGTTCAATTCCCTCTCCCGATTTCCACCGCAAACCGGCGGCTTTTCCGTCTTTGGCTCTTTCGGGCTTGAAGCCTAGCTGGCTCAGTCTGCCTGTCAGTTCATTATAGCGATCCACCCCTTGCAGCCCCAGGGCAAGGGCAATATCAAGGTCAGCGGTTCCCAAATGCCGTTCATCCGACTCAGACAAGTCGTCGATTAGCAGTGAAGGCACCAATCCTCCCACCACGGTTATCTCGTTGGCTAGCGCTGATGGAATGCTTGAGGCAACATGCAGGCAGGTTTGCCTTATGCGCAATAGCCCGTCCGCGGAGTAATCAGAGGCCGTCCTATTCTGGGGCATGGATGATTTCGGCCAGGCACTGTTCCCTCAAGTGCTCGGCAGCTTCCTTCGAGCGTTCCGGGTGGGATTTCAGATCAAGATAGACTTGAAGCGGGTGAGCGCATGGTATCCCATTCAACACTTTGGTGCCGAAGAATACGCCTTCGTCATTGGGAATTACGAGCCAAACGTTCGCTCCCTTTTCAACCTGCCGAAAACCTTGTTCGGCAAGAGTCTCCAACGACGGCTCGTCCTTAAGGTAAAGGGTCACGAGTCGAAATGGGGCGAATCGTGTTAGCAGCCATGCGCCGGCTAGTCCAGTAGCGGCACACGAAAGACCCATGCTCTGGATAGCGTGCGAAAGCGAGAATGCGAGTTCCTCGCTGGATCTGGTGGCGATGTGTCCCTTGAGTATTCGGTGTTTCGTGAAGTCGTAGGCTTCCTGCCAGGAATCAAGGAGGTGCACAGGATTGGTCGCTTGAAAAGTCCGCCCAGTTCGTGTGACAAAGTTCTCCTGCTCAAGAGTGCGAAGAGTTCTGCTTACAAAGCCCTGCCCCATTCCGGTCAATTCAACAAGTTCGTTTTGAGTGTATTTCCGTTGAGGGGAGAGCAGCAATTGACGTGCGAGACGAGAGGCTTTCGGGGCAAACGGTGTTGCCTTTCTGCCCCGTTTTTGGAACTTGTTCTTGTGGCCAGTCATGAAGACCCGTAGCCTGGGCGCTCTGATGTCTGCATTGTCTGACAAGTCGAGCCAGGAGATTCCTTCTTCATCACAAATGCGCCGACCTGCTTGTCCCATGTACGGAACAACGAGTAGTGGCACGTTGATCGTCGAACGTGCGGTTTGGCTGCGGATTTCAGACGAGTAACGGCGTAGCTGATTGACAGCCATCAACACGGACGATGCCGAACTCGACTGTCTCACCTGGACCAGAAAAAGGTAGGAGTCGGCTCGCAGCAGAAGATCGGGTCTTCCCTTGGTCGTTGAGAGACTCATCTTCCGCTGGCTGGGGGAAATGATCTCAACGGTCGCTCCCAAGACTTCGTGCAGAAGAGTCTTTATCCGGTCGAGGACTTGACGTTGTGTTGTGGGCACAGGATGACCTGACGAACGGGTGGGATGCGCATGACTAAATTATCGGATATGCGCGGTAGGTAATATCGCTAATGTTAGTCATAAAGTCTTCCGCGGCAAATACACTTCACTCCCTTTCAGGACGAATGCAGCAAGTACAGAGCATCCGTTGCAGAAGCAAGATGAACCGTAAGGGGTTACTGCGTAATAAGTTATGCATCGCTTGGTTTGGGGGAACGCCAAGTGGATTTCTGATCTGGCTGGCTCCGCCTTGGGCTGTTAATCTGCGGTCTTCGGATGAGAGGTGGCAGACTCCATGTGTCGAATGAAACATCGGCGATCGGGTCGAATCCATGGGCGATAGCTGGTCTTGGTTGGCTGAGAACCGCGACAAGCCGGTTGGAGGGTGCAAACACCAAGCCTTTCGTGACGAATTGTGGATTGGCGGTGCAGATTGGGCCTGCCGCTACTATCTGAGCATGCTGACGGACCGAGACTATTTCCTACTCCCACTCCCCAGATTGTGGCGTGACCTCGTCCAATATGTGGTTGAGCATGCAACAGCGAACGCAATTGCCTTTGGCTACGAATTGACCCCCGAGATTTCGGAATTCGTGTTACCTTTTCTGAAGATGCGATTCGAGCAAGCGTTCGGTATTGGGGCGAAGTTGAACAAAGCGGAGAGGGGGTTGGTTCTGCTCCTTGAGCACCCAGAATGGACTGACGAGCAGATTCGCGTCGCCCTCAAAACCACCGACAAGCAGATGGCGCGATGGCCAACGTATCGGCGAGCACGCGCTGTTCAGGGATGGTATCGAGCTGCTCGTGGGCAATAAGACCCCAAAAACCACCCATTAACGACACAAACGCATGAACTCCTCTGCTGGGGGAGTGAGGGATTGGGTTCCAGGCCAGCCCGGGCAAGCTCGATTCGGGCCGGATCCGTGTGCCGAGAATCCAAGTTCTTCTGCCTCGGCCCGCCTGTTCAGGATATCAAGACCGGGACATACTGGCAGGCTAACGAACGGCGCGAAACGCGCAACGGAATTCTCTCCGCTCCCGACAAGACCGCCAGGTAACAACAGAGTGCACGCGAGGCGGCAATCGCGTCGGTTAGTGATGTGCCGAGCGGAGTCGACTTTTGATTCTGGGCGCGCCGGTGTCCCCTTTGCCGAAATCGTTCGTCAACCAGGGCCGAGAAGTAGGAAGCTAATATTCCCGTTCAGAAAGCGGCCCTATCCCAGGCGTTTGACGGGGGAAGGCCTGTCCCATCTGCGCGTCGCGCAGGGGCGCCCCCAGAAACCACCGTCTGCTGCTCGCCGGGCATGCGTCTCCTCAGAGGCATACGAAGGCCATTGTGGAATGGTCGGGCGGCAGCGACTAAAATTGTATTCTGACAAGATCCAAGAAACCAACGAACTTCATTCTCGTTGAGCTTGGCAGGGCGATGATTCGTCGAATTTCGGTCGCGGATGGAATTGTCGTTATGGGCATCGGCATCATTTGCCTACCGGTGTTCCTCCTGCTCATGCCATATATCGAAATGTCCCGCAACGAGGCACGACTTTCAATGGCGTACAACGAAGTGCGACGCCTTCAGCAGTCACTCGTCAATGAGGACAACAGCGAGTCGGTGACTACGCTCACAGATCTCGACCCTTGGGGACAACCATATCGGGTTGTTTCACTTGAAGGGCATGCGGTTCGTGTCGTGTCAGCAGGTCCCAATATGTCATTTTCGCCGACTGGCATTGACGAGGACGACATTCACTCAGATATGCCCCTCTCCCCTTTCGATGCCGTCGTCAACCGAAAGAGGTCGCGAATCTTGATTGCGTTGGGTGCAGCTCTTGGTCTTTGGGGGTCGCTGGCTACCGTCTATCTCTGGAGGCGCTACTGCACAGTCCGTCGAAGCATGGAAGGCTCTAGCAATCCTTGAACAAGACGGACTCGCTTGAGACCATCGGCCTATCACGCCAAGAATCGTTTGGCAGGCACGCAACCACTTCAGAACTAACCAATAGACAGTAGTCTGAACAGGGAAGGAGCTTGGCATGGCAACTTCGAGACGAGCCCTCCATATTCAGAGAATCGTCTGTTGCTGCTTCATTGCAGCCGTATTTGGTTGCAGCGATGGACAAGAGACGATCCCGCCGGTTTCGAAGCCAGTGTCAACGCTGCCGACACCTTCTCCGGCTAAGGCCGCGACGGACCAACTTGACGCGTTGGGATTGGCGAAGACAGATGACATTCCGGCGCTTAAGGGAGCTGGCAAGGTGGTTGTGCAGATGGGACCGGATGTCGAACCTGGTGTCGTACGAGAACCGTTTACGATTTCGGATCCAATGAATGTTTCGGTGGGGGAAACAGATCGGTATCCAAATGAGGTGGCGGGATACAGATTCTATTCGTCAGCTACTTGGAGAACGCTCATTCCCCTCAAGTCAACAATGGCCGACGTGCGCAGAGTCCTCGGCGTGCCAGTCAATTGCAGCGACATAGCGAACTACATGTCTCCATACCCAGGTGACCAGAAGGCCGTTCAGCCCGTCTGGACGTATGATCTAAATGACGAATGGGAGATCCTTGTCTACTTCGTAAAGTCAAGCGTTCTGCATCGGCGAGTATTCGACAAGTCTCTGTACGACACACTCTATTCGATTGACTACATCCCAAGAGAACCGTTCCGATTCGATCTAGCCAAATTGCCGCCGCGCTTCGTTCGACGTCCTGCTATGGGCGCTGATGCGTCTTGGGACGAATACTCCGATGGAAGCGGTCTTGTATATGCGGTCTACACCTCATCGACACAGTGGGGCGGACATAAACCCGGCGACTTGTACCGAATCATATACGGCCCTCCCCAGGAATTAATACCCAATCAACGAGGCGAAACTCAACCGCCCGCCGATGATTCCTCACGCCCGGGCTTCGAAGAGTCGGGGAAATGACCTTGCGGCGGGCGGCTGTCGGTGTGCTATGGGAATCACCCCTCTTCAGAGAGCGAGATTCTGGTCACAATCCGCCCCGAATCGATGACTATTCCACCGGATCACGGCAGCTTGTTACCCAGGAAAGGAATGGGCGTCGGCAGCCGCCATCCGGGCGGAACTCATTACCTGACCGTTGGCGGAGCAGTACGCACGTTGAATCCGAACATTGACCGAGAGTCGTTACGAATGTTGCTGGTCAGAGAGGGTTCACCGTGATTACCCTGCCTCGCGGCTTGCCCGGGAGCAGAATTCCACCTGCTTGAGGCTGGACAGGAATGCCTCAGAGCCGGCCATCGACAACGCGCCCCATGGAGAGGCGCGTCAACACGTGCCCCGCTACTTGGGCGACAGTCCTTCGGCGATCAAACGGAGCTTCTCTCTGGCCACGATCTGCACCTGGCCCCCCTCGCTCTCCTCGATCACGCCCGCATCGACCAGCTTTCGCAACGTGCGGGAGAAGGTCTCGCTCGTCAGGTTCAGGTGGCTGGCCAGGTGGCGTTTGAGGCTGGGCAGTTCGATCGTGCCCGTCGCGTCGGCCTCCGCATTGAGCAGATAGCGAGCCACCCGTCCCACAGCGTCGCGGAGCACCACGTCGCCCATCAGCCCCACCAGATGCTGCACCCAGTAGGAGAAGCTGGTGATCATCTGCAGGCAGAGCTGGTGGTCTTCTTCGAGGGCCCGGCGAAAGAGGTCTCGCGGCAGAAGGACGCAACTGGTGTCGGCCACCGCCTCGGCGTTGGCGGGCAGGCGGAAGCCGCCGATGGCCGCCACTTCTGCAAAAGTGTCGCCCGGACCAACCATGTGGAGGGTATGCTCTTTGCCGCTCCCCCCCGTCTTGAAGACCCGCACCAGCCCCGAACCGACCACATAGACCCCCGGGCATTCCTGGTTCTCACGGAAGATCCTGGCCCCCTTCTCGAACTTCACGATCCGGGCGATCCGCAGCAGACGCTGGAAGGCCTGGTCCTGCACCTCGGCAAAAAACCGGCAACTGTGGAGGATTTCGGCAACATTGAGCGGCATGGGAGAGGGCGCGGAAAAATGTGGGAAAAACTGTCGCCTGCTTGACGCAGATCAAGTGCCCGCCTGGCACCGGGGCGTAAGATACCCACGTGCGGACGAGGTATCCAACACGGAGCCCGATTATAGGGGGAGCCGGAGAGCGGGGACAGACCGGTCCAAGGGAGGGACATCGTTTGCCGGAACGGACGAGCCCGTCTTCGGCCGGCATTCGCTGCTGAGCACCAACGGTGCCCATCTCCTTTTCCCGACCGGCCGGAGTCTACCCCACTGACGGGCTGGCAGCAGCCAGCCACCGAATGACCACATTTCAGAAGGAGTCGATCACGATGTTCTGCAATCAATGTGAACAAACGGCCAATTGCACGGGATGCGTCACCAGCCCTGGCGTGTGTGGCAAGAACGAGGACGTCCAGTCGCTTCAGGAGATGCTGCTTTACGGCGTCAAGGGCATGTGCGCCTACGCCAGCCATGCCCGTCGGCTCGGCAAATCCGACCAGGCCGTCAACGCCTTTGTGGAGGAGGCTCTCTTCTCCACGATGACCAACGTGAATTTCGACGTGCCGACGATGCTCGAACTGGTGCTCGAGTGCGGCAAGCAGAACCTCCGCGTCATGGAGATGCTCGACGAGGGGCACACGGAGCGTTTCGGCACTCCGTCGCCGGCGGCGGTGCAGGAAGGCACCCAGGGCGGCCCGGGCATCCTCATCTCGGGGCATGACCTGCTCGATCTGGAGAATCTGCTCAAGCAGTGCGAGGGGACCGGCGTCAAGGTCCACACCCACGGCGAGATGCTTCCCGCCCACATGTATCCCAGGCTTCGCGAGCATCCCAACCTCGCCGGGCACTACGGCGGTGCCTGGCAGAAGCAGCGCCGCGAGTTCGACGCCTTTGCCGGGCCGGCACTGATCACGACCAATTGCGTGACGCTTCCCAAGGAGAGCTATGCCGACCGGCTGTTCACCACCCGGGTGACCGCCGTGCCGGGCGGCACGCGGATCACCAACGACGATTTCTCGCAGGTCATCGCCAAGGCCAAGGAGTGCGGGCCGCTGCCGGAGGCTCTCGGCGAGAAGAAGACGATTGGCTTCCATCACAGCGTGATCCTGAACATTGCCGACACGATTGTCCAGGCAGTCAAGGACGGCAAGATCAGCCGGTTCTTCCTCATCGGCGGCTGCGACGGCGCCGAGGTGGGCCGCAACTACTTCAGCGACTATGCCCAGGCCACCCCGCCGGATTCGTTCATCCTCACGTTGGGTTGCGGCAAGTATCGCATCCGCGACTTCGACTACGGCGAACTGCTCGGCCTGCCGCGACTGTTGGATATGGGGCAGTGCAACGACGCGTACGGCGCGATCAAGGTGGCGGTTGGGCTGGCCGGGGCCTTCAACTGCTCGGTCAACGATCTGCCGCTGACGCTCGTGGTTTCGTGGTTCGAGCAGAAGGCGGTCGCCGTGCTGCTGACACTCCTCTATCTCGGCGTGAAGGGAATCACGATTGGCCCCAAACCGCCGGCATTCATCAGTCCGGGCGTGCTGAAGGTGCTGCAGGCGAAGTTCAACCTGCGCCTGACGGGCGATGCCAGAACCGACCTGCAAGCGGCCCTGGCAGGGTAGTTGCACAAACGGCTTGCCGGACCGAGGCTCCGGGATCGGCTGTCTTCCACAGCCGCTCCCGCGGCCGGCAGCGCTACGGGCACCGCCGGGAGTCTTGTCCGCGCGGCACAGGAAAGAGGTTCTTGTCGAGCGGGGCCGTCGCTGACCGGGTCTGTCCACGCCAGCGATTCGCAGCGGCCCGGATGGGGTTGCAGCAGAATGCGGTTGCGCCAGCGACCATTGTCCTTGGCGGTCAACGGCCCGCCCCATCGGCCTGCTGATAGGGCAGGCTGTCCTCAACGGTCGGCAACTCGTCGGGCGACGTGGCCAGCGTGACTGGCTGCCTGGATCGTGCGGCCCGAGTCATCGCGGCGGGGCCGATCGGCACCGCCCCGGTGACCAGCTCCGGAACGCTGACAGTCTTCAGGAAGGAATCGTAGAACTCGGGATCCTCGCGAGGAACGATCAGCGGCTTATGGGTCTTGCCGGTTTCGTCGACATAGGAAAGAAAGCACCGCGTGAATGTTCCGCCGCAGCGCTTGCTGCTGAAGGCGATCCAGCGGGAGTTGCTGGACCATGAGTGCCAGGATTCGGAGAACGGGCTGTTGATCGGGCACTGGCTGTACTGGCCGGTCGCCAGGTCCATGAGATACAGATCGCTCGTCGGCTGGTACACCGGGAAGCAGCCGTGGGCGCACATGCAGAAGAGCAGGAACTTGCCATCGGGAGAGACCCGCGGCAGGAGGATGCTCCGTCCGGTCTTTTCGGCCGACAGCACCGTTTCGGGCGCTGCCCAGCGATCGGTGTCGAGGTCGTAAGACATCCGCATGAGGCTGTATTTCACCTCGGCATGTCTTGCCGGGGGAACACCGTCTTTCTCGGTCCAGAGCATCGGTGCGCGGCAGTAATAGAGGCTCTTGCCATCGGGCGACCAGGCGGGATAGGTGGCCAGTTGCCGCTCGTCGGAGGCGCCGGGCACGCTCCTGGATTCCCGGGTGTCCGGGCAGAAATACGCCAGCGTGGACTTCATATCGATCACGTCGCGGAGTTCCGGGCCGGTATCGTGGAAGAACTGCCGGGTCATGTTGGAGGAGTAAACGGCGATGCGGGCACTCGGATGCCATGCGGTGTAGCCGAACCGCGTTGCCAGCTTCGTTACCTGGCCGTTTTCAGCCAGCAGGGTTGCACTGCCGAAGGGGTCGCTCCGCATTCCGACCAGCATCCGGCTCGGATCGTTGGCGGCAAAACTGTGACAATTGACGCAACCATTCTCGAAAGAACACCCGTCGATCACGGGCGACTCTTCATAGGTTTCCAGATTGCGCTGCCAGATGGCCACCTCGCTCCATCCACTGTGAATGGGCCCGACGAGGCGGTAGACGATGTGCCCGTCGATCTCGTGTTCAGCGACGCGGTTGACGATCGTCTGGTAGCGGCGCCACTTGCCGTCCGTCTCGGCGAAAACCTCCCACTCCAGGTCGCGGCCGCGGTTGGCCTCGAGCAACGACCGCCAGGGGCGGCGGGGAATCACGATGGCAGCCGACCGGCCGGCGATTTCGATCCGATCTCCCGACGGCCCCTGGATCCGGACGGCGAATCGGCGGCCGTCTTCGCCGACCACGAAATTCAAGGGAGCGATGTTGGGAGGGATCACGATCTCGGTGTAGTCAGGACGGATCCGTGGAGGGCGCGGCACGGCCTCCGCACTTGCCGGAATGGCCGGCCGGGCCATGACCCACCACGCCCCCATCGCGACGGCTGCCAGCAGCGGAGAGACGATCAGAAGCCAGCGGCGAGACTTGTGCTGCATCGCGTCACCGATACGAGAAACCGTAAGTTACATAGAAGAAGTAAGAATCACTCAGTCCGGCTTCCCAGGCCTTGACCGCTCCCTCGGGAGTGCGTCCAAACTCAGCCATGATGCGGAGGAACTCTTTCGCCTGCCGGACGACCTGCGGATCGAGTTCCATTCCGGGGATGGGGGGCGGATTATCGGCCAACCCGGCCGCAACGATCCACGCCTCCTGGTAATGGCGGGGAACCGAGGTATAACCGAACTGCCTGAGCCGCGGGAGATTGGCAGCGACCCGATCAGAACCTCTCGAGCTGAGATAGAAAGCCATCAGCAGGTCGAACGCCATCCGGTTGCGGGGATTCGCGTCGAGCGAGGCCTGGAGGAATTCTTCGACGTTCCTGTAAGGGACGATGTGGTCCCGGGTGATCGCGTTGGCGAGAGTCTGCCGGATCTGCGGCGAGTCTTCCAGGCGGGGCGCCTGGTCGAGTCGACGCAGCAAGCTGCGCGCAGCCGCGCCGTGGGGCGGCTGGAATGCCAGGGCGTGCAGAAACACTTTCGCCGTTTCCGTCCGGCCCTTGACGGCGTTGATCAGGGCCAATTGTTGCAGGGTTGCCGGATGAGGGCCACAGGACTCCAGGGCTTCGTAAGCGCACTTCTCCGCCCGGTTCACCTGGCCAAGCTCGAACAGCAGCCGGCTTTCATGGTAATACGACCCCAGATCGAGATGTCGCTCGGGCGTGTAGAACAGATCTCCGTTGACGTTCAAGGCGTACTGGAACATCTCATCGCCAAGCCGCCCGGTATGATAGAGGGCCAGTAGGATATTGCGGGAACAGCGGACGTTGTAGCTGCCGACCGGAAGACGTTCGGCTGCCTTGAGCGCGCTGGCCCACTGCTCGCGCTGGGAGAAATAGTCGATCTCGACCACGGTGCGGATGAAAGCGCTCGACAGCACCCAGAGCACCGCGCCGACGCCGCACAAGCAGAGCAGCATTCCGGCCCATTGTGCCCATGGTTCTTCGAGGTGGAAACGAATCGACTTGCGGCGGGAAGAAGACGCCCGCTCCTGGCGATCATCGCGGCCGGCACGGGAGGCGCGACGTTTCCGCAGTGCCTGCAGGAGCGAGACCCCGCCGAGCAGCGCCGGGAAGAGCAGATACAAAGCCAGCGTCAGCGGCCACCACTGCGGCGAGACGTCGGGAGTGGCTGTCAGGAACTCCGCGTAGGCCTCCGGCACGGAAAGCCCCTGAAGCGTGCCAAGAACGCCGGGAACGACCAGCCCGCAAGCCACCGCCATGGCTGCAACACCCTTCTGCTTCCGCAGCAGGAGTTCGTCAACCGCCACCAGCACGGGGAAAAGGAGGCTCCCGGCGGCAGCGATCTGGTAGACGGCCGCCAGCAGCAGGGGCAGAAGCAGCGCCCGCCGGCCGGCCGACGACGGCGCCCACCGCACATAGAGGGCGAAGGCGCCGAGGCTTGCCAGGAGTGCCAGCATCAGATGCAAGGGATGGCTGTAGTCGCGATGGAGCATAAGCACCATCAGTGCTGCCGCGTAGCAGGGCACGGTGGCTCCTCTCCACCCGGCTCGCCGGCTCAGCCAGGCCGCCGATAGCCCCGCTCCCAAGGCCGCCAAGGTGATGATGAGCGCCCCCGCCCAGCCGACGGTATAACACGTGGTGAGCAGCCGGACGAGGTACTCGACCAGGCCGCCGGGATGGGGCAAATGCCTGCAGAAGAAGTCCCATCGCGTGTCGAATGCAAAGGGACGATAGGGGAGGTAGATGCCGAGACAGTGATGGATCAGGCGCGGATCCAGTACGAGCCACACCCCAAGATAGAACAGCAGAAAGTAGAGGAGGTGGCCCAGGTTGAACCGCGCAAAACTGCGGAGTCGCCGCTGGTGGCTTGTTCCTGACACCTTGGTCCTCGGCCGCTTCCCGGTCCAGTCGTTTGAGAGAAGGATTACGACAGAATAGTCTGACCCCCCATCGTTCCGACTTCAACCCCCCAACCGTCCTGCACGATTTCCCTGCTGCGAAGGGCTGTCTGGAACGATCCCGGTTCATGGCGGCGCAATCCTCCGCGGCTATGGCGAAGGGCCGCTGCCTTCCTGCGGTCCCTCCCACTTCACCAGCCATAGGAGGCCCAGAAAGTCGTACGCAGCGTGGGTCACGATCGGCACGAGCAGGTTGCCCGTGGCGATCCAGAGGCCGCCCAGGGCCAGCCCCATGAGGGCCGCCAGCGCCATGTAGGCCGTGTTCATCGGGTGCAGGAGTCCGAAAAGCAGGGAGGCGGCCAGCAGCGCGATCCAGACCCCAACGGGAGTGCCGATCCAACGGGCGAGCCCCTCCTGGAGCAGGCCGCGGAAGAGCAGTTCTTCCCCAATGCCGGCCAGGACCGAGATCACCGCCAACTCGACGACCGACAAGGTGGCGAAGATCGGTCGGATCAGCCGCTCGACAACCTCAGCCACGTCGTCGAAAGGCCAGAAGGGGAGGTGTTCCGAAAGGGCCAGCGCTGCCACCAACGGCAGTGCCGCCAGGCACCCCCACAGGATCGCCCACCAGTCGCCGGCTACCAGATCCAGCGGATTCATCCCGACCAACCAGCCCAGCGCGACGGCGAGCAGCCCCAGGCCTCCCTCCATGAGCACCGCCATGGCCATGATGTCCCGGCGGGAAGGAGAATCGTTCGGCTGCATGCTGATGCTCGGCAATGGTGGGGCGTCCCTGGGAATCCGGGGTCTGACCGCCTGAAGGCCCGGCGACCAGCAGGGACAGGCCGGCGATCCCCCAGCAAGGTGTGCATTTTATGGATCTAGCGGAAGGAGATGCAACACTCCCGATCATTCGTCGCTTGGCAAACCGGGCCCTCGCCGACCGGTCTGAATGCGCGGTTTCTTGAAACACAAATCGTCGGCTGGCTTGCGGAGAAAGGGGCGGGCGGGCGAGTCCTGCGGGAGGGTGCCAGTCAAGCATTGTTCCTGCAAAAGTCGACGGAGACGGTAGTTGCGTCGCGGCGACAGAATTCGAGTCGGTTTTGTTCAAGCCCAACCGGTCAAACCGTCGATCAGGGTTCGCCAAAGAGACCGTGGTCGTATTCTTCGTTTTCCCAGGCCTGCGGTGGTTCCGCGACTCCTTGACCCCACCGCAGGTCACTGATAAACTAGCGGATTTCACTTTGGGAAAAATCGCTCCCCAGTGGCCGGGCCGCGTTCGGGGAGCCTGTCGGCGGTCCGTTCTCTCGGTGGACTGCGAATATTTCCTGGTTTTCCTGTCACTGTAAAGGCTCAAATCTCATGGCACCCAAATACGTCTACAGCTTCGGTTCCACCGGAACGGACGGCAACGCCTCCCAACGCAACCTCCTTGGCGGCAAGGGAGCAAACCTGGCCGAGATGTGCAATCTCGGATTGCCCGTCCCCGCCGGATTCACCATCACCACCGAGTGCTGCACCGCTTTCTTCGCAGAAGGTAAGAAGTTCCCTGCGGGCCTCAAGGAAGAGGTCCAGGCGGCCCTCAAGAAGACGGAAGCGGCCATGGGCATGAAGTACGGCGACCCGGACAACCCGTTGCTGATCTCCAGCCGGTCGGGTGCCCGCAGCTCGATGCCCGGCATGATGGAGACCGTGCTCAATGTTGGGCTCTGCTCCAAGACGATTCCGGGCCTGGTCAAAAAATCGGGCAACGAGCGGTTCGTCTACGACGCCTACCGCCGCCTGATCACCATGTATTCCGACGTGGGCATGGAAAAGGCCGAAGGGATCGAGCCCGCCGAGGGCAAAGGCGTGCGAGTTCAGCTCGAGCACCTCATGGAAACCATGAAGCACGCCCGTGGGATCACCGAAGACACCGACCTGACGACCGAGGACCTGAAGACCCTCTGCCAGCAGTACAAGGCCAAGGTCAAGGAAGTGCTTGGCCGCGAGTTTCCCGACGACGCCATGGAGCAGCTCTGGGGCGGCATCGGCGCGGTGTTCAAGAGCTGGAACGGCAAGCGCGCCGTTTCCTATCGCCGCATCGAGGGCATTCCCGACGATTGGGGCACGGCGGTCAACGTCCAGAGCATGGTGTTCGGCAACATGGGCAACACCTCGGCCACCGGCGTGGCCTTCAGCCGCAACCCGGCCACCGGCGACAACAAGTTCTACGGCGAATGGTTGATCAACGCCCAGGGTGAAGACGTCGTGGCCGGCATTCGCACCCCCAGCCCGCTCAACGAAGAGACGAAGAACGACCAGAACCGTCACCTGGCTTCCCTCGAGACCGAGTGGCCCGAGTTGTACAAGGAACTGCACGACATCCGCGACAAGCTCGAGTCGCACTACAAGGACATGCAGGACATCGAGTTCACGATCCAGGAAGGTCGGCTCTACATGCTCCAGTGCCGCAACGGCAAGCGGACCGGCACCGCGGCCCTCAACATGGCCATGGACATGCTGGCCGAGAAGCTGATCGACGAGAAGACGGCGGTCACCCGCGTGGCGCCCACTCAGCTCGACGAGCTTCTCCACCCGATCATCAATCCCGAGGCCGAGAAGAAGGCCAAGCCGTTCCTCAAGGGTCTGCCGGCCGGTCCCGGCGGTGCATGCGGAGTGATCGTGTTCACCTCCGACGCGGCCGTGGCCTCCGCCAAGGCCGGGAAGAAGTGCATCCTGGTTCGCGAAGAGACGAACCCCGAGGACGTGGAAGGAATGCGGGCGGCCGAGGGCATCCTCACGGCCCGCGGCGGCATGACCAGCCACGCCGCCCTCGTGGCCCGCGGATGGGGCAAGTGCTGCATCGTCGGCGCCGGCGAGCTGAAGATCAACATGTCGGCCGGCACGCTGGCCGCCGGCGGCAAGACGCTCAAGGCGGGCGATGTGATCACGCTCAACGGCACCCGCGGCCTGGCCTACGAGGGCGCCCTGGCCATGATGGACGCCTCCGAGAATCCCCGCTTCAAGGGCTTCATGGAGATGGTCGATGAGTTCCGCACCTTGGGCGTGCGCACCAATGCCGACACACCCGCCGACGCCAAGATCGCCCGCAGTTTCGGCGCCGAGGGTATCGGCCTGTTCCGCACGGAGCACATGTTCTACGGGGCCGGCAGCGAAGAGGCGCTGTTCATCCTCCGCAAGATGATCCACGCCGGCAACGACGAGGAACGCAACGCGGCCATCGACGAACTGGCCCCGTTCGTCAAGCGCGACATCAAGGCCACGCTGGAAGCGATGGACGGGCTGCCGGTCACGGTCCGCCTGCTCGACCCGCCGCTGCACGAGTTCGTGCCGCAGGAAGAGAGCGCCCTGGCCAGGCTGGCCAAGGCTCTGGGCTGCTCGGTGGACGAGGTGAAGAAGCGCGGTGCCGCGCTCCACGAGGTCAACCCCATGATGGGGCACCGCGGCGTCCGCCTCGGCATCACCTACCCCCACCTCACCGAGATGCAGATCCGCGCCATCCTGGAATCGGCCGCCGAGCTCAAGAAGGCCGGCAAGAACCCGAAGCCGGAGATTATGGTGCCCGTGACCTGCACCGCCAAGGAACTCGATTTCGTCAAGCCGATCTTCGACAAGCTGACCGCCGAAATCGGCGTCACCTGCCTCTATGGCACGATGATCGAGA
>CAZLWV010000057.1:18561-32487 GCA_964563135.1 uncultured Planctomycetaceae bacterium
CGCGCGCCTGCCTGCTGGCGAACCGCATGGCGGAGGAAGCCGCATTTTTCTCCTTCGGCACCAACGACCTGACCCAGATGGGCTTCGGCTTCAGCCGCGACGACATCGGCAGCTTCCTTCCCGACTACGTGGACATGAAGATTCTCGATGCCGATCCGTTCCAGACGATCGACCAGGAAGGCATCGGCCAGCTGATCCAGATGTCGGTGGAGCGCGGCCGCAAGACCCGCCCCGACCTGAAGATCGGCATCTGCGGCGAGCAGGGTGGCGACCCCGCCTCGGTCGACTTCTGCTTCAAGAGCGGGCTGAACTACGTGAGCTGCTCTCCGTTCCGCGTTCCCATTGCCCGTCTGGCCGCCGCCCAGGCCGCCATCAAGGCCAAAAAGTAAGGTAGGTCAGGCTCCGCCTGACACACCAGCAGACTTCCCACTCGACCGTAGGTCAGGCTCCACCTGACACGATCCGACCGTAGGTCAGGCTCTGCCTGACACGACCTGACAACGACAACGGGACGGTTTCGCTTCGGTGCCGCCGTCCCGTTTGTTGTTGCGCCCGCAGCCTGCCCTCCCCCCCTCCAGGCCACGATCGCCCCCCCGTGTCAACCCGTAGGTCAGGCTCCGCCTGACACCGCCCCCTCCGTAGGCCAGGCCACGATCGCCCCCCCGTAGGTCAGGCTCCGCCTGACACGGCCTGACGCAGATGCGCCCTTTTGCCCATAGGTCAGGCACAGCCTGACCTACGATCAATCCTCCCGTGTCAACCCCGTAGGTCAGGCTCCGCCTGACACCGCCCCCTCCGTAGGCCAGGCCACGATCACCCCCCCGTGCCAGGGGATGGACGCACCGGTATCCTCGCTCTATGCTCCCGGCATGTCGAAATACCGCCGAAATTACGTCCCGGGGGCAACCTACTTCTTCACCGTCGTCACGCACCAGCGAAGGGCCCTGTTCGCCGACGCGACGGCTCGTCGCCTGCTCGGTATGATCATGCGGAGTTCGCTCCACCGGTTCCCGGCCAACATCGCCGCCATCGTACTCCTGCCCGATCACATCCACACGATCTGGACTCTCCCTGCAGGCGACTCGGACTACTCTCGTCGTTGGGCGTGGATCAAGAAGGAGTTCACCAGGCAATGGCTGGCCAACGGAGGTACTGAAGAACCGGCCAGCGCGAGCCGTCAGCGGGAAAGGAGACACAACGTCTGGCAACGGCGATTCTGGGAACACACGATCCGCGATGAGGAAGACTTCCAGGCCCACTTCGATTACATCCACTACAATCCCGTGAAGCACGGC
This sequence comes from uncultured Planctomycetaceae bacterium, assembly GCA_964563135.1. Classification (GTDB taxonomy): domain Bacteria; phylum Planctomycetota; class Planctomycetia; order Pirellulales; family Thermoguttaceae; genus JAAYAY01. Next base: position 19,857 of record CAZLWV010000057.1, read on the forward strand.
CTTGTCCAATCTCCCGGCGATTGGCTCTGGTCGAGCTTCCATCGCTACGTGCGCCTCGGCTACTACACGCCGACATGGGGTGCGTCGGTCCAAATCCGCAATCTCCCCAGCCGCGCCGGTGAGTAGCTCAGGCTCCACCCGTGTAGGTCAGGCTCTGCCTGACACAACCTGACACCCCAGCAGACGCCCCACTCGAACGTAGGTCAGGCTCCGCCTGACACCGCCCGACACCCCAGCAGACGCCCCACCTCCCCCGTAGGTCAGGCTCTGCCTGACACCGCTCCCCCGTAGGTCAACCTCCGCCTGACACCGCCAAAACTCAGGCACAGCCTGACCTACGATTGGCCCTCCGTGTCAGCCTGTAGGTCAGGCTCTGTCTGACACCGACACTGGCCTCGCGGCGGGGCTACCCCAGGCTCCACCCTTCCCGATACGCCGGGTTGATCAACTGGTTGGCGGCCTCCGAGTTGGTGAACCGCAGATTCGGACCGTCCCAGAGAAGAGTCTCCTTGGTGCGGATGGCGATGTTGCCCAGCAGCACCACTTCCGCCAGGTGGGCGGCGTGGTCGACAAAGTTGGAGCCGGCCGGCCTGCCCCCTTTGCAGGCAAGAACCCACTCCTTGTAGTGTCCCGGCGACCGCTCCAGAACTTCTTTCGGCTTGCCATATTCGACCGCCTTGGCGTCGGGGATCAGCCGGTGGCCGATCATCTTCCCCTGATCCCCCACGATCATCAGCCAGTCCTCTTCGGCAAAGCTGAGCCCCGCCTCCAGTTCATCCGGTCTCGGCGGCTTCAGTCCGCCGTCCCACCAGGTGATGCTCACCGCGTCGCGCTCGCCCTCGGCAGGAAATTCCCATCGCGTGATCGACGCCAGCGGGGCCGTTTCGTTGGCTATTTCCGGCGGGAACGGATGGTTGGACGACGACGCCTCGACCTTGGTCGGGTGGCCGAGTTTCAACGCTTTGAATACCACCGATAGCTGATGGCAGCCGATATCGCCGAGCACGCCCGTGCCAAAATCCCACCAGCCACGCCAGGCGAACGGGTGATAGGTCGGATGATAGGGCCGGACCGGGGCCGGTCCAAGCCACAGATCCCACGCCAGCTCCGAAGGCACAGGCGGCGTATCCTGGGGGCGCGCGATGCCTCGCGGCGAAATCGGCGGGATACGACTCGACCCGGCGTGCACCTCGCGGACCTTGCCCACCGCCCCCGCCCAGATCAGCTCGCAGGTCAACCGGGCCGCTTCGCTCGCTTGTCCCTGATTGCCCATCTGCGTCGCCACGCCCGCCTCCTTGGCGGCCTGCCCGATCATCCGCGCTTCATACACCGAGTGCGTCAAGGGCTTCTGGCAGAAGACGTGTTTGCCCCGCTTGATGGCCGCCATCGTCACCACCGCATGGTTGTGATCGGGGGTCGCAACCATCACCGCGTCGATGTTCTTCTCCTTATCCAGCATCTCCCGGAAATCAGCATAATGGGCCGCCTTCGGGTGGTGCTGGGCGTTGCCCGCCAGTGCCCGGCCATCCACATCGCAAAGGGCCACCACGCTGGCATCTTTCGAGATCTGGCGGACGTCGTTCGACCCCATCCCGCCGATCCCTACGCCGGCCACGTTCAAGGTCTCGCTCGGCGGGGTTTGGCCCTGTCCCAAGACATGTCGGGGCACGATCGTGGCAACAGCGACCCCCGAGGCCGCAGCAAGCACCTGGCGACGACTGATCTTCTGCTTCGGATTCATCTTGGGCCTCCTGGGCTGACGGGTGTCAATACAGTGTGAAATTCCTACCGGTTCCCGCCGGCACCCCTGCCGGCGTGGAGCCCGAGGCGGGATTGCGGTAAAGATACACCTTCTCGTGGTCCTCGAGACTGGTGACCAACATCACGTCGCGCATGCCGTGCCCCATGAGATCCACGGCCGCGAGTTGCCACGGGCGCTGGGCCTGGTCGATCTGGAAGGTGACGACCGGTCGCCCGTGGCCGTCAAACAGGCCGCACGGCAGCGCCGAACCCATCTCCATCTGCCCGTCGCCGTCCCAGTCGACGAGCTTGTGGTGGCGGGTGCCGTCGGTGTTGATTCTTCCGAGTTCCTCTCCCTCCTCGCCGAACAGGCACAGCGGCATCGGGGGCTGCGGAAGGTGGTCGACATCGACCACGATCTCCAGCCCCGCGCGGTCGGAGCGGATCTCGCCCACATCGATCGATTCGTAGTGGCGGCCTGTCCGGCGCCAGATGGGCTGCCCACGGCCGTCCGTCATGACCAGGGCATTGCCGCCACACATGGTCATGATGAGCCGGGTGTCTGCGGGGTTCTGGGCCAGGCGGATGATCCGCCAGCAGTCGGCATGCCCGCCGTTCTTCTTGCCCGCTTCGGCTTCGAAGATCCAGCGGAGAGAACCGTCGGCATTCAAGGCGGCATAGCCGGCCAGGATCTCGTCGCGCCCGTCGCCATCCAGGTCCACCGGGAAGGGCTGGTGGGCGGTTGGGTAGCCGCCCGGCGACTGGATGGTCCAGAGGAGCTCTCCCTGGGGAGAATAGGCCCAGATCTGCCCGTAGCGGGTCTTGACCAGGATTTCCGCCGGCCAGCCCCTGCCCGAAAGGTCGGCAAACACCACGCAGTCGCTGGCGTGCTCGGGAATGGGGAAGGAGCGGACCGGCTTGCCGGTCTTTCCTTCCAGAACGAGCAGTTGGCGATCGGCGGCGAGGACCACCTCGCTCGTGCCGTTGTTGTCCAGGTCGTGGATCTGGCAGGCCACATCGTGATGGAGTTTGCGGCGGCCGATCTTCGGATCGCCCCAGGTCCAGAGCACCGAGCCGTCGAGCTTGTGGGCCGCCACGGCCGAGGTGAAGTGGTTGTCGTTCTCGTCGACGTTTCGGGCGGAGACGATCTCCACCGACCGGTCGCCGTCGACATCCCCGGCGATCACCCACTGGCCGGCAAATGCCCTGTCCAGATCGAGCTTGCGCCACGGCTCCACGATGGGCACACCGGCCACGGCGGTGCCGGTGGCATCGGTCTGGAATAGCACCACCTGCGTGCCGTGGTCGGCGGCGGAGAGGAAGTTGCAGGGGGCGAGGAGGCCCCATGCCAGCATGGTGGCCGCGAGAGCGGAATGGCGACGATTCATGGGACTGCTGCGGGGAATGGTGGCTGGGGAAATGGTGGCAACACACGGTCGGATCATGTCGATTTTACCTGCGGGGGCGGAGAACACAAGAAACCGCCCGGACGGGGTTGTCACAAAATGCCGAGTCTCCCAGGGGCGGCGAGCCGCACGACCGGCCATTCTGCCGTCGGCTCGAAAAATGTTGCGTCCCCGGGCGAGAACCTGACGTATGTTTTCGATAGGGACAATTCCAGCAAACAGCTCATCGGAGAAACGCGGACAGAACGGGGAATCTTCTCCTGATCTCCCGCAGTTTTGAAGATGCTTTTTGTTTGACTCATCGGACAATCGTTGGCCCGCCCTCGGCCGTTCCTCTTGCCGGGGCGGGGAAGAATGCACCCGACGCAGCGGGCACACGCAAGGGGCTCCCGGGAATCGTTCGAGAAATGCCTGTCCAGTGCTCATCACGGCGAAGCGTGATGGCCACCATGGGCAGGCGACAGGCATCTCTCGAGCGATTCCGGGGAGCTGCGTCAAACGGGGAGAAGATCATGCTATCGGGAAGGCGAGGCTCTCGCAAACGAAGACGCGGCGCAACGCTGGTCGAGTTTGCCATGGTCGTTCCGGTCGTCTTTGTGTTCCTGTTCGGCATGATCGAGCTCAGCCGCTATGTGATGGTGCAGCAGGCGCTCACCAGCGCCGCCCAGCGAGGCTGCCGCAAGGCCATGCTGGCCACCACTCGAGACGGTCAGGCAGTGGAAGCTGCCGTGCGCGACTATCTCGGTGGGGCCCTTGGCCCGGTGGCCGATTCTGCCTCGGTGCGCATCGCCGTATCTCCCCAGGATCTGAGCACGATTGCCTCGGGGAGCGAGGTCCTTGTGCAGGTCCAGGTGAATACATCCGATGTGAGCTGGGTTCGGGGCAACCCCTTCGGCCGCACGCAAGATGTGGTGCTTGCAGGCCAATCGACACTGATTCGCGAGTGAAATGAAGGGCTCATGTTCGGAAAGCAGTCGGGAGCGGCCATGAACGGACCTCAAAAACGAAACAGACTTTCAGGTCGGCGTCTGCCCGGGCATGCCCGGCGCGGCGCCGCAACCGTGGAGTTCGCCTTCACGGCACCGCTGCTCATGGGCCTGCTGCTGGGAATGGTCGACGTGGGCCAGATGGCCAATGTCGGCCAGGCCGTCAGCGGTGCATCGGCCTGTGCCGCGCGAGAGGCCGCCAAGCCGACCTCCGACGACGCCGAGGCGATCAAGACGCAGGTGACAAGCTATCTTGCCGACCGCTTCCCCAACCTGTCCGACACGGAGCTGGCATCCACGCTCCGCGTGGACCTGCTCGACTCCGCCGGAAACAGCCTGTCGGGCGCCAGCTTGGGGGGCGTGCCCGTCGGATCACCCGTTGTGCTGCAGGTCGCGTTTCAATTCGATGCGGTTCGCTGGCTCGGTGGAGTCGGGTTCGGACAAGGCAGAATTCTGGAAACATCTACCGTTGTGAGGCGTGAATAGTCCCGGTCGTGCCGCCCCTGCCAGGGCGTGCCGGGAACCGGAAAGCGGGAGACAATCGATGAGACGAAGGCGGCATCATGCGGAGCGGAGGCGAGGTTCGATTCTTGTCCTGATCTCCCTGGCGGCGATTCCACTCTTGGGAATGGTGGCCTTCGCGGTCGACTACGGATATCTGCTGAAGGCCAAAACCGATCTGCAGCGGGCCGCCGACTCCGCTGCCCTGGCGGGTGTACTCAACCTGGAGCCGGACGGGGAAGGCTATCAGGACCTCGCAGCGGTTCGAGCGGCCGTGCGCGAATACGCCGCGGCCAACGCAGGCGAGGGGTTCACGGTGCTGGATGCTGACATCGAGATCGGGCGTTTCGAACCCAGCACGGTCTACACGAACCTGCAGCTCCTGGATACGGGGATCCTCGATACGGTTCGCGTCACGCTTCGGCGAGACGGCGACAGCAATGCCCGGGCGCCGCTCTTCTTTGCCCGGGCGATCGGTTTCCGCGAAGCATCCGTCACGGCAACAGCGACCGCGGCGCTCCAGAAGGCGAGCGGACTGAAGGCCGGTTCCGACGTGCTGCCGTTCGCCATTCCGCTCTACGAGTGGGAAATGCAGGATGCGGGCGAACAGTGGAGCATCTACGGCGACGGGAAGATCCTCGACAACTTCGGCGCCGAGGTTCCGGGAAACTGGGGCACGGTCGACATCGGCCTGAGCAGCAATAGCACCGACGATCTGTCCGATCAGATCCTCAACGGACTTCGGCAGGCAGACATTGACGCGCTCTATGCGGATGGAATCATCCCCACGAACACGCACATCGATGCGCTTCGCGCCATGTGGCTGGGTGCCGATACGGGACTGTCGTCGGGAATGAAGCACGCACTTGAGCAGATCCTGACCCAGCAACGGCTGGTGCCGATCTACGACTTTCTCAACGACGAAGGCGGAAACAACATGGAAGCCCATATCGTGCGCTGGGGTGTCGTTACCGTAATCGACGCCCAGTTCCATGGGTCGACCGATTCCTACGTTCGCATCGAGAAGTCCTATATGTACGACGGCGATCTTCGTGCCGCGCCCGGCCTGGGAGAGGAACTCAACGTGATTGAGGGAGCCTTCGCAGCCCCCGTCCTGCTCCAATAGGCTCCGGACGACACGCGCGGTCGTTTCGTTGTCGGTTTCGAATACAACTTCCCGGCTTCGCTTCCGGTGCGTAAATGCCCACCGGAGAGGACCGTGGGGGCCTTGCCCGGCTCCTGCCTGCGGCTCCTTCCGGTTCCACGTCGACACCGGCCCGAGGCGCGGGTCTCCCGAGCGCAGGGAGAAGCCGGGAAGTTGGCTCATGGTCAGGCCCGATCTCTGGCCGGCCCGCGGCAGCTCCTGAACCAGTGCGGCTCAAGAACCGAGGCTGAACTCACAGGCCCATGACTCTTGCGGCCGGCTCGTTGAGGATGGGCGGCAGTTGACTTTCTCCCCCGCTCAGGACAAACTGGTGCCCAGGAAGCTGATACGGTCGCCTTGGACTGTTGACATTGCGCAATCCATAGTCCTGGACATGGACGCGGTGAACGGTCTTGAGAAGTCGCCAAGAGGTCTTTTCTCGGAATCGAAAAGAGGTGTCGCCGCCCCGTTCTCCTGTGCGGCTCACCCAAATCTCACGGACTCTTTCATGCCCCATGGTCTCCAGGGTTGCCGGTAAGCCATCGAAGCGTAAGTGAACGGGCGGAGGAACAGATCATGCGGTCCTTGATCGGGGTGGGAGCGATCCTCTGGGGATTGCTGTTGGTGGAGCTTGCCCTGGGACGAGAGTGGGTCTCGCGCGACGGGCGGTTCACCGTGGAGGCGGAGCTGCTGACTGTCGATGCGGGCCAGGTCGTTCTGCGGCGCGAAGGGGGGACGGTGATCCGGGTTCCCCTCGATCGGCTCAGCCTGGCCGATGTGAAATATGTGCAGGAAGCCCTCCAGGCTGCGGGAGTAGCGCCTCCCGCCAATGCGGCACCCTCCTCCGCAGGTGCGGTTTCCGCCCCGGCAAAGGAACCGCCGATCTCCGCAGCGCCGGCCACGGATGCCCCCTCCGCGAGCAAGCCCGAGGCGGCGGCTGTCGGATCGACCGTGCCCAAGGGCCCGCCGCTGGCCGATCTGGGGCGGACCGACTGGCAGGCGGCTCCCGATCCCCCCTCGCAATCGTTCGATCTGAAGCCGGAGGCCACCGTCGAGATCTCGCTGACGGTCGGGTACTCCCGCCCGCTGGTGCTCTATCCTTCGGCGCCCAGCCCGTTCGTTCTGCTCGGCAGCGACGAAAACAGCGGCCCCCGGCAGCTCTGGGATCTGCGTCAGAAGAAGGCTGTCGGATGGGTCGACAAAGATATGAACGATGCCGACAAGCTCGCCCTGAGCTGCGATGGTCGTTATCTTGTCTATCACGTCCGCTCCGAGGAGAATGCTCTGCAGGTCTGGTCGTTTGCCGAAGGCAAGGCGATGCCGCCCATTGGTCTGGCCGAGAAGCATACCGTGCTCCTGTTTCTCGACTTCGCCGGCCCCGGGCGGATCATCGTCGGCAACAACGGGGCCAACATCTACCAGGTCTACGACGTTGCGACGGGCCGGCAGTGCGGAACGATTCCGATCGGGCCCCCTCACGGCGATGCGAGCCAGGCGGTCAGTCCCGGCGGCAATTATCTGGTTGTCCAGAGCCGGGGCGCTGAGCCGCTGGAGATCTACGACATTCGCAACGGCGTTCGCGCGGGCCTCCTGGCAGTGGAAGACCAGAGGGCATTCATGCTGGTCGGCCTGGCATTCTCTCCCGATGGCCGGGAGCTTGCCGGGTTCTTTCGGGAAGGGAGCGGTTTTTCCGTTCAAGTCTGGAACATGGCCGACGGCAGCACCGCGTCGACGCTCTTGGTGCCGGAAGATCCGAGCCTCAGCCTGAATAGGGCTCTCTATCGAGGCCGCGCGGTCCAGTGGCTCGCCGATCATTCCGGCTGGTTGTGGGGCGGGGTGGCGGTGCTTGATCGCACATCGGGGAAGTGCGTGTGGCACGACGGTGCGGCAGTCGACATCATGGGCGTCCTGCCCCGGCAGATTGTCGATGAGAACCGCATGCTCTTGTTCCGCAAGGGAGACGGCGTGCAGACACTGTGCCTGGTGCCGATCCCGAAAGAAGAAATCGCCCGCTCTCGGGCGATTGTGGCGGCAGGGGGAGCGGCGGAGGATGCGGGATTGCCGCCGATCACCAAGGTCCAGACAGAGGGAGTCCGCGAGATCTCGCTGGGCGCGACGACTTGGACATACCGCCCGTCCGTGCCGGCGCTGGCCCCGAAGGCCGTTGTCCGCGGCGGCGCGCTTCTGGGCAATGGAGCTTTCGATCGCCAGCACACTTTCTTCTCGCGTCCCGATTCGGCCCGGGTGGCCGTCGCCAGAAGAGTCGAGGATTCCCAGGCGGCTTGGAAGACACTGATCCCCCTGCCCCAGAGGTGCCACCTGTACGATCTCCAGAAGGGCGAGCAGGTCGCCGAGTTCGCAGTCCCCTTTCCCACCGAGCTGGTCGACCTGAGCCCGGAGGGAAAACTGGGACTGTTTTGCATCGACCGCAACAAGGACCGGCTGGATGTCTGGGATCTGGAAAGCGCGAAGCACGTCACGGCGTTCCGCCCGTTCGATGGTTTGCCCTCCCCGGATCGCCAGGTCTCCTCGGCTGCTTTCATCGACGAGAATCACGTGATTGCCGAATCGAACAAGGGGGTATTGGGCCTCTGGAAGCTCCCCGAATGTCGCGCCATCTACAAATCGTCCGGCACATTCCGCCGCATGGTCGGGATGACGCAGGACCGGCAGACGATGGCGATCACGACCGGCTGCAAGCCCTGCCTGGTGGATTCTCTGAGCGGCAAGACGATCGGCGTTCTCGCGGAGGTGGAAGTCAACGGGTACCCTGGCATCGCGAATGCCCGATTCTCGCCCGATGAGAAGCGGCTCGCCGCGCAGTCCTGCCATGAGGGAAACTCGCTGCTGATCGTGTGGGACCTTGCCGACGGCTCCGTCGTCGCCAAATCGGAGTATGCGTTCGAGACCTATGGAATGGCATGGTGCGGCCCGGATCATGTCCTCTTGAATCGCCGCGCCGTGTCGGATCAGGCCGACGTGCTCGTCGATGTCGAGCGAGGGTTGGTCGTGTGGAACTACGATGTGTCCGGCGGCACGTGCATCGCATCGTCGCCGGACGATCGCTGCTGGGTCCTGTTCCGCAGCGGATCGGCGGGGCAGGCCGAACTGGCAGCGTTTCCGTTCCCCGAAGAGGAGGTACGGTCGCTGCTGTCGCAAGTCCGCCTTCCCAATCCGCTCATCGGTCCGGGGGCTGCGGTCGCGCTGCTGGTCGAGATCGAAGAACCGCCCCAGGCGATCCCGCCGGGCTGGTCGGACCTGGAGAACCTGGAGGAGGGTTTGCACCAGCATTTCGCCGGGCTGCTCAAGAACAAGCAGGTGAACCTTTCCGAGGGAGACGATGTTCGCCTCGTCGTCGGCATCGGACAGAAGAAGGTGGAGAAGACCCTCGGGCTCGGCGGGCTTTTCGGACCGCCGGAGTCGATTCTCCTTTCGTCGACCTTCCTGGTGCCCTATGTCGCCGTGGTCGACTCGCGCGGCAGCCGGGTCTGGTCGAAGGTCCCGTCGAAGGACGACATGAAACCGATCAGCCTGAGAGATTGCCCGGAGACCATGGACAAGGCTGCCTACATCAAGCTGCAGCAGTGGGAACAGGCGGCCGCATGGCTTCGATCGGTGCAAATACCCTGTCCGCTCTACCATCCCACGATCCATCGCGGCTTCGGTGAGTCGGTCGTGCTCCCCAAAAAGGTCGAGATTCGCCGCCGCCCTAGCCCCTCGCAGATGAAGTCGCAGGGCAAGACGGCGAGGTTGCCGACCGGCGACCGCTGGTCGCAGCCAAGTGCGCGCTCATGAGCAGCTTGAACGAATTGCCGCCGGGATGGCACGTCCCTGGGCGCGGCGAAGGGCGTGGTTTGCGGGGGCACCACACCCTTCGCGGCGAAGGGCGTGCCACCGGACATGGCAGACTGGTTTCCTTTGTCAGTGCGTCTTGTTTGGACAGCTGGGGCGAACCATGCGCAGCCTGATTGCCGTTCTGTTGATCCACGGTCTGTTCCTGCCGCTGCCTGAGGCCGAGGCCCGCCAGTGGGTATCGCGCGACGGACATTTCACCGTCGAAGCAGAGCTGCTATCCGTGGAGGCGGGCCAGGTCCTGCTGAAACGGAAGGACGGGACCGTGCTCCGGGTGCCGCTCGAACGCCTCAGCCTGGGCGATGTGAAATACATCCAGGACAATAGCCCGGCCCATCCGGTTTCCCCTGCCGCGCCCGGCACGACCGGCAGCCCGGCCCCCGCAGTAGCGGGCACATCCTCCGCCCCGCCCCCGGCGGAGGCTCCGGCGGCCGCGGCCCCACAGCCGCAGGGACCGCCGCTGGCCCAGATCGGAGTCGACCAGTGGCAGGCGGTTCCCGACCCAGCCACCCCGGGATTCGACCTGGGACCGGATAAGAAGGTGGCGGTGCCGATCCCGGTGGAGTATGCGCGTCCCTTCGTGCTCTACCCTTCAGCGCCGAGTCCCTTTGTGCTTCTTGGGAGCGACAAGAGCCGCGGGGCCCGATTGCTCTGGGATCTTCGAACGTCCAAGCCGCTCGGCAAGATCAAGGGAAATCTGGATTCCGACCAGCCGATTGCCCTCAGCCCGGACGGCCGCCACCTCGCGTTCTTCGTTTCGGCATCGGTAAACGACCTGCGTGTCTTCTCGTTCCCGGACGGCAAGGTGGTCCATGTCCTCAAGCTGTCGAAAGACCTGGCAGCGATCGCGTACCTGGCGTTTGCCGGACCCGATCGAATCATCGTCGGCGAATGCTTTGGGAACACCTTCGCGGTGCTCGATGTGAAGACGGGCAGACAGTGCGCCACGATTCCGGCCAAGCCTCATCCCAACGCGAATTTCCAGCGACTGAGCCCAGGCGGCAACTACCTGGCGGTGTTCGACCAGCTCAAGCACCAACTGGCGGTCTACGACACGCGCAACGGCGTCTGCGCAGGAAATCTGAATGTGGCCGAGAAGTACTCCAACGCCATGGAATGCCTCGCCTTTTCTCCCGACGGCAAAGAGCTGGCTGCCTTTTCTGAATATGGGAACCCCATCATCCAGGTGTGGGACATGGCCAGTGGAAGCACGGTCCTGACACACCAGCTTCCCGCCAAGACGACCCTCGATCTGGCCAGTATCCTCTACTATGGCGATCAGCTCCAATGGCTTGCCGACCGGAGCGGATGGCTGCTGAAAGGGGTCGTTCTGGTCGATCGCGATTCGGGCCAGATCCTCCGTCGGCAGATCGTCGACACCGATCGGATGCTCCTCTTCTCCCGCGAGGGCAAACATGAGACGCTTCGCCTGGTTCCCATTCCCAAGGATGAGATTGCCAGGTCGCGGGCCGTCGTCAAGGCGGGAGGAACGGCCGCCGACGCCGGGCTGCCGCCGTCAACCAGCATCGACACGGCAGCAGCCCCGATCATCAGGTTGACGCCCGGCCCCTGGTCGTATACACCCGCGGCACCGTCGTCGAAGGGAGCCTTTCCTGATCGCCTGCCGCTGGCTGACGGGCGTCTCAGTTTCCGCCACGCCTTCTTCTCCGGTCCACAGGCGGGGAGATTTGCCGTCGGAGAGAGCGGCGAGGCCAGCCGCACTCCAGGAACCGCGGGCTCTCTGCCTCCGGCCTACCGGTTGTACGACTGCCGATCGGGCAAGCAACTGAACCGCTTCGAGACGCCCTTCGCAACGGAACTCGTGGATCTCAGTCCCAACGGCACCCTGGGGCTGTTCCGCATCGATCGTGCGAAGGATCGGTTGGATCTGTGGAATCTCGAAAACGGGCAGCATCTGGTGGCCTTCCGCCCCTGCGAGAAAGACGCGGACTCCGCTTTCGGCGTCGGCTGGGCCGGCTTCATCGACGAGAACCACCTGATCACGCTCTGGGGACGGAGGAAGCTGGCCCTCTGGAAAGTGCCCGAATGCCGAGCCGTCTATACATCCGAGGCTGAATATGGCTCCGGCGCCGGAATGACCCGCGATCGGCAGACGCTGGTTGTCATCTCCGGCCGAACACCACACCTGGTCAAGGCCATGACCGGCGAGTTGATCGGGACCTTGCCGGATCTGGAGACGGAGGAACTGCTCGTCCTGCCCCGCGCTGGGTTCTCCGAGGACGGAAACCGGCTTGCGGTGCTCTTCTGGCGCGACAAGGGATGTCTGCTCGCCGCCTGGGATCTGGCAAGCCGTTCGCTGCTGGTGAAGATGGATCTGCCGTTCAGGGCCGCCGGGGTGGTATGGTGCGGCCCCAGCCATGTTCTGCTGAATCGCACGGCCTACGGGGGCGACTCGGAGGCCATGGTTGACGTGACCCAGGGATTGATCGCCTGGAATTACGCACCCGCCGACGGAACCAGCCTGACCTCCAGTCCCGACGGCCGCGCCTGGTTCGCAACGCGAGCCTCGGATGCTGTGTCCTGGGGACTCTCGGCGCTGGAACTGCCCGACAAGGAGGTCGCCGCACTCCTGTCGCGTGTCGAACCTCCCCAACCTCTCGTCGGTCCCGGCGCGCCTGTTACCGTACAGATGCAGATCAACGACCCGCCGCAGTCGCTCCCGCCGGGCTGGACGGACCTGGAAAAGCTCGATGAGAGCCTGCACGAACACTTCTGCAAACAGTTGCGGGCCATCCGCGCCGACGTTGTCGACCGCAGCGACGTTCATCTGGTCGTCGGCATCGACCAGAAGAAACTGGAAGGCACACTGGGAGGCCGCGGTCTGTTCGGCCCTTCCCCAAGAATCCTGGTCTCGGCAACGATCCTGGTGCCCTACCTGGCCGTCGTGGACTCGGAGGGAAACAGGATCTGGACAAAGGCTCCTTCAGCAGAAGAGATGAACCCGATCAACCTCGACGACTGCCCGGACGGAATGGACAAGG
>CAZLWV010000057.1:32497-42278 GCA_964563135.1 uncultured Planctomycetaceae bacterium
AGCGCCAGGAGTGGGAGCGGGCGGTTCAGTGGCTCCGCTCGGTCGAGATTCCCTATCCGCTGTTTCATCCAGGCGTCCTTCGCGGCTATGGCGAGTCAACCGTAACTCCCGAAGGCCCCCGCGTCCGCCGCTCCCCCGGCCCCTCGCAGATGAAGCCCGTCCACAAAACGGCCGATGTGCCGTCTGACAGCCGCAGACTGCCGGGATAGAACAGCGGGCATGCTGTTTCGGCCTGGGCCAACCGTGCTACCTGGCCGCGCCGTCTTCTCTCGGTCCTTTTCTCTGCCCCTTGATCTCTGGCTGCTGCATCGGTTGCCCTGCCACCGGCGGCGGGGACTATAGCCGCTCACTGTAACCAGGCGCAGCCTCGAAAACCATCGTACCAGCCGTCTGCGATGTTCCCCGCGCGTGTTTTGCCGATATTCGTTTGCGGGAAAAGGTAGCATACGGCCGCGGCTCGCGGTACCATGGGCACGTGGCAAACCACGCCGTGCCGACGCAACACGCGGTGCGGTATTTCGTCGCAGGGGTGTTCCTGTGGTCCTGGTCTGATGAGGAGGAACAGATGATGATTGGTTTCCGGGAAGATAGGGCAGGACTCCAGGAGAGACTTTCACTGGTCCGCGCTCTGCGATCCTGCGGACTGGCGGTCCTCGCGATCGTCGTGCCGGCCATGGCTTGGGCGGGTGACTGGCCCACCTATCGGTACGACAACGCCCGCAGTGGTGTCACCGCCGAGACGGTCAAGCCGCCGCTTGTCGAGTGCTGGGCCTACCAGCCGCAGCATGCTCCCGAGCCGGCCTGGGCCGAGCCGAACCCGCGGCCGGTGGGCGGCTGGTACGGCGCCACGGAGCTGCGCCGGTTTCACTTCGACGATGCTTTCCAGGTAGCCGTGTCCGGCGGTGCCGTCTTTTTCGGCTCCTCCGCCGACGGCCGAATCGTGGCCCTCGATGCTGCCACCGGCCAGCAGCGCTGGACCGTACTCACCGGCGGGCCCGTCCGCCTGGCCCCCACCGTGTGGCAAGACAAGGTCTATGCCGGTTCCGACGACGGTTTTGTCTACTGCCTTCGCGCCGGCGATGGCCGGGAGATCTGGAAGTTCCGGGCGGCCCCCAAGCCCGACAGGCTCCTCGGCAGCGGCAAGATGATTTCGCTCTGGCCGGTCCGCACCGGTGTGCTCGTCGACGACGGCATCGCCTACTTCGGCGCCGGGATCTTTCCTGCTGAAGGCGTCGCGATGTACGCCGTCCGCGCAGACGACGGCCGGCAGATATGGTGCAACGATGCCTGCGCCGACGCACCCCAGAGCCGCCTCTCGCCCCAGGGGTATCTGCTGGCTTCGAAGAGCCGTCTGTTCGCCCCTTTGGGCCGTGTGTCGCCCGCGGCCTTCGACCGCCAGGATGGCCGTCTCCTCTATGAAGCCTATATCGAACACATCATCGGCGGAACCTACGCCACCCTGGCCGACAGCCAACTGTTCACCGGCACGGAACAGATGATCGGTTTTGACCAGGAGTCGCCCCGCTCGCGATCCGCGTGGTTCTGGGGCCGGCAACTGATTGTGACCCCGAAAAACTTCTACTCGGCCACCGGGCACGAGCTGCTGGCCGTCGATCGCGAGGCCTACTCGGCCGCCAGCCTCCGGCGCAAGAGTCTCCTGGATCAACAACGTGAACTCAAAACCCAGGTCCAGCAGGCCAGGCGAACCTCCTCGCCGAACCTCGAGAAACTCCAGGCCCAGTTGAACGCCCTGAACCAGGACCTGGAAAAAACCGAGTCCCGGATCGCGGCTGGGCAGAAATGGCGTTCTGTCTGCGATTGTGCAGAAACCCTGGTCATGGCCGGCGAGGTGCTGTTTGCCGGCGGCGACGGACACGTCCAGGCCTTCGACGCTGCCTCGGGCGAAGCACTCTGGACCGGCCAGATCGACGGCAAGGCCCGCGGACTGGCCGTGGCTGATGGCCGACTGCTGGTCAGTTCCGACTCCGGCACCATCCATTGCTTTGGGCCCGAAGGCTCGCGGGCAGCCGGACTGGTCAGGCAGCCCGTCAGTCCGTCCCCCTACCCGCCCGACGAGTTGACCGGCCTGTTCGAAGCCGCCGCCCAGCGCATCGTCGCCTCCACAGGGATCACCCGCGGTTATTGCCTGGTGCTGGGCTGCGGCACCGGACGGCTGGCCCTGGAGCTGGCCAAACGGACAGAGCTCCAGATCTGCGGCATCGAGCCGGATCCCGAAAAGGCGCAGGCTGCGCGACGTGCCCTGGAGGCTGCCGGGCTCTACGGCGCCCGCGTGCTCGTCGAGCAGGGCGATCTGACCCAGGTTCCCTTCTCCGATTATTTTGCCAACCTCGTGGTTTCGGAAGAGGCACTTCTTTCCGGCCAAATGCCTGCTGGTGCGGCCGAGGCGTTCCGGATGCTCAAACCGATCGGTGGCACGATCGCAATCGGTCAGCCGGCAGCCGCCGAGGGCAAGGTCAAGCCGCTCGAGGCGTCGGCCATGCGGCAGTGGCTTGCCGAGGCGGGGATCGAGGGAGGGCAGGTCTCCCAGCAGGACGGCCGCTGGCTCGACTTCCGCCGCGGCCCGCTCCCCGGCGCCGGCAGTTGGACCCACCAGTACGCCGAGCCCGGCAACACCACGTGCAGCGACGACGAGCTCGTCCGTTGCCCGCTCGGACTCTTGTGGTTCGGCAGGCCCGGCCCCACGCAGATGGCCGAACGGCACAGCCGGGCCGCCGCGCCGCTAGCCATTGGCGGCCGCCTGTTTATCCTGGGAGAAGGGGCCGCCGACCGGGTCGGAGTGGGCGAAAACTCCATCATGGCCTACGATGCCTACAACGGAATCCAGCTCTGGGAGCGGAAAGTACGCGGCGCGCTGCGTCTCAGCGTAACCCACGATGCCGGCAATTCGGCCGTCAATGCCGACAGCCTGTTCGTGATCGTCGGCGACCAGTGCCTCCGCCTGGATGCCGCCACCGGCGAAACGAAGCACACCTACCAGCTTCCCCCGGCGGCCGACGGCAAACCCCGCCGGTGGGGCTACGTTGCCGTGGTCGGCGATTTGCTCTACGGCACGAGCACCGTCAAAGGCCGCACGGCCGATTGCGTCTTCGCCTTCGATCTGGCCACGGGCCAGGTCCGCTGGAAATACGAAGGCAAGGACATCGGCCAGGGCTCGATCGCCATCGGCGATGGGCGAATGTACTTCGCCAGCCCCGACGTGACCGAGGAACAACGCTCGAAGCTCTTTGCCAGCCGGGTCAAGGAGGTGCATCGGCTGAGCGATGCCGAACGCGCCGAGCTGTTGAAGAAATTCCAGGCCGCTGCCGTCTACCGTGTCGTCGCCCTCGATGCGGCCACCGGCGACAAAGTGTGGGAAAAGCCCGTCGAGGTGACCGGCGCCGTCGGCGGCAATCTCTGGTGTTCGCTGGGGGCCGTCTATCATCACGACGTTCTCGTCCTGTTCGGCGTCTTCCTCGACGGGCACTACTGGACGCAGTTTCTGGCCGGGGAGTTCGAATCCCGGCGGGTCGTCGCCCTTTCGGGCAAAGACGGCGGACTCCTCTGGCAGAAACCGATCGGCTACCGTGTGCGTCCCGTGGTCGTCGGCGACACGCTCCACGCCGAACCGTGGGCCTTCGACCTGCACACGGGTGAGCAACAGACCCGCATTCATCCGGTGACCGGCCGCCAGGAGGTCTGGCAGTTCGCCCGACCCGGACACCACTGCGGCTGCCCCGCCGCGGCCCCTCACATGCTCCTGTTTCGTTCCTACACCCTCGGCTGGTACGACCTCGACAACGATTTCGGCACCCAGCATTTCGGTGCCCAACGCCCCGGTTGCTGGATCAATTTCATCCCGGCCAACGGGCTGTTGATGGTCCCCGAAGCCAGCTCCGGCTGCCTCTGTCCCTTCCCCAACATGTGCACCGCCGTCTTCAAGCCCCGCCAGGAGAATCGCCAGTGGGCCTACTTCAGCCAACCCGGCTCGATGACGCCCGTCAAGCGATTGGCGCTCAACCTCGGCGCGCCCGGCGACCGCAAAGACGCCTCCGGCAATCTCTGGTTGGGTTACCCCCGTCCTGGCGGCTCACTCGTGCTGCCGCTCGCGATCGACGTTGCGCTCTTTCCGGGCGGAGGCTACTTCAACCACGATGCCACCCGACTGGTGATCGACAACGCCCAGAACCCCTGGCTCTTCTGTTCCGGCCTCCGCGGACTGCGGCAGTGCAAGATCCCGCTGGCCGAGCCCGTCGATGGAACCGCCCGTTACACGGTGCGGCTGGCATTTGCCGAACTTGACAACAAAGAACCAGGCAGGCGAGTGTTCGACATCAAGCTCCAGGGCCAGGTCGCGGCCAAGGCCGTCGACGTCCTCCGCGAGGCCGGCGGTCCCAACAAGCCGCTGATCAAGGAGTTCAAAGGCATCCAGTCCGACGGAGAGCTCTCGATCGAACTGGTCCCCGCCGCCGCCAATCCGGCCCCGGACGAGCAGCCCGTGCTGCAAGGGATCGAAGTTGTACGCGAGGAGGTGCTGACGCTCGGATTGGCCGTGCCGTCCTTCCTGCTGAACATCTCCCAGCCGGACCAGACCGGAGAAGTCGTGGTCGTGAACAACAAGGAGAGTGATTTCGCCGGAACTCTCCGCCTCGACGCTCCCGACGGTTTCGTCGTCACACCGGCCGAAGCACGGATCCAGGTTCCGGCCGGTCAACGAGTCACTGTCCCGCTCGAGGCCTCGCTCGGCAACAGCGCGGTGGCCGGCAAATACCAGGTGGGTATAAGACTCCTGCGGGCCGATGGATCGCTCGACAGCCAGAAGCCCGCCGTGCTGGAGCACCTTGGCGATCTGCGGCGAGTGGTCGTCCAGGCCGTCGAGGATGCCCATGTCACCCAGAGATCACCTGCAACAAACAGCGGGACCACCAAGGCCCTGAATGTCGACGGCGGCGATGCCAAGATGGGCGATCGCGATCACAGCATCACCTACCTCAAGTTCCAGCTCCAGGTCCAGGGCAAGCCCCGCTCGGCCACCCTGCGGCTCTATAGCGGCGACAATCCCTCCGCCGACTCCGGACAGGTCCGCCTGGTGGCGGAACCCTGGAACGAGAAGAGCGTCACGTACCAGGCCCGTCCCAAACTGGGCGATGTCGTCGGCAAGATCGGCCGCGTTGCGGAGAACCAGGTCGTCGAGATCCCTTTGAATCTCCCCCTCGCAGGCACGCAGCAGGTCAATCTCGCGCTGGATCCCACCAGCACCGATGGCCTCGGCTACCTCTCCCGCGAGGCCGGCCGCCCAGCCGAGCTCGTGGTTGAATACGTGAAATAACCGCAGACTCTTCCCGATCTGCGGCAAACCTGGTGAACCGGCATGGCAGAGCGGCTCCAGCGCCGGCTGCCTCGTTCCGAGGCAGCCATAAGAGGCGCTCCGCCCGCGCCCCGATTCTTTGAACAGGCCCGCAGCATCCTGTTGCAGATCTGCACCGCCCGCCTCCGTCGGCCTCGATCACCGGTTCCCACTCATTCCACCCGCTCCAGCTCCCGCCCCGAACGGTTCTCCACCTCCACCGCGAAACCTTCCGGCACACTCAGCCGGTAACGGAGCGTCTTGTTCGTCTGATCCCACCTGAGATTCACCTCCCCCTCGCCCAGCGGAATCCGCCCCTCGCACCACTCCAGGTCCACATCGCCCAGTCGCAGGCGAACCCGCTGGTTCGGCACATCGATCTGGTAGACACCGAGAATGTCGCGGTTGAGTGTGTGCACGATGTGGGAGGCAAACCCATGGTCGCAACTCGCATAGGCCCCCACGTTCTCCCACAGCGTGCCCGTCCGCTCGGCCATGTAGAGCAGGTAGGCAATCGATTCGTCCAGGATCTGCTGCCCGTGTCCCTCCTCGGAAAGCAGTTCCATCCGCACCATGTTGCCGATGAACGAGTTGGCCAGGTGCACCTCCGGATAGGCCTTCGTCTCCTTGCGGTCCGGCCCGAACTCGTCGCGGAGCGTTTTCCATAGCTCGGCGTGCGTCTTGGGCGTGGCCACGTCGAAGAAGAACGCAAAGTACTGGCAGACCTCGCTGCGGTTGCGGGTCACCTCGAGCTTGCCGTCCTTCCGCACTGCATTGTCCACAAAAAACTGCCCGTCAAACGACTGGGCCCGGATCACTTCCCGTATCCTCTCGGCCTTGGCCGAAAGGGCCGGATCATGATACATCCGCCCGACGGCGGCCAGGGCGGCCGCGTAGAGCATGTTGCTCGGATAGTTCACGTCCTGGACGAACTTGTTCGCCTCCGACCATTCCACAAACACCCAGGCCTCCAGCTTCTCCAACAGCCCATCCTCGTTCTCGAACCGCTTGAAGTACTCCAGGAGCTGCATGATTCGCCGGCGCATGGCGTCGATCATCACCTGGTCGCCGCTCCGCTCCAGGTACTCCTCCACTTCGAGCACGAAAAACAGCGACCAGTTGGGAATGAAGTTGCCGTTGTAGTGGTCGGCCGGATAGCACATGGGCAGCATGCCCTCGGGCAGGTGGGCAAAACGATCCGGCAGCAGAAAGTTCTCCAGAAACGCCCGCTCGACCACACACGTGCCGGTCAGGTCCGGCGCCACCCGGGCGGTGAACAGGCTGTCGCAGAGCCAGCCGGCCCGTTCTCGCGACGGGCAGTCCATGAAGATGTCGAGCGTGTTCTGCCGGAAGGTCTCCACGCCGGCCTCGTAGAGCCGGTTGAGCCGCTCGTCGCTGGCGGCAAAGTGGGCCTTGGGCGTCGTGGGATGGGCGTACTCGCGCAGATAAACGTTGCTCACCCGGCACTCCCCCTCCAGGCAAATCGCCTTGAGGTAGCGCAGCGTGCAGGGCTCGATCGACTCAAGCTGGTAACTGCCCGGCTCCAGCTCGTACCGCACCACGTTCACGCAGCCGAGCCGGCGGAAGTTGACGTCGTCCTTGGCCTGGGGCGAATCGCTCATAATCTCGTCGAAGGCAAAAAGCAGCACACTCTTCGTGTCGCAGGCCACCGTGGCCCCGATCATGCCCGTCCGGTTGACGCCCATGTCGAGCACCTGATAGCGATCGGCGGCCAGCGTCAGTTCGGGCCGGTCCTGCCAGGGCATGTCCAGCGTCTCGGTGCCGATGGAAACGAGCTGCTGCATCTCGGTGGAGACAACCAGGTCCAGCTCGGCTTCCGGATAACCCTTGAGTTCTGCGCTGATCCCGGTGAGGCTGCGGTCTTTCCAGAGATCCGCAGCCTTCTCCAGGTGCTCAACCCGTCCGGCGTTCACGTGCCGCACCGGCGGAAGTCGCCGGAGCTCCGGAAAGAGCACCCGCCGGGGCAGCAGGATCTTCTCGGACTGGGGGGCCAATTCGACCGGCGAGGCCATGGCGGCCTGGGCCTCGGTGATCCAGCCGAGCGAGTCGGCCGAGAGCCGGTAGACCTCGATGAACGGGCGCTGAAAACTGTAGCGCTGGACCTTCTGAACGCGGTAGTCGAGCGCGCCGGCCTGGAACGGTTCTCCTTCCCCCAGGGTCGAGGCCAGGACCGTGGCGCCCTGCACCAGTTCCGCCTGGAGGAACGACGGCTGGTCGAGCACGTAATAGCTGTTCGCGTTGTAGCCGGCCACCTCGAGGGCCACCAGGTTGGCTCCCGTCTTGAGGTTCGAGGAAACGTCGATCGCATCCACCCGGTAGAACCCGCGTGCGCACCGGGCCGGCCCGTGGGCCACCAGCTCGCCGTTGACCCAGGCCCGATAGATCGTCGACGCCGCCACCCGCAGCACCACCTTCTCGCTCGTGTCTTGCACCTTGACGACCGCCCGGAACCCCAGCGACAGGTTCATTTCCTCCGCCCGATCCTTGGCCCAGACGGGCTGGGCCGACTGGAAGGAGAGGGTTTCGATGGCCATCGCCGCGGGGGCAAGGAGACCGAGGAGAAGGCAGGCGATCAGCAAGGGCAGCAGGTGGTATCTCATGGCATGTCACCTCAGGTCGTTGGAGCTCGACAGACTTTCCCGACTCGCAAGAGCGGCTATTGTACCACGCCGCAGTCTCCTTTTGAACGCATGGAAGATCGCGTCGCCGGAGAGCTCTCCGCTTCGGCCAGTCGTCCAGCATCCCGCCCGTGCCGGTCCCGCCCGCCTTTTGCGTCTCGGCATCTCGGCGCACCCCGTCTTCCAGGCTGTATTCGGGCGGCCGGGCGCTGGTAGAATCGGTAGCGTGCGGCTGTTTGGGGCAAGCCGGCCGCCGGGCTACTTGTGATTCAGGCACGAGTCATTCTCTGGACGAAATGGAACTGGCTGTGGACAAGAAGAAGAAACGGGAACTGACCGAGCACGAGGCCTTGGAGATCGCAATCCAAGATCATCCGGAGTGGCGCCTCGCCTGGGAGAAGGGTGAGTTGGCCGACGAGATTATCGGCGAAGACGGCGAGCCGACGAGCCCCCATTCCCATTTGCACATTCACGCCGTGGTGGAGCGTCAGCTCGCCGCCGACAATCCCCGGGGCGTGCGCGGCATAGCCCACGAGCTTCAGGAACTCGGGGTGTCGCGGCACGACGTGCGGCACGCGATTGGCGCCGTGCTCGCCGAGCACATGTGGCACATGGTAAAAAAAGGCCATCTCTTCGACGAACATCGCTACATGGCGGATCTGCGGGCGGTCGTCGAGTCGCATCGATGATGCCCGGCACCCTGTGGGTCGCTCCTGCCGGGTGCGACGAGCGCCATCAGTCGCCGGCTGTCGGTCAGACGCATTCGCACCACGAACCGCTCAACCAGGATCATTCGTGGGCTGCGAGCTCCCCAACACCTGGTGGGTCTGGAGGAATTGCTGCTTTGCGCCAGCCTCCCTTGCGCGTTGGCTTGCTCTGCGGCCGCGGGCGATCCGCCTTACGGCAGCTCCGTCGTTCCCATCAGGTAACGATCGCACTCCCGGGCCGCCTCGCGCCCCTCGCGGATCGCCCACACAACGAGGCTCTGACCGCGGCGGCAGTCGCCGGCGGCGAACACGCCTTCAACGTTCGTCGCGTGCTTGCCGTACTCGGCCTTGAAGTTGCTCCTCGGGTCGGTCTCCAGGCCGAGAGCCTTCGCCAAGGTCGCCTCGGGACCCACGAAACCCATGGCCAGCAGGATCAGGTCGGCCTTCCACCGGCGCTCGCTTCCGGCAATCTCCTTGAACTCCGGACGCCCCTTGGCAAAATCCACCTCGACCTCCACCGTCGTAACGCCGGCCAAGTTGCCGTCGCCGTCGCCCAAGAACTCCTTGCTCATCAGCTGGTAGACGCGGGGATCGTCCCCCCACCTGGCGGCCGCCTCCTGGTGACCATAGTCCACGCGGAAGATCCGCGGCCACTCGGGCCAGGGATTGTCTGCGGCTCGCCCGGCGGGCGGCTTGGGAAACAGCTCAAAATTCACCACGCTCGCGCAGCCGTGGCGGATCGAGGTGCCGATGCAGTCGGTTCCCGTGTCGCCCCCGCCGATCACGATCACGTCCTTCCCCTTCGCCGAGATATAGCGCCCGTCCTCCAGATCCGAGTCGAGCAGGCTCCTGGTGTTCCGGCGGAGGAAGTCCATGGCAAAGTGGATCCCCTTCAGCTCGCGCCCGGGGATCGGCAGATCCCGAGGTTTCGTCGCCCCGGCGGCCAGGATGAGGGCGTCGTTCTTCTGGTGCAACTCGCCCGCGTCGATGTTCACCCCCACGTGCGCCCCCGTGACGAACTCCACCCCCTCGGCCCGCAGCAGGTCGAGCCTTCGCTGGACCACTCCCTTGTCGAGCTTCATGTTGGGGAT
>CAZLWV010000058.1:0-22749 GCA_964563135.1 uncultured Planctomycetaceae bacterium
GTTGGTAAACATGCCTGGCATACAAAGAAAGCGGTGACAAGTCACCGCACTCCAAAGTATCTATCGTCCCGGTCTAATCGGTGTCGACTTGACATCCACGTCCAGGATCGCAAACCCGTCCGGCTCGGGCATGGCGGTGAACGAAAGGATTCCCTCCTTGGCCCAGCGCAGGCGGTCGTGTTTCGAGGCGTCGCGGCCGCCCAGTTCCGGACCGGTGAGTCTGTGGGGACCCGACCAGCTCTGCCACTGGTCGGCCGGGGAGGCGCTGAAGTAGCGGAAGCCCACGGCAGCCGGATCGTAGGTCGGGTAGAAGAAGATCAGGTTGTCGTTCTTGTCGAACACCATGTCGACCCGGCTGCGACCGTCGGGCCCCGGATCGATCGGCTCGCCCCCGGCCCAAGTGCCGTCGTCCTGGCGCCAGAAGTGGACAAAGCACAACTGGTTCACCACGACGGGAGGCGGGTCGTGGGCCACTTTCTCCGGTTTATGAACGCTGCGCGACCGGTAGGTGAGCACGTGCGGCCGGTCCTTCGAATCGAAGGCCATGCAGCCGGCGTTCATCATCCAGGAGTAGACCGGGATCTGGCGAACCACGATCCCCGGATCGGCCAATTCGATCGGATCGGCAGCGGTTAGGTCGGCAATCTGGAGTCCCGCGTTGTTCTTCCAGGTCACCCCGCCGTCGTCGCTGTAGGCGTAGTGCAGGTCGTGGTTGCTGGCCCACGTGGCCCCCGCTTCGCGGTAGGTCCACGAGGCATGCAGTCGGCTCCGGGAGTCGAACAGGAGGTCGTGCATGTAGACGCATCGCGACTTGTTGTTTTCCCAGGGGGCATAGGTCCCGCGGTGGCTGAATACCATGCCCACGCGGGTCCAGGTGCCGTCGGCCGCATCGTAGCGATGGAGGTAGTTGTCGCCATTGCCGCTCCCGCCGATGCGGTAGAAGCAGAACAGCGTGCCGTCCGGATCGGTGAAGAATCGCGGATAGGTCACGGGCTGTTCCAGCTTCGGATCGCTGAGCATCGACTGGGCAGGCTCGACCTGGTCGATCGAGATCTGCCTGGCCGGCTGCGTCAGGAAACCGGCCTTGGTCTTGGTGTAGTGGAGCTGGTTGTTGTGGTGGTCCCACGACAGGTGGAGCCGCCCGTCGGCGGCGCTCACGCCCAGGCAGGTGTTGCGGTGCCGGTCGTCTGCCGAGAGGGTGAAATCAGGCAGGCGGACGGTCTGGACCGAATCGTCGCGCACGTCGCGCCGCGCGAGGACCATGATGCGGTCGGCATCCCAATAGACCGTGTACTGGAACTGGCCAAAGGAAACAATCTTCTCCTGGTCCCAGGAGGCCCAGTTCCACTTCCAGGCCTCGGCGTCGACCATGACGGGTTTGCGGACCTGCAACTCGAGTGACGGTTCCCCAGCGCCAACCGCAAGCTGGCTGCGGGCGAGCAGGAGGAAGAGGACGCAGTATCCGATTCGGTGGCACGTAGTCGAACGTTTCATGGCAGTCCCTCTGGTCGAGAGGTGGTGCTGGAGGCTGTGGAAACCGTGTCGATCCTAAGGCAGACCCGATCCGGATGCAACCAACGCCGCGGCCCCGCAGCCGGGTGTCGTTCCGCCCACGGCCCCGCCGCACCGGTGCGCCAGCGGCCGCTTTTCCGACGGGGCGTACGTTGGCCTTGTGGAACGCACGGGGGACCGATATAAGGCACCCAGACAAGTCAGTGCCGGGTGCAGCGGATGCGGCAGCACTGGCAGAAGTGCTGTGGCTGGCGGCGAGGGGTCGGGCTTACCAATCTAACTCGAATGCTGTCATGAGGATACGGTTTGCAGCGGAATCGTTTCCGGGCAAATGTGCGGTGATGGATTATCAATCATTGATGAAGCGATCCTCTGTCTTTGTCTCTTCCTCTCCACGACGGACTTCAAAGACCGTTAAGCTCTTCACAAAGACGTGCGCCGGGGGGGAGCAGGCCTTTGGTCATCGAGCGGCAGCTCGTATTGGCCAGCAGCCCTGCCACCGTGGGGTACATGGCACCTCCCGAACTGTTCGGACGGTCGTCGGGATCTGGCTCGTCCTGGCGCTCTTGAACGCGTGCTTTCTGGATGCCGCCGACGTGGTGGTCGAGGAATCCCCTGCGGAGAAACCGACCGTTGAGATAATCCAGAATCGGCTCAAAGAAATCGAGGCCTCCCCCACCCTTGACGACGCCGCGAAGGGCAAGCTGCGAGAACTCTACCAGCAGGCGGTTCAGGACCTGGAAGCGGCGAAGGGATGGGCCGCATCGGCGAAGCGTTCCGAGGAGATGGCTGCATCGGCCCCCGACGAACTGGCGAAGACGAAGGCTGCCCTGGCCTCCCTCCCGCGCCAGTTGCTGATTACGGTTCCGGAAGCAAGCCTGGTTCAATTGGAGCAGACTCTCTCACGGAAGAGCGAGGAGCTTGCCAGCGCGAAGGCCGACCTGGCGGAACTGGAGGCGGAGCCGAAACACCGGGCGACCCGTCGCGTGGAGATCCCCAAGCAGATTGCTGCTGCCCGGGAGCGACTCACCGAAGTCGAGTCCCAGACACAGGCCCTGGTTGCCGCGGCAGACAGTTCAGAACTCGCCGCCGCGAAGCGAGCGACCCTCGTGGCCCGGCAGCAGGCGCTGGAGCAGGAGATTCTCGCCCTGCAGACGGAGCTCAAAACCTACGACCTGCGGGCCGAGTTGCTGCCGCTGCGGCGGGACCTTGCGGCCGGACAGGTCGCCCTGGCCGAACAGGAACTTGCCAAATGGCAGGAAGCGGTCAATCGCCAGCGCCAGCGGGACGCCGAAGACCAGCTTCGCCGCGCCCGCCAGGAAGCCCAGGGAGCCCATCCGGCGATCAGGGACCTGACTCAACAGAACGCCCAGTTGGCCGAGCGCAGGAAGACCCTGGCCCAACTGATCGTGCAGACGACAGGACAGCTCGAGAAGGCCAACCAGCAACTCGCGTCGCTCGAAGATCAGTTCAGCAGGACCCGGAACAAGGTCGACGCCGTGGGGCAGACCAACGCCATCGGGCTCCTCCTGCGCAAGCAGCGCCAGGCCATGCCCGATGTCCGTCGCCAGTTGACGAACATCCGTCTGCGGCAGCCGGTGATGCAGGAGTGTCAGTTGGAACTGTTCCAGTACGACGACCGGAGAACCGATCTGGCCGACCTGGAGACGCAGATCCAGATGGAACTCGAAGTGGCCGGGCAGGGAGAGCATTCCGACACCGAGTACGAATTGGAGTGGGCCGCCCGTCGCGCCCTGGAAACGGAAAAAGAGTATCTGGACACGCTGATCGTCGACCTGAACAGCTACTTCGACAAGCTTATCGACCTGGACAACGCCGAACGCCAACTGACGCAGAAGACCGAAGAGTATCTCAAGTACATCGACGAACGGGTCCTTTGGATCCGCAGCACCCCGGCCCTCGACTGGGAATCGCTCGACTACGTGGGCCAGGCGGCGACATGGCTGATACGGCCCGAATCGTGGCTCGAAGTGGCGGGTTCCCTTTCCAGAGACGCCCGCAGGAACCTGTTTCGAGTTGTTGTGGTCGGCCTGGGCTTCGTCCTGCTGTTTCTCGGACAGCGCCGGATGAAGTCGCGATTGAACGACGTGGGTGAGCGGGCCGAACTGGCCAACTGCTGCAGCCTGCTGCCGACCCTGGAGGCGATCGGTCTGACCGCCGTGCTGAGCTGCGTGCTGCCGGGACTCCTCTGGTATCTTTCATGGCGACTGAACGCCGAACCGGAAACATCGACCTTCTGCACGGCGATCGCCGCCGCCTTGACCTTCACGGCAGGTGCCTACCTGGTACTCGACCTGCTCGAGAAACAGTGCCGCCGCAACGGGCTGGGCGACTCGCACTTCGACTGGCCCGCTTCCGCGCTGCGGCCGATCCGCCATTACGTCCGGATAGCCAAAGTGCTGGTCCTCCCGCTGATGTTCGTGGTCGTCACTATGGGCACGCAGCCCGACAGCCGCTGGGACGACTCGCTGGGCCGGGTGTGCTTCATCGGTGCCATGCTGGTTTCCGCCGCCCTGGTGCAGCGATTGCTGCGTCCGAAAGGTCCCCTCGATCAGGCCCTGCTGAGTTCTCGGCGGGGAGACTGGCTCTGTTCGTCCCGGCTTGTCTGGTATCCCGCTGCGATTCTGATCCCCATCGTTCTGGCAGCGCTGGCCGCAACCGGCTACTACTACACGACTCAGCAGCTTGCCGGCCGCATGCTGGCCTGTGGCTATCTGCTACTTGGCCTGACGCTGGCAAGGAGCTTCCTCCTCCGCTGGGTGCTCGTCCGGCGGCGCAAGCTGGCCATCCATCAGGCTCGGCAGCGGCGGGCCGCGGCCCAGGCCGAAGCGGCCTCAGCCGGCAATGAGTCGGGCGTGCTGCCCGCCATGATCACCACGAGCGAACCGAAGCTCGACCTGGCCACGATCAACGTCCAGACGCAGCGGTTCGTGGAGTACTCGCTGGCGCTGACGGGCCTGTTGGGAATGTGGTTCGTATGGGTCGACGTGTTGCCTGCTCTCCGCGTTTTCGACAAGATCGGGCTCTGGCAGGCCGATCCCCAGGCGGAATGGACCAGCCTGGCCGACGTCAGCCTGGCGGGTCTGGTGTTCGCAATGTCGCTGATCGCCGCCAAGAACGCGCCCGGGTTTCTGGAAATGGTCCTGCTCCAGCGTCTGTCGCTCGACACGGGGGTCCGCTACACGATCGGCACCGTCCTCCGCTATATTGTCGGCCTCGTCGGGATCCTCGTTTCCTGCAACATGATCGGGCTCCACTGGAGCACGGTTCAGTGGCTCGTCGCGGCCATCCGCGTCGGACTCGGCTTCGGACTCCAGGAGATCTTTGCCAACTTCATCTCGGGTCTGATCATCTTGTTCGAACGACCCGTCCGGGTGGGCGATGTGGTGACGGTCGCCGACACGACGGGGGTGATCTCCCGGATCCGCATGCGGGCCACAACGATCACCAACTGGGACCGCAAGGAGTTCATCGTTCCCAACAAGGAGTTCATCACCGGCCGGCTCCTCAATTGGACCCTCAGCGACAAGGTCAATCGCGTGGTGGTCAACGTCGGGATCGCCTACGGCTCCGACACGACCCTGGCCACCGACCTGATGCTGAAGATCGCCCAGGAACATCCGCTGATCCTCAAGGAACCGGCGCCGCGCGTCACCTTCGAAGAGTTCGGGGCGAGCTCGCTCGACTACGTGCTTCGCTGCTTCCTGCCGGACATGGACAACCGCCAGCAGGTGGTCCACGATCTTCACATATCCATCGAGCGCGAGTTCCGTTTGGCCGGAATCGAGATCGCGTTTCCCCAGCAGGACATTCACGTGCGGTCAATCCACGCCGATCCGCAGCTCCTCGGCCAGTTCTTCGCCGGAAGCACCGCGAGCCGCATCGTGGGGGAAGACAACGAAGATCGAGGTCCGCGGGCGCGGCAGGTGGCGTAAGGCATTGGCTTCACTCGGTCGCCGCGCACTATCGCTGCGGCACGCCCCTCCAGGTGCGCAGACAGGTTTTCTCCAGCGAAACCGGCACGCAGAGCTCTGGCGCCGGAAACAGGGGCCAGTCGCTCGGCGGGTGCGCCCAAGGAGAATCGGCTCAACGAGGGCCGTTCCAGGCGAGCAGACGGCGAAGAAAACGATCGCGAAGGGCCGTTTGGGGCCGGCTCCAGAATCCCCGGCCACCAGACGCCGTCGGAATCGAACCCTGCCGGGCAGGATCATCACGCGGCAGAACGGTTACCACACCCGCACGCGCCGGCGGACGGGTCTGCGGCGACGGCGTTTCACCGGCTGCAACTGGATCGCGCCGAAGACCTTGATGCAGTGGAACACAACCGCCACGACGCCCAGAATCGCCAGGAAGTTCCTGGCCTGCTCCGGCCGCGTTTCTCCCAGCAGGTCCAGCCAGCGAGCGGGAGATTCGGCCGGTCCGGACTGGACTGCCTCAGCAGCCGGCGGGGGAGAGGGGGCCGGCACGGGGGCAAGTGTGGTGGCGGGAAGGTTGCCGGCGGCACGATCCGGCAGGCCGTCAACCGCGGGTACGGCGGCCGCTCCGCTCGTATCTTCTTCGGTCGTCGGAGCGGGAATCGATGCCAGCGGCATCGACCGCCGCCGCGACGGTCTGTCTGCCGGTTCCGGCCGCTGGCTCGCAATCGGCTCCCAGAAGGATTGGCTCGAGCTTTCCCGGCGTTCCGCGGCAATGTCGGTCAGCGGCGGTCGAGATGTCTCCGACATGAGGGCCGGGGAGGGAAGATCCTGGGCAATCATCGTATCGCTCGACGGGGTCGACAGGGCGTCGAATCGCGGGGCCACCGAGTTGAGGAACCACGCCACCCGGCCGCAATGGCTGCCCGCCGTCCGTCCTCGGGCGGCGCCGAAGAGCACGCCGGCCAGTTCGCCTCGCTCGTTGAAGATCGGACCACCGGAGTCGCCGTCGCGGGCGGAGGTGGAAAGCTCCAGCATCTCGAAGGGCTGATTGCCCCCCGGAGAAATGAACTGCACGCATCGTCCCGAGGCTGAACGGTACTTGCCCGACCCGTAGCCGGCGATCGAGAGCGTGTCGTCGAGTTGCGGCGGGTTGGAGGAGAGTCGCACCGGCTCCACACCGGGACGCCAGATGGCCAGTGCGGCCAGGTCCCAGTCGGCGTTGGTCCCCAGGACGGAAGCCCCGGAGCGGAATCCATCGGGAAAGATCACGTTGATGGGACCGCGGGCGTCGCGAACCACGTGCCAGTTGGTCACAACCATTCCATGGCGCCCGCGAACGGCAACCAGGGTGCCCGTGCCGAGTGACATGGTCTGCCCCTCCGAGACCACGACGCGCACCACGGCCGGATGCGGTTGGTCTGTCGCCAGACCACCCCACAGATCGGCGGCTGCTGGTAACGTTGTGCTCGCAAGCACAATCAGGGGCAAGAGGTATTTCACGCCTTTTACACTTGTGATTATCCGTTGTGGACGCCTATTCCCGTGGGCGACTCCCAGGAGGTGGCGGCACATCTGAGGGTGGCGTTCTGTTCGGTGCGACGCCGGGCTTCGTTACGGACAATTCGCTCGAGCAACTCGCGCCGAAGCTGCTGCAGTTTTTCGTCGCACGGCGGTCGCTTCTCGTCGGTTTTCATGGTCGGACTCAGGCGGCGATGGGACGGCCGCCCTTGAGCTCCTCGGTTCGGGGGGGGAAATCCTCGCCGCTGTTGTACGCATTCTTCAGACGCGACAGTTCCGTGCGGAGTGCCTGCTCCACCAGACGCGTGAGCGTCAGCCGGAGCGGGTAGCCCGCCAGAAAGACCGTTGCGTTTCGGGCCTCATCCAGCAGATCGGCCCGCAGGTAGAGGGTCGCACGAACCTTGCCCTGGTTGGCATTGGCCGATGGCATCGTCACGTTGAGTTCTCCGCACACGATCTTGAGCCCGAATGGCAGAGGAAACAGCGGCCCAAAAACGTCTGACGTTTTCAGACCTTTAAGAGGTTTCGGGCGTCGCCCGTGTGCGACTGCAGAGTTCGGCCACTGGCCGAGTAGGTCTTCCCAGCGAGAACCATCGGCAGGACCGGCAAAGTTTGCCTGGGCCGGATGACCGCACGAGGCCCCGATCCGCGGCCTCGTCGAGGCCTTGCTGGAACGTGCCGCCGGAAAGCCGGGCATTCGCGCCGAAGCGTCGCCGACCGATGGCTCGACCTGTTGGCAAGACTGTTCCCAACCGGATTCGGTTTGGCTGCCCCGGCCATTCGCGGCTGGCAGCTACCCGCGTGGTTTTCCTGAGACCCGCCGCTCGCGGCGGATTTCCGTGGAGGAAACATCCTGGCGGAACTGGGCCTCCGGAACCTCGCGGCAGATCGAAGCCAGCGCTGCCGGCAGATCCAGGTCGCCCAGGCGGATGAAACTCCCGCCGATCGTGCGGCCGAAAACAAGGAATCGGCAGCCGCGGCCGGCGATTTCCTCGATGGCCTTCAGGCATGCAGTCCCGTTCCCAGGATAGTAGCGCGGGGCGGCCACGCGCCGCAGCGTGTCGATACCCACCACAAAGGTCACGCCCGGAAACAACCGCGCCTTTTCCACGAAGGTGGGCGCCCGCGAAAGCCAGACGTTGTCTTCACGCCGGAACTGTTCAATCCGCTCATCGATCTCCAGGTAGTCGAGCGGAGGCTTGTCGACATTGAGAACCGAGATCTCAAAGTCGACCCGCGTGCCGAGGATGTCGGAAGCCACACGAGCCATGTCCGCGTGTCCCACATGGATCGGATTGAAGGCCCCCGAAAACAGCGCGCGAACCGGACTCCGGCTCCCGGCCGGCTCGCCGGAGAGTATCGCCTCGCGCTTGCCCAGAAGCAGGTCGCACCACGCCTCAGGTGCTGTCTTCTCCTGCCGCACGATCGTCTCTCCCTCCAGCAGCTCCGGGCCAGCCTGTCGATCAACACCGCAAACCTCGGCGATCAGGTTGAGGATCGTTGAGGAGGCAATCGCTTCCTCTTGCGGGCGAGTCCGCCGATCCTTCGCCAGCTTGATCGACTCGACAATCGTCTGGCTGACGGTCTGGATGGCCAGGTGAACGCGATGGGGGCCTCGCTTGGGACGGTCCGTCACCAGCGAGGCAGTCACCCCGACCCCAGCCAATGGAAAACCTTCCGGACTCTCGTACTCGCAGGACCGCAGAAACGACGACATCGCCATCGCCCGTGCTGTCCGGGCAGAACAGAACTGGTCGGGACGTCCCCCCAGCCACCGGCACAGCGCCTGCTGCGAATAGGGAACCACCGCCTCCAGCACGGTTCGCGAGGCCCCTGGCACGGACAGCAATTCGGAAAGCGCATCGCTGCCCCCCCCAGAGAAGGAGAGAACCAGGCGGGTCTGCGAATCGTGGATCTGCCGCACAAGCGGTTCAAAATCTGGCCTGCTCATGCCACTGATTCTCCTGGAAAACTCCCACATGGACGAGGGGGGCACGACAGAATTTGAAAAAAGTCCAAGATTCCCGAGGGCTCGGCGAATAGACGTTCAGACCCGCCGTACCAACCACATGACCAGGCGGATCGAGCCTCAAGAACTCGAGAGTCTGTCTTTCGTCCGACAGACGATTCAATTCACCCTGTTCTCCGACTTTCTGGAGGAAAATGCGATGATCAAGAAGGCAATCATTGGATCAGTCATCACCCTCATGCTGGGTCTCTTTTTCTTTGGCCGCGACATGGTCAGCTATGTCAGCACCTCGGCCAAATACGTGAAGGACTCGGTGACGGACAACGTGCCCACTCCGTTTCAGATCGAAAGGGCGCGCAATCTGATCGCGGATCTCGGGCCGGAGATCCAGAAGAACATGCTCGCCATTGCGCGCGAGGAGGTCGAGGTCGCCCAGATCGAGAAGCAGATTGCCGACACGGAGACCCGCCTGGCCGACCAGAAGCAGGACGTGCTTCGCCTGCGGGCCGATCTGGCAACGGGCAAAGAGGTCTTCACTTACGGTCGCCGCGCCTACACTGTCGAGCAGGTGAGACTCGACCTGTCGAACCGTTTTGACCGCTACCAGACGGGCGAGAAGACGCTCAAGAGCCTTCAGGAAAAGTTCAATGCCCGACATAGCGCCTTGGCAGCGGCCCAGGAGAAACTGCAGGCTTTGATGTCCGCCAAGGAAGACCTGGAAGCCGAGATCGAGAGCCTCGAAGCCCAGGCCGAAATGGTCGCAGCGGCTGAAGCGGCCAACGCCTACCACTTCGACGACAGCAAGCTCGGTCGGGTCCGACAACTGGTTTCGGACTTGCAGACGCGTCTGGATGTAGCAGCCCGGATGGCCAATTCCGAGAACTACTACAGCGGCCAGATCCAACTGGAAGACACCCCCCCGGCAGACATCGCTGATCGAGTTTCGGAGTACTTTCAACTCGAGAAGCCCAGCGCCGAAAGTCTCGCCGTCGACTAGAACTGCGGGCCATTGCTCGTCGGAGAGCGGGTCGCTCCATGGTGACAATTGAATCGGTACGCCGTGGGTCGTCGCACCAGGGAAACGAGGACGTTTCTCTCGGCGACGGCCCCGTCGTGCGTTTGGGGACCATCGAGACGGCTTGAGCGGAGTCTTCACCGGCATCGGAGCAGATGATCGATGACTCGTCAGGCGGCTCCCAATCGGGTCTCAGGTGTGCCACAATGATCAGACTCTTGCACCTCTTTGAGGACACATCGGCGATGGCTGGCTCAAACGACAGATTCCTGCTCTGGATCGACGCCGTTGGCGGATATTGGGTCACCATGTCCGATCAGGTTATCCTCGGCCAGCCGATCGACGGAATCGATGTGCCGATCCTTGGCGATATCTCCAAACGCCACGCCTCGATCTGCCGCGACGGGGAGGGGTACCTCATCGAGGCGCTGCGGCCGGTCCATGTCAACGGGCAGCCGGTCGAGGGACGCACGACGCTCAGCGATCGCTCGATCATACGCCTGGGGGAGCGGGTGGAGCTACGATTTCGCCGACCCCACGCCCTCAGCGCAACCGCCCGTCTGGAATTCGTCAGCGGACATCGCACCCAGCCCTCGTCCGACGCCGTCCTCCTGATGGCGGAGACATGCGTGCTGGGGCCCAGCGGACACAGTCACGTCGTTTGTCCCAGGTGGCCCAACGAAGTCGTTCTGTTTCACCGGGACGGCCAATTGTACTGTCGAACGTCAGGAAGGGTCGAAATCGATGGTGAAGAGACCCGGCGGAGGGGGCTCATTACTCGAAACTCCCGCATTCAGGGGGATCATTTCTCCTTCAGCCTGGAAGCCATCTAGTGGTCAGGACTACAATAGGAGGACGATGATGTGGAACTCTCCACAGGGGGAA
The DNA here is from genome assembly GCA_964563135.1 of uncultured Planctomycetaceae bacterium. Taxonomy (GTDB): domain Bacteria; phylum Planctomycetota; class Planctomycetia; order Pirellulales; family Thermoguttaceae; genus JAAYAY01. The sequence goes on from CAZLWV010000058.1 coordinate 10,838, forward strand.
TGAACCCGATCGGTCCAAGCGTACAACTCCCGGGTGGGACTGGGACGATCCGACCGGTTTTGTTGATTTTCTGCCAAGATAGTTCACTGGAAAGCGAATGAGTGAATGAGCGGAAGTGGTGTCGGACCACCTTTTCCGTGCGTTCAGTCCAGTTTCGGTTCCGGTGACGCGACGGAGAGACAGCCTCCCAGGCGCCGTCCGGCGACGAATCCGGCCGTTGGGAGAAGACCCATGAGCCATTCGGTGGTTACCGTGGAAAGACAAGTGCCCGATCAAGATCGCGTGAGATCCTCTCCGGCCGCCGCTCCATCGGCCGGCGTCGGGTCGCGATTCACCTATCCGAGCGGTTCCCGGCCGCTTGCCGGATACACCATCAAACGTGGCGTCGGGCACGGCGGATTCGGCGAGGTTTATTACGCCACCAGCGATGCAGGCAAGGAAGTTGCCATCAAGTTGATCCGGCGGAATCTGGATGTCGAGTTGCGGGGCATCCGCCATTGCCTCAACCTGAAACACCCGAATCTGCTTTCCATTTTCGATATCCGCGAGGACGCCCAGGGAGACAACTGGGTGGTCATGGAGTTCGTTGCCGGGCAGTCGCTTGAAGATGTTGTGGCGGCCAATCCCACCGGCATTCCTGCAGAACGGGCCCTCTTCTGGATCCACGGAATCGGAGCGGGGGTCTCCCATCTCCACGATCACGGCGTCGTGCATCGCGACCTGAAACCCGGCAACATCTTCAACGATCAGGGGGTCGTGAAGATCGGCGACTATGGTCTGTCGAAATTCATCTCCTGCAGCCGCCGGAGCGGCCAGACCGAGAGCATCGGCACCGTTCACTACATGGCCCCCGAAGTAGCCAATGGCCGCTACGGCAAGGAAATCGACGTCTACGCGCTCGGCGTCATCCTTTACGAGATGCTCACCGGGCGAGTTCCCTTCGAGGGCGAGTCGGTAGGGGAGGTGCTGATGAAGCACCTGACCGCCACGCCCGACGTCTCGATGCTCGCCGAGCCCTATCGGAGCGTCGTCGCCCGGGCCCTGGAAAAAGACCCTGCCAAACGCTTCTCCTCGGCGGCTGAAATGCTCTCCCACCTCCCCAAGCCGCGGCAGGTGCAGGACTACGGTCCGTCGCCGACAGCCGGGTCTGCCACCTCGTACGATCCCCGCAGCAACCGCGCCAGGGGTGCTAGCGCCGCGGCCACCGGCCACACCACGCCGGAAGAGCCGATCTTCAGAGCGCTCCGCAACGGTTACCAGGACGTCCGCCGGAACTGGAACCATTCCAATCTCAATACGCCCACCAAGATTGGCCTGTTGGCCGCCCTGTTGGTGGCGGCTCCTTTCCTGGTCGGCACGTTCGGCAATCTGGCCGTCTTCCTCGTGGCCCTCTACTTCATCTACTGGATCATCCGCGCGCTGATCCTGACGATCAAGGAGCCCAGGCCGGTCGGCCTGCCGCCGTCTGCCGGTGTGGCGGTCCCCCCGCGTCCCGGCACTCCGTTTGCGCCGGCAGCCGGCGCGGTGCCGGTTGCCCATCGCGTCCGCAACCATCAGTCGCGGCTGCCCCGCTGGGCCCGCAACGAAAAGCCCGTGCCTGCCATGCTCGTCAAACCCGCCAGGCAGCGGCTCACCGAACTGGTCGGTTCGATGCTGGTGGGGGCTGTTATCGCGATACTGACCTGCGTGCTCGGCTTCGTCCTGGGCAGCTTGCGGTCCGACGCCGCGATCGGTGCGGCCGACATGGCCCGCTACACGTGGGTGATCCTGGCCAGTGTCGTGGGAACGTGGGCGGTGCTGATCCCGGCCAAATTCTGGGAAGGCTGCAAAGGCGACGTCAGGCTGCGGCGTTTCACCATGATGCTCACGGGGCTTCTCGTCGGCCTGGTGGTGGCGGCCATCTCGGCCGGATTGCTGGTCGATCTGCCTCAGAAGAACGGCTTGCCCGATTTCGAGTTGCGCGACATCACGGGCCTCAAACCCGTATGGCTGAACCCCTCCAACGTCATTTCCGACCTGCGGTACTACCTCGTGGGTTTCGGTTCGCTGTTCCTGCTGCTGCGCTGGTGGCGGTCGGCCGATCCCATGCGGACTTCCCGGCTGAGTCTGGTCTCCGTGTTTGTCTCCGGCCTGATGGCCCTGCTGATCTCCGACGCGCTCGGGTTCCCCAAGCCGTGGCTGGTCATGGTGGCCTGCGCCATGTCGGTTTCGGTCCAGTTGGCCAGTCCCTGGATCCATCCTCGCCTGCGTGCCTCGCAGGACGATTTCGATTGATCGTGCGTCGTGCGTGGGAACGCCCCGGCGAAACCCTCGCAGCCTTTCAGTAGTCGTGGATGCCTTCCGCGGTAGGACATCCGGGCGAACGGCCCGGATCAGGAAACAAACCTGTCAATTCGGTGACTCCAATGGCTGTCAGTTTCCTCGGAATCCTCGTGCTCGCCGGTTTCGCCGGGTTGGTGTTTCTCGCCCTGCTCGGCCTGATCGCCCTTCTGACCAACCCTCGAACCCGCGATACAGCCAAGGTCCTCTTGGGAGGGCTGACCGCGATGGTTCTCCTGGTCACCTTCGTGGGAGGCCTGTTCCTCCTGGTGGCCAGGCATCGCTCGGCCGTGAGCACACAGAACGCGGTCGTTCGCGCACAAATTGACCGGGAGCTTGCCCGCCTGGACCGGGCCAAACGGGAGATCGACCTGCAGGAGGCGGCGTCCGCGCCTGCCACCGAGGTTGCCGTCACCCCTCCCATGGCCGCGATGGTTGCCGATGCCGCCGAGGAGAAGCCGGCGGAATCTCCACCGGTTGAGGAGCCTGCTGATGCGGCCAAGGCAGAGTCTGCCGAGAGCGGCGACGGTCCGACAACCAGCGGTGAAGGGAAGGCAGCCCCGAAGGAAGGGGCCGAGGAGAAGCCCCTCATGCCCGAAGAGCCTGAGCCGTCCGCCGCCGTTCAGGCCGAGGCTTCGCAGGACGCCGTGGCTTCCAGCGAGATGAAGGTAGAGGCCGAAGCAGCCAACGAGACGCCCGCCGAGCCCGCGAAACCCGACACACCGGAAACAGGAGAACTGAGCGTGCCGCCCCTGGCCGACAACAACCGGCCGACGTGGGTCGACCGGAAGCCCTACAAGGAAGGATCGGTCTACTACTGGCCGGTCGCCACCGATCCGAGCCCTGATTCGGAAGACGCCGAGGCAGCGGCCCTGCCGAAGGCCCTCAATGTGGCCGTGGCCGACTACATCAAGAACAAACTGCAACTCGGCGCGGGGGCGGCTGGACAGGTTCGCCTCAAGCCCGACTATCTGCGCAGCGAAATGGTCGGCGACGACATCTGGATCGAGCCGCTCAGCCTCTCGGTCGGCAACTTCGTGCGCGTCCACGCCCTGGTGAAATTCGATCGCCAGGCAAATCAAGTCATCCACCAGCAGTGGCAGCAGCAGAGGGTGACCGGACGGCTCTGGTCGGCGGCGGGGCTCTTCTCGGCGGCTTTGCTCTTCATGGCCCTGGTTTACTGCTATTTGAAGATCGACCTGGTGACAGGCGGTTCCCGACGCGGGCTCTTGCGAATTGCGGCCGTTCTCGTGATACTGGGGCTTATGCTGGTCGCCGTCGGAGTGGCAGTGGCCGGCATTGCCTGAGCTCGATTGGCCATGCATTCCGGGGAAGTGGAGACCGGCACCTTTTGCATCACGTACCAGCCGAAGGCTGGCTTGGCTGCGGCAGAGGATGCCTGTCCCCTTTTCCCTCCACGGTCGGGTGAACCAAGCCGCATGTCACCTCCCAGCGAAAGCGATATCGTACTGACCAAGCGGATCCGCGCCGGCGAGTCTGACGCCTGGAACGAACTGATTGCGCGCTTCGAGGGGCGTCTTCTCGCCTTTGTCGAGAGCCGGGTCCGCAGCCGTGCGGTCGCGGAAGACGTCGTCCAGGAAACGTTCATCGGCTTTCTCACCAGCCTGCCCAACTACGACGACCTGCGCCCGCTGGAAACCTACCTGTTTTCGATTGCCGCTCACAAGCTTACCGATCACCTGCGCCGTGAAGGCCGGCGCCCCACGTTGCCACTGGTCCCCGGCCCCATCGGATCGAGCAGTTTCGAACCGCCGGGACCGGCCCGTGCGGCCAGCAGCATCTACCGCAGCGGCGAACGGCGCGAAATCGAAGAGCACGCCCTCGCCGAAGCCATCAGCGAACAACTGGAGCACTGGCGCAAGCGAGACGACTGGATCAAGATCCAGTGCGTGGAACTCCTGTTCGTCCGCGGCTGGGCCAACAAGCAGGTGGCCTGCCACCTGGACATCTCCGAGCAGACCGTGGCCAACTACAAGTTCGACTTCCTCGCCCGGCTCCGCGCCGCGGTCCGCAAGCAGCAGCTCCCGCGAGACGTTTTTCCCGAACTCTATGAGGCTGAATAGCGCGATTTCGAAACCGGGCCGGCTGCCGGCGGCAAACCATGCCGATGATCGAACCGGCTGAAGCCTGGGTTCCAACCTCCTGCTCCTTACCCCCCGACAGCTCCCCCGATGCCCCACACGATTCGCCAATCCGACCTGGAAGCCTACCTCGACGAAGCCCTGCCGGCCGATCAGATGGCCCGCATCGAGCTGGCGCTCCGCAAGGACGAAGGGTTGCTGGCCAAACTCAAGGCGATCAACTCCCGCCGCGATGCCGGGGTCCACAACCTGGGGGAGATCTGGCGGCGACACCGGCTCAGTTGCCCTTCGCGGCAGCAGCTTGGCAACTACCTGCTGGGCACCTTGCCCGAAGAGGAAGAAGACTACCTGGTCTTCCACCTGGAGACCGTCGGCTGCCGCTACTGCCGAGCCAACCTGACCGACCTCCAGAAGCAGCAGGCCGAAGCGCACGCCCATGTGGAGAGCCGCCGGCGGAAGTTCTTCCAGTCCTCGGCCGGGTATCTGAAGAAGCCCACGTGACTGCGGTCACACGCCTGGCCGTCGCCTCAAGTTCTCCGGTCCCGGCAGACGGAGAAACGCTGCCTGTCGCCTTCGGTTGGGCCAACAACTCGGTCCACGACGGAGCGGAAGGAGGCGGGATTTTTCCGGTTTTTTCGCTCGCGCCCCCAAGATTCTCACTTGTCGGGCGAAGTACAATCTAGTCGGGATATCAGAGCTTGTCACAAGAGGACGAGTCGCCCGCGGGCAATGGCAGACTCGATTCGCGATTTTGTAGGCGGCTCTCGCACTCTCGATCACACGGAGGGACAGCACGGCAGTTGGCCACCCATGTGCCGGGGCTCTGTCGGCCTGATGGAGGCCGCCTCGCTGTCTTCCTTTTCTTGATGTCACGGTGGCAGGGCCGCCAACCATCCACAGGTACAGACCGCACCCCGCGAGTCGGGACAAGTGAAGTGTTGCGTGCTGCGCGGTCGGTCTGGAGCGGAACCGGTGTTCGTGCTCCACCAGGTAGTTCGACAATTGTAACCACTTCTTGGATGAGGAGTTCAGCCATGCAGTTCCTTCGATCGATAGGGGTCGCCCTCCTGGCGGCAGCCGCAGTTGCCAGCAGTGTCAGAGGGGGCGAACCGTTGCCCCCGGCGAGCCAATGGGTGCCCGCCGGAGCGCTGGCGGCCATCGAGATCGTCCGGCCAGGCGAGCTGCTCGACCTGGCCCTCGGCGACGACATGGCAGCCACCGTTGCCGCCATGCCCGTCATGCAGCAGAAGAGCCAGTCCGACGGGCTGGCCCAGGTCAAACAGGTTGCAGGTTTCCTGGAAGCGCACCTGGGAACCGACTGGAGAACGGCAGCCCGGACCCTGCTCGGCGGCGGGGCCATCCTGGCGGCCTATCCTGACCAGTCGGTCCTGCTCATCGTCGACAGCAGCGACGCCGCCCTGCTGGAGAAGTTTCGTGAGTTCGCCACCATGGCCGCCAAGGGGGAGGCCGCCAAACGCGGCAATGAGGGAGATGTCCGTTCGGCCGAGTATCGAGGCGTGACCGGCTGGGCCTTCGGCAAGAAAGAAGCTCACGCCGTCATCGGCAGCCGGCTTGTCATGGCCAACAACGTGGAACGGCTCCGGTCGGTGGTCGACCTGCGTGAGGACGGCGGAGCCTCTCTGGCCGACCAGGCCGAATACAAGACCGCCAAGGCGGCCGCCGGCCCGAAGGCGGATGCCTTCCTGATGATCAACATGGCCGCACTCAGGCAGGTGCCCAACGTTCAGAAGGGGCTCGACAAGTTCGGCAACCCGGTGGGTAGCCTGCTGCTGGCCGGCGTCGCCGACTCGATGCGAACAGCCAATGTGGTTACGCTCTCGCTGGACGTGGACGGTACCACCCTCTCGCTGGCCGCCGTGAGCGACGGCAAGGTCGATGCCGAGAAAAGCTCGGTAGCCTTCGCCCAGACGGGCGCGGAGGGCGGAGTCCTGCCCAACCCGAAAGTGCCCGGCTTTCTGGCCGGATTCAGCTTCTATCGCGACATGCACCGCTTCTATTCCGCCAAAGACGACCTGTTCCCCGAACGGACCGGCGGCCTGATCTTCTTCGAAAACATGATGGGCATCTTCTTCTCCGGCCGCGATCTGACCAACGAAGTCCTGGCGGAAACCGGGCCCGAGATCCGCATCCTGGTGGCCCAGCAGAACTACGACGAAAAGGTCGGCACGCCCAAGACCCAAATCCCGGCTTTCGCCGCAGTCCTGCGGATGAAAGACCCCGACAAGTTCTCGATCGTGATGGAAGAAGCCTGGCAGAAGGCCATCGGGCTGGTCAATTTCACCCGGGGCCAGCAGGCCGAGCCGGGGCTGATCATCGATCGGCCGAAACACGGCGACACGCAGTTCACGGTGGCCCGCTTTGCCGCGCCGAAGGTTGAGGAACGCACCGACGCCGACACGCGGTTCAATTTCAGTCCGGCCCTGGCCATGCCCGACGGGTATGTGATCCTCAGCTCCACCGAGGGGCTGGCACGCGACCTGATCGACGCGGTCAAGAAGGAGACATCGGAAACCCTGGCCGGCATCGAGCAGGTCCACAGTCTTGCGGAAATTGACGGCACCAACCTGGCGTCGATCCTCAAGGTCAATCGCGAGCCCCTCATCCGCAACAATATAATCGAGGAAGGCAACTCGCGGGACCAGGCCGAAGCGGCCATCGACACTCTGCTGGCAGTGGTGAGCCATCTGGGCCAGACGAAGTTCGAGATCCGCAACCAGCCCGGGGCGACCGAGGCACGTTTCGTCATCGAGTTGAAACTTGCCGCCAGGTAGCAGGAGTCGGTCCTGGGCGCCGTACAGAGCTTTCACCCGGGGACCGTCCCGGTTTCCACGCAAAGACAGCAAACAGAGAATCGGACGGTCCCCCCTCAAGATCCCTTCTTTGCAGGCTCCCTATCATGTCCCTTTCTTCAGAAGCAATGATGCGTGCCGCCGGCGACCCCGCCTGGGCCTGGGCACGCTACCAGCCCGACGCCGGGCGGCCCTGGGATTCTCGCCAGGCCGCCCACCTCCTGCGACGGGCAGGATTCGGACCTGGCCAGCCTGAGATCGATCAGGCCACCAACGACGGTCCGCAAAAGACCATCGACCGCCTCGTGCGCCCTGAGGGCGATCCGGCGGCCTTCGACGGCATGTATGCCGACTACGAGAAGGCGGCAGAAGGGTCTGTCGACACGCTCCGAGCCTGGTGGCTGCGGCGGATGATCGAGACGCCGTTCCCGTTGCTCGAGAAGCTCACTTTCTTCTGGCACGGCCATTTCGCTGTGAGCCAGGCCGAAGTAGGCCGTGGGCCGCTCCTGCAGCGGCACGTGGTGCTGCTTCGCGAACAAGCCCTGGGCAACTTCCCATCGCTGCTGCGGGGCGTCATGCTCGACCCGGCCATGCTCACGTGCCTGGAAGCCCAGAAGAGCCGCAAGGCCACCCCGCCGACTGCCCTGGCCCGCACGCTGCTGGCCCACTTCACCGTAGGGGAAGGCAATTTTACGGAAAGCGACGTTGCCGCTACGGCCCGGGCCTTCACCGGCTGGTTCGTCAATCGCACCAGCCGCGAGTTCTACGACCGCGAATTCGACCAGGGCGAGAAGGAGATTTTTGGCCAGAAGGGGAACTTCACCGCCGAGGCCGCCCTCGACCTGATCGCCGGCCAGCGGGCCACCTCGCGCACCATCGTGAGAAAACTGTTCCGCCAGTTCGTGTCCGAAGCCGATGAACCGGGCGAGGCCTTGCTCGATCCGCTGGTCGACGCCTTTGCCAAGAGCGGCAACGTGCTCGATACGGTCGAGACGATCCTGCGTTCGAACGTTTTCTTCTCGCCGGCTGCCTATCGCTGCCGGGTGAAGTCGCCGGTCGAATACGCCGTCGGCCTGGTTCGGGCGTTTGAGGGGCGGGTAGGCACCGAGCGGCTCGTCCGCAGCCTGGCCGATCTGGGCCAGAACCTCTACAACCCGCCAACCTCCGCCGGCTGGCCCGATGGGTTGGGCTGGCTCAACGACGCCACCATCGTGGGTCGCCATAATCTCGCCTGGGCATTGCTGCAGCAGACCGGCGACAACAAGTACCGCCTCGATGCGGACGGCTACGCGCGAAAACGCGGCAGGCAGGATATCCCTGCGGCCCGGCGTCTGTTCGTCGAGCTTCTGCTCCAGTCGGACCTGGCCGAGAATACAACCGCCGATGCAGAATCGATTCCCGAGGCAGCTCGAATCGTGGCGTGTTTGCCGGAGTACCAATTGGCGTGAGCGAGGCTGCTATTGGGTGGCACGCCCGGAGCCTCAGACGATGGGCATGGCTCTGCCGATCCAGAACGGCCACGCTCTTCGCTCCGCTCATGGACATGCCACCCCCCAGAACATCGAATCGGAGAACATAACCATGGATACGTCACGGCGCGATTTTCTGAAAACGGCCCTCGGCGCACCGGCCTTCCTCTCGCTCGGCTGGACCGCACCGGCCTTTCTCCAGCGGGCCGCCGCGGCCGACCCGGCACCTGAGGCGGACCGCGTGCTGGTTGTGGTTCAACTGGCGGGCGGAAATGACGGGTTGAACACGGTTGTGCCCTATGAAAACGACGAATACGGGCGTTCCCGACCCACGCTGCGAATGGCCCGACGCGACGTGATCGAGATCGGCTCCGACCTGGGCCTGCACCCGGCAATGCCGGAAATGAAGCGGCTCTTCGACGACGGCCTTCTGGGCATCGTGCAAGGCGTGGGCTATCCCAATCCACAGGGTGGACACACTGAATCGATGCGGGTCTGGCAAACGGGCCGGCTCGACGCCGAGGTCTGCCAGACCGGCTGGCTCGGCCGCGCCGTCGACGCCGCCTGCGGGGAGACCTCCGTGCCGGCAGCCTGGGTCGGACAGAGCCTGCGCCCGCTCACAGTCAACGCGGCCAGGGCCCTGGTGCCGACGATCCGTTCGATTGAGGACTGCCGGCTCCGGTCGGCCGACCCGGCCGGCGAAACGGCCTTGTCAGACCGGCCCGATGCGTCGCCACTCCTCCAGGAGATCGCCCGCCGCACGTACTCCGCCCGCGCCCATGCGGATGCGATCGACAAGGTCGTTCGCTCTGGCCAGCGCCGCGAGTACCCCAATACGCCGGTCGGGGCCGATCTCAGAATCGTGGCCCAGATCGTCGAGGCCAACGTGGGCATCCGGATCTTCAACATCGACGCCAGCGGCGGCGGCGATATCGGCGGGTTCGATACCCACGCCGGCCAGAAAAACAACCACGCGGCCCTCCTCCATCAGCTTTCCCAGGCCGTTGCCGCCTTCGTGGATGACCTCAAAGAACGAGGACTCATCAACCGCGTGGTGCTCACGACCTTCTCCGAGTTCGGCCGCACGATCAAGGAGAACGGGCGGCGCGGCACCGACCACGGCTCCGCCGCACCCATGCTCCTCGTCGGCGGCCGCATCCGCGCTGGGCTGATCGGGGAGCACCCCAGCATGACCGAACTGGAGAATGGCGGTCCCAAGCACCACACCGACTTCCGCCGCGTCTATGCCACCCTGCTCGACGCCTGGCTCGGCATCGACAGCCACACCGTTCTCGGCGAGAAGTTCGAGCCCGTGAAACTGCTGGCATAGCCTGGAGGGCCTCCGGCCGTAGACGGTTCTTGATCTTCATCTTAATCTTCACCTTAATCGTGAATCTTCACGGACATGTTCTATCCCATAGGCGGTACTGCGCTATGGGATCATGTCGCGAAAATGGTCGGCCCGATCCTCGCGGATCGTTTCCTCTCGCCACAGCAGCCTTTGCATCCGCTCAACCAGGGAGGTACGGTCATCATGCGCGATTCGAAGAGAGAGGATTAGGATTAAGATTAGGAGTAAGATTAAGAACCGTTGACACCGGCGGCCCGCGGAATCCGGTCCCTCTGTGCCGATGGTGACGATCTGCCCGTGCACTCCCCCCGCTGCGGAGTGGAAAAACGGGAAGCACACCCCCTTTTGTCCGGGATTCGCCTAACCTCGTCAGTCTAGAATTGACAGATGGGCTCAAAGTCTGGCGCTGTGCTGGCCGCCCTGTTTTGGTAAGAAGCGGCTTGAGAATCACGAGCGACACCTCCACTGGGAGCAGCGGTTGGGGAGCTTGCCAGGCGTGTAATCGGCTCCAGAAATTCCCGGTTGTCTTGTCTGCCCGTTCGGGCTGTTGTTTCCACTGCCGGCAAGGAGAATTATCCAGTCATGTGTGGAATCGTCGGATACATTGGTCCTCAAGAGGCAACCGAGTTTCTGATTCGCGGTCTCCGCCGCCTGGAGTATCGAGGCTATGACAGCGCCGGGGTGGCCACGATCCACAACGGCATTCGCACGACAAAATCGACCGGCCGCATCGACAATCTCGATCGGCTCCTTGTCGAAACACCGTCACCCGGCAAGATCGGCATCGGCCACACCCGCTGGGCTACCCACGGAGCGCCCACCAACGAGAATGCCCATCCGCATCTTGGCGGCGACGGCGCCGTGGCGGTCGCCCACAACGGTGTGATCGAGAACTTCCAGGTGCTCAAAGACCGCCTGATTGCCGAGGGATACGAATTCCGCTCCCAGACCGACACGGAAGTGATCGCCCACCTCATCGACAGTTGCCTCCGCGAGATCCCGGCAGGGCAGGACATGGCGGCATCCGACTACGAGCCGCTGATTCGCGCCGTCCAGAGGGCGCTGGCCCAGCTTCAAGGCACCTACGGCCTGGCGGTGCTGTTTCGCGCACACCCGAACGTTCTTGTGGCCGCCCGGCTGGGCAGCCCGTTGATCGTCGGCATCGGCACCGGGGGCTACTACGTTGCCAGCGACGCCTCGCCGTTGGTGGGCCAGACCGACAAGATCGTCTATCTGGCCGACAACGAAGTGGCCCTGATGACGTCCGACACGCTCCGCGTGGTCCACCGCGACCAGGGGCGGGTGCGCCACAGTGTGGAGATTCTAGCGCTCGAAAGCGGCGATGTCGAGCTGGGTGGTTACCCCCACTACATGCTCAAGGAGATCTTTGAGCAACCCGAAGCGATCCGCAACGCCATGCGAGGTCGCCTCGACTACGACGCGGCAACGGCCCGGTTCGGCGGCCTGAACCTCAGTCCCCAGCAGCTTCGCCAGGCCGACCGGCTGCTGCTCACCGGCTGCGGAACGAGCTGGCACGCCGGGCTGGTGGGCGAGTACCAGATCGAGGCCCTGGCCCGCGTCCCGGTCGAAGTGGAATACGCCAGCGAACTCCGCTATTCCAACCCGCCTCTGGGTCGCAATACGCTCCTGTTTGCCATCACCCAGAGCGGCGAGACGGCCGATACCCTTGCCGCCTTGCGAGAAATGAAGCGCAAGGGCTACCCGACGATGGCCATCTGCAACGTTGTGGGAAGCAGCATCGCCCAGGAAGCCGACGGCGGGATTTACCTCCATGCCGGACCGGAAATCGGAGTGGCCTCCACCAAGGCGTTCACCTCCCAATGCACCGTGCTGGCCATGC
>CAZLWV010000058.1:22759-24292 GCA_964563135.1 uncultured Planctomycetaceae bacterium
AACGGGGCCAGCTTATCAACGGGGACAAGGTGCTGGCCATGCTGGCCCTGTACTTCGGCCGTCTCCACCATCTGGGTTACGACGCCGGAATCCGAGCCATCGAACGCCTCCAGGCATTGCCCGACAAGGTAAACGAGGCCCTCCTGTCCAACGATCGCGTCAAGGAAGTTGCCGAGAAGTACGCCGACTGCAACAACTTCCTCTACCTGGGACGGCAGTTCAATTTCCCCGCAGCCCTCGAAGGTGCCCTGAAGCTGAAAGAAATCAGCTACATCCACGCCGAAGGCTACCCGGCGGCCGAAATGAAGCACGGCCCGATCGCCCTCGTCGACCGGAATACGCCCAGCGTGTTTCTCATGGCCAAAGACGCCGTCTACGACAAGGTCATGGCCAACATCCAGGAGATCAAGGCCCGCGGCGGGCCCGTGATCGCTGTGGTCTGCCAGGGAGATAACAGGATCGCCCGCATCGCCGACGATGTGATCGAGGTCCCCGCGACCGCCGACTTCCTCCAGCCGATTGTCTCGGCCATCCCCCTGCAGCTTCTGGCCTACCATATCGCGGTGGCCCGCGGCTGCGACGTCGACAAGCCCCGCAACCTGGCCAAGAGCGTCACCGTCGAGTAGCCTGCCGGTCCACCGCAGCCGGACGGGCACGTGGATAACCACGATCTCCAAGACCGTATCCTGCCTGTCGGGAGAAACGCGCAGACTAGGTTTTAGTACTGAGAGCGTTTACCTTGACTTGCCGGCAAGAATGACCTATCCATTGAGAGGGGTACCCATCTCAGGGCGGAGATTCCCGACTCTGTTAGCAGAAGGAACGTGTGATTTCGCTGTTTCGCACCTTGATCTCACTTCACGACACGCAGACGCCGATCAAACGCACGGACTCTCTTGCGCCGCAGGCAGACGGGAGAGCGGCGTATGACGAGCCCGAAACGCTACCTGAACGTGTCGGTTCTGATCGTCACCGACAACGATGACTTCGCCCGGGCCGCGGCGGCCCACTTGGACCAGAGCAAGTTCCAGTCCCTGCGCCTTCTGCGCGAAAACGCCTGCCAGCCCCATCGGCTGCGCGAAGTCCACTGCAATGTGGCGCTGGTTGACCAGGACGTCAGGACCGATGAGGGCTTGCCTCTGTTTCAACTGATCCGCAATGTCCTGCCCGACTGCGAAGTCATTCTGATCACCACTCCCGAACTTGCCACCGAGGCTGCCCGTCTGGCAAGGCTCTGGGAAGTCTTCGACTACGTGTTGCCCGATTGCGTCAACGACGGGAACCGGATTCCGCTCCTGGTCGAGCGCGCCACAACCAGGTGCCTGCCGAGCCTTTCGGAGCTGCGCGGCCAGGCCAAGATGGAACGCCGCCGGGTACTGGAATCGCTCAGCGAACTGCGGAGGATCCTCAAAAGCAGGGTCGAAGGCCCGGTCGTTGAAATGCTTCATCACTACAGGATGACTGCCAACCCCTTCGGCTCACAGGCCGACCTTCCCGAACGGCTGGCGACCGAGGCCTACCAGCATTCCGTTG
>CAZLWV010000058.1:24302-35624 GCA_964563135.1 uncultured Planctomycetaceae bacterium
GATCTGATCTGCGGCCGGCTCAAACGGCTGGAGACTCTGGTGGAACTCTCCGAAGAAGGCGATTCGCCCGGTCCCGGCGGACCGTCGCAGAACCAGGTGCTCGTCGTCGACGACGAAGCCGTCTCCCTGGAACTGGCCAGGTTCCTGCTGGAGAAAAACGGTTTCGACGTCGTCGCTGCCGAATCAGCCGCCACCGCCCGGCGTCTCCTGGAGAACTACGATCCGGCCCTCATCCTGATGGATGTTCATCTGGGCGACGCCAACGGGCTTCACCTCATTCGCGCCCTGCGGGAAAGCAGCGCAGGATGCAACGTTCCGGTCATCGTCGTTACCGCCGACAGCCTGCAACAGACCGTCTGCGAAGCCATCTCCGTAGACGTGCAGGGCTATCTCTGTAAACCCTACGACGCGGCCATTCTGATCGACAAGGTGAAGAACGCCCTCGCCGAGGTCAACGCGCGGCGTCTGGCGGCGCCGGCCGCGCACAAGGGCCTGTAGGACAGGATGGCATCCACTCCGGATTGCCGGTCGGGTCCTGCGGCACTCGCTGGCAATTCTTCATTCTCCCCCATTCTGTTGACTGACCCCGCCCCGCGCCTTACAAACAGGTGCGCGGCAATAGTTCCCGGTACGACTCCGACGGAAGGAAAGGGCGACGGAATGAATCGACCTCGACGACGAATCCTCAGCGGCATCTTCTCCCTGTCCTTCTTGACAGGTGCGGCACTGGCCGCTTCGGGGATTCCCAATCCGGATTTCCGCCTGCCGGACCCGACTGCGGCCGACCGTCCGTTGGCCTGGCAGCTCTCCGGTGGCGAGGGACGCTGGGTCGATCGCGACCGGCTCGAAGTCGCCGGCAAGGGCACCGAGGAGTCGTCGAACTCCTGGACCTGCGGCGGCGTGGCCTTCGAGCCGGCAGGGCTCTATCGGTTCGAAATGGTCGCCCGCCGCGCGGACGGCTCCGGCGGATGCGCGGTCAGCGGGCCGACGTTTGCCAACCGGGACTACTACCAGCTCACGTCCGAATGGCAGACGGTGGGACATGTGTTCCGCGTGCCCGACGGCGTCAGGAACGGCTCGGTCCGCGTGGGCCAGTGGAGTTCCAGCGGAAACCACCAGTTCGACTCAGTGCGGATGGTGCCCGTGCTCCCTGTCCACACCGCGGTCGGCTCCATCGAGCTCGGCCAGGGCGAATCGATTCGCGACGGCCGATACCGCTTCCTCGGCACTTTCGATCACCCCGGCAGCAACTACCACCGCACGCTGCTGCAGTCCACGACCGGTTTCAATAGCAACCGCTGGACGTTTTCGACCGGTACTGAAGTCGTCTACCGGTTCGAGTTGCCCGGCTGCCGGTTCACGGACAGCCGGATCTCGCTCAATGTCAATCACTACGTGGCCGGAACCTGCGTGGCGGAGGTAAGCACCGACGGCCAGCAGTGGCGGGCCGCCCTCTCGCAGGACAAGCTGGGAGGCGCCCAGGCGGCTCTCCCGGCAGCACTCTCCGAGGCGAAGACCATCTACCTCAAGCTTCGAGCGGAAGGAGAAAGCTCGTTCCAGGTGGACTGCGTGGAGTTCGACGCGGCTCTGGCTGGCCGGATGCCGGAGGCGACGGGAAAGACCTCTTACGCCGAGATCGAGCAGGCCCGCGGGGATCTGATCATCGAGCGGTTGCTGATGCGGGACACGGAGGATGGAAAAGGCAATCGCCTGGAAGTCGCTCTGCGAAACAGCGGGGCCCTCAAGGCTTCAATACGCCTGAACGGCACGGTCAGCACGGCGGAGGGTCGTACCTGGCAGTTGCCGGCCTCGGAGGCGGAAGTGCCCGCGGGACAGACGAAGCTGCTGCCGGTCGAACTGGTCGCAGGCCCTGGCGAACACCGGCTGCAGCTCGAAATCGCCCCAGTCGGCGCCAGAACAGGAGTCGTTCGGGCGTCGCTTGCCTTCACGGTTCCCGACTACTACCGGGCAGATTATGGCCAGTTGCTGGCAACCGTCGGCCCGACAGCCTTGTGGTGGTGCGATGCGGCGCACAAGATCCCGCGCACCGGCGCGCTGCCGGCGGCCGTTGGCAAGTCGGCCCGGATGTCGGCCGCCCGAAACGACTGGGAGGCCGTCCAGGTGGTCGTCCGCCCCGAACAGAAGCTCGAGGGACTCACGGCCAGTCTCTCGGCCTTCCGGCAATCCGACAGTGGTGCCACCATTCCGGCAGACAACGCGAGTGTCCTCCGCGCCTACTACCATTTCGTGGACCATCCCACCGACTCGACCGGCGTGCGGGATTACTGGCCCGATGCCCTCCCGCCGCTCGACAAGCCGATCGACGTGCAAGCCGGCCACAACCAGCCGCTCTGGGTTCTCGTCCATGTGCCTGAAGACGCCAAACCGGGCGACTATACGGCAACGCTTGCCCTGAAAGCCCATGGTTTCTCGGGGCAGGTTACAGTCCAGTTGCACGTCTGGGACTTCGCCTTGCCCAGGCAAAATCACCTCAAAACAGCCTTCGGACTCTCGGTAGGCAACGTTTTCCGGTATCACGGCCTGAAGACGGAGGAGGACAAACGAAGGGTCCTGGATCTGTATCTCAGGAGTTTTGGCGACCATCGGATCAGTCCCTACGATCCGACGCCGTTGGACCCGATCCGCGTGAAGTTCGTGCCCGAAGCCCAGCCGCCCAAGGCCGAGATCGACTTCGCGGCCTTCGACCGGTCGATGGCTGAGGCCGTCGAGAAATACGGCTTCAACAATTTCCGCTTGGACATCCAGGGCATGGGGGGCGGCACGTTCCACGAACGGCAAGACCCCAGCATTGCCGGGTTCGGGGAAGACACGCCCGAGTACCAGGCCATGTTCGCCAGCCAGGTACAGCAGATGGAAGCCCACCTGCGCGAGAAGGGCTGGCTCGACATGGCGTTCGTCTACTGGTTCGACGAACCCGAGCCAAAAGACTATGAGTTCGTGGCCAACGGCATGAAGCGGCTGGAGAAGTATGCGCCGGCATTGACGCGGATGATCACGGAACAGCCAGGCCCCGAGTTCGACGCCCACGTGAACGTGTGGTGCCCGGTGAGCCCTGACTACGACCATGCCGCGGCCGAAGCCCGTCGCGCTCAGGGCGAGCGGTTCTGGTGGTACGTGTGCACGGGCCCCAAGGCCCCCTACTGCACCTTGTTCATCGACCATCCGGCGACGGAGCTGCGGATCTGGTACTGGCAGACCTGGCAGCGCGGCATCGTGGGCACGCTCGTCTGGGAGTCGAACTACTGGACTTCGTCGGCAGCCTTTCCCGACTCGCCGCAGAATCCCTACGAAGACCCGATGGGCTACGTGAGCGGCTATTCGACCCCCAGCGGCACCAAGAGGTTCTGGGGCAACGGCGACGGCCGGTTCATCTACCCGCCGCTGGCCGCGGCCACGCCCAGCAGCACGCCGGTGCTCGAGCCTCCGGTCACCAGCATCCGCTGGGAAATGCTCCGCGAAGGGGTGGAAGACTACGAGTACCTCTCCATGCTTCGCGAGCTTCTGGCCGCGAAGGGAAAGAACCTCCCCGAAGCCAGACGGGCCGAACTGCAAGGCCTCCTCGAGGTCCCCGAATCGATCACCACAGACATGACCACCTTCACGACCCACCCGCAGCCGATCTACGAGCGCCGCCACGCGATCGCGCAGGCCATTGAGACCCTGGCCGGCAACCATGAGTAACGTGCCATCAGGTCCTGCTGCCGGAGAACAGGCTGGCAGTTCGTCTCGGCCAGACGGTCGAGGACGCGCTCGCACCGACCGAAGCATGCTCGGGAGCTGGCGCTCGGCTCCCGGCGGCCTGGTACCGCGGGTCGTGGGTGTTTGTGGGGAGCTTGACGATCTTTGAGGTCCATCGCACAGACTGACCTTTGACCGGGGAGATGCCTGAGACCATGAAGAAACGCTCGTTCACCCTGATCGAGTGCGGCGCGACCGCCGCACTGGCCTGCCTGCTCGCCGCCCCGCTGCCGGCCGGCGAGCTTGCCGTGTGGCGCAGCGGCTGGACCTCCATGAGCCAGCCGGAAAAGACGATTGCCTGCGCCCGTGAGCTCGGTTTCAACGCCCTCATCTTCCACGGACCCCAGGAGCGGATGAAGGAGTGGACGGCCATGACCAAGGCCGCCGGCATCGAGAGCTACTACTGGGTCAGCCCGATTGTCGCTGAGCGCGACGCCGAACTGGCCCCGCTGGCCCAGCTCATGACCCCCGAAGACGAGGCCGCCTTGCAGAATCTGAAGACGGCCAACGATCCGAAGAAGGGAGGCTACCAGTTCGGCGGCGAACCGCTTCCCGCTCGCCGCGATCCGGCCTCGCCCGATCACGACGTGCTCCACAGCGCCCGCCTCCTCTGTTTCCACCGCCCCGAAACCATGGACTGGTGCCGCCGGCAGATCTCCCAGATGCTCGAGGCCTGTCCTGACCTGACCGGCGTGGGGCTCGATTTCTTCGGTTACCAGAACTACCGCGGCTGCCTCTGTCGACACTCGCTCCAGCTCTTCGACGAGTATCACTGCCTCCACCCCGCCGTGCCCCGCGACAAGGCATGGGAAGATTTTTCTCGGGATACCCTGGTGGCAACGATCAACGAGCTGGCACGCTATGCCCGGAGCGTCCGCCCAGGCGTCAAAGTGACGATCCACGTCTACCCCACCTTCCTTCCGGAGCCGGTCTACGGCTGGCGGCTGGACGTCGACACCTGCTGCGAGACGGTGGCCTGGTTCTTCGAGCCGTACTGGAGCGCCGAGAAGGTCGCGGACCACACCCTGCGAGTCACTCGCCGGGAAGGACGGGCGTTTCCCGCCTCGCGCGGAGTCCCCTTCTTCGGCCTGTACGTGGGACGGCCCGAGGCCGACAAACCAGCCGAGCGGCTGGCCGAGGAACTGGCAATCATCCGCCGGCATGCCGGGCTCAGTGCGCTGAGTGTCTGCAGCTTCAACGAGTTCGTCAACCACGAAGAGATGCGGCAGGTGATGAAACAGGCCCTGGCCGCCGACACGCCGCCTTCACCGTAACTTTGCGTTCATAGCCACATCCAGAACCACAGCGCCGCGCCCGCCAGGGTCACGATCGACACCGGGATCCCGGCACGGGCGTGATCAGCCCAGGTGATCGTAACGTCGAGCCGCCGTGCCTGGTCGACGACGATGATGTTCGCAATCGAGCCCACCAGCAACAGATTGCCGGCCAGGGTCGATGCCACCGCCAGGATCGGACCGGCCATCGGGTGCGATGCGAAGGGGAGCAGCAGCATCACCGCCGGTACATTGGAAACGAGGTTCGATAGCACCACGGTCACGCCAAACAGCCATGCCGGCTGCTCGATCTGGACGCCGCTGGACCGCACGTGGGCCATCAGCCAGTCCAGGTTGCCGCTGGTCTGCATCGCGTGGTTCACAAGGAACAGCCCCAGGAACAGCACCAGGAGTTGCCAGTCGACCAGCCCCAGCATCTCCCGCGAGTGAAGCTGCCGCGAGCAGAGAAGCACCCCCGCCGCCCCCAGGGCCACCAGTTCCCGCGGCCACGGCGCGAAGAGAAACGCCGCCATGATCGCCGCGGTAACCATCAACCCCTTGGCGGCCTGCCAGCGGTTGAACTTTGGGGCCGCAACCACCACGTGGATCGTCTCCCGCTGCCACTTGCCCCGCACGAGCACCACCAGAATCACCCAGGTTGCCGCCAGCCCGAAAACCGCCGGCACCGTCGCCAGGCGGAGGTAGTCGAGAAACCCAAGATGTAGAACCTGCCCGATGAGCATGTTCTGCGGGTTGCCGATGAGCGTGGCCGCCGAACCGATGTTCGACGCGCAGGCCAGGCCAAGCAGAAATGGCTTTGGATCGAGCCGCCGCCGCACACAGCTCTCGATCAGCACCGGCGTCATCGCCAGGCACACGATGTCGTTGGCCAGCACGGCCGACAGCACCCCCGCCGTGGCCAGGATCAGGGCCAGCAGGAGCGGGGCTGAACCGTCGAAGGCGTCCGCCCGGTGCACAATCCAGGTGTAGAACCCGCTCAGGCGAAACTGCGCCGAAACGATCATCAGCCCCAGCAACAGCGCGATCGTGGGCACGTCGATCGCCTCGCCGAGCCGGCCGATCTCGATCCGCTCGGAAGCCAGGACGGCAATTGCCCCCAGCAGGGCCACACCCGTCCGGTCGATCGCCAGCCCCGGCAGCTCGCCCAGGATCATGCCCAGATAGACCACCAGAAAGACGGAAAGAACGAGTGTGTCCAAATGGGGGCGCTCCGGCGGCAGGGCAGCATTCAAGGGAAACAGCCCATATTCCCGCGCCCCCCGGCCCCCGGTCAAGGCCAAAACAGATGCACTCCGGCCCGGGGGCCCTGCCGCCCTGTTCGGCCAACCGCAAGGATCGTTGATTCTCCTGCGGAGCCGGCCATAGGCAACCGAGCGGCAGCTCGCAGCGGCCCGGCGGCCCTGCCGCCCTGGGGTCAATAGTCCGACAGAATCAGTTTCCCGTCGGCTCGATTGGCCAGTTGCTGATAGAGTTCCGGCTCAATCGTCTCTGCCAGAAATCGCACCGATCCGTCGCCGAAAGCGAAGTTGGTTCCACCCGGATGATAGCTGCTGAAGCCGCCCACGTAGAGTTCATTCCGCTTGGGCTCCTCTGGGCGGGCCGGCAACATGCCGCGATTCCGCTGGGCGGTATCGGCATTGATAAGCGTCCCCGCGTTGCGCAGCGTGGCTCGAGTCCCCGACATCCAGCCGAGGGTATCGTCGTCCGCGATGTTCTTCTCGCCCACGAAAATCGTGTGCGATGAGCCGTCGGGGATGTCACGGTATCCTATGTGGCTGTTGAGGAAGAACACCCCCTGGTTATCCTTGTCGATCGGGGTCTCCGTCGGGCCTTGGCACGCCGCCAGGTTCACGGGCGAAGGCTTGTCGATCTGGAAGTTCACCGCGCTGGACGGGCATAGGAACATCGCCAGGCGGGCCTTGCGCACCTCGTTGTTCTTCTCGTCATAGACCCCCACACTGAAGTCGATATTGCGAAACGTCGTCACCTCCTCGATATAAGGGAGCGTCTGCGAGATCCAGTTGTGGTGGTAGCCCTGGGCCTGACTGGCGATCGGCCCTTTCTCGTCGATCGTACCCGGCGGATACACCGAATGGCTCATGTTGTAGTTCTGTATGGCCAGGATCACCTGGCTCAGATTGTTCGTGCACTGGCACCGCCTGGCCGCCTCTCTCGCCGCCTGTACCGCCGGCAGCAACAGCGCGATCAGGATCCCGATGATGGCGATCACGACCAGCAACTCGACCAGCGTGAACGCTTTCTGGCTCTTGTGTCTCATATGACCCTCCTATCGATAATCTCTGGCACCGTTTTTCGGGTTATGGCAGGGAAGACGGAACGGTGTCTGGAACCACCGCCTCCGCCTTCGCTGGACCGCTCTTCTTGCCGCTCTCTTCAGGGGACACGTGGAACCGGTATTCCCGCTGGCAGCCTGCCGGTTCCGCACGTCCGTCGTCCAGGACAACCTCAACCCGAATCGCCCGCACAAGGGGCTGGCCGTCGGGTCTGGTCACCTGGATCTTCACCTCCGCCGTTCGCGAGGCCCCCAGCACGCCGGCCGGAACGGGCCACGTTTCACCGTTGTACTGGGCATCTTTCGACAGTTGTGCCTCGGCCCGCTGCACTCCCGCCTCGGCCAGCCAGAAAGCCTGCTGCTGCCCTCCCAGGATCCGCATCTGCCGGTGGTGCACAACCACCGTCCGGATCAGGCTGGCTCCCAGCATGCTCGCGACCAGCAGGCTCACCAGCACAACCACCAGGATCGAACCTCGCCGCGGACCGGATCTGGCGACACTTCCGCCGTGCATGGGCCACCTCATGACTGTTTACCCCCCTTCGTCGCTTGCGCCTGCCACAGCAATCCCACCGCGGCGGTGATCTGCGCGGTTTTCAGGCCCGCCTGACCGTTGGCTGCCAGAGCCTGCGGCTCGAGCTGAAGGGAGACGATCGGATGCGCCCCCTGGGTCTCCACGATCCATCTGGCCATGCAGCCGGCGGGAAGGTGGTAGCTCTCCCGGCAGAGAACTTCCTCTTTGCGGCGCTGCTCCCGCCGTACCTCGCCGGCGCTGAGCGTGTATTGCACCACCTCGTCTTCGCCGAGGATCAGCCTGAGGGTATCCGCCGGCGCATCCTTGCCCTCTTCCTTGCCGCCGGCCTGCCCGCCAGACAGTGCCTCGTGGGCATCGGCCCGCAACTGGCCCGCCAGCCGCTGCAGTTCCATCTCGCTCCGCGTGGTTTCACGCACCCGCTGGCATGCCCGCTGCATGCCACTGATCGACACGGCCACGGTCGTCATCGCCGTCCCCATGAGCGCGAAGGTGACGATGCACTCGATCAGTGAGTATCCGCGACGCCGTTTCATCGCTCAGCCTCCCTCTCCCGATATTTCCAGCCAACCAGCCGGACCTGCTCCCGGGCCCTCTCGGCCCCGCTCTCCCACTGGATCTGGAGAGTGATTCTCCTGGCCCCCTCGCCTTCCTCGGCCACCTCGACCGACACCCGGGCGTCGGGAAGCTGAGAGCCGGCACCCGCCGACAGTTGCACCGCGGCCAAGGCCTCGGTCGTTGTGTCGCTCCAGTTCCGCGAAACGAGTCTTTCCATCAGGTTCCCCGCCTCCTGGGTGGCCGCCGTATACTGTCCGGCCAGCCGCCGCTGCTGTGCCGCCATCACCAGGAGCTGTGCCACGCCCACCACCAGGGCCATCGCCAGCCCCACTGCCATCAGCGCCTCATGGAGAATGAAACCGCGTCTTTTTCGAAACATGTTCATGCCAGGCCTGAAATGAGTCTGAACAGTGGCGACAGGATCCCCAGGGCGATCAACACGACGAAGCTTCCCAGTACGGCAATCGTCACGGGGAATATCACATTCGTTGCGGCGCGAAGCCGATACACGGCCCGCCGCGCGCTGCTTTCGGCCATCTCGTCCAGGGCCCAGGCCAGGTTGCCCGTCCGCTCCGCGCAGCGGAACACGGCCGCCTCCGGCCTCCGGATCAGTCCCGCGTCTTGAAGACATTCCGTCCACTCCACTCCCTGGTCGATCCGCCGGGCGGTCCGCTGGAGCTTCTTCCGCAGCCGGTGTTTCGTCAGGTAGCCCGCCATCAGCCGCATCATCTCCGGCAAGGGCCGATTCTGACGCACCGCGTGGGCCAGCCAGTGCATGACCATGCTGCGATCGGTCCGTTGCCAGCCGGCAAGGATCCCAGGCATGTAATGGGCGGAAGTGCCCGTGTAGTAGGAAAGGTTCCGAAGCATCACGATCACCAGCACGATGAAGCCCAGCGCCAGCAGCGGCCAGGCCTGGAACAGAAAGTTGCCAATGCCGATCAGAAGTTGCAGGGCTTTGGGGGGCTCGGTGCCGAACTCTATCAGGATTTTGCGGAGCGCCGGCACGATCTTGAGCATCATGAACGTGACCAGAAACGCCCCGAACAGGACCACACACACCAGGTAGAAAGCTCGCTCCGCCACGTTGCGGGATACCTGTTCGCTCTCGTCGCTGGAGCCGAGGGTCCGCCGTAGCGATCCGCCGAGATTCCCCGTCTGCTCTCCCAGCCCCACCGAAAGCAAAACCGCTTGAGGATAATACAGTCGCGAACGTTGCAGGGCCAGGGCCAGCGGCAAACCGGCCTCCAGGTACTCGGCCAGGTCGTAGGCGCGGTCGCCGATATGGTCCCGCCGCTCGGAGGCGAAGGCCCGGGCCGCCGCGTCAAGCGGTATGTTGCGCTCGGCCGCCAGCATCAAGGTCCACAGCAGGGAACGCCGTTCCGTGCTGCGGAACCGATAGACCAGCGAGAGAAGGATCAGGCTCAGCACGATCCACGCCGGAATGAAGAACGCCCACGCAATCAGCCCCACGATCGCAAACATCCCCAACACAACGAGTGTCCAGGCGACCGCCGCAACCAGCTTGTCCCGCTCGTCGTACTGCTTCCCTCGGCTATCCGCGCTGGCCCGGCTCTGCAACATCAGAATCGCCAGCCCGGCGAGCATCATGCCTAGTGGAATGAGTATCAGCAGGATCGCGGTCCACATCTTCGTCACCGTCAAGTGAGGTTGGAGATGAGCTGGATCAGGGGAAGAAACAAGGCCGAGACAATCGTCAGGACTGCACAGGCGATGGAGATGAACAGGATCGGCGGCAGCGCCGCGTGCAGCCAGAAAGCCCTCATCCGCACCCGGTCCTCAAGCATCTCGCACCCCAGTTCCAGAGACTCGTCCAGGGCACCTGTGTGCTCCCCCCAGTGAACCACGGGAACCAGGGTCGCCGGCATCTGGCGTTCCGAAGCCATCGCCTGCGAGAGTGTCCGGCCGCGGGCGACTCCGTCCGCCAGGGCCCGGGAAATCCGCGTGATATTGGCATTCGAGACTCCGTCGGCCGAGCACCGCAAGGCGTCCAGGAGCGTCATGCCGTTGCGCAGCAGAACCCGCACCAGGCCCATCCACTCGATCAGGCACAGCCAGTGCCAGAGCGGCCCGATCACCGGAATCAGGGTGACCAGGCGGTGCCAACCCCCTCGTCCCACCCAGTACCGCAGCAGGAAGAGGAGGGCCACCACAACCAGCACAACCGTCGGCACCAGCCAGCCGCCAACGTCGCGAAACGCGAAGATCACTATGGTCAGTTCCGGAAGTTGACAGCCAAAATCGTCGAAGATCTGGCGGAAGCCGCCCACCGCATAGCCCAGGATCAGGCCTAGCAGTACCAACGCCATGCAGGCAACCAGTAGCGGGTAGGCCAGCCCGTCACGGATCATCTGCCGCAGCGAGCTCGAGTCGCGATAGTGTTCCACCATTTCCGTCAGCGCGGGGCCGAGCTGCCCGGTGCGGATGGCGGCCTGGATCATTCGCGTCACGTGCAACGGCAGGACCGATTGGGAACTCTTCAGAGCGTCTTCAAGGGATTGCCCCCGCTCCAGTTCGCCGGCCAGGTAGGAAAACACCTTGGAGAGACGGGCGCTATCGCTCTCCTCGGCTGCGGCGCGAAATGCCGGCGCCAGCGGCAGCTCGGCCGCGCTCAGTTGCGCCACGTTCTCGACCAGTTCCTGAACCTCATCGCCTGTCAGCCGCTGCCCGGGGGGAGACGCGGCCGCAGCCGAGTCGGCCTGGACCACCTCCAGAACCCGCAGGCCGCGTTCCTCCAGCCGCCGGCGGGCTTCTTCCACAGAAACCGCATCGATATGGCCGTCGCTGCGTTGTCCCGAAGAATCTTCGGCTAGGTATCGGTAGCTGACCATTTCAAGCTCCCAGTGGCGCCGAAAGCTGATAGA
>CAZLWV010000058.1:35634-42065 GCA_964563135.1 uncultured Planctomycetaceae bacterium
TTCGTTGCGCCTCAATTTCAGCTCGATCTTCGCCCCGCCCAGCAGGATCGTCAGCCACAGCGGCAGGTAGATCGCCGTCCACGCGGCCTTGCGGGCCGCCCGGCTGCGATACACCGCCGCGCTGCGCAGCAGGGCCGCGCTCAGATCCTGTTGCCGGTCCGCCGACATCAGGAGCCACCCCAGCAGCGGCGGCAGGCCCCTCGGCAGATCCGCCCGCTTCTGGAAACGCTCGCCGCGCCGCAGACGCTCAGCAACCTCGCCGACCGCCTGTCGGATCGATCGGTCCCCGCTCGCATCGGCCGCCAGGATCAGTGAATCCTCCAGGGGCACACGCTCCTTGATCAACAACGCCATAACCTCGCCGAACGTGGCCATCCGGCTCATCTGGATCGTCCCACGAATGCCGCCACGGCGCCCGAACCGATGGCACTTGCCCCGCCAGCCCCAGATTGCCCGGCCCGACCGGAACCAGCAGAGAGCGGCCAGCGCGACAACCACCAGCGGCAACGGGATCGCCCACCACACCGCCGTTTCTCCCAGACCTCCCAGAATCTGCAGCAGCCGATCGGTATGTCCTGTCATATCGGCCTGGACTCGCAACATCAGGGGAACCAACCGCCAGAGAAGAAACAGAAGCAGCAGGTAGGCCAGGCTCACCACCACGATCGGGTAGACCATTCCCGCCCCCACCGCTCTCCGCAGGTCCGAAATCCGCCGCGCCGTCGCCGACAGCGACTCCAACGCTGCAGCCAGGTGGCCCGAACGTATCCCTGCCTCCACAACCGCACGCCACACCGGCGGAAATGTCCGCTCATCCTCCGCCAGGATTCTTGAAAGGCTCTCGCCCGAGTTCATCCGCGTCACCAGCAACTGGGCCAGCCGACCCGGTGGTCCCGGCAGATCGCCCCCCAGGGCCTCCAGTCCTTGCTCCAGCGGTATGCCGGCCCGGACCAGCGCCGCCATCTCGTCGTTGAGCGCAATCAATTCGTCGAGCGTGATCGCGCCGGCCTTGCTGCTGTCTCCCATTCCCACGGCCTGCTCCCTCTGCAGACAAACCGAGCCGGAAATCGACGCCGGGAACACAACCCGTTACCCCGGAAGCACCCCCTTTGGCACACCCCGGAATCGCGCCACATGAGTACTAACGACGTACCCCACCCCAGCGCACGGTCATTTCCAGGATATGGGAGCCGGAGTTGAGACTTCAGTCGACCCGTTGGGAGCCCAGGCTTTGTTGACGGCTGCACAGTCAATGCACGAGGGCCCCCCGGTGGAAGCCCCCCTTTTGCCGTCGACCGTCAGGTGGCCACAAGCAGCTTCCAGCCAGGCATCAGGAAATCCCCCCACTCCTGCCGCCGCCGGCAATCCCCGCGATGTAAGACACGGTCCTGAAATAGACCCTCGGCCCGTCCTGCCGTCAATCCCGCCTTCGCCCTGCCGCTGGCCATCCGCCATGGCGTGCCGCACCCACCCCTACTTCTTCTCCCCCTCCTTCTCAGGCCAGTTCTCCGCGATCAGATCGTGAACCAGGGCCGCCTGCAACACCTCGGAGATCCCAAGCGGGTACTGGGTCCTCCGTTCCACAAACCGCGATTCCTTGGCCGCATCCACCACGCTTCGCATCCCCCGGACAATGCCGATCACGAGCGGGCCGCCGCTCGGCGAGCGGAGTGCTTCGTGAATGACCGCCCCGCCGCTGTCCCCGGTCCAGGTGCTGGTGTCGACAAGAAACGCCGCGTGGGGCTTCACCGGAACCAGGGGGTGGCTGGCCAACACCCCGCCCCGCAAGATCGGCAGTCCGGCCGGATTGGCCTCCGATCGCTCGGGAAATACGCCCAGACGCACCGAGTCTCCCACGTGGACTTGCCTCATCAGTTCTTCGGTGGCCAGCGAGTCGAGCGGGAGCGATTCCACCGCCACCGATTCCGCAAGCCGAATCACCACCAGATCCTGCTCGGCGTGTTTCTTCCACAACGGCTCCCCGTTCTG
The DNA here is from genome assembly GCA_964563135.1 of uncultured Planctomycetaceae bacterium. Lineage (GTDB taxonomy): Bacteria > Planctomycetota > Planctomycetia > Pirellulales > Thermoguttaceae > JAAYAY01. The sequence goes on from CAZLWV010000058.1 coordinate 37,624, forward strand.
GCGAATCGCAATCCGGATTTCCTCCCGATGGTAGAGCCCGTCGTCCCGCAAGCTGCGCGACACCAGGTTGCAGCTATCGCCCGTCATCCCCTCCAGCACATGCCCCGCCGTCACCAGAAAACGTTCCGTCTTCCCCTCCCTCGTCTCGCGCCGGTATACCACCCCCGTTGCCGTCGAACCCTCGCCTGCCAGCTTGTAGCTGGCCAGCACCAGTTTCTCCGCCGCCTCGTCACCGCGAGCAATCGGATGCCAATACAGAAGAACGAAGCCCAACAGGACGGCACTCAGTCTCAGAGACATGATCAAACTTCCACACTTTCGAATCAGAAACCTGGTGTTCAAACCGGGCCCATGCGAACCCGAAACGCCGGCCAGGATAGAAGACCCTCCATTTCGCTCGCTCCTGCCCTGCCCGGAGCCGCCTGGCACGCCTGCCTGCTCCGCGACAATCCTGCCTTTCGGCTCGGCGAACCGGCGCCTCATTCCAGCATAATCCGGCTTTCTGCCATTCTCCACCGCTGTTTTCGCCGCCGTCGCCACACCGCTTGATCGGCCAGGACGCGGTCCTTATGCTTGACGGCACGAGGTTCCCAGCGCCACTGGCTCGCCCTCCCGACAGACCGAAAACAGCCATGCTCCGTTGCCCCCTCCTCCTCGGCCTCGTTCTGCTCCCTTCACTCCTCCTTGGGGCGGATCGCTCGCCCGGCCCGATCGATTTCACCGCCATCGTCAGCCCGATCATCCACCATGGCAGCTTCGAAACCGCTTACCGCGACCCGGCGGCCCACTACCACCAGGGCCTGTTTCGCGTGTTCCACACGCTCCACCGTCGCGATCCCGACGGCCACTATTACGTCTACATGGCCGTCACCACCAGCCCCGACCTGATCCACTGGACCAGGTCGCAGATCCTCACGCCGCGCGATCTGAACCTCAACTTCTCCAGCCCCGGCAACGTCGTGCGACTCGGCAACCGGTGGGCGCTTTGCCTGCAAACCTATCCGACTCCCAACGACGAGACCTTTGGTACCCAGGACTCCAGCATCTGGACCATGGAGAGCACCGATCTGGAGAACTGGTCCGAGCCCAAACGGATCCTCGTGAAAGGCCCCCGGACCCCGGTCGAACAGATGGGGCGAATGATCGATCCCTACCTCGTCCCCGACAAGGATCGTCCCGACCGCTGGTGGTGCTTCTACAAGCAACAGGGCGTGAGCATGTCCTTCAGCGACGACCAGATGCAGACCTGGACCTACCACGGCCGCGCCGACTGCGGCGAGAACGTCTGTGTCCTGGTCGAAAACGGCCAGTATGTGGTCTTCCACTCGCCTCGCAACGGGGTCGGCATCAAGACGTCCACCGATCTGAAAGACTTCCGCGACGTCCGCCTCCTGACCCTCGGCCAGAAGGATTGGCCTTGGGCCCAGGGACGCCTGACGGCCGGCCATGTCCTCGACCTCCGCAAGGAGGCTCGCGTCGGCAAGTACCTCATGTTCTTTCACGGCTCGTCCGTCGAAGGGCTCAAGCGGCACGGCGCTCACGGTGCCGCCTGCCTCGCCCTCGCCTGGAGCGATGATCTGGTCCGCTGGCAGTGGGGCGGAAAACGGTCCGATTGACCGCACGCGACGGCCGGACTCCCGAACCCGGCCCCGGCCAATACGGGCGATTTGAGAGGCCTGCAGACCCCCGCAGCTTCACCTGCGGATCCCCCGCACCTACAGCAGGCTCTCCAGCAGCAGCCGGATCTTGCGCATCTCGGCCATCTGGTCCACGTCGGGCACCGGCGCGATGTCGACACACAAGGCCCGGGTGTAGTTCACCTTCGCAAGCTGCGTGATCAGACGCCCGTATTCGATCAGCCCCTGGCCCACACGGACCTGCAACTGCTCCTTCGTGGTGTCGCGCAGGCGAACATGGCAGACATGTTTCATCACCTGCTCGTAGGGGGCCCCTTGATGAAATCCGCAGATGTAATGGCTCGGGTCGAGCGTCAGGGCCAGGCCCTTGACGTTGTTGCAGAACACCACCGCCGTGTTCGGGTCCTGGGTCATCCGCCCCGACTCGGTGACCAGGCCAACGACGATCCCCTCCTTGGCGGCAAGACGCACAAGCTCCTGAAGCCTTTCGATCTCAGCATTGAACGGCGTTCCCAGCTCCTCGCTGCGGACCGCGATCGTGACAACCTTGGTTGCCTTCGCCAGCCGGCAGCAGGCCTCAAACTGCGAGTAATACTCCGCCTCGCTGTCCGCTTTGATCTCCACCGAATAGGCGACCGGTGTCAGACGCCGGGTCTTCCGACAGATGTGCACCGCCTTATCCAGATTCTGGGCGACCTCGGACGGTTTCAGGTGGCCGCTGCATTCATCCAGATCGATCTCGACCGCCGTGTATTCAAGGTCGACCAGGCGCTCCAAGGCCGTATCCAACGGCAGATTCGAAAAACACCGAGTCGATGCCGCAACAAACACTCCCGGACTCCTTTCTCAACGGACGCAACCATTCCCACGGCTGCATAATCTGCCCATTTCCTCTGATCTCAACCGACAAGCAGGTAGCTTACAGCGCCCGGCCCGCTTGGGCAACACCAGGCCGCCCCCTGCCACCCTGCCTGTCTCAGTCCTCCCATTAAGCTAGAATTGGGTATTGGACTTTGATCGAGGGCCTGCAATCCGCAGATCCCGATAGCCTTGAGCCGGCCTCTGCCGACGACTCCGCCATCCTCGCCATTCACCGCACACCACCCAGTCAACCCTTCTCGCCGAACATCCGGGAGACCTGCCATGGAGCCCAACGGACCCTACCACGAACCGCCGATCACCGCAGAAGCGGTCTCGCCTCAGCCCATCCGTGGTGGCGCCCCCTATGGCCGTTACCCTGCTCCACGCCGACGGGTCAGGCCGGTCGCGATCCTCTTCTTCCTGGCACTGCTGGGCGCGCTGGGGTTCTCCATGCTCCTGAACCTTGCCTTGATCGGCAACGCGAGCATTTCGTCGGCCGACGACCTCGAGGAGGAGTACTTTTCCAAGGTCGACTTCCGCGAGGGCACTGACAAGATCGCGATCATCTCCGTCGAAGGCGCGATCCTGAGCACCGAGGGCTATGTCAAGGACCAGATCGACCAGGCGCGGCACGATCCCGACGTCAAGGCGGTCGTCCTCCGCATCGACTCCCCCGGCGGCAGCGTGGCGGCTTCTGACTTCCTCTATCATCACCTCACCAAACTGCGGACCGAGGCGGGAAAACCGATCGTTGTCAGCATGGGCTCCATTGCGGCCAGCGGCGGCTACTACGTGGCCATGGCGGCCGGACCTACCGAGAAGACGATCTTCGCCGAACCATGCTGCTTCACCGGTTCGATCGGCGTCCTCATCCCGCACTACAACCTCGCAGGAATGTTCGAGAAATTCGGTGTCGAGGAAGACGCCATCGCCAGCCATCGCCTCAAGACCATGGGAAGCCTCGGACGCGAAATGACGGAGGAAGAGAAGGGGATCTTCCAGGCCCTCGTCGACGAGAGCTTCCAGCGCTTCAAGCAGATCATCCGCGACAACCGCATCCCCTTCTCCCAGGATGCCGAGGCCCTCAGCAAGCTGGCAACCGGGCAGGTCTACACAGCCGAGCAGGCCAAGGACGGCGGCCTGATCGATGAGATCGACTTCATCGAAGCGGCCATCGATCGGGCCATCGAATTGGCCGGTCTCGACCGCAACCAGGTCAAGGTGATTCGCTACCAGAAAACACCCAGTCTCGCTTCGCTCCTGATGGGTGCCCAGGCCCGCCCTCAAGGCCTCGACCTTCAGCAGCTTCTCGACCTGACCTCTCCCAAGGCCTACTACATGGCCACCCAGCTCCCCTGGCTCGTGCGAAACACCCAGTAACCGCCGCTGGCTCTCCAGAGCCGCCACAGGCCCGGCCACCGACGATCCATCTCGAACCATTCAGCTCGCCTCCGCCAGTCTCCTGCCCCGCGAAGACAGAGTCCTCTCCACAATGTTGTAGAGTCTCTCCATCTTCTTTGCTGAAACCCTGCCCTGCCCAACCTCATTCCCTCTTCATATTTCTGTCCTGCTACGGATACCCCCGCGCCACCCGGAAACCACAGGTCGGATCGCGAGTCTCCGGCACCAGTCCGCCACGGGCACTGCACTGGAGCTGCTGGGCTGAGCCCAGGAAGGTGCCCCCTCGCACCACGCGGACATCCCCCTGCCGGACCGGACGAGCCGGATCAGGGTGCCAGACCCCCTCGCCGTCCTTCTCCGCGGCATAGGTTCCTGGCACATCCTGGCACCATTCGGCCGCGTTGCCGTGCATGTCGAACAGGCCAAAATCGTTGGGCTTCCTCGAACCCACCGGCCAGGCCCGCCCCCCGGATGTCTCCCTGAAAAGGGCATAGTGCTCAGGTAAGCCGGATCTGAACCGAACGAGAAAGCGGTGCTCGCTCC
>CAZLWV010000059.1:0-20454 GCA_964563135.1 uncultured Planctomycetaceae bacterium
GGGACTTGCACCCTCAAGTTGGTAAACATGCCTGGCATACAAAGAAAGCGGTGACGAGTCCCCGCACTCCAAAAGCTGTTCTGCCGAGTGGCGGTGTGGAACCTACTTCTCAGTATCGGGGGAAAGGTCTTGGGCCGCAATCAAATTGTTCTCCTTGGGGATTGTCCGAACGAAGCGGTAGCCGGCGGATCGGAAGGCGAGGAGGGTGATGGAGGTGATGAGGAACAAGAGCGGCGGGAAGCTGGCCCAAAAGAAGAAGCTGCCGGTGTCGCCATGGAGGCAGTAGGGAAGAAAGGTCCCGCCTGCTGCCAGGGTCACAGTGGCAACCACCATCCGGCTCAAGACGGCTCCTGCGGAAAGACTTGCCCAGACGGAGAGCAGGGCCGACGAGAGAAACAGGGTCGGCAGACCGCTGAACATCACGGCATGGGACAGAAAGGTCGAACTGGTGGTGAGGCCTCCCCCTCGCATGTAGCTACCATCATCGACACTGGAGCCGAATGCAAGCAGGCAGGCAACGATCACTGTGACGATCAGCATGCCTCGCAGGGAGATCTGAAACGCCTTGCCCTTTGGAAGGTCCTGCTCGCCGAACCGCTGGAGTCGAAAGCCGTGCGCTCGGGCAATCGCGAGGGGGACGTTTACCACAACCATCAGTACGGCCAGGCTGAATGCTTGCACGACAACAGAACCAAAGGTGATGTTAGTTCGGACAATCAACGGGACAGTGGAGGCGAGAACGGAGAGAACGTAGGGGACGACCACGCGAGGCAGCCAACGGGCCGTTCCCAGGGCGCCCCAGATGCAGAGGAGGGAGTACTGGGCCAGGAAGAAAGCGAACACCTGAAATACGTTTTGCAGCACCGAGTGGGCGAGCTGAAACGTGACATAGACCGCAACATGCACAGCGATGGCGACACAGGGGAGGCTACGGTGAGAGATAAACATGGGTCCGAAGAGGAAAGAGGAGGGTGCCGGCGAAGGTTGGTTTTCCGCGAGAACAAGGGGCGGATGACACAGGTTCGGGGTAGTTGCCAAACCGTCTTCCACCGGGACGCGTCGGACGTGCCCGGATGGGGATCGAGGATGGTACGTCCACTCTTCTGGCGGATGCTTCGAGTCGGCACGGGGGGCTCGCTTGCGAGTCGAGGTTCCATCAGTTGATTTCAAGGGCTTCTTGGATTGCGGTCTTGAGGGCTTTTTCCGATTCGGGGACGATGTTGGAGGAACTCGGTTCGTATCCGCCCTGCTGGAAGGCCTCTTCGGTGCAGATGTAGCCCGTGGAGGCCAGACCGTAGCCGGCGACGGCCACGAAGGCGCCGGGGAGCACTTGCTGGGCGAAGTGCTGGAAGGCGACCATGGGTTCGCCCGGCAAATAGAGAATCCGCGCCGGGCCGATCTGGAGGCAACGCACGTCCGTCGGTGCGGCCAGGCGGGCGATGCAGGAAAGGGTCCACGCGGCCTGGATTCTCGCCTCGGGGTCGGCCTGCGGATCTTCCAGCACGGCCCGGTTCTTCGCAGGGTCTCGATCGCCATCGGTGCGGGCGACAAACTGGACCGGCACGGAGCGCCACGCGATCCTGTCGACCGACGCAAAGCGGGTGGTTGCGGCGGAGGCCTTCATTCCGGCCAGCAGTCGGTCGGCCAACTCGGCTCGGGCCTGGGGCGTGCCGTCGTTGTATTTGCCCACGGTCACGTCGCCCGAGCAGCCGGTAAAGTAGATCTGAAAGGCGCCCTCTTCCTCCTGGAGCCGCTGGCGGGCCATGCCGGGAAAATCGTAGCTCGTCCGCCCGTCGCGGTAGTAGGTCTGCGGGTGCGTGGCATAAAAGTGCATGCGGACGATGGGCTTCTCACCCAGGGCCAGCGTGACCGTCTTGAGCATCGGGTCGATCGGTCCCTCGGGCATGGCTCGCAGCTCGGGATCGGTGCAGGCGCTCCAGCGGGTGAGCAGCGTTCCGTCGCCGGTAAACACTCGGCGGATGGCCGCCACCCGGTCAACCTTAGCCTCGCCCGTGCCGACCGAGTTGAAAGGCTGGAACCGGGCAAGCGACACTTTGACCTCCGCGGCCAACCGGTCGGTGATGTCTTCCAGGTCTTTCAAGCTGCGATAGGGGGGCGGGTTCTTCTGCTTCTCCAGGAGCTGCTGGGCGCCGGCATCGTGAGGTGGGGCGGTATGCTGGTGGACGCAGTGGACGGCCACGTTGAGCAGGTCGGTCTGGGCGGCCGCCGCCACCTTGCTACGAAACATCGCGTGGGTGGTGCTCAGCATCACGCACCAGTCGACGGCACAGAGGACGTAGCGTTTGCCGCCAGCCTCGATCACAATGCCCTTGGCCAGCAGAGGATGCTCGATGGTTTCGATCGGGCCGGTGTAGAGGAGACTGCCGAGGGGAGGCGTGACGTCGGCCTGGAAAGTGGCGACACGGAACGTGTCTTCGGCCGCAGCGGACGATGTCGCAACGCCGATGACGGAAGCAAGGAAGACCAACAGCGTTGACAATCGAGGCATCGTGTTTCTCCGAGATAATTTGTCTGGGAACACTAATCTGCACCAATCGACGCTAATCCAGCAGCCCGCCGGGAATGTGGGTACCGGGCACGGCACGCGACTTCGAGTTATCGGCGCGATACCGGGCGACAGGCGAAGACCGGGTGACGATCCGTGTTTCCCTTCATTCTTCCTTTTTCCGGACTCAGGCGGCAGGCTGAAACCTGGACTCAGGCGGGGGCGTCACTACTCTTGGAACTGGAGGGCGTAGAGATCGGCGTCTTTCATTGCGAAACGTAGGCGGACGGGTTGGCCGGCAAGGGAGGAGACGTCGTTGCCGCCTTTCCAGGCCACAATGCGGTCGATCTCGTTGCCGATCTGCTCGCGGCAGTCGTCGAGGGCAAAGCCGCGGATCGGCTTGCCATCGGCCGTCTGAATCTCAACGCGGATGCCGCCCGGGGCGGAGGTGGCAAAATTGATCGAGAGGCGTTTGCCGGCAAAGGTGAGGGGTTTGGTCACTAGCTCGCCGCCGGCGTATTCGGCCTGGGCGGAGGCCAGGCCGTCGAGCCGCATCGAATAGCGGCGAAGATGGGCTGTGGGCTGGGCGTAGTCCTGGTTCACATAGAGCGACATCTCGGTCGCGCCGGTCTGGACGATGTTCAGCGCCGGATAGTTTGTGCGCGAAACCCAGTTGGTGGCCCCGATTCCCGGCCGGATGAAGCCGCCGAGGAACGTACGCTGGTAAACACTGCCGCCGCGGGTGGTCAGGAGGACGGCGTCCGACGTGTCGTTGAAGTACTTGGGGTTGACGTGGATGGCCTTGGCCTCCGCTTCGGTCAGCACCTGCCGGCCCGGCATGAAGCGGGCGGCCGTGGCCACGTAGATGTGGGGTGCGCGGAAGTAGGGGTGGGTCTGGTTCGTGTAGAGGTGTTCGATCGGGGCGGGCTGGCCGTTCTGTTCATATTCCATCAGAACGGGCTGGGCCCAGGTGAGGAAATCGTCGCTCGTGGTGCGGCAGATGCGGCGAATGCCGTCGTTGAACACGCGGAAGTAGCAGACATATTTCTGTTCCGTAGTCGACCAGAAGGCCAGGTTCTGGGAGTCGAACATATAGGGGAAGGGAACCATCGGTTTGGTGAGAACGGCCTCCTGGCGGAGCTTCTTCCAGTGGACCCCGTCGGGAGAAGTCCAGGCCACCAGCCCGCTCTCCATCGTCCCGCCCAGGGCCTTGAACCGCTCGGCGGCCGGTGTGCCGGGGCGGGTGTCGAGCAGGGGAGAGAAGTTGTGAGTGCAAGGTGCCGCATTGGCAAGGATGATGTTGTTCGTCGCGTGCCCCGGCATCGGAAACAGGTCAAGCTGCGGCTTGGTCCACCGGATGCCGTCCTGAGACTCGGCCAGGCAGTAGACCTCGCCGGGATCGCCGTCGGCGCCGGCCTCGGGCCGCCCGCGGTAATAGGCGAGAAATCGGTCGCCGTCCTTGATGATCGTCGCGTAACCGCAGAAGAGCCCCTCCCAGGGCGCATCGAACCGGATGACGGGCCCCTCGTCGCGAGGGCGGTTGAGAACGAGCCGCACGTTGTCGAGCCGGTCGATCAGAAAATGGTCGACCAGGAGCTCCCGGCGGTTGCCCAGGTCGATCGGGGCCGGTTCTCCGGCGTCTGTCTGCAAACTGATCCCGGAGATCGCAATCGCTGTAGAAAGAAGCATCGTACGCGTGAACATGGTCTCGGTTCCTGAGTGGACGGTCTGGATATCTGCACGGACAGCCTATCGCACGCCCGCGGCCGTTTCAACAAGGACCTCGCCCCCCAAGTCGGCCGGTCCTGTTTCTATTGGGGGGGACGTGCAATAATGAAGGTCTACGATACTCCAGCGAGGTGAAGGAACCGGAAAGGTCGGCAGGCGGTCGAAGGGGGGTTGAGTGTCGGCACGCGCAGATGCCTGGACTCACGATCCCACTCCACCGCCCCCCCACCCGCACCTTCGGACCGGCAATCGTGCTGCTCCAAACGGCCGAAGGGACACGAGAACTTGAAGGCTGGCAGCGCCGTTCCTCCTGCCAGTCAAGGCTTTTCATGCTGAACCAAACCCTGAAGGACCAGGTGGTCCGACGACTGCTGCCCCGCGTGCAAACCCCCGGCCAGTACCTTGGCGGCGAATTGCATGCCGCTGCAAAAGACCACCGCGGAGTGCAAGGCAAGCTCTGCCTGGCTTTTCCCGACACTTATGCGATCGGCATGAGCAACCACGGGATGCAGGTGCTCTACGCGGCGATGAACCGCCGGGAGGACTGGGCGTGCGAACGGGTCTATGCCCCCTGGCCGGACATGGAGACGCTGCTCCGCCAGGAGAAGCTCCCGCTCTACAGCCTGGAAACGTTCACTCCGCTGTCCCAGTTCGACGTGCTGGGCTTCAGCCTGCAGCACGACCTGTGCTACAGCAACGTGTTGACGATCCTGGACCTGGGACGGATCCCGCTGGCGGCCGACGAACGAACGCTCCAGATGCCCCTGGTGATCGCCGGGGGACCGTGCGCGCAGAATCCAGAGCCGATGGCGAGATTCATCGACCTGTTCGTGATCGGCGACGGCGAGGAGAGCCTGCCCGCGGTTTGCGACGCCTGGCTGGAGCTGAAGCGTTCAGGATTGTCGCGAGCGGAGGCGATCAAGGATCTGGCAGGCCGGTTGCCGTTTGTCTACGCGCCCACCTGCTACCGGCCCCAGTACGGGAGCGACGGCCGGGCCGGCGCCCCCGTGGCCATCGAGGGCCGGCCGGCCGGACCGATCCGCCCGGCGGTGGTCGAAGACCTGGACGGGCTGCCGCTGCCGACCAGACCGGTGGTGCCCAACATCGAGTGCGTTCACGACCGGATCGCCATCGAGATCATGCGGGGCTGCCCCTGGCGGTGCCGATTCTGCCAGGCGACCACGATCAAGCGGCCGCTGCGACTGCGAGCGGTCGACACGATCGTCGAAGCGGCGCTCCAGACGTATCGCAACACGGGCTACAACGAGATCTCGCTGCTCTCGCTCTCAACCAGCGACTACCCGCATTTCGCGGAACTCATGCAGCGGCTACAGACGGTATTCCGGCCGTTGGGCGTAAGCATCGGCGTGCCGAGCCTGCGAGTGAATGAGCAGCTCCAGGTGGTGGGGGAGCTGATGAACACCGATCGCCACTCCGGCCTGACGCTGGCCCCCGAGGTGGCCCGCGATGACATGCGGCAGCAGATCGGAAAAGCGATCAAGAACGAAGATCTGCTGGCGGGCTGCCGGAAGGCTTTCGAAAACGGTTTCCAGCAGGTGAAACTGTACTTCATGTGCGGACTGCCAGGAGAGACGGCAGCCGACCTGGACGGGATCATCGATCTGGCGGAAGACATTTCCCGGCTGGGCCGTTCGGTCCACGGGCGGCTGGTGCAGGTGGTAGCCAACGTTTCCAACTTCGTGCCCAAGCCCCATACTCCCTACCAGTGGAACTCGATGCCCCCGCGCGAGTATTTTCGCGAGGCGAGGGAACGGCTGTACCAGCGGAGGCGGCTGCGAACGGTCACCATCAAGTGCCACGACATCGAGACGAGCCTGCTGGAAGCCGTTTTCTGCCGCGGCGACCGGCGCCTGGGCGCGGTGATCGAGGCGGCATGGCGAGCGGGTGCCCGATTCGACGCCTGGAGCGACCAGATCCGCAAGAGGTTGTGGTGGGACACCCTCCGCGAGCAGCAGGTCGACGTGGATGCGATCATCCACCGCCCCTACCGCATGGACGAACCGCTTCCCTGGGATCCGATCACGATCCGCCAGGGGCGGGGTTACCTCGAGCGGGAACAGGACCGAGCCGCGGCGGCGTTGAAGGGCAAAGAGTAGAGCGAGAAGTGGGAACAGCGAACAACGCAACGGAAAGGCTGAGGGACGTTACCGTGGATCTGCCGTACCGGGTCCTGGCAGTCGATATCGACGGGACGCTCGTCGACCGGGAGGAGCAACTCACGGCGGCAACGCGCGACGCGCTGCTGCGGGCCGGCGAGGCCGGAATCCACGTGATCCTGGCAACCGGTCGGCGGTACTCGCGAACCTTGCATCTGGTGGAACCGCTGGGCATCGAGGTGCCGCTCATCACGGCGAGCGGGGCCTTGGTGAAATGCCCGCGGACGCACAAGACGCACTATTGCAGCGTGTTTCCCGACCAGGTGCTCCGCCAGATCGTAAGAATCCTGGATGCGGAAGGCTATGATCCGATCCTCTGTGCCGACACCTACGACCAGGGCTTCGACTACTACATGCCCCGGGAGAAAGTCGAAGGACCCGAATTGTCGGAGTATCTGCGGCTCAATCCGGGAAGCGGCTGCCTGTGTCCCGACCTGGTGCGAAGTCCGCCCCCCGGCGTGTTCAACGGCTTCGCCATGGGGACGGAAGAACAGATGCGCGAGCTTGATCAGACGCTCCGTGCTCTGCTCAACGGCAACCTCTCCAGCCACGTGCTCCGCAGCCCCCGCTACACCGGCTACATGTGCGAATTCGCCCCGCGGGGCGTGACCAAATGGTCGGCGGTCCGCCGGTTGGCGGCCGGCTGGAACGTGCCCGATGAGGCCATCTGCGCCGTGGGGGATGACGTGAACGATATCCCCATGATCCGCGGCGCGGGGCTGGGAATCGCCATGGGAAACGCGGTTGCCGAGGTGAAGGCGGCGGCAGACCGGATCGCCCCCAGCCAGGGTGAGGACGGGCTGGTGCAGGTGGTCGACTGGCTGCTGGGGGAAGGAACGGCAAGAGATCCTGGAATCATGAAACGGTAGAATGCTGTGCAGAAGACGTAGCCTGACCTGACCCGGTATTCCAGGCTTCCAGAACTCCGGTTCGAGGTGTGGAGGGGGCAACGATGAAGGGAAGACTCCCTGGCGGTGCGACGCTTGTTCTCGGCATCCTTCTGTTGCCGCTGGCCTCCCAATCTCACCTTCACGCCGCGGCTCCCGAGGCGGTCCACTTCCTGAGGACAGGGAAATATGCCGAGGCCGAGGAGGCCTTTTCCCGCGAGGCCTCCCTGTCACCCGCCGCGGCCCTGGGACTGGCCATGACTCGTGCGGCACAGGGCAAGCTAGTGCAGGCCCAGGCGGCCCTGGAACCCTGGATCGGCAAGGATGCAGCGGTCGATGCCGAGGCCGCAAGGATGGCTTTCCAACGGGGCGAGCGGAAGGAGGCCGAACGGCTCATCCGCGATGTGCTGGATCGCGAGCCGTCCTGTGTTGCGGCCCTCTGGGTCCAGGCCGAACTCGACCGGACCGCTGGCCGCCGCAAACAGGCGGCGGCAATCTGCGAGCGTCTGGTGAAGCTGCACAACGAGTCGAAGATCGCCGACGCCGAAACACTCCGCTGGATCGGACTGGCGGCCGCCCGGCACGCGGCGTGGAATTCGGCCGCCGATCAGTTCCGATTTCTTACGACGGCCTTCTACCCGGACATTCTTGCCCTGGCGCCAGACTTCTGGCAGGCCCACCACGATGCGGGGCGACTCCTGCTGGAGAAGTACAACCAGGCAGACGCGGCGAAGCAGTTCCGGGCAGCGCTCCAGATCAATCCCCAGGCAGCCGACGCCCATGCGGCGTTGGCCGAAGTATTGCTGCTGGGGCATAAAGTGGAAGAAGCCGAAGCCTCTGCCCTGCGTGCCCTGGAAATCAACCCCAACCACGCTGGAGCGCTGCGGGTGAAGGCGGATATCGCCTGGCTCAACAGCCAGTTCGACAAGGCCCTGGAACTGCTCGAAAACAGCGCGCTTCCGGCCGACCCGCTCTCGGAAGAAACGCTCGGGCGGCTGCTGGCGGCCAGGATCGTATCGGAAGGGGACCGGTGGCAGGAAGAAGGATCGCAGGCCAAGGCGATTCTGAACCAGGTTCTCAGACAGAATCCCCAGGCCGACGACTGCTGGCTGGCCGCCGCCGACTGGCTTGGCATCCACCACCGCAAGCCCGAAGCAACGTTGCTGCTCACATCCGCAATCAAGGCCTCTCCCGGTGAACCGCGGCTGGCTGCCGCCTTCGGCCAGATCCAGATGCTGATGGGACACGAAACCGAGGCCAGACACCTCTTTCGCCAGGCCTTCGACTGCGACCCGTTCAACGTGCGGACGAGCAACATGCTGGAACTCCTGGAGGTTCTCGACGGGCTGAAGACGCAGGAGACGGCCGGGTGTGTGCTCCGCTACGACGATCGCCGTGACGGCCTCTTGGCAAGCTACGTGGCCGAACTGCTGACCAACGATTACCCGAATCTGTGCAGATTGTTCGGCTTCACCCCGCCCAAGCCCCCGCTGGTCGAGGTGCTGAACGAGGCGCGAGGCGTACCCGGGGCCCAATGGTTCGGCACGCGGATGACGGGGCTTCCCTACGTGGGACCGGTGGCGGCCAGCACGGGGGATATTGTCGTGATGGTCTCGCCGAACGATCCAACGCTGGGCCTGAAATACAACTGGGCCGAAACGCTGCGCCACGAAATGGTCCACGTCGTCACGCTCCAGCAGACCGGCTACCGGATCCCGCACTGGTACACGGAAGGCCTGGCAGTCTGGTGCGAGGGGAAACCGCGGCCGCTCCCTTGGAACCCGCTCTTGGTCCGCCGCGAGGCCGCCGATACGCTGCTGGACCTCTCCAGCATCAACCTGGGGTTCACGCGGCCGGAGAAGGGAGAAGACCAGGCCCTGGCCTACTGCCAGGCAGAGCTGTATGTGGAATTCATGCTCCGGGGACGAAGCGACCAGGTGCTGCGGGACCTGCTGCAGGCCTACTCGGAGGGTCTGACCACGGACGAGGCGCTCCAGCGGGTCTTCGCCGTGCCGCGAGAAGAGTTCGAACGCGGCTACCGACAGTACGTGCGGGAGGTGGCCGGCGCAATGGCCGACCTCAAGCCGCAGCTCGAGCGGACCTTCGCCGAACTGCTGGCGGCCGCCCGCCAGAAGCCGGACGACGCGGATCTGGCGGCCGACCTGGCCCACGCCTATCTCCAGCGCGGGGCCCTCAGGGAGGCGTTGAGCGAGGCCAGAAGGGGGCTGGAACTGTCGCCCAAGCATCCCCGGGCCACCTATGTCGCGGCTCGGCTCCACGTGCAGGCCGGACGGCCGGAGGTGGCAGCCGCCCTGCTGGAAGACTGCCTGGATGAGCAGTCGCCGGACCTGAAGGTCGTCAACCTGCTGGCCGGACTGCAGCTCAAAGCTCGCCAGTTCGCCGAAGCGGAACGTCTCTACCGGCTCGGAAGGCGGCACAATCCAAACAACCCGACCTGGCTGCGGCTACTGCAACGAACCTACCAGGGGCAGGGGGACCAGACCAGGGAAACCCAGGTCATGGCACTGCTGGCGGAAACCGATACCGGCGATGTGGCCACCCGCAAGAAGCTGGCCCAAAAGGCCCTCAAAAGCGGGGATTACGCCGAAGCGGTCAAATGGGCGAACCAGGCGATCCAGATCGACGTAAATGACGCAGAACTCCACAAGGCGTTTGCCGAAGCGCTGATCGGTCGTCATAATCGAAAGATGGCGCTTCGTGAGCTGGAGGCGGCTGTACGTCTGGAGCCGGACAACGTGGACCTGCAGCTCGCCCTGGCAGAAACTCTTCTGGCGCTGGGACGGAAAGAGGAAGCACGGGCGGTTCTGGCTCCGCTCGGTGGTGCGGCTCTGGATCGTCCCGGAGCGGCCGCATTCAAGGAATTGCTGGAGGCAACGGACCGACCGTGAATTGTGACAACCCAACTGCTCCCGAGGCCGGGGCGCCCGTGCCGGCCAACGGCGTTTCCCTGGCCGATTTCCAGCAACTCATCCGCAACATGTACTTCCGCAAGGACACCGAGCGGGGTGTCGACGGAACATTCATGTGGTTCATGGAAGAGGTGGGAGAACTGGCATCCGCCCTGCGCAACGGCACCCTGGAAGAAAAATCGGGAGAATTCGCCGATGTGCTGGCCTGGCTGACCACGATCGCCAATGTGGCAGGAGTGGATCTTTCCGCGGCCATCCACAGGAAGTACGGCTCGGGATGCCCCGGCTGTGGTCAGTTCGTATGCACGTGTCCCGATGCGGGGAAACCATGAGCCGCAAGGCATTCGCTTCTCTTCTGATTCTGCTGCTGTCGATCGGCACGGTATGCGGTGACTCCGAGGCCATCGCAAGGGTCGAGGTCGGGTTTGCCGGCGCCTACAAAGCGGGTCTCTGGACGCCTGTGCGGGTTTGTTTCGCCCCGGACGCAGAACTCGGCGGCGCCGAAGTCAGCCTGATCGTGCCCGACGGCGACGGCGTTCCGTCCCGCGTTTCCGCTCCCCTGCCCTCCCCTGCCCCGGAGTCGATCGTCGTCTACGCTCGCTTTGGCCGGGTCCGCTCTCCCTTGACCGTGCGCGTCTCGCGGGCCGGCGCGGCCGTGGCCGAACGGACCTTCGAGGCCGTGGACGAACCCACGGAAAAGACAATCCCTGCCGCCCTGCAATCGGACCAGCGGCTGGTGGTCGTGGTCGGTACGGCTGCCTTGGGAATCGGCGACGCGATCGCCCAGATGCGCGAGTCGCCGGAAAAACAGACCAGGCTGGTCGAACTCACGAAGGCGGCGGACCTGCCGGACTGGTGGCTGGGTTACGAAGGAGCGAGCCTGGTTGTGCTCTCCGGAACGGATATGGACTGCTACACCGGTCTGAAGGCAGGCGACGCGCGTGTGAAAGCGATCTCCCAGTGGGTCCGCCATGGCGGCCGCCTCCTGATCACCGCCGGCGAGCACGGAGAACAGCTCTTCGGCGCCCACGGCCCCCTGCAGAACCTGGTGCCGGGCAAGTTCGCAAAGACCGTCGGCCTTCACCAGGCCCGCGAGCTGGAGCGATT
The DNA here is from genome assembly GCA_964563135.1 of uncultured Planctomycetaceae bacterium. Lineage (GTDB taxonomy): Bacteria > Planctomycetota > Planctomycetia > Pirellulales > Thermoguttaceae > JAAYAY01. Next base: position 11,336 of record CAZLWV010000059.1, read on the forward strand.
TGCCGACAGCAACGAGACTCTCCTGGGCGGCGGCCAGTCGCTCCCGGTAGCCCAGTTGACAGACATCCAGGGAATGGTTCGCAGGCGAGAGGGAAATGTCCCCCTGATCGTCGATCGGGTGTGGGGATTCGGCCAGGTGATGTTTCTGGCATCGGATCTGGACCGGGGGCCGCTGGCCGAGTGGGGTGCGCGGCCCAAACTGGTGGCCCGACTGCTGGGCTGGCCCGACAAACCGATCGAGGAAACCGAGAACGACAAGACGATCCGCCATTTCGGCTATTCGGACCTCGCCGGCCAGTTGCGCAGCGCCCTGGACCAGTTTCAGGGCGTGTGGCGGATTCCGTTCGGGCTGGTCGTGGCGGCCATCGTGCTCTATCTCCTTCTGGTTGGGCCCGGAGACTACTTCCTGCTGCGGAAGATCGTGCGGCGGATGGAGCTGACGTGGGTTACCTTCCCGATCCTCGTGGTCCTGTTCTGCGTGCTGGCATACGTGGTCGCCCGCCACACCAAGGGGGACCAGTTCCTCGTCAACCAGGCGAGCCTGATCGACGTCGACGTGGAAAGCGGCGAGTTTCGCGGCACGGCCTGGGCGAACTTGTTCAGCCCCCAGACCAGCCGGGTGGACGTGCGTTTCGGTATGCGAGGCCGGCAAGGTGCGCCGGCAGAAGGTTTCCGGCCGGTGCTGGGATGGCTGGGACTGCCGGGGCCGGCCCTGGGAGGAATGGATCCCAAGACTCCACCCCCAACGATCTGGCCGGAACCCTACGACTTCCAGGACGGCAACAGCCAACTTGCCCAACTGCCGCTGCAGGTCTGGTCGAGCAAGAGCCTCACCGCGCGCTGGAGCGGCAAGACGGAATCGACATTCCAGTGCAGCCTCGAAGAGACCGGACCGATTCCTTCGGGCCACCTCGTCAGCCGGTTCAAAGCTCCTCTGGCCAACTGCCTGCTGGTCTACGGCAACTGGGTCTACGAACTGGGAACTTTGACTCCGGGGCAGGATGTGCGCATCGGTCCGGCGCTGCCCCGGCGCGAACTGGCCAGTTTCCTCACCGGCCAGAAGCTGGTTTTCGACAAGGAAGAGGAACGGACCACGCAGCAGGCCACCCGTTACGGCATCGAGAGCACCGACCCGCAGTACATCCTCCGCGCCATGACTTTTTTCGAAGCGGCCGGCGGACGCCCATACACGCATCTGGCGAATTCCTACCAGGGCTTCGTCGACATGAGCGGCCTGCTGCAGCCGAACCGCGCGGTGCTGGTGGCCAGGCTCGCCGCGGCCGATACGGCTGCCGGTGAGAGTCGCGGTCTGCCGGCGGATGTGCAGGTTTCGCTTACCCGCGAAGGAGAAAACGTGCCGGTCCGCGAGAAACACACCGTTCTGCTGCGATTCGTCCTGCCCGTGACGCCCGATGCAAGGTAGGCGGCAGGACCGCCGGCGGGCACCGACCGGAGACTGGTCGCGAGCCGCCGCTCGGCGGAGATGGCCTGCTCCCGCCCATCGCGAGTCTTTCAGTGTTCTCCAAAGATAGTAGACAGAGGCCATGATTCAAACCAGAGACCTGACCAAGGCGTACGGCGACCTGAAGGCAATCAACAGCCTGAACCTGGACCTCGCCGAAGGGGATCTGTTCGGGTTCATCGGGCCGAACGGCTCGGGCAAGACGACGACGATGCGGATTCTCGCCACGCTGTTGCAGCCGACAGTGGGCGAGGCGACCGTGTGCGGGTACTCGATCTACACGCATCCGAAAGAGATCCGCCGCCTCATCGGCTACATGCCCGACTTCTTCGGCGTGTACGACGACATGAAGGTCATCGAGTACCTCGAGTTCTTCGCAGCGGCCTACCGCATCAAGGGAGAGGCCAGGCGGAAGAAGTGCAACGAGATGCTCGACATGGTCGACCTGGGATACAAACGCAACGCCTTCGTCACCAGCCTTTCCCGCGGCATGACGCAACGGCTCGGGCTGGCCCGCGTGCTCCTCCACGACCCCCAGGTGCTGCTGCTCGATGAGCCGGCCAGCGGCCTGGACCCGCGGGCCAGAATTGAGATCCGCGGACTCCTCAAGGAACTCCGCAAGCTGGGCAAGACAATCATGGTCTCCAGCCACATCCTGCCGGAACTGGCCGACATCTGCAACAAGGTCGGGATCATCGAACGCGGCGAACTGCTGGTATCGGCCGAGGTGGCCGAGGTCATGCGGCGGGTGCGCCAGTCCCCGGTGCTGGTGATCGACGTGGTGGGCGACCAGAACGCCGCAGCCAGCCTGCTCCGGGAACAGAAGTCGGTCACCAAGATCGAGCAAAAGGAAGGAACCCTGCTGGTAACGCTGGGCGAAGGGGTCGAGGACTACAGCGACCTGGCAACGATCCTGGTCCAGAAAGGTTTCAGGATCAAGACCTTCAAGGAAGACGAAATCAACCTGGAGACGGCCTTCATGTACCTGACCAAGGGGATCACGGCCTGACGGACGAGGCAACGATCATGCGAATTCTTGTCACCGGTGGCACGGGCTACATCGGCAGCCACACCTCGATCAGCCTGCTCGAGGCGGGGTACGATCCCGTCATTCTCGACAATCTCCACAACAGCAAGCGGGCCGTGCTGGGGCGGCTGGCCCACATCACCGGCCGGAACCTGCCGTTCTACGAGGGAGACATCCGCAACCAGGCGCTAGTGGAAAAGCTCCTCGTCGACGAGCGGATCGAGGCGGTGATCCATTTTGCGGGGCTCAAGGCTGTGGGGGAATCGGTTTCGATCCCGCTCGACTACTATGAGAACAACGTGGGAGGAACGGTCAGCCTGCTGAAGGCGATGGACAAGACCGGCGTTCGCTCCCTCGTTTTCAGTTCGTCTGCGACCGTCTACGGCGATCCCCAACAGTTGCCGATCCCCGAGACGGCCCCGCTCAGTGCCACGAATCCCTATGGTCGCAGCAAGCTGTTCATCGAGGAGATTCTCCGCGATCTGGCGGTCGCCGATCCCCGCTGGAGCCTGGTGCTCTTGCGGTATTTCAACCCGGTGGGCGCCCATCCGTCGGGTCTGATCGGCGAGGACCCGCAGGGCATCCCCAACAACCTCATGCCGTTCGTGGCCCAGGTTGCAGTCGGACGGCGGCCGAAAGTATCGGTCTTCGGCAACGACTACCCCACCCGCGACGGCACGGGCGTGCGCGACTACATCCATGTGGTCGACTTGGCCCAGGGACACGTGGCGGCCCTCGATACCCATGCCCGAGAGGCAGGGCTTTTCACCTACAACCTGGGGACGGGAAACGGGGCCAGCGTGCTGGAGGTGATCGAGGCCTTTGCCAGGGCCAGCGGCCGGACCATCCCCTACGAAATCGTCCCCCGGCGACCCGGCGACGTGGCCGCCTGCTACGCCGATCCCACGCTCGCACGGGAGAAACTCGGCTGGAAGGCCACGCTGGGCCTGGAGGCGATGACAGCCGACGCCTGGCACTGGCAGTCGGAGAACCCCGGCGGGTATGACGCCTGACCGCCTGGACGGGCGTTCGGCGATTGGATCGCTAAGTTGACGCAGCGATGGCCTCCCGGCGTTTGCCGAGAATTCGGCAGCCCCATGCCGCCGCAGATCGCCTGTTACTTCACCGCTGGCCGTTTGCCTTCCGCAACCACTTGGTGGGCAATTCCGCTGAGGAATCTCGCGTCTTCCTCGGCTATCTTTCCCACCCGGATGCCTTCCGCGTGGGCGTTGGCCCCGGTGAGAAACTCGAACCAGACGGCCGCGGCCAGGTACTCACCTTGAACTCCCGCATGGTGGCTGTCGCAGCGAAGTTGTTTCGGTTCGGTGTTGCTCCAATAGTAGCCCACGCAGAGCGAGTTTTTCTGGTTGGGAAGATTCGGCGGCGTGAACGTCGACAGATCGATGTCACCGTCGGGTACGAACGGGCGGACTTCACGAGCCAACTGAAATGCAGTCCCCACCGGGATCACGCGAATGCCAAGTTCCGCGGCGATCGTGCGGTAGGCTGCGTCCAGGTCGCGATACATCTCCTTCTGGCCGTAACCGGGCTTGTCGGGAAACACCTTGTCGAAATCTCCGTCGACCCGATAGGCCCAGGTCTGGTGCATCACGACCTCCGCCTGCGGGGCGTACTTCCTGATGTAGTCGTAGAGTTCTTTCGCGTAGGGACGGAACGTCTCGATATTGGGGCTCTGAGCGCTCACCTGCTGGATCGTCACGATATCCCAGGCGTCGGCGGTGAGGTACTCGCGGAGGCCCACCTGGGTGCGCGTCTTCTTGCCGTCCTGGCCGGTGGCCGTCAGGGAGTACGGTTTCCCTTCCGGATTGTCGGGATCGCCCTCGTGCAGCTTCGCCAGCCGCATGTGTTTCTCCATTGAGCAGCCGCCGATAGTCGCCCCGCCGAGCGTGAGGCGGTACTTCTCGCTGCGGGCCCCCATCGGTGCCAGGACGTTGAACGCGTTGACGGTGAAACTGTTCCCGATGCCGAGAACCTTGATCTCGCGCCGTGCTGGAGAAGCAGCCGGCGACTGCGCGCCGGTTGTCGATTGCGGAGCCAGGACCAGAGCCGCCAGGATCAGCAGTTGTTTCGTGGAGATCGCCGATAGTCTCATGGGATACCTTTCGTCATCGTTCTCTGCGGCGGCATCCGCCGCGGTCGCCAGTGGATCAACTCGTGTGTAGCCGTCTACTCCCGCCAGTGCTTGTCCGCAAAGTTCATGTACTGCTGCCAGTCGTATTCGGTCAGCCCGTGGCCGCCGCTGCGAATGTGATAGCTGATGTTGCCCTTCTGCACCGGCTGATCGAGCGCCGGCATCTCGGCCGTTCCCAGGCCCTCCAGACCAAACAGCCCGTACACCGGGCCTGCTCCGACCGCCGAGAGGAACTCGCCCCGGGGATCGGCCCAGAGATCCTCGTCGGCGCTGGCCACGCACAGCAGTCGCGGCGCCACCAGGGCCATGAGCATGTGCTGGTCCACGGGCAGTTCGGCCTCCTTGTCGTTGTACTTCTTGAAGTTCTCGCAGAACCAGTGGGGAAACGAGCGATTGATCTGCGCTACCGTTTCACCGTAGCAGCGCCGCGAGAGCGCCGCTCCGCCACAGCCGGAATCGTTCGACACGACCATGGCAAACCGTTCGTCCTCGGCCCCTGCCCAGAGGGCCGTTTTGCCACCCCGGGAGTGTCCGACCACGGCGACCCGCCGGGCATCGACCGCATCGTCCGTCTCAAAGTAGTCCATCGCCCGGCTCGCGCCCCAGGCCCAGGCGGCGATCGTCCCCCAGGCGTCGGCGGGGCGCTCGCCCGGCTTGTCGAACAGCCCGTGAACGCCGTTCTTGAACTCGTCGTGTTTGTCCGGGTCGACGTCACCGTTGTAGAAGGCGGCGATCCCATAGCCCCGGGCGATCACCTGTTCGGCCGGCCAGAAGGGCATCTCGGTCTTCCGCGTCGGATCGATGTTCTCGGGGTCGCGGTTGCAGATCAGGAGAAACGTGGGCACCGGCTTGGGGGCCTTGTTGGGGAGGAACAGCACCAGCTTCATCGTAAGACCGTCCTCTTTGCCGGTGAAGTTGATCTTCACCTGCTTGCGCGTCGCCGCCCCGTCCATGGCATTGGCGTCGAGATCGAAGACGTCCATCGTCATCCCCTCAGGACGCCCGACAGGCGCTCGTCCGTAAACGTGCTTACGGAACAGTTCGAGAATCTCCGGCCGGCGTCTGGTCTGCCAGAGTTCCACGCTGTCGACCTTCGTTCCATCGAGCAGTTCGAACGGATCCGGCAGCGTGTACTCCGGAACGTTCTCCTCCCGATAGTTGATCTTGCCCTTCCTCGCCTGCTCACGGGCCTGGAGCGACTCGACCTTGGCAGAGTCGGCAAGCCAACCTTGCCCGGTTTCCTGGGAACCAGCAGGCCCGGGAAACATGCAGAGAAGGACCGCGAGAACCAGCACACCCGCCGCGTCTCGGACGACTGCAATCCCGTCTGCCATGGATTTCACTCCTCGTAATGGAACCGGCCGGAATTCGGATCTCAGCAGGGCAATATAACCTCCGGAGGATTCGAATCCTAGCGATGGTTGCCTTGATCTTCCGCAGCCGCTAGGCTGAGAACCAGCCAATCCGTACCCAAAGCGATGCACCAAACAGGGGGTAACGCATGATTCACTCCATCTCGCGAAAGCTGGCCACAGCAGCCGTGATCTGGACGTTCTGGGTTACGGCCCTCCGGGCGGCCGAACCGTCTGAGCTTCAAGCTCTACTGGCGAGCCCAGTTTTCCAGGCCGACCAGGCCCTGATCGATGTCCAGTTGTACTGCGTGGCCCGCATCCCCAAGATGCCCGCACTCTCCTCGGCCGACGCGTGGACGGAGGAGGCCGACCGGCTCCGCGAAAGCGTGCTGCGTGGCGTCGTCTTCCGGGGCCAGGCGGCCCAATGGCGCGACGCCCCGGCGCAGGTCCAGTGGCTCGACACGATCGAGGGCGGACCCGGCTATCGCATCAAGAAGCTCCGTTACGAGGTGCTCCCCGGCATGTGGACCGCCGCCCTCCTCTACGAGCCCGAGAAGCTCGAAGGCAAGGTGCCCGTGATTCTCAACGTCAACGGCCACAGCCCCGAGGGGAAGGAGTATCATCCCAAGCAACTTCGCTGCATCAACCAGGCAAAACGCGGCATGTTGGCCCTGAATGTCGAGTGGCTCGGCATGGGGCAGTTGCGGACCGACGGATTTCAGCATTACCGCATGAACCAGCTCGACCTCTGCGGCACGAGCGGACTGGCCCCTTTCTACCTGGCGATGAAACGGGGCCTCGACATCCTCCTCGGCCTCGAACATGCCGATCCCGATCGACTGGCCGTCACGGGCCTGTCCGGCGGCGGCTGGCAGACGATCACGATCAGCTCGCTCGATCCACGGGTCAGGCTGTCGGTGCCGGTGGCCGGCTATTCGAGCTTCGTGACGCGGACGGAACATCTCAAGGACCTGGGCGACTCCGAACAAACGCCCTGCGATCTGGCCACAATCGTCGACTACACCCACCTGACCGCCATGATGGCCCCCCGCCCTACCCTGCTCATCTACAACCAGGACGACGACTGCTGCTTCGAGGCCAAGTACGCCCTCCAGCCGCTCCTGGATGCGGCCTTTCCAGCCTTCGAACTGTTTGGAAAGAAAGACTGCCTGCGGTCCCACATCAACTACGATCCGGGTACACACAACTACGAGCAGGACAATCGCGAGGCCCTCTACCGGATGCTGCGCGACCATTTCTACGGCGGCCGCCCCGAGTTCGACGTCAAGGAGATCCCTTCGGAGAACGAAATCAAGACGGCCGACCAGCTCTTTGTCGAACTGCCCGAGAAGAACGAAGACTTCAACACCCTGGCCTTGGCGCTGGCCAAGACGCTGCCTCTCGAGCCGGCCGTACCGGCTGACCTCAAGGGAGCCGCAGCCTGGCAGCAGCCCAAAAGGTCCCGGCTCGCCGAACTGGTTCGGTTCAAGTCTTATAAGGTGGATGCCACCGAGACAGGCCAACAGGCATGTGCGGACTTGACCGTGCGTAGCTGGAAACTGAAGTGCGGCCCGTGGAATCTGCCCTGTGTCGAGGTCGTTCCCCAAGAAGCAACCGCAACGGCCGTTCTCGTCGGCGACGATGGCTACGAGAAGCTCGCCGCCGAGGTCGAGCGGCTGGCGGTGGACGGCCACCGCGTTGTGACGGTGGATGTGACGGGTGTGGGAAAATCGGCTCCCAGCGAGTCGATGCTCTTCTCCCTCCTCACCTCGGCGATCGGTGACCGCCCCCTGGGGATCGAGACCGGCCAACTGGCGGCGGTTGCCCGTTGGGCTGCTGCGGCCAACGGCGGAAAACCGGTCAGACTCGTGGCCGTGGGACCTCGTATGGGTGTGACCGCACTGGTCGCGGCGGGGCAGGAAACCGAGGCGATCGCGGGTGTCGAGTTGTCGGGGGCACTCGGGAGCCTGAAGGAGATTCTGGAGAACAACCGGGGCGTGGACCAACTACCCGAACTATTCTGCTTCGGATTGCTGGAAGCATTCGACGTCAGGCAGATCGCGGCCCTCGTTGCCCCTCGCAAGATCGTGCTGCGGGAACCGAGCGACCGGGCGAAGGCAGAACTGGCCGGGCTGCTGTAGCAGCATCAGCCGTCAGTGATTCTCGATCGACAGATTGTCGACGTAGAAAACGCTCTCCGAAACGGCATTGCTCGTGAACCCGAGCCAGGTGAGCTGCTCGAACTTGGCGCCGCCGTTGGCAAGCTGCTTGAACTGCTGGGGCTCCTTTCCCACCGGTGTGACCGTCAGGTCCCACTTGCCGGAATTGTCTGGCCCAAGGTCGGCTGCAACCTCGAACCGCACCCACTGGTCTGGCGGCAGGTCCAGGAGCGCCTTTCCGCCGGCCGCGAGCCGTCCCTGATCGATGCTCAGGTTGGGCCCGATCTGGTAGGGCGACCCGCGCCAGTCGCGCCATTCGTAGTTGATTTTGACCCGAGGTTCGACGAGGAGGTCGAACTTGCAGGTGGTGACACCCTCCGTGTGGTTCGGGTCGTAAACGAAGTGGGGGTCGTAGGAAAACTTCAGCCCTGCCGCATCGGCGATCTTGAGCGAGTTCTTTCCCTCGGCGGCCTTTTCGGCCGTGACTTCGATCGTATCGCCAAGCCCCTCCGTGTAGACCTGGGCCGTCTTGGGCCGGCTGCCGACCGGCGATCTTTCGAAGTCGTCGCGGATTGTAACCGGGGGCGGCCCGGGGGGCAATTCCAGAGCCGGCATCTTCGCCTCGGCCGCTCGCTTGACCCACTCGGCGTCGCCGTACACGCCCGCCTGGCTGAAGTCGAACGGCACGAACCCGATCTTGAGGGCCGGCGAATCGGGCTTGAGCCGGTAGTCGTTGTGCTCCGCGTCGACAAACAGCGGATCGGCAACAATCGAGTGCTGATCGTAGCCGAGCTTCTGCCACTCCGCGAGATCCCGGCCCACGAATTTGACGGGCCCGCCCGCCGCGTGGAAGTAGCAGTTCTGGTCCACCTTCACCTTGACCCGGTCCCAGGGGCCGCCCAGGAGTTCGCCGGTCTTCCAGTAGACGATGTTGCGCTCGAAAGTGAAGGAAAGATGTTCTTCGACA
>CAZLWV010000059.1:20464-41706 GCA_964563135.1 uncultured Planctomycetaceae bacterium
GATCACGTTCTCCTTGCCGTAGTGCTGGTGGAAGCTGCCGGTCTTCGTGTTGTACACCAGGTTGTTTTCCATCGTGATGCCGGTGCTTCCCTCATCGGTATAGAGCCCCCAGCCGCCGTAGGTGTAGGCGTAGATGTCGTGGAAGACGTTGTTTCCCACCACGGTGCCTTCTGACGGGCCGAGTGTGTAGATGCCTCCCATGTCGCTCAGAACACCCTGGCCGATGTGGTGCACGTGGTTGAAACAGATGCGATTGTTCTTTGCCAGGCTGTCGCTATATCCCCAGCGCCAGCCGGCCGAGATGCCCGTGTAGTAGAAGTCGCCGATGTCGTTGTGCGTGACCGAATTGTCGCCGCTCTGGCCGATCCAGATACCGACCGCCTCCATATTCGTCCGGCCCCCGCAGTGGATGATGTTGTTGTCGACAGTAATATGATCGGTCCGTTCTGCATCGTTTCCCCGAATTTCGCCCTCACCGATCCGCACGCCCCCCGAACCCAGGTCCGCAAGGCAGCAGCGCTCGAGTCGGCAATTGCGGCAGCCGCGGCGGAACCACACACCATAGTCGCCCGTGTGGAGAATTTCGCAGTCGACGATCGCGACGTTTCGCGCCCCGTCGGCCATCACGGCTGCCTCGGTGGTGTAGGCGGCCTGGTACGGCGCGTAGCCGTGAGCCGGAAGGGGAAAGGAACTGTGCTGGAAGGAAAGCCCCTTGATTGTCAGGTGTTCGACGAATTTGCCTTGTTCCGGTTGCCCCTGGATCACCAGCAGTTTGGCAGCAACCGGCGCAACGACCTGGGCCTTGGCCATATCTTGACCCGGCAGCGGCATATAGAACAAGGTCCCTTCGCGGCTGAGGAACCACTCGCCGGGGCTGTCGAGCGCCGGTCGGAAATTTTCCAGGTAGAACTGCGTGTTGGTGGGCCAGCCGGAATAGCCGGGAAGCTGCTCGCCGACGGTGATGATCGCATTGGCCTTGGGGTCGATCTCGGAGAGAAATCGCCGGGTGATGCACCATTTGTGCAACGCCACGAGCGTAACGTCCTTCAGTTGTGCCTCGCTCAGCCCTCGGAGCGGCTCGAGCGTTTCCGGACGAACTTCCGTCGTCCGGCGGAACTTGCCGGGCTGCCCGTCGACGGGCACTTCGACCGTTTCGCCCATGAAGTCGTAGAACCGGTTCGGAGTCCTCGCCCGCACAGCCCGCTGGCCATCCACGGTCAACTGCTCGAAATACCACGTTCCGGCCGCCACCTCGGGGATCTGCAGTCTCCAGATCCCGCCGTCGGCCGGTTCGAAGCCGGCAAGGACCCGCCCTCCCGATACCACGGGCTTGGCCCCCGGCGCACTTTCGTAGCTGATCGGGCATCTCTCGCTGCCGCTGTCGAGCGGTGTGAGGGTGAAAGGCTCACAAATCGTGTACAGCCCGTCGGCAACGATCACTCGCACCGGTTCGGCCAGAGGACCGGCGGCCTTCTCGAGGCGGATCAGGTCGCGAGCTCGCTGGAGCGTGGCGACCGGCCCGTCGGTACCGTCGGCCTTGGGCTCGGCCAGCCCGCCGGACCAGGCGTCGTTGCCGGAAGGAGAGACATAAATCGTCTTGGCCGCAACTTCGCCGGCGGCAGCAAGGAGGCCAAGAGACAACAAGACGCTCGTGATCGTGCGGGTTCTCATGGAAGCAGGCCCTCAAGGTCAAGGAATTCGGCAGGACGCCCGGATGAAGAAGGCCGTGCGGACAGCCGATCGCCCAGCTCAGGCCGCTACGGGCGCCGCGATTTCGCTCCTCGGTCCTTCTTTCCGGAGGCAGCCGGAATCATACCACGGCGGCAAACGAAAGAACAGAATCGGGAGCGGGCCGTTCCCGCGGCTACACCTGGCAGTGTCGTTTCTGCCCAGATGCGTGTGCCATCACCAGGGCAACCAGATCCTGGTGGTTGATCGGCTTGGCCATGTAGTCGTCGCACCCGGCGTTGAGGCACTTTTCCCGGTCCGTGCTCATGGCATGGGCCGTCACCGCAATGATCGGCCCGGAGTACCCCGCCTCCCGCAACTTCGTCGTGGCGAGGTAGCCGTCCATGACGGGCATCTGCATATCCATCAGGATCACGTCGAACGGCCTGCCCTCCTCCCGCGCCGCCAGGGCAGACTCGTAGGCCTCCTTGCCGTTGTCGGCCACGACGACTTCGATCGATTCCTTTTGCAGCACCAGCGCAATCAGCCGCTGGTTATCCGGCCCATCCTCCGCCAGCAGTACGCGGTAACCGCTGGCTGCGACGGGGCCGACCGGCGCGGCGCAAGGGCCGGCCGAGACCGGAGATTCATCGGCCCGGTTCGTTTCCGGTGCCACCGCGCCGCCGGTCACCGTAAGCGTGAACTTCGTCCCCTCCCCGAGAACGCTCTGGACGGCAATATCGCCCCCCAGGCTTTCCGCCAGCCGCTTGCTGATGGCCAGCCCCAGTCCCGTGCCGCCGTAGCGGCGGGTGGTCGAGGAATCGACCTGGGTGAATGGGCGGAACAACTTGGTAATCTGCTCCTGCGACATCCCGATGCCCGAATCGATCACGTCGACCTGCAGTCTCGGCATGTCGGCCCCCGCATCCAGCATCCGCGCCGCCACCAGGACCCGGCCCCTGTGGGTGAACTTCACCGCGTTGCTGACGAGGTTGATGAGGATTTGCCGGAGCCGAACCGGATCGGTTTGGATCCGGCCGGGCAGCGACCCGTCCACTTCGATCTCCAGCGGCAGGTTCTTCTCGTGAGCCCGGCCGCGCACCAGGGAGACGACCTCGTGAAGAATCGCGATCGGCGAACAGGGAACCTGCTCGACATCCAGCCTTCCCGCCTCGATCTTCGAGAGGTCCAGAATATCGTTGATGATCTGGAGAAGGTACTCGCCGTTGCGGCGAATGGTCGCCGCCGCTTCCAGATGCTTCCGCTCCAACTGCCCCTCCATGAGCAGGTCGGAAAACCCGAGAATCGCCGTCATGGGCGTGCGGATCTCGTGGCTCATGTTGGCGAGAAACTCGCTCTTGACCTGCGTGGCCGCCTCGGCATCGTCCTTGGCCCGGGCCAGTTCGTCTTCAAACCGCTTCCGCTCGGTGATGAACCGGGCCTGCTGCAGGTTCTGGTAGGCCATGTCGGAGAGTTGGCTGGCCAGGGTGTACAGCACCTGCGCAACCTGCCGGAAACGCTCGTGCGACATCGTCGGCACTTCGCGGAAGGCTTCCACCATCAACGCTTCATCGCTCCCGATCTCGCGGGCATACCGGCGTATATCCTCCTCGGTCTGGCGATCGTCTCTCACCTGGCCGATGACCCAGTTGGCAATGTGTTTCCCTCCCACCATGATCGAGGTCCCGGCGTCCCATAGCCCCGCGCTGAGGCAGGTCTGAATGATCGGCCCACCTGGGTGGACCCCTCCCAGTGCCATGTCCGATTGAGTGCATCGCAGACAACCTGTCTCCGATCGGCGCACGACATCGCGGCATAGACGCGTGAAGTTGCTGGGGGTGGTGATCGGGGTCCCGTCTGGCGCGGTAATCAGCGACGCCACGCCCGTTGCCCTGGCAAACTCGTCCTGAAGACGCTGGATATCTGCCAGGTTGAAAAGCTCCTCGAAGGTGATCCCCTCGCCGTCTTCGAGAGGCCGTGTCAATGCGACGAGGCGTTTCTCCATCGCCGCCTCGGCGCATTTCCGCGCAGTGATGTCGGTGACGATATTGCCGAGCATTCGGTACTGGCCATCCTCGTCGCGGATCTGGAAGATGCACTGCTCCGTGGCGATGAGGTTGCCCTTGGCCGAAAGCAAGGCGATTTCGCCCGACCACTGCCCTTTCTCCAGCACGATCGGTAAAATCTCCTCCTTCAGCCGCATGGCATCCTCGGGGAGATAGTAGTCGAATAGCGTATTGGCAGAAAACGACTCCTCGCTCTCCTCCTCGACGATTCGAAGCAGCGCAGCATTCGTGAACACGATATGCCCTGCAAGATCGCCCATCCCCAAGCCATAGCTCGAAGCCACCGCGAACCGCCGGAATCGCTCCTCGCTGGCCCGCAGCGCTTCCTCGATCCGCTTGCGATGGCTGATATCGAACCCCAGCCCGATCCAGTGCGGCCGGCCGTCAATTTCAATCCGCCTTCCGCTGAGTACGTGAGGCACCGCCTGCCCCCCTTTCGCGGTCAGGCAGCCCTCCACGCTGCATTGCCCCTCGGTCAGCGTCTGTTCGATTCCCCTAGCGCCTGCTTCCCGGTCTCCCCGGCCGAGAAAATCGATCGCGAGCCTGCGCGACAGTTCCTCCGCGGCGTATCCCGAAAAACGTTCGAATTCGCGGTTCCATCGCAGGATCCGCCCGTCTCTGTCGCAGATCACAAACGCGCCGGGCAGACTGTCAATCACCGAATCCGAGAATTCCTTCTCGCGTAGCAGCCGGTCCTCCGCAGACTTCAGTTCGGCCATCGCGTGGCTCTTCGCAGTCTCGTACAGGAAGACCAGGCTGAACATCAGCGTGTTGAGGCACGCCATCGACAGCAGCGACACGACCAGGTAATGCTCGGTCGTCAGATCGTTCCAGAACACGTATCCGTAGTAGTCCAGCGCGCGGAACACGCCCAGCGAAAAGAGCGTGCCCGCCAGCCAGACAACGGCCGAACGCTGCCCGGCCGTGGCCAGCGCTACCACCGGCACCGCGGCGTACCAGGGAAGCGACATCGAGCCGTTCCCCCCTTCGCGGCAAACCGATATCGTCAGCACACAGAAAAAAACCGCCGCCAGCAGGTTCCCCGCCGCGAAGCATGACCCGGTCCGCCGCAGGATGTACAATACGGCCAGCCCAACCGTCGCCCCCGCTGCGTGCGCCAGCCAGAGCACCGTATGCCCCATCAGGGCATAGATGCCCGCAAACGTGACGGCCAGGACAAACAGTGTCCAGCCAAACGCCACAACCAGCCGGCAACGGCGCAGCATGTCGGCGCCGTTGCCGCGAACCGCTGCCGGTATGAACCAGTCGATCCCGGCCAATACCAGCGCCATACGCGTGCCCCCCTCGCGGCGATCGCTCTTAGTCTGGTCCCTGCCGGACCACTGCCTCTCGTCCATACCGAATGACTCGCCCAAAACACTCCGAATGGGTACGTCCCTGGAAAACCCGCAAAACAAGAGATACTCAAAATTACGTTGCAGATACGTTCCCGATCGTGGAAAACCGAGGCAATCGCGGATGGGTCGTATCGGATGTGCCGATCGGTATGGCGTCGGAGCTTCTCGGTTGCCCCGGAGGAGTATAATGATCGGGGTCGTCCAGGCCCCGAGTTCCTGGCCATGAAGTCTCCGCCAAGCAGATCGCTCTCTTGGTTGGCCAGGATTGCCCCAACAGTTGCTGGCACCTTCACACGGATCCGATACCGGTCAAATGACTATGGAATCTGTAGCCCACCATCCATTCCCGTCGCTCCGGGCATTCTTGCTCGGCGTCATGGCCGTCGGCCTTGCGGCAAACCAGCGTGTTTTCCCGGCCGATGCCTCCCTGGCCGGTCCTCAGGCGTCGGCCGTGACCGTCGAGCCCCGTCCGACTCCTCCGCTTCCTGAAGGTGCCGGCGGTATCGCCGCCAGGTACCCGGGAGACGTGGGAATCGAGAAGGATACGGATGTTGTTTTCGTCGAGTCCTTCGAGGGCTCGATCGAGGAGATCTGCAGCCGCTGGGAAGCGGTGTCCGGCAGGCCCATCATGTCCATCTCCAACGAGGTCGCGCCGGGAAGCGCCGGCCGGCAGTCGCTCCTTCTTGCCCGCGTGGCCGGAGGCACCGAGGGCTACACGGACGGGGGCAATCTGTACCGCCGGATCAAGAATGCCGGCGGCGGCTATGGCTACGACCAGCTCTTCTTCCGCTTCTACATGAAGTTCAACGAGGAGCACGCCCCGATCCACCACTACGGCAGCGGCCTGGTGGGTTTCTCCCCGCCCACCCCCTGGCCACAAGGCGGCGCGGGAGAGCGGCCCCTGGGCGACGCCCGCTGGAGCACCCAGGTCGAACCGGGCTTCTTCACCACCTGGTACTTCTACAGCTACTGGCAGAACATGGGCGGCAGTCCCCCTCGCGGCCAGACCTGGGGCAACACGTTTGAGGTCGGCACGCCCCACCGCCCGGTACTCCGAGAGAAGTGGATCTGTCTGGAAATCATGGTCAAGATGAACGACATCGGCGATACCAACGGCGAGCAGGCCTACTGGCTCGACGGCCGCCTCAGCCGCACCCGCAACGGCCAGGTCACCAGCTACCTGGGCAAGGGGTTTCCCTCGGCCGGCACCTGGACCTTCGACAAGTTCAAACCCTACGCCACCGGCCCCGGCATAGCCTGGGACTACGACCAGGGCAAGGGCGTTCCCATCGAGGGGGGCAAACCGTTCCCCGGCTTCGCCTGGCGAAACACGCCGGAGCTCAACATCAACGGCGTCTGGCTCTATCGCTACATGTCGCAGCCCGAGAAGGGCACCAGCAAGGTCTGGTGGGATCACCTGGTCGTCGCCCGAAAGTACATCGGCCCCCTGGCACCGGCAACCGGGCCGTAGTCGGCCTGCTACCGCGTGGCGCCGCCCTTGGGTTTTTCGGCCACGGCAATCGGGCCGACCGAGAGGGCTACCGCTCCCATGGCGTAGTTGTCTGTCCCTTCGACGTAGACCCGCACAAAGCACTCGCCGCGGGCGTGGCTCGGAACGAGCAGCCGTGTGTCGAGCTTGCCGCCGCAGACTTCCGTCTCCGCCGAGGCCAGCCGCCGATCGTTTGCCCGTGTGTAGTCGCTCTGAAACGCATCCCAGTCCGCCGGCAATTCGGGAAACTCGGCTCGCCGCACCGGTGCCGCAACGAACCGGTCCCGCGGCACAACCAGTTCGACGGTCGCCCGTCCGTCTACCTCGCACAAGCCGCCGATCTTGACCGTGTCGCCAGGCACGGCGCTTTCGGGCACCGCCAGCTTGATCGGTCGGGGCCGCCGCAGCCTCAGCAGCGGATCCCCCAGCAGATTGAACAGCAATACGTGTTCGTGCCGCTCCTCCGCCAGCTTGCCGGGCAGGGGGCTGATCACGCCGGCCACCGAATCGAGCATTTCCCGCTCCCGACCGGCCGCCTTTCCCTCAGCCAGCAACTGCCGCTTGGCGGCCAGTACCGCCTCGCCCAGGGTTTCGGCCGGCCCATCCAGGGTCTGCCTGGCCAGTTCCATGGCCATCACCCCCATGGCGTAGGGCATCGTCGTGCGGCTGGCGGCAACCACCGCCACCGGACCTCCCGGCGCGCGGAGCATCTCCTCCGCCAGGCAATCGTCGTAGGCATCAAAAGCTCCCGCATAGCACGACATGAACAGCGCAATGGGCAATCCCTGCTGGCACTCCAGCCTCGCGGCATCGGCCACCGAGAGAACCGGAAACTCGCCCCCGGGCGTCGGCACCGGCGCCAGTTCGACGTGATAGCCGTGACCCATATAGATCCAGAACTGGCAACCCTCGTTGAGTGACCGGATCGTCGCTTCCCGGAATCGCCGGGGATCCGGACAGAAGGGGCTTCGCCAGCTCCCGTAAGTCATCAGCACGTCGTAGTCGGCCCCGATCGTTCGTGTCAGAAACGTGCGCGCAGTCCCCTCGATGATCCGATCCGCCACGGCCCCGAATCCGCCTGCCCCCGCCACAAACTCCAGCCGCCGCCGCCACGGACCATAGTCGCCAGACCGTTCGTAGGCCAGAATCTTGCCGGTCATCACCTCGAGTTCTTCAGCCGTGTCGGCCGTCAGACGTCCGACGGCCACCTCCGGCACGCCGTCGCCGTCCAGATCGCCGCACCACTGGTCGGTGCCGATGTGCGGCTCGGATCCGAGGAGTACGGTCACTTCGGATTTCGCCCACTCCACCGGCACGCCCCGAGCGCGCTCCGCCACAGTCATGCCCGTCCCCACCCTGGCGTCGCCCACCAGCACAACCGCCTTGATCGTGCCCCCCTCCCCTGCCCTTCTGATCGCCGCCCGGACCTCGTCCACCGTGCCCTGGTTGGAAACGAACGCAAGCCTGTGCCCTTGCGTCTCCCGGTAAGTGGCCCAGCTCCTCATAGCCGGCCGGAACATCTCCGGGCACACAACCACCGTATCCGGTCCGGCCCCAACCGCCAGCCATGTCATCATCAGCCAGGAACCAATCACCGGCGCCTCCTTGCGCTCGACAGGCCTCAGCCATCTCGTGGAGTGTGTTCTTGCGTTGCCGTCGTCAACACCCGACCTTCAGGATGCAGATGCCCGATCGCCTTCTCCCACAGGAGCCGCGCCGGCACCGCGCCCGCCGTATTGGGCCGGTCTCTGCATCGCAGCGTCGCTCATGACGACGCTCGGGGAGTCTACGGACTTGCTGCCGGTCCAACAACGGCGATTTGCTGCAAACAGCCCCAAATGGGGGAACTCGCGAGGTCCGAAACTGCCGACCGGAAGACCGCACCTCGCAACCAGCCCACCCCTGCACTCCGTTAAGATGGAGACTCCGGGGCGGATGGATAACTGCGCCGCGACCGGCGCCACTTCCACTTGGCCGTTATTTGGGTGCCGACTTGCTCGCTGCGGCCGCTTCGTCCAGCTTCTTCTGGCCCGCGGAAAGAATGTCGGCGATGTCGAAACCCAGCGGCTGGCCATCGGCAAGCTTCTTTCGGGCGGAGCGGATGGCGTCCTCGGCCCCCTCGGGAACCTGGTTCTGCCACCAGTTCATCCGTTCGCTGTAGCACCACACGTACTGGTCGCTGGTGGCCAGCGCGTAGTAGACGTTGTGCTCAAACCAGCGTGCCCGCTCCTGGGCAGTCAGGTAGGTGCTGACGTACTTCTCCACCGGCTCTCTGAGCCCCAGCACCTGGTCCATATAGAGTGCCATCCCGGCCTGGAAGTTGACGGCATGCTTGGCCCGCAGTTCCGGCGGCACCAGGGTGAGCGAACTCTGCTTCATGCGGTGGTAGGCCTGATAGAAGGGCTCGCGGGCGGTGAAGTAGTAGGCCAGTTCGTAGCCGTCGATGATCCGCGCGCCGGGAGCGGCCGCCTCCAGCGCCCCGTTCCAGAATGCGGAAAGCAGTCCCCAGTGCTGCCGGGAGAGCCGCAATTGTCGGTCCTCGAAATCGGGCCGGACCAGCAGGTCGGCAAACAGGCTTTGGTGGAAGAAGGTCAGCACTCGCACCTCGGGCATTTCCGTCTGCAGGGCGCTCATGAACTGGGCCCCGCGCCGGCGGACCTGGGCCTCCACCTCGGCGAAACTGTGCCCCTGCCCCTCGGCATAGGCCCACGGGTTGTCGCCGTACGGCTCCGGGTCAAAAACCACGCCCACGCAACGGCCCGCCTTCGCCGCCCGCGCGGTCCACTGCAGGTTGGCCGTGATCCCCTTCCACTGCTCGTCGTTGAACCAATCCATCTTCCAGTTGTTGGCCGCGTACAGGCAGAGGAAGTTGTCGGTAAACGTCTTCCACTCGATGGCCGCCAGATCCTCCATTTGCGGTTTGAGGTCCGCTTCTTTCCACGGGCGGGGGTCGAAGGCGTGGTTCCATTCCCGCAGCCGGAATATCACTCCGTCAAAAGGTCTTGCCTCCATGCTGCGGATGTCTTTCCGTACCTGGTCGGGATAGGGCACGTCCCAGCCGTATTCGATCAGTTTCTTCGCCGGCCGATCGGGAGCGGACGGCTGGCCATGCACGGCCGGCGCCGGAAGCGGAGACAGGTCGGCCGAGTCTTGAAGCAGCGGCTTCAGGGCAGCGGCCCAGATCGCGTAGCCTTCCTCCGTCGGATGACAAAAGTCGCCCATCAGATTCCGCGGCAGTTCGCCGGTGGGCAAGAGAAACCGCTGGCCGATGTCGAGCACGGCGATGCCGGAAGCCTTGCCGAAGTCGGCCAGAAGCCTGTTGAGCTCGAGGATCTTTGAGCGGAAAGGGTCGTCGGCCTTGGCGCCGCGTGGGAGAACACCCATCACGATGATCCGCGATTCCGGTGACTTCGCACGGATCCGGTCGCAGATGGCCCGGATCCCCTCGGCAACCTCAGCAGGCGTGTTGGCCTGGGCGTGGGACGTGCTGGAGAAGTTGTTGGTGCCGATGTTGATCACGACGTAGTGTGGGTGCAGGCCGTCCAGTTCGCCATGGTCCAGTCGCCAAAGGACGTTCTGGGTGCGGTCCCAGCCGAAACCCAGGTTCAGCACTCGCCGTTGGCCAAAGAGTTCCTTCCAGGCCAGCGGCCCGCTCTGGATATGCGTCTCGGGCGGTCCCGCCCAGAAGTGCGTGATGGAGTCGCCGATCATCACGATCTCGGGGTTGACCTCATCCTTGGTTTTCAGGACCGCCTCGTGGCGGGCGTACCAGTCGTAGCTGTCGTCCTCCAGTTTGGGCACCGGCACGATCGCCGTGTTCGTGGGCGATTCCGCCAGGACGACGGGAACGATGCACAGGGCCAGCACGACTGCGGAAGCCACTCTTGGCAGGCCCTGCCGGTGATCGTGGATGCGATGGGACATGTGTCTGCTCCAAGTTTCGGACGATTGAGTGCTGTCTGTACCACGAACGTGAAAAAAATCGTGAAATCTCCCACAAAGATTCGCAACCAACGCAAGCAGGCTGCTTGGCATCCGAGCGTTGGCTCGTATGGTTGGCGGCCCTGCCGCCCTGTACTACTAACCTCAAGGATCGTGAAGTTTTTCACAAAGATCCGCGACCATCGGGAGCAGGCCATTTTAGCTCGAGCGGTAGCTCGTATTGGTTGGCGGCCCTGCCGCCCTGTACAACTCGCTGCGGCTCGGCGCCGGGCATCGGCCCATTATCTTCTGAACCGAGCGAAATGCAATCGTCCGCGAAAGGAGCAGCTCGACTCCATCGCCGAAGAATGAATGCGCAGGAAGCCCGCCTGCCCGGTAGATAGTGCGTGCCGTGAGCTTGAGGCATGGCCGGGAAGGTCGAGATCGCCCCTGACCCAACTCTCAACGACCTGTTCACGGTGTCTACGGCGGCCGGGAACTGGCGATTCCGTTCAGCGGCGAGCCCCTTGCGGCCCGTCCGTTGCAGCGGATGGTCAGGCGCTGGCCTTTTGAAGTACCCAGATCATTACCGGGCTCTTGTCTGCATCGAACGCAGTGCGATCGTAGTTTCCATAGAGATCGAGGACATGGAATCCCGTGTCGCGCGCCATGGTCTCGAAACGATCCTTTTCGACGAATTCGAACTCCATTGGCAGAAGCTGCTTCGAGCGCAACCGTCCGTCATTGCCGAAGAACTCGAAAAACTGAGTTCGCATCACCACCGGGTGCCCACCCAGTTCGAAGCCGGAAACGACGAGGCTCCCGTCCGCTGTCGGGAACCGTCCAACCAGGCGTAACGTTCCATCGACTTGTGCTCGGCGCACGGCGGGATTGTGCATCGTGCAGATGAAGCGGCCGCCCGGGGCCAAGCACGCGAACACAGCCGAAAGTGCTTGGCGCTGGCGCGTTTCGCCTAGGATCTCCATGAACGACTGCAGTGGCAGCAGCGCGAGCTGAAAGCGTGGGTGAAGCTCAAGCTGGCAGACGTCGCAATACACGACTTCCGCGCTGAGACCACGAGCCCTCAGTTTCCGAGACAGGACGTCAAGCATCCCCCGAGAGCCATCGACGCAGGTCAATTGCACCCCCGCCTGGATCAACGCAAGCGAGAGCCGCCCTGTGCCAGCGGTCAACTCCAGGACCGGCCCCTCGACATTCGCTGTCTCGTGCAGAAAAAAGGCGATATCGTAGTCTGTCGTCACGTACAGGTCATAGATTTCCGCAACGCTGTCGTAGTCGATCTGATTACTGCTCATGCCTTCCTCTAAGACGCCCAACGACACGGTTAACGTGGCGGCAGCCAGTAACCGTTGCCCTCAGTTTCGACGTGGTCCGCCGCTCACGTTCAAGCGTTTGTTTGGCGGCGGCAGTAGTTCGCCGCGCCACAATTCGCCGGGGTCAACATGCGAACCGACTACTCTCCAACCCGCCTTGTCACGGGAAAGTGCCAAAAACCGGACGACAGAACGGCCTTCAAGAAAAGAACTTGGCGCTGGATAGGCACCAGCCGTACCTCGTGCGCTCTTCGGGAAAACAGTGATCCGAACCAGCAGATTCGCCGCAGTCTGCCGACCTCCGCGTCGGGCCGGAAGGTACTTGCTGATTGACTGCTCCCATGCTAAGCTACGGAGAATTGTGGAGCGCCTTGGCGTACGAGAATTGCAACGGAAATGTGCTGTCGTTTGTCCGTGTATTGTCCCTTGAGCGTCCCCGATTGTCCCTGGAAATGCGTCCCGACCAGGAGGTGGAGTGTTACCCAAGTTAACACAAAGCGATCGGCGTAAGTTGCTACTAGATAAGCGCTTACGACACACGTGCGGGAGTAACTCAGTGGCAGAGTGCTAGCTTCCCAAGCTGGAAGTCGCGGGTTCAAATCCCGTCTCCCGCTCTTGCAGAGGCTCGTTGACTACACTTGTCAGCGGGCCTTTTTCGTTGACAGGATAAGCACTTACGGCAAGAGCGCCGGCAAGACCGGATCAAACCGGACCCTTGTGGCGTCAGTCCCCAGCTGGCGTAACATGTTGCAGGACTTGTCTTTGCGAACATTGCCGGGAACAAGTTCCGGCTCGTCGTCGTGGTTCATTTCAACCGAGGGAAAGTCTACATCCGGCACGTAATGACCCACGAAGAGTACGACCGAGGGACATGGAAAGGGAACTGCTAATGGCCACTGGACATCACCTGGGCAGTGTCGGGGACCGGTACTTTCAGTGACGATTCACTCGTTGCCGTGCCGATATTCGATTTCGCGTGCGGAAACAATGCTCTTGCCAAGAACGGCGTCCGCGCCGGGCGGGACTCTGCCCGGCCACTCAGTTCCGCGAACACCACAGGGCGAACAACTCTGCCTGCTGCATCTGAATCCGTAGCGTCACGGGCGATGCGTTCCCCTCCAGCCCTCCCGATTCCCACTCCACAGCGATGTCGGTCGCATCGCACGTGATGGGCTTGGACCGGGCGACGACATTCCCGCCCGCATCGAGCATCTCGATGGCCACTCGACCGGCGTGAGCGTTGGCGTTCAGATGCAAGACATTCCCATCGAGTCTCAGGGGCCTGGTCAGGATCTGGCCGGACTGCTCGCCGGCTGACAGCGACGCAAACCGATCGCGGGGGACGGTCGCCAGCCCAATGCAGCCGCGGTTCACAGCCCCTGCGGCCTTGTACGGCGAATGCGGAGCGCTTCGACCCCCATAGTAGAACCGCAACTCGTTGCCGACCTCCAGTGGTGGGCCGGTCGCGATCGAGTTGTTGTACTGGTCCCAACTTCCTTGGGGGCCTACGGAGATGAACGGAGCTCGGTCGCCGACGCGGGTGAAATGCCGCGTATCACGGCTGACCGCAAGCTGGAGTTCCAGGCGGCAGGTGTCGCGGTCCTTGTGGAACATCTGCACCAGGCCGATATAGATGCCCTCGTAGGGAAATACCATCATCGAATAGATCTCGCTACCCGGCGGGTCCTGGAGGTCGGACGTGAGCACCAGTTCGCCCGAGTTCGGCTCGACCTGTTCCCAGCGGAGAAAATCATCGGGCTTCGACTCGGCGCGGATCACCGAACGGCCCCAGAAGTGCAGCCACGGCTTGTCAGCCACGGCTGCGAGCACCTCGGGCGAGGCGAACTTCGTGCGCCCGTACAGCAGGTAACGCTGGCTGACCGGGTCGTACATCCAGTGCGTCGCGCCGTCGCATGTAGCCTGCGTGGCCCAGGATTCGTAGAGGCGCCAGTGGATGCCGTCCGGACTGACCGCCACCCCGAGGCCCCGCCGCTGCCCGGGGTGAAACGGGCTCGGCTTGGGTCCCGTGTAGTCCCGCTGGAGGCTCAAGTATCCCATCTTGTAACGGCCCGTCGGGTCGGCATCGCGATCGTCGCGGAAGACACCGAAATTCTCCAACAGGTACGGAAGCGTGCCCTGCGATCCTTCCCCATTGCCACGCGCGACGACCAGATTCGTATCCCGCCCTTGCTGGGCAATCACGCCCAACCCCGGCTTCCGCCATCGCAGACCGTCCTCGCTCTCCGCATAGGCGACATTCCCACCGGCGTAATACCACATCCGATACTTGTCGCCATCGCGGATCACCGAACCATAGAGGATGGCGCTATCGCCCTCCCAGGGTTCCGTGGGCTCCAGTACCGGGTTGGCGGGATGCTTCCGCGCCGGATGGATTTGGCGCGACACGTTCTGCTGGGAGGCGATGAGGTAATCGTCCAGGAACAACTGTCTGGTGGCGCCGACCGTGATCGGCGGAGCAGACGTCGTCCACGACGATAGGACCAGCAACAAGGTGATTGAAGACATGGGCAACCTCGGGGGTAATCGTCCAACACTCCTGCCGTGCGAAGGATCGCCGTCGACCGGGCAAAATAGCCCGCGCCACTGTTTGTACTCCTTGTCCGGCACCCAGTCCATAGCCGGTCGCGCCAGCGGAAGTCCTGGCGGGTGGCCACTCCAGCACTCCAGTGAGCGTCTTGCGTCCATCGAGCAGGAAGCCTACAATCGCCGGCAACGAAGTCAAGGTGGGGAAATGTCGGCAACCAGTCTTCGTCGGAATCAGGAACATTGGTTTCGAAGCCCGTGGGTCTGGCTTGGCGCGATGGGCGTCGTCGCAGTGGCCGCCGCGCCCGTGCTTCATGCCCCTGTCCTTGTGCTGGCATCCTGGCTTGTGATTGGGACGGTGGGCTGGATTCTCCACCGTTTTGGCCGAGCGACTGTGATCGGTATCGTCCTCTGGGCTGCCGCCGGCGTGCTAATGAGCGCGAGCTTGTGGGCGTCTCCTTCTCTCGGTGACCCGTGGGTGCGCATCCTCCATTTCCTGCCGGCTGCTGGCCTCGCGCTGACGCTCCCCGCCGGCCTTGTTTTTCTCGTTGCCTCGGTCAGGGATCGAAAACGATGCGCCGGCAACTGTGCCGGCTGCATGGTTGTCCTGTTCTCGATCATTGTCCCTGCCGTGTCGGCATGCACCATACACCGCCATCGCGCCCGCTGCGAAGCCGTTCAGGAAACACGGCAACTGATTCTCATGCTTCATCAGGTGGCCGGAGAGATTGAGGCGATTCGCGCACAAACCGGGCAGCTCCCCAAGGACGAAGCGGAACTGGTTGCATTGCGAGGGAAACCGCTGCCGGCGTACTATCGAGAGTATCGCACAAAATACTACCGGACCGACAGCGAAGGCGCTCCCGGCAGGGATGGTTATTACCTGGATTGTACTGCCCGTGATTTCTGGGGAGAGCATCAGGACTTGTTCGGTTGGATACTCTTCTTCCATGGTCCTCACGCCGTGCAGCGGCTTGACGTGGACCTGTTCTGAGGACCACGCACGCATGGCGACAAAGGACGCGGAAAAGGGGCCAGTGCCCGCGGATGAACCAGAATCGCCGTCGGGCAGCCACGTGATGAAATGGTTCGGCTGGATGGCCGTGTTTGGCTTTGTCGGAATCCTTGTGACGATTGGCGTTCAGATCCCCGTCAGCGATTGGTGCGAGCGCGACTCGGTCCGGCAGAACCGCACGTGGATGCTGGATCAAGCGGATCAGCTTCGGCGGGGCAAAATCGACTGCCTCGTCAGTCCCGATCCGGCGTTTGTCGAAGAGTTGTTGGCCGACACGGCCTGTGCTGCCAGAGTCCGCGATCTCTACGTGGGCGGCGATCTTTCCGATCCCCGGCTCGGCCGGTTGCGCGAGTTGCCGAACCTGAAATGCATCGTCTTTCTTTTCGCCCGTCATCACGACGTGTTCCTGGAACGTTTGGACGGCATGGGCACGATCGAGGAACTGACCTTCAACCGCACATATCTTTCTTCTGGGGACGTCCAGCGCATCGCCCATTTTCCCAATCTCAGGTCGTTGGCCTTCTCCGAATACCCGCGGCCTGCGGGCGATCTTAAGGGATTGGGCGGCCACCGGCTGCTCGAGCGACTGGCCATCGACAAAGCTGTCCCCGACAAAGAACTGATCCCCATCCTGAAGAGCCTGCCCGCCCTCCGCGAGGTCTCGATCGGCACTGGCGAAGGGAACAGTCTACTATCGCCGGACGCGTTCCAAACGCTCTTGGATCAGGCATTGCCGCACTGCCAATGCCGCGTTTGGGTAGATTCCTATTGACGGCGTAACGGCGTACGTGACTGTTCACGCCGGTGTCAGCAGCCAACGGGAAATTGCACCTACGGGGTAGTTATCGGCGGATTCTCGGACTTCTGTGCTCCGCGGCCCGAACCGGTCGGCGGCCGCCCCGAGATCCTCGGCAATCGCCTATTTCACCAGCGACTCGCAGGGATCGACGAGGGTGACCTTTTTCTCGAGGCTCTGCGGTTGGGCGAACTGGCCGCTCATCCCTTGCGGAAGCACGCGCACTTCACCTGCCTTGCTGCAGAAGTAAAGCTGCGACGGCGAAGGTTTGTCGCCGTCGCCGTCGGCCCAGAGCCCGTAGAAGTCCGGATGGGCGTCCACGGGGCGCCGCACGTAGCAGTGGTTGTATTTGCTGCCTTCGGTCAGCTGCTTGACCTTCTTCCAGCTCTCGCCTTGGTCGCTGCTGGCCCACATGGCGATTTCGCCGCCGGTCTTCCATGCCTGCGGGCCGGGCTCCGTCGAGCCGATGATTCGCCACGTTCCGTCCTCTTCGATGTAGAGCGATCCGCAGTCGAAGTTGTTTGCCGACGTGGTCACCTGGTGGAAGGCCCAGCGCTCGCCTGTCCAATGGGCGATTGTCCAAGTCCGCGGGCCGCCAGGTCCCTCGGCAGTCTGACCAGCGGGCGAAGTCAGAAACAAGATCGCCGGCCGCCCTTGGCCATCGAATGTCAAGTGCTGCACGTAGACCTGCAAATGCTCGGCCCAGAAGTCGCGGACCAGCGGCGGGCACTGCACCTGGCGGATCGGCGGCACAAAATCCTCGCCACCCGCCGTCTGCCAGGTTTTGCCCAGGTCGTCGCTCTGCAGGTAGAACAGATTCGAACGGTCTCTCGTCCGCCCGATCCAGTTGTTCATGGCCGTGGCCACTCGCGAGCCGTGCGCCGCGGTGAACTGGTAGTTGCCGTGCCCGTATGTATCGCCGTCGCTCCCCACCGTCCACGCATTCAGTTGGCCCGGTGCCTGCCATGTCCGGCTGTCGGCCAGACTCTCGCCGTCTGGGCTGGTGATCCAGAACGATTCGCGATTGTGATCGTACTTCGTCAAGAACAGGAACAGCCCCTTGTCCGCAATCCACCATGGGTTGGGATACGTCATTGGCGTGGCGGCAACCTGCCTGAAGCTCTCGATGCTGTAGGGCTCCTCGCCACGGTAGATGTAACCGGTATCGCCGTGACCGCTCACAAAGACCCACACGCGGCCGTGGTCGTCGACTGAAATCGTAGGATTCCGGTGGCCATCGGACATTCCACCCGGCTTCAGATCGTACTTCCCCCAATCATGGACGATCGTAGGCCGCGGCACCACGCCGCGCTGGTGATCGTAGTAGGATACCATGGCCTGCAACTCTTGCTTGCCGGGCACGGTACCGCCATAGACAAAGAAGGTCTTCTTGACTTCCGCCCGATACACGGCCGACGGTGAGTGCTGGGAAGGAAACAGCGCAAACCCGCCGCCGTATGACCCGCGGATGGCATACCAGATTCCGTAATAGCCGTCGGCAGTCGCGTCGCTCGGTGCCGAGGATCTCCCAGGTTCGGCCGCGGACACCACAACCACCAGAGACATCATCACCACCGCGGGAAGAATATTTCTCATCAGGTCATTCCTTTCGTACCTGGCACGGGGATCGTCCCGGTGCCGTTTGCTCGGCGAGCCGTCTATTCTGTCACATTCGGCTTAGCTGCCCCCTTAGACCGTCCGAGAAACACCGTCGAGATCGATGAACGTCCATGGAAACGCCTGGTGGGCAAGCATAGCCATACTGGCTCGGTTGCCATCCACGGCCCTTCAATTCTCCCTTTGTGTCTCCTTGGAAACGTAGGCGTCGCACCGGAACTCCTCTTCGCCTTGTTGGTCGAATCGGTTCAGAGTGCAGAGTGGCTCTTCTGCCGGATCATCGTCCTTTGCGCAGAAGCTGCATAGGCTCGGCTTTGGAATCAGGTCGGGATTGATCTCCGTCCCGTCGTCATCATAGAAGCGGATTGGCTGCTCTTCCATTGGGGGTCTCTGGTACAGTTGCGGAGGGTTCGTCCCAGTTCGTCCTGAATTACCGGTTGTCGCCTGGGTGAGCGATCGGCCGGACAAGTGGCTGCCTTTCATTGTGCTGTTTCCAGGCTTCTTGTCAAAGAGCCTGAAGATGGCCGCACACCAAATCCTGATCGAAGTTCAGTATGTGGCCCTCGCGAATGGCAGAACAGGCGATCCCCCGAATGAGCATCCAGTACTGCAAACGGAAATCTTTGCCGATACACGGCCGGTCGCGGGTAGTGCTGTTCCTGGCAGCCTGCTCGAGTTGCCCGCCTTTCGAACGAAGTGGATCGTCAAGCTGACTGTAGACGGCCGTTCACAATAGCGATTGGCAGCCGGACCGCCAGCCATCCGGTTCCGCGCCGTTTGCGATCCGCAGCCCAGGCGTTCCTGGAGGCCCGCAGCCAGTCGGGGCGTGGACTCCGCCGGACGAGATGCTAAACTGTTTGACGTTGTAAGCCCGGCCCCCATCCTAGCCGACCCGAAACAGCAAACGCAGGTTGAAAGACAGAATCCCATGAGCCAGCCCCCTCTGCAACTGCGCAGCCAACGCGTCCTTCGCCGACCCGACTGGTCCATCCAGCGGGCCGTGTACAAGTCGATGGGCTACAGCGACCATGACCTGGAACGGCCGCTGGTCGGGATCGCCAACTCCTGGAACCGCGTGGTGCCCGGCCACTACAACCTCCAGTTGGTGGCCGAGTACGTCAAGCAAGGCGTCCTCCAGGCGGGCGGCACTCCGGTCGAGTTCGGCATGATCGCTGCCTGCGACGGCATCGCCCAGGGCCACGTCGGCATGCACTATATCCTGCCCACACGCGAGCTGATTGCCAACGACGTGGAAATGATGGTCCAGGCCCACCAACTCGATGCCGTCGTGCTGCTGGGCTCGTGCGACAAGATCGTGCCCGGCCTGCTGATGGCCGCCGCCCGCCTGGACCTGCCGGCGATCGTCGTGGTCGGCGGGCCCATGGAAGGCGGCTGCGAGTTTGACGGCCGGGCCTCCGACCTCACCTCGCTGACCGAGGGACTGGGCATGCTCAAGGCCGGCAATCTCGACCCTGCCGACTACCGTCGCCTGGAAGACCGCGTGGCCCCCACCTGCGGCTCCTGCTCGTTCCTCGGCACGGCCAACACGATGTGCTGCGTGGCGGAAGCCTTGGGCATGTGCCTGCCGGGCTCGGCAACCATTCCCGCCACCCACGCCGCTCGCCTGCGCTCCGCACAGGAGTCGGGCCGGCAGATCGTCGCCCTGGTTCGCGACCGGATCACCGCCCGGCAGATCATCAACCGCAAGGGAATCGAAAACGCCTTCCGCCTCGGCACGGCCATCGGAGGCTCCACGAACCTCGCCCTCCACGTCCCCGCCATCGCCTATGAGGCTGAGTGCGGGCAGATCACCATCGATGTGCTGGAAGAGCTGTCGCGAACCACGCCGCACGTGGCCAAGATGAACCCCGCCGCGGCCTGCAACGTGCCCGACTTCCATGCCGCCGGCGGAGTGCCCGCGGTCATGAACGAAATTCTGCCACTGCTGCATGGAGATGCCCTGACCGTGACCGGCCGGACCGTGGCCGAAAACGTGACCGGGGTCCACGCCGCGGACCGGCAGATCATCCGTCCTCTGGCCGCCCCCTGGAACACCCAGGGCGGGCTGGCGGTCTTGCGCGGCAACCTGGCCCCCCGCACCGCGATCACGAAGCCCGCGGCCATCGACCCGCGCCAGCATGTCTTCTCCGGAGTCGCCAGCTGTTTCGACAGTGAGGAAGCGGCCAACCAGGCCATCCTCAACGGCCAGGTCCAGCCGGGCCAGGTCGTGGTCATCCGCTACGAAGGGCCCAAAGGCGGCCCTGGAATGCGCGAGATGTACACCTCCATGAAACTGCTCTACGGTCGCGGGCTGGCACTCCAGACCGCCGTGGTCACCGATGGACGATTCTCCGGAACCAACAATGGCTGCTTCGTGGGCCACATCTCGCCCGAGGCGGCCGAAGGCGGCCCCCTGGCCGCCGTCCGCGACGGCGACAGGATCACGATCGATATCCCGCAGCGCGGCCTGCACCTGCACCTCGGCGACGAGGAGATCCGCAGCCGCCTGGCCCAGTGGCAGCGGCCGCCGCTGCGATTTGCCAGCGGCTACCTGGCCCTCTACGCCCGTCTGGCGGAGTCCGCCGATCAAGGGGCCATCATCCGCCACCGCTTGCCGTGATCGGCAACCAGAACTTCGCCATCGGTGAGATCGCTCACCAGGCCACCTGATTGCCCCAAGCCTGCACCGTCCTTGCGCCGGCGTGCCTGCCTGAAGTCCCGGCCTGCTGCTGCCTCCCGCTTCTGTTGGCCGCGATCCGGATTGCCGCCGATCCTAAATCGGGTTGCGTGATTCCCAGAATGGGCCATCTTCTTGAAGCCGCCTCCCGAAGGGTGGCGGCGGAGCCTGGATCTCTTGGAATCGTGCAAGTCTATTCAGAGTTGCGGTTGGGCCGTGCTGCCGGCCGAAACAAGAGCCGGGGCCGGTTCGGCCACCACCCTCGGCTTGCGCGTCGCCCAGGCGACAAAACGCCACCACAGCCCGCTGAAGTCGTCCCAGTACGAATAGGCGACCGGCGTGACCAGCAGCGTCAAAAGGAGCGACAGGGCCTGCCCCCCCAGGATCACCTTGGCCAGGCTGGCGCGGCTTGCGGCCCCGGGCCCCTGGCCCAGCGCGATCGGCACCATGGCGGCGATCAACATCACGGTGGTCATCAGAATCGGCCGCAGCCGCGTATGGTTGGCCTCCAGGATGGCCTCGTCGCGCGGCCGCCCTTGCCCACGCAGCACGTTGGTGTAGTCCACCTGCAGGATGCCGTTCTTCTTGACGATCCCGAACAGCATGAACAGCCCAAACATGGCGTAGATGTCCAGATTGGTGCGCAGCAGGATCAGCGAAATCAGGGCAAAGGGCAGCGTCAGCGGCAGAGCCAGCAGGATCGTGATCGGGTGCACGAAGCTCTCGAACTGGGCCCCCAGGATCATGTACATGAACA
>CAZLWV010000060.1:0-29884 GCA_964563135.1 uncultured Planctomycetaceae bacterium
GGTCTCCCACACCGGCTTGCACACGGTGTAGGTCCGCTCGCGGGTCTCGTACACCGGCTTGCACACCGTGTACGGGATCTCTTTCGTGCAGGTCTCCCACACCGGCTTGCACACGGTGTAGGTCCGCTCGCGGGTCTCGTACACCGGCTTGCACACCGTGTACGGGATCTCTTTCGTGCAGGTCTCCCACACCGGCTTGCACACGGTGTAGGTCCGCTCGCGGGTCTCCCACACCGGCTTGCACACCGTGTAGGTCCGTTCGCGGGTCTCCCACACCGGCTTGCACACGGTGTAGCAGATGTCCTTGGTCCGCGTTTCCCAGACGGGCTTGCAGACCGTGTACTGAACCGTCTTCTTGCAGGTCTCCCAGACCGGTTTGCATACCGTGTATTCGCATTCACGGTAGCAGGTCTCCGGGACCCACTTGGTGCATGTGATCGTCTTTGGCTCGCAAACACGATCGTAGCACGTCTTGTAGCAGGTATACTGCTGC
This sequence comes from uncultured Planctomycetaceae bacterium, assembly GCA_964563135.1. GTDB lineage: Bacteria > Planctomycetota > Planctomycetia > Pirellulales > Thermoguttaceae > JAAYAY01. The sequence continues at coordinate 494 of CAZLWV010000060.1, forward strand.
TTTTCGTAGACGACCTCTCGGCACGTCTTCATCACGGTGGTGCATTGCTGCCTGGCGCACACGTAGTCTGCACAGCAGGCAACTCTACATCGCCGATACCTTGCCGCGCCGCAATAGCTGGCGTCGGCTGTACTTGCCGCGATTGCCGCGAGGAGGACGGCAACCAGGGGCACCCCAAGGGCACTTCTCATCCTCTGCCTCCTTCAAAAGACTCACAATTCTCTCTGGGCCTGGTTAGACGGAGATTCTCCGTCCTTGTGTTCTTCGGACGACCTAGACTCCGTACATTAGCGACAGCTCCGAAATATCCCATATTCCGTGCGTGGTGATTCCTGTGAAGTCTTTTTCTTCGGAACTGCATAAGCCTCCCCCCCTTCCCAGAGTGTGAAAACTTTGGGGATCAAGGAGATCATCGCTCCTGCAGAAGCCACGTTGATCGCGAGGCCTGGGAGGCGCGGTCAAACACCGCCCTTCGGGGCTTGATTGCGGATGGTCCTGGAGAGAAGCCCTCGAGAAATTGCCCAAATCGCGGTGAATCTGCGGGTCTTTCCGGTTCTGACGATCCAGCAGACTGGGCATACCCCCAGATCGCCTGGTTCGACGCGTGCCGGGCCGCTGGAGCCAATCCGAAAGCCGGGCTGCTGGCCCCCGGAGATGGGAGCCTGTAGCCTGGTGTGGTCCGGCTGGGACGCCTGGCCTTCCCGAATCGGCCAGGGTCCGCGTCCGATTTTTCGGTTCCCAGGGGCAGCCGTGGGGCGTTGCTTGACGAGGGCCCAAATACAACGTAACTAACTCTAGTGCGGTCGTTGGCGGTACGCGTGTGGCCGAAGGCCAACGGGATGCTTGTCTCCGGACGGCGATCCATGACACGGGGAAGCAAGTGGGCTTTCGGAGTCGCTCCGAAACACTCGCTTCTGGGGCAGGGGCAATGACACACCCGCGCAAAACCGGGCCTCACGGACCGAACGAATCGAAAGCCAGCTACAACTTGACCTGTCCCATCGGCATCGAATAAGGATGAGTTAGACATGAGCATCGTACGGAAAACCAAAGCCTTCACCTTGATCGAAGTGCTCATCGTGGTGGTGATCATGGCCGTCCTGGCGGCGACCGTGATACCTCAGTTCGCGTCGTCGACTGCCGATGCGAAACAGAGCGCCGTGAAGTTCAACACGCACACGCTGCGGTCCCAGATCGAACTCTACAAGATCCACCACGGCGCGTATCCCGACGACTTGACTGGCGACAGCCTGCCCCAGTTGCTGATCAAGACCGATGCCGCGGGCGATCCCAGCGACGATGGTCCCTTTGGCCCCTATCTGGATGGAGACATCCCAGCCAATCCCTTTGACAACTCGAATAAGGTGACGTCCACAGACGAGGAGGCTCCCACGACTCATACCGGTACACTTGGCGGCTGGCAGTACAACCCGACCACCGGCGGCATCTGGCCGAACCACAACGGCTGGACCCCCGATTGATCTGAAGGCCGAGACCCACTTGCCGAAACGGGACCAAGTCAATAGATTGAATGCGACCCAGGGCCGAACTCGACATGCGTGGTTGAGGTCGGCCTTGGTCTGTGACCTGGTACCCGGTGGTGTAATGGCAACACAAGGGATTTTGGTTCCCTCGTTCAAGGTTCAAGTCCTTGCCGGGTAGTTTTTATAAGTCATTAGAAGAGCCGTGCTTGCGACGATTGCACAAGTGCGGCTCTTCGCCTTTTCTTGTCCCGCCTCGGCCGCAATCGCCCCGCTGCGATCCGCGCCCCCAAGCACTCTTCCCTGCCGGCGACCAGCCGCGCCGGGCGCTGCGCCCATGGCCATGGCGGCTCCTGCTGCCGCCCTCTGGCGTCCGGCCCTTCGGCTTCCCAAGTTCAGCCCCTGGCCCCGACTTCCGCCTCAGGAGAAGAAAGCCTGGGAGATTCCACCGCCCTGACCGGATAGTCGACAGTCTGCCCGTCCTGGCTGCCGATCTACTCCCATCCGACTGCATCCGACTTGCCCGCAACAGGGCACGATTGACCACCTTCCCGCTACCTGTTAGCATAAACGGCTTGTTGCGCTGAACGGTCCGGCGCACAGGCTGTATCCAATCCCGACCGACGCGTTTCCCAACGCCGGACATCCCGCGGGTGCCTTCCACCCGAAATGGGGCCTGGGCCGGTGTGCTGTTCTCTCCAGGAGATCGAATCTGTGGCTACTGTTCTCGTGAAGGATCTGATTGAGGCGGGTGTTCATTTTGGCCACCGTGCCAGTCGATGGAACCCCAAGATGCGGCCCTACATCTACGGGCGCCGCAACCTTATCCACGTCATTGACGTTCGAGAGACCATTCGCGGCCTCCTCCGCGCCAGGAAGTACATCCAGCAGGTCGTCGCCGGTGGCAGCCTGGTACTGTTCGTTGGCACCAAACGTCAGGCCTCCGAAACCATCGAACAGCAGGCCACTCGCTGCGGCATGCCCTTTGTCAGCGATCGCTGGCTGGGTGGCACCTTGACCAATTTCCGCACGATCCGCAGCCGGCTCGGACGCCTCGAAGAGCTGGAAGCCCTTCGGGCCGGTGACGAACTCTCCACTTATTCCAAGAAGATGCAGTCGGCCCTCAATCGCGAATACCGCAAGATGTTCCGCAACTTGAACGGTATCCGCAATCTGAATCGTATCCCCGAATGCCTGGTTGTGATCGACCCCAAGAAAGAGAAGAACGCGATCCGCGAGGCCCAGAAACTCGGCATCACCACCGTGGCTTTGATCGACACCAATTGCGATCCGGATGAGGTCGACCTGCCCATCCCCGGCAACGATGACAGCATTCGTTCGATCGAATTGATCTCGTCGCTCCTGGCCGACGCCGCCCTGGCCGGAAAGGCCGCAGCCGGACAACGAAGGCAGGAACTGACGGAAGGTGCTGGCGAAGCGGCCGCGGTCTAGCTCCAGCGTTTGTCCGCCTTCCCTCGCAGATGCGGGGAGGCTGCCAGCCGCGGGCGGGCGGTCGTTCCGGCCGGGATGCGGTGCGCCCGCCAGCGGGTTTGCCGAGTCTGACCGACGGGTGGCACAACTCGGCGGAGTCCAGATTCCCCTCCGCAGTGTGTTTTGCCTTCCCGGCCCGATCTGCCCGCCATCAGGCGGTGCCGCGAAGGGCCGAATCGACTTCGAGATACGTGACATTTCAGCCAGGCGAACTGGCCGGAGAATACGACAGGCGGCGGAGGTTCAATTCATCCCAAAGACGCCTGGATGCACCAGTCGTGTTGACTGTCGTGCCCGCCTTCCGGCTGCTCCACATGGCTTGATGGATACCAGAATACCACGACCAAGCGACCAATCTGAGGAGGTTCTTCGATGGCAGATATTACCGCGGCAGCAGTGAAAGCCCTTCGCGAGCGCACGGGCTTGCCCATGATGGACTGCAAAAAGGCCCTGCAGGAGGCGGCGGGCGACGAAGACGCCGCAATCGAATTGCTCCGCAAGGCCGGCAAACAGACGATGGACAAACGAGCTGACCGCGAAACGTCGACCGGCCGCATCGCGATCTATGCCGACATCAGCGCCGGTGTGGCCGCGATGGTCGAATTGCTCTGCGAATCGGCTCCCGTGGCCAGCAACGAGCAGTTCGTGGCTCTGGCCGAGGCCCTTGCCCGTCAGCTCGCTACCGGACCCGGCGCCGCCACCCCGGACGAATTGCTCGCTCAGCCGTCCCCGGCCGAACCGTCCAAGACGCTTCGGACCGTGTTCGACGACCTCAATAACCGGATCCGGGAAGTCTTCCGCCTGAACCGCATCGTCCGCATCGATGCGACCTGTGGTGGATACGTGCACCACAACGGCAGTGTGGGAGTGCTGCTCCAGATCGAGGGCAGCAACGCATCCTTGGCCAAAGACATCTGCATGCATGTGGCCGCCATGCGTCCCCTGGTGGTCGCGGTCGCGGACCTCGATCAGGCCATGGTTGCCAAGGAACGGGAAATCCTCACCGAGGCCGCTCGCCACGAAGGCAAGCCCGAGAAGATCATCGAGAAGATGGTTGAGGGACGCCTGCGCAACTTCTACGCCGAACGTTGCCTCAACGAGCAGCCCTTCGTCAAGGACGACAAGCAGACCGTCAGCCAGGCCGCGAAGTCCGGCGGAATCAAGATCGTCCGCTTCGTCCATTGGGAAGTCGGCAAGGAGTAGCTTAATGACATCTCAGTCGGGGCCCCAGGGCGAAAATCGCCCCAGGCGGGTCATCCTCAAGATCTCCGGGGAAGGTTTCTGCCGGCCCGGCGAACGTGGCATCGCCATGGATGCCGTCGTTCACCTGGCCCGGCAGACCGTTCGGGCCGCCCAGACCGGGGCCCAGATTGCCGTCGTCATGGGCGGCGGGAACATCCTCCGCGGCGCGCAGTTCACCTCCGGCAACTCGGCCATCCTCGAAGCAACCGCTCACTACATGGGCATGCTTGCCACCGTGATGAACGGCCTGGCCCTTCAGGACGCCCTGGAGTCTCTCGGCTGCGATACCCGGCTGATGACCGCCATCCGCATGGAAGGGGTCGCCGAACCCTATATCCGGCGGCGCGCCCGACGCCATCTCGACAAGGGACGCATCGTCCTCCTGGCCGCCGGGACCGGCAGCCCCTTCGTGACCACCGACACCGCCGCCGCACAGCGTGCCCTCGAGCTGGAGGCCGACGTCCTCCTCAAGGCCACTCGTGTCGACGGCGTCTTCAGCGACGATCCCGAGAAAAACCCCCACGCCGTGTTGTACGGGGAGTTGACGTATGACGATGTCTTGCGTCAGAATCTCCGGGTAATGGACCCCGAAGCGATTGCCAAGTGCATGCAGTACGAGATGCCCATCATGGTGTTCAACTTCAAGAAGGAAGGGAACATCGAAAGGGCCGTTCGCGGCGACCGCGTGGGTACTCTCGTGACGCCCAAGAAGACCGAGGCCTGATCGACGACCCATGGAGTGCTGCCGCTCCATCTGGCCAGCCGAGCCCCGGTCCAACCTGTCCGCCGTGTGAATCCCTGAAGCGAGGCCACCCGAAATGACCGACGAAGAGATTCTACTAGATGTCGAAGAGCGAATGGAAAAGGCGGTCGCAAAGCTCAAGAGCGACCTTGCCGGCATTCGGACCGGCCGCGCCAACCCCGGACTGGTCGATTCCCTCCGTGTCGAAGTCTACGGCTCCGCTTGCCCCCTGAAACAGATCGCCGCCGTCGCCTGCCCCGAGCCCAACCAAATTGTCATACGTCCCTTCGATCCCAGCACCTTGAAGGAGATCGAAAAGACCATCCAGGCCAGCGACCTCGGCTTCAATCCCCAGAACGATGGCAAGCTCATCCGCCTGGTGATCCCGGCCCTCTCCATGGAAGTGCGCCGCAAGATGGTCGCCCGGATCAAGGACCTCTGCGAGGAAGCCAAGGTCGCCATCCGCAATATCCGCCGCGACGGCAACAAGGCCGCCGACAAGTCCGAAAAGGACAAGGACTTCTCCGAAGACGTTCGCGACAGCGTCAAGGAAGAAATCCAGGAAATGACCAAGAAGTACGAGGCCGACGCCAGCGAACTGGCCAAAAACCGCGAGAAAGACGTGATGGAAGGCTGAGTGACGTCTCCTCGTTCGCTGCCAGATAGCAGCGGGCTCCGCTGCTACCCGCCGCGAAGCCCGTTCTCGATCACTTCACCCCGCAGTCCGACTCGCCAGAGCCCCGCCGCCCACTCCCGTGCTGCCCCTGCGGCTCGATCTCCACTGATCCACTACGGCAGCGTCTCCGGCACGTACTCGTGTCCCCGGTCCCGGATCACCTTCATCGAGAGGATCTTCTCGGCGTCGCCCGGGCTCTCGGCTTCTGGATCCCGCCGCTTGATCTTCGCAAGCTGGTCGAAGCCTTCGATCACGCGTCCGAAGACCGTGTGATGGCTGGGCGAGGGTGGGCCATCCAGCCCCATGGCCGGCGTAAAACACAGAAAGAACTGCGATCCACCCGTGTCGGGACCGCTATGGGCCATGCTCAACGAACCGCGGAAGTGCTTCCGGCTATCGGGATGCACGCATTCGCAGGCGATCTTGTAGCCTGGGCCGCCGATGCCGGTGCCCTCAGGGCATCCCCCTTGCGCCATGAAGCCTGCCAGCACGCGATGGAACGTCAGGCCGTCGTAGAATCCCTTCTTCACCAGCGAGATGAAGTTGGCCACCGTGTTCGGCGCTTCGTTTTCAAACAGCTCCACGATCATCTTGCCGTGCTGGGTCGTGATCTCGACCCGGGGCAGGTCGTCGGCCTTGGCCTCCGCTTCACGCCGCGCCTTTTCCTTGGCCCACTGGACCTTGTAGTAGCCGATCGCATTCCGGTGGCCGACGATCTGCTTGACCTGGGGGTTCTCGGTCTGGTCGAACGCCCCGCCATCGGTCGCCAACTTCAAGTACTTTTCCGCTAGGTCGAAGTCGTTTGTGCAGAAGGCCGACTCGCCCGCCAGCGCATAGACTCGCGGCAGATTCACCCCCCCGTCGATCAGGGTCTTTCCCAATTCGGCGGCCTTCTCGTAGTTGTCGCTTTCCACATCCCAGGTCAGGATCCCCACAAGGAAATGCGTGATTGCCGGGTTCTGGTCGGGAGCCTCTTTGAATGCCTCCACGGCTGCCACAACCAAGCCGTCCTGCATCGCCTCCCCCTCGGCGATCAACGCGGTGTATCGCTTTGAGATCTCGACACGGCGATTGACGTCCGCGTCTGGGTACTCCTTGAACTTCAGATCCCTGAGTTCGCCCAGAATCGTCTTCCACTTGGCAAACAGTTCATCAAAGGCCTTTGCCTTTGGCCCCGCCACTGCCGTGCCAGCAGCCCCGCCCGCCGGCGCCGTAGAAGTCGCCGCGGCTGGGGGAGCGGCCGGCTGCGCCGCTGCCGTCGCAGACGCCCCTGCCGCCCCTTGCTCGGGACTGTCCTGGGCAAAAACATACGACGTGGCCAGTACCAACGCGATTCCGGCAATCGTTGACACCTCGTGTTTCATCTTCCGCTCCTGAATCGTACACTGAACGCTCCTGCCTGCCGTCCAAACGGTCCGGCCCAGGTTTCGCTCAGACTACCATACCCAAAACGCCTTGTCGCGGGGGACTCGGCGCAAACGGCTCCCCCTTCTTTTACGCTCCACCGACCTGCCGGTTCACTGCCGATGCCTAATCGCAAATCCTCCAACAAACAACGAAAGCCGCGGCCCAAGCAGCGATGCGTCGAGCCCGTGGGACTGCGGATCGTCGGCGGGAGCTTCCGTGGCCGCAGGCTCTCTTACGGCGGCGATCTCCGCGTCCGTCCCATGAAAGACCGAACTCGAGAAGCGGTCTTCAACCTCCTTGGACCGTCCGTTCGGGGGGCGTCAGTCGTCGATCTGTTTGCCGGAACGGGTGCCATGTCCCTTGAGGCGATCAGCCGCGGCGCGACCGACGCCGTCCTCATCGAACGTCATCTCCCCACCGCACGGCTCATCCAGTCCAACGTCTGCGTCCTCGGTGCCCAGAGGCAGTGCTCCGTGATCACTGCCGATGCCTTCCGCTGGGCCGCCGATCCTACAACCGTGGGCAGTGGCCACTGGTTGGTCTTCTGTTGCCCTCCCTACGACTTCTTCGTGGATCGTCGCGACGACATGCTCGGGCTGATCCTCTCAATGTGGGGGCTCGCCCCACCGGGAAGCGCCATCGTCGTCGAGTCCGACGATCGTTTTGATCACACCCTCCTCCCCGAACCAGACCAGTGGGACTCTCGCCGCTACGCACCCGCTACCGTGGCGATCCGCTGGAAACAGTGAGTCCGGCCAGTCTCTCCTCTCCGGCAAACAGCCTTCAACCAGCAGGGGCTCTCAATGGACATCATCAATATCCACTCCGTCGAACCTTTCACCACCAAGGATGGCTCGGAAATCCGTGAGCTCCTGGCCCATCGAAACTCGTGCATCCGCAACCAGTCGCTGGCCGAAGCCCGGCTCCCCCCCGGCGCTTCGACCACCGGTCACCATCACATCGCCACCGAAGAGATCTACTACGTCCTCGAAGGCCAGGGGCTGATGCAAATCGGCCCCGACTCGCAGGCTGTTGCCCCCGGCGACGCGATCGCCATTCCCCCCGGCGTCTTCCACCGGATGACCAATACGGGCCAGTCCATCCTGAGATTTCTTTGCTGCTGCGCCCCGGCCTATGAACACGACGACACGGTTCTCAGCCCTCCGTAGCTCTTCGAAGCCGAGTCTCTGATCGGCATCCCGGCATCCAGAGGCAGGCGGGGATCGACCGCCAAGGCCTTGATCGTGACCTTGCCAACTGCTGTCACATCTTCGTAACCCGAAGCGTAAGCGAGGCAAAGTGTTATCCTCCTCGCTCACGCTTCGGGTTACGATTGGACGGGCAAGCTTGCGATCAAGGCCACCGCCAAAAGGGGGCCATCGCGGCCAGGCCATGAGCCGATCTGCGCCGATTCTCCCGACGCTTGGGGGGCAAGGACGATTCCTCGGCGATCGACTGCGGAAGAAACCGTCCCCCCCTGCCGTGTACCCTTGCCATACCCAGGCTGGCATTTCGGGCACATGCCTTCCTTTTGGCAAATCTCGTTTTACTCACTTACTCCAAATACCCGATCTTATCCAATGCGCGAAACCACATCGTTGTTTCTTTGCGAGACTCGGAGGCTGTGATGAGCCGGCAACCCAAAGAGCCGACTTGGCCATTCCTTTGCATCCTGGCGTGCTTGTTCGTCCTGAGCGCAGCGGCGCCCCGTGCGTGGCAGAGTTCGCTTCGCGCTCGCGCTCCTCGGACGTCCGTGCAGCAAGTCGCGTCGCATGTCGATGCCGACCGCGCCGCTTGCGACTCGCAGGCCGTGTGTGCCACAGGTCAGCCCACCATCCAGACGCCAGATCAGGCGGAGAACCCATCGGCGGCGGATGTCGAGACGGTGGGAGAGCTGATCCTGGTTGCCCCCAACCCGCGCATCGCCTTCCAGGCCGAGGAGGCCGCGCCCGCCCCACTCGAGTCATCCGCTCCGGCCGACGAAGTCGAACTCCTGGAACTCCTGCCGCCCGACACGCAAGCCCGTCCTGCCGACGTGGCCGACACGCAAGCCCTTCCTGCCGATGTGGCCGACCAATCGCAAGTGCCGGCGCCTTTGCAGGTGCCGGCGCTTGTGCAAGTGCCGGGTGAGCAGCCTGCGTCCCCCACCACCGGCGACATGGCCGGCACGACCCCTCCCGGCAAGGCCGACGATGCCGATGCGACCACCGTGCCGGGCGTGTCGGCGATCTCCCTCGATCGGGTACAACAATTGGCCCAGCAACAGGCCGTCGTGCGCAGCCCAATCCATGCCGAACGGGATTGGACCCTCCCGGTTTCTGTCTTCCAGCAACTGGAGCCCCTGTGCTGGGACTGCGATTCGGGCCTGTGGGCTCGCCGGGTGACCGAGGCAGTGAGCCGCGCCGCAGCGGAGGTCGTGGCCAATGCAGCAACCGCCAGGCAGTCGCTGGCTGCTGTCACGCAACTCGAGCGCGACGGAGCGGCCCTGGCCGAGAAGATGAAGGACGGTTGCGCCGATCAGGCCAACCTGATTCGCCGAGTGCTGATCGTCCTCGAGCGGCGCGTCAGCATCTGGGAGAAGATCGCCGATGCAACGATCGTCCAGCAGAATCGCGTTCAGCCGATCGACTGGGAAGAAGTCCGCCGCTCAATCCAGGAAGTCCGGACACTGACAGCCAACGGGCAGAATGGTGCCGCCTGGCGGGCTTTTCTCGACCTTGATGCCCTCGCCGAGATCGCTGCCCGCGGCCCTCAGGCAGTCAGCGACGAGGATCTCGCCACCGCCCGCCTGGCCCTGGTCAAGCTGCGGCTCGAGGATGTGACGGCCGAGCAACGCAGCCTCCTCGATTCGAAGCAGGTTGCCGATCTCGACAGGTCGCTCAGCGCCGTCGTCACCCGGCCCGTGAAAGCTGAATCGTGGGTTGCCTGGATCGAGGCCTATGAGCGAACCGGATCGCCTTCGCTCGGAGAACAGCTTGCGCTGGAACGCGTCAAACTTTCCCTCGCGAACCTCCCCGCCCACCGCGAACTGGCCAGGCGGGTCGAACAGCTCTACTGCGGGCCCAACGTCCGCATTGCCGTGACCGGCTACCTCCTCAACCGGATGCTCCCGGATCGCGCACCGGAATACCAATGGGTTCGTGATACGGTCCTCGGACACCCCGTCCGTGGACGCAGTCGCACCAGCGCCGATGTCGGTCTGGCACTGATTCCCGATTCCCATCGCATGCGAGCGGCGCTCACGGTGGACGGCCTGGTCACCGCATGGACCTCGTCGACGGCCGGCCCCGCCACGTTCGTCAACGACAGCGACTCCGAGTATTCGGCCGTGAAGGAGATCGAACTGACGCCCATGGGCATTCAGTTCAGCCCCGCCGAGGTCACCGCCGACAACCAGATCCGTCTGCGCCAGGTCCAAACCGATTTCGACGGCATTCCCTTCCTCAGTCCCCTGGTCCGATCGGTGGCCCGATCCCAGCATGAGAAGAGCCGCCCTGCAATTCGTCGCGAGACCAACCGCAAGATCCAGCTTCAGGCGGAAAAACAGATCGACGAAGAAATCGATGCTCGACTGGGCGAACTCAACCAGCGGCTGAAAGATCGCCTTCTCGATCCCCTGGCTGCCATGTCCCTTCGGCCAAAGGTCGATCAGGCGGAGACAACGGAATCACGCATGTCGATGCAGTTGAATCTGGCCGGGCCGACCCAGTTGGGCAGCAGTACGCCCCGCCCCTGGGCTCCTTCCGATAGCGTGCTCAGCTTCCAGATCCATCAGTCGGCGCTCAATAACGTGCTCCTCGGCCTTTGCCTCGACGGTCAGACCATGACCGTCAAGCAGTTGAGAGACCAAATCAGCGAGCGATTCAATCGCCCCGAACTCCTCGACGAAACGACCGAGGACGATGACGCCGAAATCACGTTCGCCGCAACCGACGCGGCACGTATCGATTTCGAAGAAGGTCGTGTCGCCGTCTCGCTGGGAGTTTCGCGGTTGCGAGCCAGGGGCCGGCAATGGCGCGACTTCCGCGTGCGAGCCTACTACCGTCCCGAAGCCTCCCGCCAGTCTGCCATGCTCGTCCGCGATGGCGTGGTGGAACTGCTCGGCCCCATGCGCATGGGATCCCAGATCGCCCTGCGCAGCATCTTCAGCAAGACCTTTGCCAAGGGGCGCGAGCTGCCGATCATCCCCGCCCAGATGGCTGCCGATCCCAGGTTGCAGAACCTGGAGGTCACCCAGCTCACGGCGGAAGAAGGCTGGTTCGCTCTGGCCGTCGGTCCCCAGCGGATTCAGCCGGCCATGGCCAACAGCAAAGCCTCAGGCTCCGTCAAGTAGCGTGCCGGACTCGGCCCGTTTGCACCGCCAATCCCCTGCCTGCCAGCCGCCGGGCGAGAGAGTCGGCGCTGCGGGGGCGGCTCAACGCGGTCCAGATTGAAAGGGCCCAGCGCTGCGGGCGCGCCTCACGGGGCCGCGGTCGGTTCATCCGTCAGAAACGCGTACCACCCGAGTCGCGACCGGACGGCGCTGCTTCGCAGGTAGGTGTACCACGAGTGGTCTCGCCCGACCTGCGATTCGACGGGAACCGTCTCCAGTGCCAGCCCCGTTTCGGCCAGCCGTTTCGGCGAAGCGGGCCCTGCAAACCCCAGAGCGCTGGACGAATCGTACCGTCGCATCCGGGGATAGAGCCGCAACACCGGGTCGCAGCAGTTCCGCGTGACCATCATCTGCTCGATCCCCTGCGGGGCCTTCTCGTTGCGGCTTCCAGGCAGCAGCCATTCCGAGTCGACTGCAGCCGCTATCAGCATCACCCGCAGGGGACGTCGCTGTTCCTTTCGGGCGGCGGGCTCCAGGGTCATCCCGACGAGTGTCCCCCCTTCGGAAAGGTGAATCGCGCCGCAAATCACCCGCGAGCCAAAGCTGTATCCGATCAGGCCCACCGGTGTCTCCTGCGGCAGCCGGTCCAACCACGCCGCCAGATAGAAGCTCTGCGTATCACTTCGGTCCGCCTTGATCAGCGCATCCTTTCGCGGGCCGCCTCGAACATGGTCCGCCGGCCACGACCAGATCACGAACCGGAACGGCCGGTCGCCCGACTGGCCCAGCAACTGCCGATAGGTCGACCAGCCCTCGTTGACCGCGTCGCACCGGTCCGATCGGTTCCCGTGGATGAACACGATCACGGGTGCCGTGCCGTCCACCGCGCCGAAAAATGCGCCGGCGTCCGCCTGGTTCCAGCCGGCGTCTTCCCCCCTTGAAACCTGGTACGAGAAGTCCTCCGGTTGAACTCCCGATGGGCACGACAACGGCACGCTGCGCGTGCTGACAAGCCAGGCCTCGTGAACGGCAGATGGTTGGACGGGCGGCTCCGGGCTGCCCGCCTGCGCCGTTCCCCCAATCCACACGATCAGGCTCCCTGCCGCGCCGACCGCTGCCAGAAGCCGACTCCACATCCAATCACGCTTTTGGTTCGTCATGAGATGCAGCCTTCAAGTGCCTGAGCCATTCATGTCGGAAAATACGGTGACTCTGCGGCTCAGTGAAAGTGTAACTCTTGTTCGGCGCCAAGCCAGCCACCAGGCGGCGAAATGTTGGGAAAAGCCCACGTGTTGCGTTTGCACATCGCGCGGCGCGGGGTAGAGTTGTCTGGCCGAAACCCGCCAGGGTGCGGAACAGATGGATAGGAGAAGAGTATCATGAGGAAGATGCTGGTTCTGACGGTGTTGGCTCTGTCGGTGGCGACCATGGCCGGATGCAGGTACTGCGAGGGGCTGCGGCGCGGATCGCTCACCCAGCCGTGGGCTGCCCCCACAGCGCCCTATTGCGACAGTTGCACTACCTGCACCCCTGAAGAGCCCTGTGGGGTGTGCGAGTCCTGCGCGTCAGGATCGACAATCACCACCACGACCACCAAATCGCCGATCGTACTGCCTGCCCCCGGCAACTGACCTGGGGCACCCCCATGATTGGGCTCGCCTTGCTGCCTGCCAGGCAGCAAGGCCCCTCGGCCCGATCTCCGCTTCGCCCGCCCGCTGGAAAGCCCTTTGGCTTGCTTCCCAAGGCCCGCTCTTCCTCTCACGCCGGTGTCCGTTTGACCCGTCGTTCGCGACACGGATCCCTTCAACCTTCAGTCGAATACCCCGTCGCCAAAGTCCTTGCGCTCCGACTGGGGGCGCGAGGTCTCGGCTCGCCGCGAGGGAGCTTTGTGTGGACCCCGTGGTGCCTCGGCCTGCTGCACCTGAGTGGGGGTCATCGTTGGTCGTTCCTCGAGAACGCCCGCTTCAAACTGGTCGAAGTCGTCGTAGCTCGGCTTGTAACCGGGCTTCGACGAAGCTGCCAGTTCCAGGTCGAAGGCCTCGATGACCTTCTGTTGGATCAGCTCGCGGCAGGAGCTGTTGATCGGATGGGCAATGTCTGCGTACAGCTTGGCCCGCCCGTCATCGTCGCGCAGCGCCTCCGGCTCCTTCAGGCGAGCCCCGCACTGGTTGCAGAATGCCGCTCGCAGGTGGTTCTTGCAGCGGCACTTCTGGCAGTGAGCGGTGAGCTTGCGACTGGGCATGGCAACGAACGGGCCCCCGGTTCCCTCAATGATTTTGAGGTCTCGAACGACGAAGCAATCGTCGAACGTGATTGAGCAGAACGCCTTGAGACGTTCGCCGGGTTCATCCATCAACTTGATGCGAACCTCAGTGATCTCCACGGCCTCACTCCTTCTGGTTCGGGCCTCATGGTGCGCGTCCAAAGTCCACTCTGCAGTCCTCCGGAGAGCCCGACGGTTGGCAAGGCCCTGCCGCCGCCGCCGGCGTCCGACCGCTTCATCAAGCTCGGTCGAAGTTTGATTCCCCGAATACCCGTATCAACTTCTCAGCGATCCCTGCTGATTGCAAAGCTTGGGTCGGACACCTCCTAGCGGGACCCCCGCACCGCGTACGATTGTCCCAGTCCATATGATCCTAAACGTCGCGCCACTCGCCGGGCGTGGCGAGCGTGACGGCAGAGCCCAAAATAGCAGCTCCCGCTTCCGGTCATGCAATGCCCCGTACAATCCAGTTCCTCGAATGCCCTCCGTGCTCGGGCGATCCATGGGCTGAGGCGGTCAGCCGCCGGCTCCAGCCGATTGAAGAGGCCCTGTCCGATCCGACCGATGTCTGCCGACGCAAATGCCTCGAGGAACGGCGAAATCGATCGAGGTTCGCTCGCAACCTGGCATGCCCGGTAGACCCCGGCGGTGCCCAGACCGACCGGCGGACGCAACAAGGCAAAATGCAGCACCGGCCCGGCCGGTGCCGCCTCCACGATCTCGCCCCGTCCCCGGCACACCGAGGCCCCCGCACGCAGGAACAGCGGCACATCGCTCCCTAACGAAGCCCCCAGGTCGGCCAGTTGATCGGTCCCTAATCCGAGCCCCCACGCCACGTTGCCGGCCGCCAACGCCGCTGCGGCGTCGCTCGACCCGCCCCCCAGCCCCGCTTCACTTGGTATCCGCTTGATCAACAGCACGTCCGCCCCCAGAGATACCCCCGAGGACCGTCGCATCAACTCCAAAGCGCGAACCACCAGATTCGAGGAATCGGCCGGAACATCTTCCAGAGATGCCCCCTTGCCAGCAAGATGGGACACGGCGCGGACAAGACGAAATCCGATCCGATCGTCACGACGTTTCCGAACAACGAGGGTATCGCAAAGGTCGATCGGGTAAACGAGCGTCTCTACCTCATGAAAGCCGTCGCTGCGTCTTTCGAGGACTTCAAAGAAGAGATTCAGTTTCGCCGGAGCGTGGACAACCACGTGCTGGCCGGTTTCGCGGAGGTGCATCCTTCACCCCCCTGTTACTGATAGCAGCCAATGGTGGATCGAAAAGGTGATAACGTCTCTAAGGTTCAACGCCGGACGAGCCTATGCGCTCTCACCCGACGGTTGATGGCCACTACACTGACTGGCGATTCTAACGCCATAGAAACAGGGGGTCAAGTTGAATCCCCTCTGAAGTGCAGGTAGAAATCTGGGGAAAATCGCAAAGCTGTGGCAGGTCTTTCAATCCACGCGGCATGTTGGCAACCACGCCATGCCTCATGTTTCCAGCTTTGCGCATTTTGCCTGCCTCTTCATGTTGCAGAAGGGCTCGCGGCCGGCGGACATTGCCGGCTGGGCTTGATTCACCAAGCGGGGCGATTTGGCCTTACGCTGCCTCCGACAGCCTTCATAATGAAGCCATGAACGAGCCAATTGCCTATCTCAATGGTCGCATGGTCCCGGCTTCATCCGCCGCGATTTCCACTTCCGACGCAGGTTTCGTCCAAGGGGCCTCGATTGCCGAACAGCTCCGCAGCTTCCGGGGCAGTCTCTTCCGACTGGAGGATCATCTCGGCCGTCTCGCCCGGTCTCTCGAAATCACCGGGATTGCCATCAGCGAACCGCTTGTCCAACTGGCTTCGATCGCGGGCGAACTGGTCGAGCACAACCATGCTCTGCTCGATCCGGCCGATGATCTCGGTCTCGGCATCATCGTGACGCCTGGCGGCTATCCCGGCTACGGAGCCTCCGATACTGGGCCGACCATTCTCCTCCACACCTACCCCCTCCCCTTCCACCTCTGGCACGAGAAGTACACGACCGGCCAGGCCCTCGCCATTCCGGCCACTCGCCAGGTGCCGAGCGTCTGCTGGCCTGCCGCCCTGAAGTGCCGCAGCCGAATGCACTACTATCTGGCGGACCGGGAGGCTGGGGCCATGTTTCCCGGCGCTCGGGCCCTGCTGCTCGACCTCGACGGTCACGTGACCGAAGCGTCAACCGCCAACGTGTTGGTCTACCGTGCCGGCGAAGGACTGGTCTCCCCACCTCATGGCAAAGTGCTCCCGGGGATCAGCCTGGCCGAAGTCACCGAACTGGCGCTGCAAATGGGAGTACCATCATCGCAGCGGGATTCAACGCCGGAAGACCTTCAAACTGCCCAGGAGATCCTCCTGACCAGTACCCCCATGTGTCTCCTGCCGGTGGTCAGCCTGGATGGCCAGCGCATCGGAGCAGGGCGGCCAGGCGATCTCTTTGGTCGCCTGATCCAGGCCTGGAGCGATCTGGTGGGCCTCGATATCGTTGCCCAGGCCCAACGGTTCGCTGCCCGCCCATAGCGTGCTTCGCCCCTGAGGGTGGGAGAATCGGGCTTCCCTCCTCGGCAATTCTCGAATTCTCCGGCACCTGCCGTGAAGCGGGTATTGGCGGGATCTCGGGTTGGCCTGTAGGGATTGCGCGGACCGGGACACGGCGCAGGCCGTTTCCATCGCTTGCGCTGCGCCGAACGGCGCAGCGGGCTCTTGCACTTCGATCGGCTGATTTGACCGAGCGTATTTCCAATCCCACATTTGAGTTAGAGCAGCAGTGTCACTCTTTGCGCGACGAAGTAGTACCCGATGTTGAAGCCACAGCGTTTCCAGACGATTCGCCGGCCTGCGATGGCGTGGACTGCCGCGCTCTTCGCATTGGTCCTCAGCCTGGGTGGCGGTGTGGTCCTGACCCGCATCGCCACTTCGTGCTATCTCCGTGGCCAACTGCAAGTCCGTGCCGACCAGATGGCCCTGGCCGTTGCCAACGACCTTGCCGGGCACTTCGACACCGACCGGATGCGGCTTGCCGCAGCCTCGGGACCCGTCACGCTTGGCCGGTGGGATGCTGCACGGCGCCGCTTTCAGCCCGGTCTGTTGGGCATCAATGCCGTTCAGGTGGTTGTGAATGATCTGCAAGAGCGCCCGTCGTACGACTGGTGGAGCCCATGGTTTGCGCCCGATCGTTCCGTGGAGAAGACCCGCGCGGTTGCCGCCCTGCGGCCTCGCGATATCGTGTTGGTCGTCGATCTGTCCAGCGAGATGTCGAGCCAGACCTGGACGGCCCTCGACAGGCTGATGTCTTCGGCGGTGCCGACAGAAGACGAATCACTGCCAGGTCTCTATGCCGACCTTGGATACGAGGCCTATCCCGGTCCTCTGGAGCCGTTCGGCGCCCCGTGGCAAACCGCCGGCGGGCCGAGCAGCTATCCGTGTCTGGTTTCCGACCATGGGCCGCTCGCCCATCCGGCGGTGGAGCAACGATACCGGATCGTCCCTGGAGACCCCGTTTCTCTGCGGCGCCGAAAAGTGTATCAGGCAGTCATCGATCGGCAGGTTCTTCGTCTGATGCCGCAGGCGCTCCCGCGGCCGGATGATCCGGAGAACTTCGACTATTGGGCTGCCTATCTCGATGATGTGCTTGCTTCTTCGGGCCAGTATGCACGAATCGGCTATGGGAGCTACATTCGCTACATGCTCAGGCAGGGACGGAGCATTCAGGTGGCCAGCCGGCACGTGCCCCTGTCGCCCGTCAGCCAGGAGTGTGTCTGGCATACCGAAGTCGTGTGCGGCAGGCCATACCGTGTTCCGCCGCGAATCCAGCCGATGCACGATGTACGGCGGGGTCTGCTCGAGGCCCTGCGCGACGTGGCCGTCCGCAGCGCTGCGTTTGAATCCGCTCTGGATCGGGATCGGGTCGCGATCATCACGTTCGACTCGCTGAGTCCGGGCGGGGCGTGGCTCGAACAGACGCTGACGGGCGACTACAGGGCGGCGTCGAAGAGGATCGCAGCACTTCAGCCGGTTGGCGCCCGTGCCCAGCCTTCAGACGGGCTGGCGGCCCTGAAACTCGCCGAGAGCCTGCTTGAGCAATCGCGTCACAATGCACCGTGGCAACGCGACGTGACACCGCTGGTGCTCCTGGTTACCGCCCGGTTCGAAGATCCCCTCGCGCGGCAGATCGCCGCGATGGCGCAGCGTGGGCAATCTGTGAAAGTGATCCCCGTCGGTCCGGCGCGGGAGATGTTTGCCGGCGTTCGGACCGGCAAGTCAGGCGATTCCTTGTCCGTCGTTGAGGAAAGGCGTCTCTCGGGCCGGAGTGGAGACCGGCAGGTGGCGGAATCGGATTTCCGGGATGCCGTCGCCTCAGCCTCCGTCGTCCTGGTGGAGTGACGCTTTCGTCCCCGAGGACACTGCTTTGTACTGTTGAGAGCCAAGCCGGAGAAGATCTCATGTCGGAGTCTCAGTCGATACTCGTGGACTGCATCACGTTGCACCATCACTACCGGGGATGGCTGCGCACCAATGGAGTGAGGCTCTCCGATGAACTGAGCAACATCCAGAGCGATTCCATTGTTCTGAGAGATGTTCAGATTACGGCAGCCGGACACAGCGCCCCTTCTCTCAAGTGCGCGGACCTCACCCTGATGAAGGACCGTATCCTGATCGCGATGCCTCGCGATACATGCGAGGGATCCCCCGGCGGGCGCATCAACAAGTTCCAGAAGAAGGACCGCCACGGGGTTGTGATCGTGCTTCCGGGCCACCTGCTTTCCGGCGTGATGCAGCTTCGGAAGGTAGCGGTCCCCTGGCCGCTGCTCAAAGAGAGCGGCAGCCTGCAGCGGTTCATCGGAGTCACCGGCGTGACGATTCACAATGCCGTGTTTCGCCTGACGCCGAAAGAGTGCCCGGTCGCGATCATCCAGCGCGACGCGGTTGAAGCGATTGAACTGACAACATCGCCCCTCAAGGAATCTCTGCCGGCAGAAGCCCTGGCCGATTGACGCCAGAACGTGCGATCGCGTCGGTGGTTCTCCTGCGGCCGGCTGCCGGCCCGCGTTTCGGCTTCTCGGATCGCTTGTCTCGCCAAGGCGGCTCGCGGCTACTGGGCGGTGCGGCGCAGGTTTGAAAACAGGCGCGCAAAGTCGGCAGGCTTGAGCTTCGGAAGCGGCGGCTTCGGGTGGATGTCCAGGGTGTGGACCTCCGTGGGCGGTTCGTCCGCCTTTTCCTGGCCGGCCACCAACGGATCGGCAGGCTTGAGGCCCGTCGCGTTGGGATCCGCCATGGAAGTATCCGCTCTCGCCGCGGCCGGAGCGTCAGGCGCCGGTTCCGCCTCGCCATCCAAGGCAGCTCGGGCCGCTGCGTGCGAATAGGCGGCCACTGTCGGCTCATCCATCAATCGGCTGTCGTCGTCCAGATCCGCTTTCGAATAGCGGTCAACGACAACTTCCTCCTCCTGAAAATCCTCGTTGAGCAAGTCGGCCGGATCGTGAAAGACAAGCTCGACCTCGGGGCCGATGGTACCGGCGGGCTGGAAATCGTCGTCGAGTTGTTCAAGCGATTCCTCGATGTCGTCCAGACGCTGGCGGGACTCCTCGATCAAGTCGTTCTCGTCTGGCGTGACCCTCAGTGCGGGCACGCTGTAGGCATCTTCCCGATCATTCTCGTCAGACAGATCCAGCGTCGAGTCGTCACTCTCCAGTCCGCCAAACTCGATGATGTCCTCCGAGGACTGCTCTTCCCTCTCGCCGTTCCATGGGCTGGGAAGCTGTTGCAGATCAGCCCACGCTTCCTCGACCACGCAGCGCTCTATTTTCATCCGGCCGTCGGCGAAGGCCAGCACCATGGCGTGATCGCATAACTGATTGATCAACCGGGGAACGCCGTCGGTTGCCTGGTGGACAGCATCGCACGCCTCGCTGGTAAACACCACCGTCGAGGCGGACGCCGCCGCCAATTGACGCTGGATGCACTCCCTCGTTTCCGTCCGATTCATGGCCTCCAGGTAGCAGCGCGCGACGATCCGTTGGCCGAACGATTCGAGCCGAGGATCGGTCAGCCGCTCTTCAAGCGCCGGCCCGCCCAGCAACACCAGACGCGCGCACGACTCGCCGCCTGCCGAGAGGTTCGTCGTCATCCGCAGTTCATCGAGCAGACGCAGCGGAAGCGTCTCGGCCTCATCGGCGATCAACAACATCGGCCGCCGATCTTCCGAGCGACTCAGGTACTCCGTGAGCGAGAGCCGAAGCTCGCCCTCGTCCATCTGCCGAAAAGGTCGTCCCAGCCCGAAAAGAATCGCCTGGAGAAGTGCCCGTCGCGAATCGAGACGGCCGCTCGCCAGCCGCACTACGTACATTGCCTGGCGAAACCGCTCTGCCAACATCTGCCCAAGGAGCGTCTTGCCGCAACCGGTCGGACCGACGACAACCGCCACCCCCTCGCCCCGTTCCACACAACGAATCACTGTCTGCCGGGCATACTCAGCCGCTGCTGCGGGGTAGTACAGCTCCGGCTGCGGCAGTGGCGAAAAGGGACGGCGCGAGAGCCCGAATGATGCTTCGTACATTGCCTGGCCTTCCTGGCTTGCTGGATTAGGCAGGGCTGGGGCACCCTGGACGCAATCCGTGCGTCGCAACCACATGGGCTGCCTTATCTTAGTTCGGCAGCCGAAGGCATGTTGCTTAAGCGGCTTCCCCGCACGGCCAAGAGCCGTCAATCGCCTGCTCCCCCAAACGGCGGAACAGCCGAGCTCGCCACACACAACAACGCGGCGAGTCTTCTCTCCATCGCCAGGACCTGCCTGCCCTTGGGGGGCTCTTGCGGTCAGGGAAGCGCGAGCCAACTCCGTGCTGTGTGCCTGCAATCCGGTCGGTCCGCCTTCCCTGCGGCAGCTTGCAATCGGCTTCGGCCTGCGCCACGATGGTCATGGTCGCCTGCCCGCCAGCGCGGGGCCGCGCGTGGTTGCCGTGGATCGTACATCTTGGGAGAGGTCGCGATGAAGATCGGAGCGTTCACGAAGAGTTTTCAGGACTGGGACATTGCCACCGTATGCCAGCGGTTTCGCGAAATCGGGCTGGACGGCCTGGACCTGACTGTCCGGAAGAACGGTCATATCGAGCCCGTGGATGTGCCCGCCAAACTGCCGGCCGCGTCGAGGAGCGCCCTTGAAGCCGGCCAGCAGATCCTCTTCATAACGACCGATATCACCGATGCCACCCCCGAGGCCGAACGGACCCTGGCCACTGCGGCGCAGCTCGGCATCGATCGTTTCAAGCTCGGCTACTACCGATACAAGCCGTTCGGCGATCTGGCCAAACAGTTGGATGAGACCCGCAAGCGAATCGAGGGCGTGGTCGCAATTGCGAAGAAATACGGCATCCTGCCGTGCATCCATATCCACTCGGGACCGTATCTGCCTTCGCATGGAACGCAGCTCTACCAGCTCATCTGCGACTATTCTCCCCGCGACGTGGGCGCCTATGTGGATATGCTCCACATGGTCCTCGAAGGGGGCGAGGACGGCTGGCGGCAGGGGCTCGACCTGCTTGCGCCCTGGATTGCCCTGGTGGCGGTCAAGAACTTCTGGTGGGAAAAGGCCGATCGGGATCAGTACGGTCAGCAGCGATGGAAGAACAAGGTGGTTCCGATCGCCGACGGGCTCTCTCCCCTGCCCGACTATGTCAAGACGCTCCAGAAAGCGGGCTACGACGGCATCTACTCGCTGCACAGCGAGTATCAGGGCAGCCACAGCTTCGCAGACCTCGATACGGAAGGATGCCTGAAGCAGACCGCAGCCGATCTGGGTTTCTTCAAGGGGCTGCTGAACGCCTGAATCACAGCGGCCCGGCGCATGACCATTGGGCCTTCTCTGTTCCGAGGCAGCACTTCCCCACGCAGACCCTGCCTTCGCCAAAGGGTGGGTACTGGGTAGGCGTCCATCACCAATCGGATCTGAAATGCATCTTGACTGATTTGAAAAGTTGCGATAATATCGCAACATAACAAATCGGAGATGATGCGATGGCTGCACCGTGGCAGTTGACAAGCCAGATGTTCCTGTCGACCGAGGAGGTCGAAGCACTGCTCGGGCATGTGCGTCAATTGGGGACGTCCGTGGCAGGACGGACGAAGCTGACGGCCGAGTTGGATCGGCTGATCGTTGAAGGGCTCCTGTTCTCGGGGCTTCGCACAACCGAGTTCTGCCATCTGACAGTGGCCGACACGATCGTTGGGCAGGGCAAATCGGTGTTCGTCATCTCGGGGCTTCGCGGGCGGGAACGAACGGTCCATATCCCTCGCGAGGTGAGTTGTCTTGTGGAACGATTCTGCCGCGATGTGCGACCAAACCTGCTTCCGGCGGGCGTTGCCACAACCGATCTCTGCCAGCCGCTTCTCTATGGGCAACGAAACAACCCCATGGAACGAACCGGGCTCTACCGGCGGGTTGTGCGGATTCTCACGGCGGCCGGACTGGGTGATCGGGCGAGCGTCCAGTTGCTGCGCCATACGTACGGCTATCTGGCCTACAGACGATCAGGGGGCAACCTGCTGTTCGTCCAGCGTCAGCTAGGACATGCCCACCCGATGGTTACAAGCGTCTATGCGCAGTTTGTTGACGAATCGTACGAGACGATTGCGGAGATGGTGTACGGAGAACGGCAATAACACGGAGAAAACCTACCCTGTTTCGAGGAGTGGCATGCAATGGCCATGACGGATAGCGAAATCTATGAGGAAGTCAGACCGATCGTTGTCGACGCTCTGGGTGTGGAGCAAGAGGAGGTTGCGCTGCAGTCTCGCCTCATGGACGATCTGGGAGCCGAGTCGATCGACTTTCTCGATGTGTTCTTTCGTGTCGAAAGGGTGTTTGGTGTGAAGCTCGATACTTCCGCCAGTGCCGCCATGAACGACGAGCGTTTTGTTCGCGAAGGGGCCGTTACCGATGAAGGCATGGAGGAGCTGCGACGGCGACTGCCGGGCGTCGACCTGAGCCAGGTGGAGCAGAGCCGCAAGCTGCAAGATATCGAAAAAGCTTTTACGGTCGCATCGATCGTGGAAATGGTCAAGGCGCGACTTGCCGAGGCCGCAACAGCGACGTAATCTGAAGCGGACTCCCCGTCTTAAGCCTGACATCCCCGTGGATGACCATGTTTCGTGTCAAGATCTGCGGCATCACAACTGCTGACGATGCTCGGGCCGTTGTGGCGGCCGGGGCCGATGCCGTCGGACTCAACTTCTTCCAGAAGAGTCCGCGGTTTCTCCCACTCCAGACAGCCCGGGCAGTGGTGGATGCCGTCCCCGCAGGGGTGGTTAAGGTTGGGTTGTTCGTCAATTCAACGGCCGCGGAGATCGTTGCGGCGCATGATCGATTCGGCCTTCATCTGGTCCAACTCCATGGTGACGAGCCTCCTGAGTTCCTCAAGGAGCTGCGGCGCTTTCCCGTAATGCGGGCGTTTCGAATGGGGGATGAGGGGCTTCTTCCGATCCTCCGCTACCTCGAAAGGTGCCGGGAGCTCGACTGCCTGCCGCGGCTGGTTCTGATCGATGCTTTCCGCCAGGGCTATTTCGGCGGCACGGGAGCAACCGCCAACTGGACCATCGCCCGTCAATACCCGGTAGCTGCCTGGCATCCCCCACTGGTTCTTGCGGGAGGTCTGACGCCTGACAATGTCGCCGGGGCAATCACGGAGGCACGGCCTCACGCGGTCGATACGGCCAGCGGTGTGGAGAGTACTCCGGGCAGGAAAGATGCCGCCTTGGTGAAGAGGTTTGTGGAGTCGGCAACCATTGCCCTGGCGGCTCGGCACCAGAACCACACTTCGCGCTGCAATCCGCCCCGATCAGGCTAGTCCCCTTCCCCCCTGGCAAAATCTCGGCCCAGAGCCTATCATCAAAGGTCTTGACGCTGGGCGCGGCTCTATGGGTGTCGTATCTCGGCCCGTTCGATGTGCCTGGTTTCCTGCCGCCCCGTTCCAATAAAAGATCGGCACGTTGCCAAGAGAGGTTGCCTGCTCCAGGCGGGGTAGGCAACAGGAAACTCGTGCTTTCCAGGGAGGTCATTGTGTCCCAAGTCGAAACCAAGTTGCCCTACAAGGTTGTCGAGTGCTCGCCGGAGGAGTTTCAGAAGCTGGCTGACTTCGGCCACAAAGAGATCATGCTCGCTGAGAACGAGATGCCCGGATTGATGACCCTCCGGGAGAGGTATGGCAAGGCGAAGCCGCTGGCGGGCGCCCGCATTGCGGGCTGCCTCCACATGACGATCCAGACGGCCGTCCTGATCAAGACCCTCAAAGCCCTGGGGGCTGAGGTCACCTGGACGAGCTGCAACATCTTCTCGACCCAGGACCATGCGGCCGTGGCGATCGCCGACCTCGGGATTCCAGTGTTTGCCTGGAAAGGGGAAGACCTCCAGGATTACTGGGACAACATCCTCACCCAGATCGGTTCCTTCGAGGACGACAAGGGACCCAATCTTCTCCTGGACGATGGTGGCGACCTGACGCTCTTGATTCACAAGGGGGTCGAGTTCGAAAAATCGAAAAAGGTCCCCGATCCGAGTTCCGTGAAACATGTCGAGGAGAAGGCTCTGCTCACGACTCTCAAGCGGAGTCTCCAGGAAGATCCGACCCGGTTCACCAGACTCGCCAGTCAGATCCGCGGAGTGAGCGAGGAGACAACGACCGGCGTTCATCGGTTGTACGAGATGCACTCCAAAGGTAATCTCCTCTTCCCGGCGATCAACGTGAACGATTCGGTCACCAAGAGCAAGTTCGACAACCTCTACGGCTGCCGCGAATCGCTGGCCGATGGCATCAAGCGAGCGACCGACGTGATGGTTGCCGGCAAGGTCGTCGTGATCTGCGGTTACGGCGACGTGGGCAAGGGGTGTGCCCACTCCATGAAGTCCTACGGCGCCCGAGTGCTCATCACCGAAATCGATCCGATCTGTGCCCTGCAGGCGGCCATGGAGGGGTATGAAGTTACCACCATGGAGGATGCGGCTCCGCGGGGGAACATCTTCGTCACCACCACCGGCTGCCGCGACGTCATCCGCGCCGAGCACATGGCGAAGATGCCCAACGATGCCATTGTGTGCAACATCGGGCACTTCGACCTCGAGATCGATGTGGCTGCCGTGGAGGCCTATCCAGGCGTCGAGAAGACCAACATCAAGCCGCTGGTCGATCGCTTCACCTTCCCCGACGGGCACTCCATCATCCTGTTGGCCCAGGGACGACTGGTCAACCTGGGGTGTGCTACCGGACATCCCTCGTTCGTCATGTCCAACTCGTTCACCAACCAGGTTCTGGCCCAGATGGCCCTTCTGAACGAACCGGAGAAGTATCCGCTCGGGGTACACGTGCTGCCCAAGAAGCTCGACGAAGAGGTCGCTCGGTTGCACCTGGAGAAACTGGGCGTGAAGCTCACCCGCTTGACGCCGGCTCAGGCTGCCTACCTGGGGATCTCGGTCGACGGACCCTACAAAGCGGACCACTATCGGTATTGAGCCTCACGCGTTGGCTCGAACCACGCAAATTCTGAAGACCCCTGAAGCCCCGCCGGGAACCACCTGTCGGGGCTCTGGTATTTGTTGCCGGCAAGGTGCAGCACATGCGTGCCGCGCTTCTGGGCCAACCCCTCGACCGTCGGCTCGGTCTGTGGGCTCGCTGTTCTTGGCCACGCAGGGGAACCGGCGAGAGGCGCTGGCATAGCCGCCCACGATCAGGAAGTCGACTCGCGGTGTTTCCCGTGACATCACGGCGCCCTTGAAGCTGCGTTCGCGTCGGGAAGACATCATAAACGTGTTACTCTGCCGCCAACGGCCTGCAATGGACCTGGGGTGTGGCTGAGGAATGACTGCATCACTACCGGGCCCCGGTTGACATCTGGCAGGGGCTTCGTGATAACCGGAGCTTGGTCTCTTACTGATACTGAGGCAGCACTCCCCCCATTAGAACTAAAATGCCCGAGATTCAAGCCTTTCGTGGTATCCGATACAACATGGGCCACGTCGGTTCCCTGAGCGACGTGATTGCCCCCCCCTACGACGTCATCAACCCGGAGTTGCAGGAGACGCTCTACAAGAAGCATCCGTGCAACGTTGTGCGGTTGATTCTCAACCGGATCGAATCCACGGACGACGAGGCCAACAACCGTTACACCCGGGCGGGCCGGTTCTTCAAGAGCTGGAAGGATGAGGGGGTGCTGTTCCAGGAAGCCGATCCGGCGATCTATGTCTACCATCAGGAGTTCGAGATTCTGGGGCAGACCTTTGTCCGCCGGGGATTCATGGCCCGAGTGCGGCTCCAGCGGTTTGGCGAAGGAATGATCTTCCCTCACGAGCAAACCCTGAGCAAACCGAAGGTCGATCGGCTGATGCTCACCGCCGTATGCAAGGCCAATCTGAGCCAGGTGTTCGGCCTCTATCCCGACACGGCGTGTGAAGTCCAGCAGGCCTTGGACGCAGCCGTCGCGGACAAGACGCCCCTCGTCGCCGTCGATCACCTCGGGGTGACCCATCGCATGTGGCCGGTGACCAACGTATCGGTCATCGCGGCGGTGAGCGGAATGATGGGGCCCAAGCCTGTGTTCATCGCCGACGGGCACCATCGCTACGAAACCGCCTGCGACTACCGGGACCAGGTCTACGATAGCGGATTCCTGAGCCCGGAGCACCCCGCCAACTACGGGCTGATGCACTTCGTGGCCATGGACGATCCGGGGCTGGCGGTGTTGCCCACGCACCGGCTCCTGCGCGGCGTGCCCGAACTGACGGCCGAGGAACTGGCGCAGAGACTGGGTGACTTCTTCACCACGCGCCAGGCGGGTCAGGGGGCGGATGCAGCCAACGAGGTCTGGGAGGATATCGAGACCACCGACCGCCAGGACGCCATGGCCTTCTACACACAGAAGGACAGCCGCTGGACGATTCTTCAGCTCACGCCAGCCGGGCGCGAGAAGATGGACGAGGTGGCCGCCGACCGCGACCCCACCTGGCGGCAGTTGGGTGTGAGCATTCTGCACCGTCTGGTGATCGAGAGCCTGGTAGCTCCCGGGGCCGATGTGCAACCCAAGTACGTGCACCTCGTGGAAGAGGTGGTGGAAGGACTCAAGTCAGGAGAGTTCCCGCTGGCGGCGCTCGTCATGCCGGCCAGCGTCAGCCACATCCGGCAGGTGAGCATGGCGGGCGAGCGGATGCCGGCCAAGAGCACCTACTTCTATCCCAAGCTCCTCAGTGGGCTGGTGATCAATCCGCTGGAGCCGTAGCAGCCTGCCCAAGCGGCAGGTACCGGACGCCGCATCGTGCGGCACTTGGTGCCCACATCCCCTGCGGTTGCTGTCACCTCGGCAGGCAGCTGTCGCCGCCCTGCCGCGGCGGCAAGTACCAGCGGCAGCACGGACTTCGCGTGTGCGCTGTTTCACGTGAAACGGGTCTGGCGAGAGCCTGCGGGTCAGACAAACGGGGTGTTTCACGTGAAACGTAGCGACAGGGGGCAGAAAACGTCTCAAGCGGCTGTCCTGATCCTGGTCTTCATGGCCTTGGGGGGGCGTTGCCATGCTCGTGCGCTGGCTGGTAGAGCCACGTTGAGGATCGGAGGTGAAGTCACAAGCCGAAGGCACGCAGTCGGCATCGCCTGTTGCCACCGAAACCACCTCGGCATGACTCTGCAGGTCCGGAAAGCCGGGCGTTTCACGTGAAACGTGCGGGCTCGGGGCCGGAGACCGAACGCTCCTCGGCCCGCTCCCCCTACTGAATCCAATTGGCATTTCCTGGATTTGCGATTCAGTGCTAGAATTCTCGCCGCACTTCTGTGGAGATTCTTTGGGAGCCGGCTTGGCCGTGGGTGTTTCCGGGCCGTGCGGCAGGTTCTCAGACGTCCGTCGGCAGGGAGGCCGAAACGTTGGGACGCGTACTCTGCGTGGCAAATCAGAAGGGCGGGGTCGGCAAGACGACCACCGCGGTGAACCTGGCGGCCGGGTTGGCCAGATCGGGTGCGCGGACTCTTCTGGTCGATCTGGACCCCCAATGCAACGCCACGTCGGGGCTGGGGCGGCTGCCCACCCAGAGCCACGCCCTCGTCTCCGGACAACCCCTCCATGAAGCCATCGAGCCGACCGACGAAGAGGATCTCGATCTGCTGGCGGGCAGTCGCCGCTTCCGCGACGTGGAAGCTCTTGCGCAGAACAACGCCCAGGAAGCCGCCGTTTTCGAGCGGCGGCTGATGGCTGCGGCGAATGCCTATGATTTTATGCTGATTGACTGTCCTCCGTCGCTTGGCCAGCTTACCAAAACGGCCTTGGCGGCTTCTACGGAAGTCATCATGCCGATCCAGTGCGAGTATTTCGCCATGGAGGGCCTGGCCCAGATGATCGAGGTGATCCGAAGCGTGATGCAGCGCCCCGATCGCCGGCTCCAATTCGGTGGCATCGTACTGACGATGTACGACCCGTCGCTCGAGCTGACGCACGAAGTCGAGGCGGAGGTGCGGGACTTTTTCGGTGAAGTGGTCTATCAATCGGTCATACCGCGCGACGTTGCCGTTGCGGAGGCGCCCAGCCACGGCTTGTCCGTGCTCGACTACGCGCCCCGCTCGCGAGGCACGCGTGCCTATGTTGAACTCTGCATGGAGGTACTCGAACGTGACTAGGGAAAGACGCTTGGGCCGGGGGCTGGAGGCATTGCTGGGCAAGGTCGCCACCCAACAGGCCGAGGAGAACACGGCCGCCCTGGACAACTCTGCTTCGCGACCGTGGCTGGCGACCGACTCGCCCTACGGGCTCGGGGATCAACCCTATTCTTTCGGACCGGCAGCGGTCCAGGAGAAGCCCACCGTGAGGATTGACGGTGCGCATCCGTCTCTGGTTCAGCCCAGGATCGAGCCCGCCGTGGAAGAGCCGCTCTCTCCGCCCGCCCGGCTCGATATCCGCTTGATCGACAGCAATCCCTTCCAGCCGCGGGAAGACTTCAACGACGAGGACCTCGACACCCTGACCGACAGCCTCCGCACCCACGGGCTCCTGCAGCCGCTGGTGGTTCGGCCGATGGGCAGCCGGTACCAACTCGTCGCCGGCGAACGCCGACTCAGGGCGGCCGCGCGGGCGGGCTGGACCGAGGTGCCCATTCTGGTCGTCGAGGCCGACGATCGCGAGACGGCCGAGCTGGCGATCATCGAAAACCTGCAGAGAAAGGACCTCAACCCGCTGGAAAAGGCCTCCTCGTTCCAACGCTATCTCGACACCTACGGCTGCACCCAGGAAGAACTCGCCTCCCGGCTGAAGATCGACCGGTCGACGGTCGCCAACCTGATCCGTCTGCTCGAGCTGCCCGACGAGGTGCAGAAGGCCGTTCGCGAAAACCGGATCACCCAGGGGCATGCCCGGGCCCTGCTGCCCCTGGGCGAGGAACGCGAGCAGCTCGAATTCTGCAAGCGAATCCAGGAGGAATCGCTTTCGGTCCGCTCGACCGAGTCGCTCGTGCAGGAGCGGATCTCTGCCGAAGACGTGGAGCCCCTGGGAGTCGTGGACCGCGACGGTGCCAGCCGCAAGACGCATGCCGCCAGCGAGCACATAGCGGCGCTCGAACAGGAGTTCCGCTCGGCCCTGGGGATGCGAGTGAGCATCAGCCACAACACGCGTGGCAGGGGCAAGCTCGTCGTGCATTTCAAGAATCACGACGAGTTCGAGCGCCTGCGGCGGCAGGTGTGCGGAGCTCCGGAGGACCAGGCGAGGAGCGAGGCGAGCTAGCGGTCGTTTGCTGC
>CAZLWV010000060.1:29894-41674 GCA_964563135.1 uncultured Planctomycetaceae bacterium
CGGGCCGTACCGGTCTGAAACCAAGCCCCGTGCGCCAGCCCAGGCACCAAGGGCCCGCTCCAGCTTGACCCCGGCAGCCCAGCCGCAAGTCTCAGCCCTGAAAACCAGTGCATCTCCGTCAATAGAGGGGGTAATCGGATTGGGATTGACCTGAACTGAGGGGTGGCGCTATACTCCCGCCCCCGAATGTCTGCGCCGTTCCCGCATGGCAGGCGCAACTCGTCGGCAACAGATGGTCCTGCTGCTTCGGATGGCTGAAGGAATAACACAATGGTTTATGGAGGAACCGCGATGGCCCGAGAGGACAGGTATTGGAGAGCGGCCCTGAACAGGGTGCGAGTCGATCGGATTGTCTGGGTGGTATCGGTTGCGGCCGCCGTGCTGGCGGCATCGTCTGCTTCGGTTAAAGCGGCTGCGCCGGCCGGTCCGGTGAAACCGAAAGAGGACGTGGTTCTGCAGGTGGTTGCCCGGATCAACGGGGAAGACATCACCCGCAACGAGCTGGCCGAGGAATGCGTGTTCCACTACGGTGAGAACGTGCTGGAGCGGATGACCAAGAAGCTGCTGATCATTCAAGAGTGCAAGCGGCGCGGGATCACGGTCACGCAAGAGGAAGTCAACGCCGAGATCCACCGGATGGCGACCCGTTTCAAGTTGCCGGTTGACCAATGGCTGAAACTCCTCAAGGAAGAGCGCGGAATCAACCCCAGCCAGTACTCCAACGATATCATCTATCCGACGCTGGCGCTGCGGAAGATTGCCGAGAAGGAGCTTGCCGTTACCGAAGACGAGTTGAAGATCGAGTGGGAGAAGTACTATGGCCCCTCGGTCAAGGCGAGGATGATCGCGTGCAAGTCGCCCGAGAAGGCCAAGGAGCTGCACGCGCTGGTGATGGCCAATCCGGAGGAGTTCGGCAATATTGCCAAGAAGAAATCGGAAGACGTGAACAGCGCCAGTGTGAACGGGATGGTCAACCCGATCCGCCGGCACCTGGGATACAAGGAGATCGAAGACGCCGCCTTCGCCATGAAGGCGGGGGACATCTCGCCGGTGATCCCCGTGGCGGAGCAGTATGTCATCCTCAAGTGCGAGGGACATGTTGCGGCGCAGGGCGTGAAGTTCGAGGATGCCAGGCCGCTGCTGACCGAGTCGGTGAGCGAGGCCAAGCTCCGCCAGGCCGCCAGCAAGCTCTTCGAGGACCTGCAGAAGAACGCCAAGGTGGTCAATGTCTTCAACGACCCGGTCAAGAGGAAAGACAACCCGGGGGTGGCTGCGTTCATCAACGATGCGCCCGTCAGCCTTCGCGAACTGGCCGAGATGTGCACGGTGACGAAGTCCTGGAAGGTATGATCAGCCGTCGGCTCATCGAGCAGGAATGCAAACGCCGGCAGATCACGATCACCGAGGAAGAGATCGACGCGGAGATCGCCAAGGCGGCGGAAACCATGCTCGAGTTGCGGCCCGACGGGAAACCTGACGTGGAGCAATGGCTGAAGCTGGTCAACGAGCAGCAAGGGGTCTCGGTCGAAGTCTATCGTCGCGACGCCGTCTGGCCGTCGGTTGCCATGCGGAAGATCGTCGCGTCCTCCGTGAAAGTCACCCCCGAGGACATTCAGAAGGGATTCGAAGCGAATTTCGGCGAGCGCGTGGACTGCCTGGCCATCGTGCTCGACAATCATCGCCGCGCCACCGAGGTCTGGGCGCTGGCCCGCAACAACCCCACACCCGAAAACTTCGGTGACCTGGCGGAGAAGTACTCGGTGGAGGCAGGCAGCCGAGCCTTGCGAGGCGAGGTGCCCCCCATCCAGAAGCACGGCGGCCAGCCGGTGCTGGAAGAGGTCGCGTTCAAGCTCAACCCGGGTGACCTGTCCAGCATCGTTCAGGTCGGAGAGAGCTTCGTGATCCTGCTCTGCAAAGGGCGCACGAAACCGGTGGACGTGCAACTGGCCGACGTTCGCGACAGCATCCACAAGGATGTGTACGAGAAGAAGCTGAACCAGACGGTGGGCAACTATTTCGAGCAGTTGCGAGAACGGGCCACGATCGACAACTTCATCGCCGGTACGACGCAGGCACCGAAGCTCGGCCCGGACAGGCCGCAGCCCGCTGCCCGACCGGTCGACATGAAGGGCGTTCTGCGCTAGCAGGGCGACGTTCAAGCCATCTTCCTGCAAGCGGGACTCGATCGGCCGACCGAGTCCCGCTTGCTCGTTTCTTGGCCGTCGGGCGGTGCGCCAACGGTCGCCCTATCAGGGCCTGGAGCGGCAAGTGGGCAGACGCTGGCGCTGGCAGTCAGGGCACCGACGGCGGACGATGCTCAGGAGAACGGCAAAGCATCAGACACTCTCCGAGCTCTCCGAGTGCCGTCCGCAGAAGTGCCAGAAACCCCTATTTCTCGCGGATCGCATTCGGAGAGTGCCTGCTGCTTTTCTTGCCACATCAGGACTCTGCAATTCCCCTGGGACGTAGCTCCCTTCTCTTGGCAGGCGGATTCCGGGCGGAACAGCATGGTTGCAACCCGATGAGCGCGCCGTCCCGGGTCGCAAGGCTCGCTCGAGGGGCTGTCGAGAGATCGCCCGGAGCGACACGATGATGGGTGCCACGGCTGCCGCCCCCAGTGCGGCCCTTGCCCCAGGATTGAACCCAATCCCTCCGCAGGCCATCGACAACGGGCTCAAGCAGACGGGCCTCGAACTACGTCGACCTCTGGCGGATCACCTGCCACGAGCAGAGCAGCCGGCACACCAACCGGCAGATGCAGGAAATGATCGAAGCCCCGGCCTGAACGAAGAAGACGGGACGCGCCGGACGCGCCCGGTTCACGGGCATTTCATCCCACGATCGGCCGCACATCAAGAAATGGATCGAGGCACCCAAGGAGTCATTGAGACCAGAGAACCATTGGCCCGCCAGTCAGCCGGCTGGGCGGAAGACGCCGCGCAGCGGCCGGACAGCCCGCCGCATCGCAGCGAACCTGACCGTGTGAAACCACGATAGTCTCAAGAGAGCTGTCAATTGCCGCCCTGGATCGGCGGCAGCGGCCTGATCGACGGCAGGGGAGCCAGTTGCCGCGGCGGTTCCTGCCCGGCTGCCGGCGCCGCACCTGCCATGGGGATCCGGGGAAGCGCCGCCGACGGACCCGCGGATGGCTGCACGACGGCGGAACCCGGCTGGGGAACAGCCCTGGTTGGCGAAGTCGCAGAACGCTGAGCCAGCGTCTGCGGCTGCCGCGTCGGGCCGGCCGCCATCTGCGGTGGCACGGCGCCTGCTGCAATGGGGACCGGCGGTCGCAGGTGTTCCAGCCAGACGCGAGCCTGCACCATCGACGGATCCAGCGCGAGCGCTTCCTGGAACAAGCGGGTCGCCGCCTCCTTGTCGCCGGCCTTTTGCAGCAGGTAGGCGAGATTGTAGCAGGCAACCGATCTGGAGTGGACCGCGTTCAACTGGGCGAAGGCTTGCTCGACCTGGTTCGACTGGACGAGTATGGTCGCCATGTTGTTGCGATATCGCGCCTGTTTCGGATCCAATTGAATCGCCTTGTCGATCGATGCCACGGCTTCCTGCAACTTGCCCTGCCTGGCGCAGCAGATGCCGAGATCATTGTGGGCGGTCGGATTGCTCGGATGGGACTTGACCAGCAGTTGGTAGATCTGGCAGGCCTGCGAGAGCTTATCCTGGCGGTCGAGCAGGTGCGCGTAGCCCAGGAGGGCATCGAAGTGCTTGGGCTCCAGCTCCAGGGCCTGCCGGTAATGGAATTCTGCCTTGGCCGGGTCCGATGCCTCGGCCATCCGCGCCACGGCAACGTGAAAGTCGGCGCTGGGTTCGGCGGGAACCGAGAGCGAGATCGGATCCGGAGCCTCCTTGGCCGACGGCTTGGGTATCAGGGCACCGGTGACCTTGCTGAAGCCGTTCTTGACGGACGAGGAAAACTTGGTGGCCATGGACGGTTCCGGCGCGTTTTCCTGATAGGTGGCGCGAGTCTGGGCTGCACCCGTCGCAGCCAGCCACGGCACGAGGGCAGTCGCCAGCACAAGGTGCCGCAACAGTCGCCGTCCCATGTGGCGTCTCCATGCAAAGGCGGACAGCCGGCCGGACCTCGGAGCAGGCTGCCTGCGGGAAGGTCCCGGCAGGAATTGTCGGCCTGGAAAGAGTGGGTTATGAAGTCGCATCATGCCTGTTCCTCGTGGGATACGCTCCGGCCGCACTTGTTCAACGCCAAGAGCAGACACACCTCGTTGGCGGGGGTGACGTGACTCTGCGCTCATGGCGCTGGCTGGCCCTCTTGCAGCCGCATCCCAGAGAATCGGTTGTGGAGAAGGCTCCTCTCCAGTCGAATTGGAGGATTGGGAAGGATTTGCCGATTGCAGGGCCTTTTCTGGCGCCCAAAACACCGCCAGGGGGTAGGGTCAGGAGAACAGTAAAGTAGCCCGCGGAAGTGCCAGAAACCCCTGTTTCCCGCAAGCGCCCTTTCTAAGAGTGCCTGCTGCTTTTTTCTTGCCGCATCGGGACTTCGCAGTTCCCCTGGCGGTGGGGTTCAAAAGCTTGACACACGTGGTTATGGGTGCCAAAATCAATGGCTTTGTCCGTCGCGATACCTTTATCCCTTGAGGGGAAACAGGAATCATCATGCCCGTCACCG
This sequence comes from uncultured Planctomycetaceae bacterium, assembly GCA_964563135.1. Classification (GTDB taxonomy): domain Bacteria; phylum Planctomycetota; class Planctomycetia; order Pirellulales; family Thermoguttaceae; genus JAAYAY01. The sequence continues at coordinate 34,534 of CAZLWV010000060.1, forward strand.
CGATCGTTGGAACACAATGGGGAGACGAAGGAAAGGGTCGGATGGTCGACCTTCTGGCGGCGGAGGCGGATGCCGTTGTACGTTTTCAGGGGGGGGCCAACGCGGGGCACACGATCATCAACGACCTGGGGAAGTTCGTCTTCCACCTTCTGCCGTCGGGCATGCTTTCGCCGCACACCGTCAACATCATCGGCACCGGGGTGGTCGTCGATCCGGAGCGGCTGGTCGACGAGCTGGCCGAGCTGCAGAGCGCGGTGGCGGAGACGGGGCGGTTGATCATCTCGGACCGGGCCCACGTGGTGCTTCCCTTCCACCGGCAGATCGAGGAGGCTCTGGACCAGTCGCCGAAGACCCTGAAGTACGGCTCCACCAAGCGCGGGATTGCGCAGGCCTACCAGTTCAAGGCGGCGAAGGTCGGTCTGCAGGTGGGCGAATTGCTGGCCGAGGAGCCGGCGCTGCGGGAGCGGCTGGAGCCGGCGGTGGAGTTTGCCAACATCTTCTTTCGCGGGCTCGGCACTGCCGAGACCACGGTCGATGCGGTGCTGGAATACTTGCGTCCCTTCATCCCCAGGCTGCGGCCTTACATCGCCAATCCCCTGCCGGCGATTCGCAGGCTGGTCGCTGAAGGAAAGCAGGTTCTCGTGGAAGGGCAACTGGGAACACTGCGCGACCTGGACTGGGGAATCTACCCTTATACCACCTCCTCCAACCCGGTGGCCGGTTTTGCCTCGGTTGGAGCCGGGGTGCCGCCGATGGAGATCACCAAGGTGCTGGGGATCGTCAAGGCATACAGCTCGTGCGTCGGCGAGGGGCCGTTCGTCACGGAATTGTCCGGCGATCTGGCAAACCGGATCCGCGAGGTGGGAAAAGAGTACGGGGCCGCCACGGGGCGCCCGCGACGGATCGGCTGGTTCGATGCCGTTGCCACGCGCCACGGCGCCCAGATCCAGGGTGCCACCTCGCTGTGCGTGACCCTGCTGGATGTGCTGTCGTGCGTTGACACGATCGGCTTCTGCACGCGCTACCGCATCGACGGCGAAGAAACTGACGATTTCCCGGTCTACCACGGATTGATCAAGGCACAAGCCGTTCTCAGGGAATTGCCGGGATGGCGCGTACCGATCACCGGGATTCGCGAGCTCGCAGACCTTCCCAAGCAGGCGCGGGCCTACCTCGACCTGATCGAATCGTCGGTCGGCGTTCCCATCTCGCACGTGTCGGTGGGGCCGAGCCGCGACCAGATCATCTACGTGTAGGATCGACCGCCACCGGCCGCCAGCTTCGTTCAGGATCCAGACAATCTGGTTGTTCCCGAGGCATTCGGATGCAGCAATGAACAAATGGCTGACGGAGCGGCGACATCGTCGCCTGCGATGTGAAACGCTCGAGAACCGGCTTCTGCTGTCGGTGACGATGACCGACTACGAGCAGTTGATGATCTACTACATCAATCGGGCACGGGTCGATCCGGCGGCCGAGGCCGCCCGTCTTGGTGTTGGACTGAATGACGGCCTGCCTGCGGGGACCATCTCTGCCGATCCCAAGCAACCCCTGGTTGCGAATCAGGACCTCGTCGACGCCGCCGTCGGGCATACCTCGGACATGCTGGCGAGAGATTTCTTCGCCCACGACAATCCGGAAGGCGAGGACTGCGTTGACCGGGCACGCCAGGAGGATTATCCGTCGACCTATGTGGGAGAGAATATCTCGTGGGAAGGTTCCACCGGCACGCTGGACCGTGACAGTCAAGTCGTCCGGCGCTACGAGAGCCTGTTTCGTTCGGCAACTCACCGCACGAATATCTTTCGTGATCTCTACCAGGACGTCGGCATCGGAATGCGGTTTGGACAATTCACGGCATCGGGCGTGACCTACAACGCTGCCATGGTGACCCAGGACTTCGGACGGCGAAATGCCGACACGTACCTGGTGGGAGTCGTGTTCAGCGACACCAACCAGAACGGCGTCTACGATCTCCATGAAGGGCTTGCCGACGTCAGCGTCGAGGTGGGGGATCGAACAACGACCACGAATGACTCCGGAGGCTGGGAGATCCAGGTTCCCGCGGGCACGCACACGATTGTCGTTGAAGGCGGGTCCTTCGGCGAAGCTGCCACGAGCAGGGTTACGGTTGGCAAGCAGAACATGGAAGTCGATTTTCTCTCGGGACAGTCTTGGGGCATCGTCAATTTCGACGACACGCCGCCACCGCAAGGCGTCGAGGACCAGTATTTTGCGGAGGCGGAACAATTGCTCACGGTTTCCGCCGATAGGGGGCCCCTGGCCAATGACGCGGATCCGTCTCAGGCCGGGCTGACGGTCGAATTGGTCGACGTACCCCAGCACGGTGTGCTGGAAATCGAACCAGACGGTGCCTTCTCCTACGAGCCGGCCGGGGGATTCCGCGGGATCGACACCTTCACCTATCGGGCCATCGCAGGCAAGGCGGCCTCGAACCTTGCCACGGTCACGATTGTCGTTGGGGAATCGCTGCAAACGGTCGACTTCCGGCGTCTGCTCGACCTCGACTTGTCGGCGGGCGACCTGTGGTATCGCTTCCGACCGGTTCGAGCGGGCATGTTGACTGTGGAGACTAGCGGCCCTGACGACCTGCTCACGCTCTACGATGCGAACCTCGACGAGATCGCCTCCTCTCAGAATTCGGCGAGGATCGACCGGATGGTGGACGGAACCGGAACGTTCTACCTGAACGTGACAGGGACGGGCCGGAGCACCGATCTCGGCATCGCCAATCTCGTCACAACAGTCGGCACGGAGATCCGGGTCTTCGGCACCAGCGGCGCCGACGCATTCGAGTTTGCCCCGGCGGATTCCTGCAAGGTCACAATCAACGGAGTCGAGTACGGCTTTGACGAGACCGAGTATGAAGCGATCGTGTTCAGCGGCGGCCAGGGGGATGACTCGGCGGAACTCAGCGGCGGACCCGGGGCCGACGTGGCCCGCTTCTACCCGGACCACGGCACGTTCCGCGCCAGCGGATTCCTCGTAACCGTAAGCGAGGTGGCGGCCATCACGGCCCACGGCGGCGGCGGGGCCGACGAGGCTTATCTCTACGACTCGCCGGGAGACGACACATTCGTCTCCCGCCGCGGCTACGGCAAACTGTCGGGTGATGGATTCGCGATGGAGACGTTTGACTTCACGTTCAACTATGGCTACGCAACCACCCGAGACGGCGGCATCGACATCGCCTTGATGGAAGACACCACAGGGGCCGACAAATTCAAATTCGATTGGCCCGAGTCGGCGCAATTCTTCGGCAAGATGTATGGCGGTGGGGCGTACTACAACCGTGCGAAGAACTTTGAGCAGATCGAGGCCGTTATGACCGACGGCAAGGACACCGTTCGCCTGTTCGATTCGGAAGGCGACGATGTGTTCTATGGCCAGATGGGCGAGAGCCGGATGACAGGCCCTGGTTATGAAGTGGCGGTGAGCGGCTACGACGCGCTCATTGCCTGCGCCTCGACGGGCTCCGACGTTGCCCACCTGGAGGACTCGATGGGCGACGACGAAACCCGGGCACGTCCCCACAAGATCGTGCTTTGGAGCGGCGAGGAGACCAGCCCGACCTACCAGATCACCGCCCGCAAGTTCGACCAGTACCACTTCGAGGCCAAGAACGGCGGTTTCGATCGAGCCAAATTGCACGACACGGCCTTGAGCGACCATGTCTATGCCGCGGGGAATTCTGCCAGCCTCTCCAGGAACAATGGCCAACTCGATCTTCTCTACCAGGCCGTTGCCTTCGAGTGGGTTCGCCTCTACGCAACCGACAACGGCAGCCGCGACACACTGGATAGGGACGATCCGCTGGAGTTCGAACTGGTCTATGATTCGGCGTTGTGGGAAGAACCGGGGTAGACCCTTGATTTCCTCACCCAGGTCCTTCAGGCAGCCAGCGCCGGGACTTCCCCAGCAGACGCCACTTGACCGTCCGCACGGCCGTTCGCTTTCCGATCCGGATCTCACGGGGGCCCGGCTGGCTCGATTTCATCGCGAGATTCAGACCATCAGGTTTTCAGGCCGGTCAGGTCGGGTTTCAGTTCCTGGTTTGCCTTGAGCAACTCGTCCAGGGTCATTCGGCCCTTGCGGAGACACGCTTCTCGGCCAAGAATCGTGGCCAGGCAGCTATCGATTGCCATCGGGACCGTCTCGTTGGCGAAGAGTCCTTCCGTGATCTGTTGATGGAATAGAAGCTCTTGACGATGCCGAGCCGTTCGATGGCTCCCTGGCGGAACCGGCTGGCGCACTCGATGATCTGCGGATCTGTGGGCATCTGGTAATCGACCAGAAAACAGCGTTTGTCGGCGGTGGCCTTCTTCGCGGCTGCATCGACCTTGAGGCAACCAGGCACATCCACGGCGATGGGCTTGGCCATGTAGACGTGCAGGTGTGCGTCGACAGCCGCCTGGACGTGTTCGGGGAAGAAACACGGCGGCGTCTCCAATGCCACGGCTTCCACACCGCTCTCGATCACTCGGCGGTAGCCTGACAGTCCGGAGAACCGTCGTGCTTCGGCAACGCCGAGGGCATTGCCGGCCGCCTCGGCCACCTCCGGAAAGTAATCGGCGACGGCGTGCATCTCATAGCCGCCATGTTGGCGAAACAGGTCTGCGATCCAGGCACCACGCCCACCGCAGCCAACCACTCCCAGCTTGATCTTGCGTCCTGCTACCTCCGCTTCCGCTGCACGGACTGGAGATGCACTGGGAATCGTCGCAGCCGCTGCGGCCATCACGGTGCTGGCGACAAATTCTCGGCGAGAGAGCGACGAGGCCTGTCTGGGCCTCTGCGAAGATTCATGCTGGCGCATACCGTTCTCCTGACTGGCCATCGTGCTGTTTGCGGGTAAGTTTCAGACCGGCGTCGGCATCCCATCATAAGCCTCCGAGATACGGGGCTGCAACTTGGCTCGCCGCGGCAGCACAGGGGCCATTGTATCGACAGGTTCTTCACGCCTACCCTTTGGGCAGACACCCGGATTGTGGGCGCTGTGGTTGTTGCATGGCAGATGCCCCCTGGCGACCGGCCGGCGGCGGGCAGGAACCGGGCTCTCGTTGGTCGCAAGGGCTCATGGACTCGGCAAAGGTCAAGAATCTCGCACCAGCTCAATGGTCGCCCAGAGACTGGGGTCTTCGCGGTAGGGCATGGGGGAACCGGCGGCAAAGCTCTGCTCGCCGAGCTCGCGATCGATGACCGCGTAATGGAATCCCAGCCGGGGGTACTCGGCGGGGTCGAAGCCGGTGAGCGCCGCGGCCGGGATCAGGATGTCGAGGACGTAGCCGTCGATCCGCTTCTCGCTGCGGGCCCGGAGCAGGCCGTCGTCGATCATGTTGGGATTGTCGCGGGCGCGGTGGATCGGCATCCACTGGAGGAAGGGCTGGTCGGCCCGGACGCCGCTGCCGAAGGGCAGCGCCACAAAGCGGTGGCAGAAGCGAGAGGCCCGGTGCACGTTGTGAACGTCGCGGGTGTCGATCCAGAGGTGGACCGAGTCGCTGTCGTCGATCCGGTTGATGCGGCACCAGGGGGCCATCTTCTTGCCCTGAACTCGGACTGCAAACGCCAGCCCGTCCTTGTTCCAGGCCGCACGCACGTCGGCCCAGGGCGTGCCGCCCTCCAGTTCGCCGAGACCCACGAGCCGGTAACGGGCGTCGAGGTCGGCCCCGCTCTTGTCCGACCACAGGGTGTCGGCATGCCGGCAGGGAACCGAGAAGCGGAACAGGAATCGGGCAGGAAGAAGGGACATGGTGCAGTTGTCGGCTGTCGGGGAGCGGAGGTCAGCAGGATTGCCCGGAGTGCGAAACGCAGAATTCCGGACCAGTCGCCGATTCGATATACGTCATCTTCAAACCGCGGTGCGTTTGCCGCGACATTTCTGAGGATCCGTGTTCTGGATCGGTTCCGTGTTGGCTCTCAAGTTGTTCCATGATTGGAGACCGCCTGGTAGTGTTCCTTGAGAAAACCGGCCAGCGCTGCGTCGTCGAGCTGCTGCCCGGTGTGGAACTTGAGATGAATCTGGTCGTGATCGCCCCTCTCGGCGTTGAGTTCCGGATCGCTGCCGAAGGAACGGACCTGGCCGAGGGCGAAACGCCCCTTGGGGCCGGTCAGAACAAGGTGCACCGCGTCCGTCTTCTTCGTCAACAGCGTGGCCCAGGGTTCCTTCTGCGGCTTGACGTAGAACGGGACGAGAACCTTGTTGTTCCACAGGGGCTGGGCCGCGGGGGCGGTTTCCGTCAGCATCTCCACGAGCCGTTCGAGAACGGCGCCCGACCAGCGGACCTTGCGCCCGGCCGCGAAACCGCGGCGCGTGAAGTGCCAGCGGCGGCCGAGAACCTTCCAGGGCATGATCTCTTCGGGGCTGGCCGCCACGTGCTCGGCAAAGCGGCGGAAGCCGGCAATCGCCTCGTCGAGGAACTTCCAGAACTCGGGGCGGTCGATCTCGCTGTAGCTGTGGACGCGAAGCTCGACCTCCTGCCAGGGGCCGCGGAGATTCTTGCACCGCGTGCGCGGCTCCGTGCCGTAGAGCGGCAGGTCGGGCATGTCGTTCAGAGGCTTCAGATCCAGACGCTGGACGATCTCGTCGCGGCGGAAACTGTTCTTCGTCGTGCGGAACTTGAGCTTGAGCAGCCACTCCTCGGCCGTGATGGCGTGGAAGAACCAGCCGTCCGACTTCTTGAGCCCGCTGATCTCCACCACGCTGCGGTTGTTCCAGTTGGTCGGGCTGAAACAGTCGGCGTCCTGGATTTTCTCCACGATGTCGGCCAGGATGCGGCCGTCCCAGCGGCAGGGATTGCCGGTTCGCCCCACGCGGTCGCGCGTATGCCAGCGGGGGCCGTCGATTTCCCAGGGCATGCGGGCGTCGCCGCCGACATCCTTGATCTCCAGATCCCCTTCCAGCCTCTCTTCCTCGGCGGCAAAGTCGTGGATCCGCCGCTTCTCGTGCGGTCCGGCCTCCAGCACCCGCTCGAGGACCTCGCCCGTGTACGACCGGGCGATGGTCGCGGCCTGCTTGCGGCCCGGCCGCGGCGCCTTGCGGGCATGGGCCACGACGTCCTCCGGTGTTCCCGCAACAACGATCTGCCCCCCTTCGTCGCCGGCTTCGGGGCCCATGTCGATG
>CAZLWV010000061.1:0-21173 GCA_964563135.1 uncultured Planctomycetaceae bacterium
AAGTTGGATAAGGGACTTGCACCCTCAAGTTGGTAAACATGCCTGGCATACATAGATGTCCGCCCGTCGGTCGGCTCGGTGGGTGTCTTCAGCCTGCTCGGGAGCCATGTAGTCGCAGGTGCCCATCACCTGTCCGCTCTGGGTGAGCCGGTCCCGGTCGTCTTCCCCCAGTCCCTATTCGAATCGGGCAAGGCCCATATCGAGGATCTTGATCGTGCCGGAATCGTCCAGCAGCAGGTTGGCCGGCTTGATGTCGCGGTGGACGATACCTCGTTCGTGAGCGTACTGGAGGCCACGTGCTGCCTGGAGAATGTAGTCGATCGCTTCGTCAATCGGCAGCCGGCCGCGTTTTTTTACTACGTCCGCCAGGTCCCGGCCTTCGACGTACTCCATGACGAAGTAGTGGGTGCCGGCGACTTCGTCGGCGTCGTAGGCAGTGACAATGTTGGGGTGCGAGAGTCTGGCGGCCGCCTTCACTTCCCGATAGAAGCGGTCCACCGCCTCGGGCGACTTGAGCATCTTCTCCGGAAGAACCTTGACGGCCACGATGCGGTCCATCTTGCGATGACGCGCTTTGAGAACAACCCCCATGCCGCCGGCGCCGATCTGATCAAGGACCACGTAGTTGCCGAAGACAAGTCCCTTTGACTTCCCCTGCAAGACAGCCTTCGCCTGATACTCCGTGAGTTTCGCCGATCGGATCAACTCTCGCGCGAGCGTCTGGGCATCCCTGGGCCGCGCATGGAGGAACGGCTCGAGCTGTTCACTGGACACCAGACCGCTGCGCAGAAGCAGCCGGGCGAATCGTTCCAGGTCCATCGCCCGAACAACCCTCCCCTTCCGTTCGGCCGAGACGGCTTCCAGTTCCTTCCGCAGCCGGCCGCGCAACGGTTCTTCAATCCCCGCCAGGTAGGGGGCAATCTCGGGCTCACGGCCCGACTCCCAGGCCGCCTCAAATCGGTCGCAGACCGCGTCGATCTGGCCGAGTTCCGAAACGGAAAGCTCCCGCCGCTTGGGGTTGTCGCCCGTTGCCATAGCGATGTTTCCGCAAAATCCCTGGAGAAGAGACGGTTGACCCGCAAAGGGAGCATCGTCCCCAAGGGCCCAGTATACCCTCCGAGTGTGGGTTTTGCACCCCACGTCCGTAACGCATGGTGCAGGCCAGGATTTCACTGGGGAAGGACAGTTCCGCGGCTCCGTGTCGGCGGCTGCGACCATTCGCACTTGGCTGAGTCAAGGAAAAGGCGAGCCAATACGACAGAAAGCCGTGTCCAAATGGAACTCGGTGCCTGGCCCTTGTGCCGCACGGCATCGCCCATGCGCAGCAGGCGAAGACGATTCCACACGCGCTCGTCCCCACAAAGTGAGACCCAGGGGGAGGCGGTCCCATAGTCGATATCTCCGGTCCGCTCCTCGAACCTGCGGCCAACTTGCAGAGGGCCTCAAGGCCGGACTTGATGGTGCCGATCCCACCACACCCACTGATCCCATGTGGACTGCGTTCGTGTTGCCGACCGGCCCCAAGGCGGATGCCACCCGCCGTACCACTTCAGTCCGGCAGTAGAATCGCCGGCACCGCCCGGCGCGAAGAAGAACTCCAGACGCGCTGGCCAACTCCACTATCCAAATCACCTCCGAGCAACGACTGGCGGTCATCAACGGTTCCCCCTTCTTCCCACAGCGCGCGGATCCTCGCCAAGCATGCTGGCCACACCCGCCCATCGCTCATAACTTGCCCCCCACGCGATGGAATTCTGCATCACCCCTCGGTGCTTGGCATTTCGCATTCTCCCTTTCCCCACCCTGAACCCTAACAACTCCCCTCACTTGCCGTGTCATACAACGCCAGCACGTTGGCCGTCGGCACATCGGTCTGCAGCACGTGGCATGGGCTGATCACATAGCCTTCCGGTCCCAGTGCGGCAATCATCCGGCGAACCTCCGCGGCCACCTCCGCCGGCGTCCCCCGCGGCAACAGATACTGCGTGTCGATCGCCCCATGCAGCGCGATTCGCGATCCGAAACGTGCCTTGATTTCCACCGGGTCCATTCCCTTGGCCCGAACCTGGATCGGGTCGAGCATGTCGACCCCCAGGTCGATCAGCCGGTCGATCAACGGAACAATGGCCCCGCAGGTGTGGAACATGACCTTCACCCCATGCTCGTGAGCCATACGGATAATCCGGTCCAGCCGCGGGGCGATGAACCGGTCGAACATGCCCGGACTGATGAGCAGGCGGTCCTGCATCCCCAGATCGTCAGCGATCCGCAGGATGTCGATCATCCCCGGCGCCGCAGTGAACATACGGCCGAAGAAGACCACGTAGAAATCCGTGTGGCGGTCGATCAGGTACTCCGCCATCTCCGGCCGCAGGGCCATGTCGGCCAGCAGATTATCGCTCCCGCGAAGAAACGATGGGTGCTGAAACACGCTCGGCCCGCTGGCCATGACCGCCAGGTCCCTCCATGGCTCCAGCCGCTGGGCGAAGTCGGAGAAGTCGAACCAGTCCACGTCAAACCACCGCCAGTCCGCCATCTCCTCCACACTCTGCGCCTCGGCGAAGATGAAGCCGCAGGTAGCCTCCTCCGGCCCCGTTGCCCTTTCCATCACGCGGGTCCGCCAACCCAGCCAGTTCTCTTTCACCCCATCCTCCAACTCCTGCTCCTTGGGAACCGGTCCGCGGTAGATCGGGTCCACGACGCCCCGCAGATCAACGATGTCTACGTGCAACCGATCCAGCAGGTCCCGGTGCGTGGTGACCTCAAGATCCCCCATCAGTCGCGCGAGGGTGGTAGGGTTGGCATTGAAATCAACCGGAATCCGGTCCGGCCGCCGGCGAGCGACCGCTTCGAGTACCCGCTGTTTGCTGTTCATGGTTCAATGACCGAGAAGTATCCGTCGGATTGCCCTTCGCCAGAATAGCAGAATCAAGCCTACACGTCAGGCGTCTGCTAGGCGCGATCCGGACACTCGGTTAGGCTGAACCTCTACAAGACCCCAGGAGTCTGCGAAGGTGGCCCCAAAACGCGCCAAGAAATCTGCCCGCCAAGGCTCTTCCAACCCCATCCGGATCCGCCGAGCCGCCGATGGCAAGAGCTATGAGTTTCTTTTTCCGGCCAGCGTCCGCGAACGGACGGAAGACATGGAAGAGGTCCATGCGATGCTCGCGGCCGGCGAGACGGAAATTGCCGTCGAAGAGCTCCGCTGGCTTCTGGGCGGTTGCCACGAACTGCTCGAAGGGCACCAACTCCTCGGCAAGATCGCCGCGGAAGCCGGTGACCGTGAGCTCGCACGTGCCCACCTGGGCTATGCCTTCCAGCTCGGAATCGATGCCCTGCCCAGCCGCGGTCTGGATCGCCCCCTCCCGCACGCCAACCCGGCCAACCGGGCCTTCCACGAGGCGGGAGCCGCCCTCGTGCAGGTCCTCCTCGAACTGGAAGAAACCAACATGGGCAAGGAAATCGCTCTGCAACTGCTGGCCCTCGATCCCAACGATCCACTCGGGCTGAAGAAGGTTTTTGAGAGCCCCTGACAATATTGGAGGCGACACCGACATGTTCATCCGCTTCTGTGCCATTTGGGCGATGACAAGTATCGTGGCGGCAGGCGAACCCTATCACACCGTGGTTGCCCCCGTGGGCCCGAACAACCCGCGAAACAGCGAGGCGGCGATCATCCCGCTCAAGGACGGAACTCTGCTGTTGGGATGGACCGAATTCTACGCTGGGAACGGCGCGGACCATGGCCCCGCCCGTATTTCCGGCAAGCGGTCCAACGACAGTGGACGCACCTGGGGCGAAAAGTACACCCTCGTCGAGAACGACGGTGGATGCAACGTCATGGAAGTGAATTTCCTGCGTCTTCGAGACGCTCGAATCGCTTTGTTCTACTGCCAGAAGAACTCGGAGAGTGAAGACTGCCGGGTCATGATGCGAGTGTCGGGGGATGAAGGACGGACCTTCGGCGAACCCAGGCAACTCAGCGAGAGTGGCAAATACACCGGGTTGACGAACGGCCGCAGCATTCGCCTGCAATCGGGGCGTATCCTTCTGGAGGCCTGGGAGAACGGCGACAGCTACGCCTACCTGTCGGACGACGATGGCCAGACGTGGCGCCCGTCGCAGCGTGTCAAACCGGGCGACGGCTCGTGGGAGCCGGCGTGCATCGAGCTGAAAGACGGCAGGGTCCTGATGCTCATGCGGACCGGGCTGGGAGGCCAGTACCAGAGCTTCTCAAACGACGGCGGCGAGACCTGGAGCAGTCCCGAGCCGTCGCAATTGGCCGGTACGGCGGCCCCCGTCTCAATCAGCCGTGTGCCGACGACCGGCCACCTCCTGGCAATCTGGAACCACAATCCGCCTGCGGCTGGCGCCGGCAACCGCAACCGCAATCCCCTGACTGCCGCCGTTTCTCGCAACGAGGGACAGACCTGGGAAAACTTCCGAAACATTGAACAGGCACCAGACGATGCATGGGCCTATCCGGCGGTAACCTGGCTGAACAACCAGGCGCTGGTGACCTATTTCAACTACACGGGCGGCCTCTCGCTGCAGTTGAGGATCATTCCCGCCGAATGGTTCTATGGGGAGTAGGCAGCGGCCAGTCGGCAAATCCGGGGCCATTTGCCTGCCTCCCGCCGGCCGGCTGCAAGACGAATTGGCAAATCGATCTGGAAACCCTGGGCGAGTTGTTCTTAAGCGAGATCCTCACGACCAACCCGCAGTGAGTTGCGTCTCACGGCAGCTCGATATCGTGGAGCTCGTAGTCGAAACTGGCCGAGAGCACCGTGCTGGCCGTCTCGTAGACGAACTTGTAGCCTTCCAGCCCTCCGTCGATGCCGAAGAAATAGGCCACCCCGACCTCGTTCTCCATCTGGCTCGTGCTGTCGTAGGCGTGATAGGGGGTCTCCTTGCCGTCGGCGGCAACCAGCTTGGCCGGGTTGTCGAACACCCAGTTCCGATGGGAGGCAAGCGCCCCTTGCGCATCGTCGAAACGGGTCCGCACCCGGATCTCCCACACATCGCGGTTCTTTCGCACCGTCTCCAGAATCACCGTCACCCCCGCGGCTCGTTTCTCCACATTGTCGGCCTTGCCGAGATCGCTGAACTCGAAGGCCTCCGCCTGGCCCTGCATCAGGACGTTCATCGTGCCCTTCAGTTTGGCGATCTTCCGCACGTTTCGCGGCGGGGCTTCCAGCGGAATCCGCAGCTCCGTCGAAATCGCCTCCGCCAGCACCGGAATCTCCAGCTCCGCTGCGGGCGCCGCGATGACAACCGGCTCGCCGTTCTCGTCGGCGATCTGGATCTCGCTCATCCGCTGCTGCATACTGATCGGCCGGAAACGAGGTTCCCAGGCAACCTCGATCGTCAGCGACATCGAGCGCCTGCCGTCCACACGCAGGTCGCGGCTCGCATCCACACGCGTGGCTTGGAACCGAAAGGGCCCGCCATAGCTGGCCGTCTGGCTCCGTGGAAGCATCTCGCCACGGGCGACAGCCACCGAGAGTGTTCGATCCATCCCGTAGGGTTCCACCGTCAGCCCCGCCCGGTCGAGAATCTCATCGAAAGTGGGCCAGAAAGGCGCGTTCTGGCACTTCATGTCCAGACGCACCGGCGGAGCTCCGGCCTCCCCGTCCCCCCGCCCAAACCTGATCCCGTTCTTCGTCTGCTCCTCGATCGCCTTGAAGATATCGGCCAGCAGCATCCGCTCCCCGACAAGCGTGACCATCGAGCTGGCGGCCGCGGCCTTGGCCTGAACCTTCTGCAGCAGAATCTTGACCCGATCCAGCCGCTGCTTGACCTCGGCCGGCGTGCGATCGTCCAGCGGCGGCAGAAGATCGAGCACCTTGGGCCCCATCTCGATCAATGCCTTTTCCGCCGCCTCGCGGTCGGCCAGCTCACGGGCGTCCAACCGCCGAACCAGGCGCTGCACCTCGAGCTTCAAATCGCTGTCGGTCTTGGCCGTGTCGGCCTGTCCCACCAGCGCCACCGCCATCATCACCACCACCGCGTTAAGCATCGTCCCGCCTCCAGAGCCCGTTGTCAGGAAGTTGGAGTCCAGCGTGCCGTCCCGTTGGAGTTGAGGCCTCAGCCTGCCTTTCCCTGCAGTCTACCCCCTGCCGCCAGGTCAATCCAGCATCGCAGCACGGTCGAGCTGTCATGCATTTCTCTTCTTCGCAACGAGAATCAGATCCACGCTCGACTGGCGGTCGTACGGTTGGCGCCGCTGATTGCTGTAGAGCCCGATGCCCTCCGCTCCGGCCGCCTCGACCAACCGGCCGAGTTCCTCCGCCTCCAGGGCAAGAAAGGGAACCGACTCGCTCTCGAACTGGTCGGGAACCTCCAGGGGTGCCAGGACCAGGTGCACGAAGGCCCGCTGGCCGACCCGCTGCACTCCCTTGGTCACCAGCGACTCCCCCTGGGCCAGCACGGTCCGGAGACACTTCTGCCAGTGGCACGGTCCGTCGGGAAGCCGCCACACGTTGAGAATGTGGAGAACCAGGAGCCCTCCCGGGCGCAGAGCACCCACCATGTTCCTCACCGCCCGCTCGGCCAGGTCGCGATCTCCTGCCAAGGCCAGAGAATTCCCCAGGCACGTGACCGCGTCGAACGGCTCCTCCCCGGGAATCGGTTGCTCGAAACCGCGAACCGTCCATCTGAGCCGGTCCTGTTCTCCAAAATTCCTGCGGGCCCGCTCGATCATGTTGGGACTGACGTCGACCCCTTCCACCTCCAGGCCCCACAAATGAAACATGGCCGCGTGGTGCCCCGTGCCGCAGGCCACATCGGCCACGCGGCGCACGCCAAATTCCTCAAACAACTCCCGCAGAAACGGCCCATCGTTCGCAAGCCGCCGCGGCCAGTCGATCATGGCTTCGTAAACGTCGGTCAGATCATCGAAGCGAGAACTCGTCACGACACCTCTCCCTCGAACGGCTGGTGTATGTCTTCAGGGCATCCACAATGAACTTGGCTGGCCGCCGGCGGCAAATCATCCCGGGTCAGCCGGGCCTGGCGGCCCAGTCTCATTATTACCGCCCAGCTTGAGCCGGATGACCAGCGCAACCGGGTGGCACGTCTCGCAGAGCCACACCGCATCCATCCGGTCCGCCGCCGGAATGATCCTGCCCTCTGCGGGGCTCGTCGACCAGTGAGGTTCTTATCTACCCAACGTGCGGCCGCCCCCCAACCCTTTGCCCAGTGCGACAGCCCTAACCATTGGCACCGTCAGGGATTGTAACAATACTCACCCGTTTTCACGACGGGCTGCCGTCCGGTTGCTTGCCAACCTTTGGATCTATATTGGTACCACCCTTAGTGACTATACTGGCAGGAAAAAGCTTTTGGCCCCTGCTTCTTTTGTGTATACTGCCACCGGTGGCTGGCCAAAGGTGCCGGGATGCCTTTTTTTTAGCCCCGTGCAACGTTCTCCTTTTGTCGCCAAGACACCTGGTGCTTTGTCTGAGAATTGGGATCGAGACTTCAGAACGACACGCCGATTGTCGCATGATCCTGCGCCATGGATCCCAAGATTAAGCTGCGACAAGGCACCAGAGCAAGCCGCGCTGTTGGCTGGCCACTGAGAATGTCCCGCCCCTACGCGACCCTGTTGAGGTCGTCCCACCAAACACTTCCCGCCCGCTCCTGGTTCGATGAAGCACCATCGACCGGTTCTGATCGCCTTGGACTGTTGCGTCGAATCGTGCCGGCACAAACATCGGCCACTCCGATCGGCATAATCGTAAAAACAGGAAAAGTGCGCAAGAAGTTCCGGTTGCTTGCTTTACGTCGACCGGTCGCGAAATTACGCTGGAAAATAGGTATAGCCCGAGACTTCCGGCGAGCCGGTCCAAGCCAACTTGGATACCGAGAACTCCCCTTGGAGAATGATCGTGTTCGGATCCCGTACGCGTTTTCTGGTCCTCCGCGTTTCGCTCACTTGCCTGCTGTTCGGCAGCGCGGCGATGGTTGGTTACTCTCAGCAGCCGGCACCGGCCCCTCCGCCGACAGCTCCACCTGCGGAGAGTCCTGCCGCAAAGGCTCCGGAGACTCCGGCCCCGGCTGCCGAAACACCGGCAGCGCCTGCCCCGGCGTCTCCCGCCGCTCCTGCCGCGTCCCCCGCCCCGGCCCAGGCCACGCCGCCGGGTGATTCCCCGTCAAACACCTCCACCGCGGAACCGGCGCCCCAGCCGAAGCCGGATGCTGCCGCCGTGAGGGAGCCCCGCAGGGAGAGGAAGAAAGCCGCGGAAGCGACCGCCTCTCCGCCGGTCGTGACGATTCACGCCTTCAATCCGGAGACGAGCTACACCATGCTGGCTCACCCCGATATCGCCAAGCGGATCGGACTGAGCGACGAGCAGCGAGCCCAGGTTTCCGCGATGCTCTCGGAACGTTCTGCCGCCATCCAGAAGGCGGCCGGCGACGCCAAGGCCGAGGCGCAGGCGAAGCTCGAGTTCGAGCAGAAACTGTCGGAACTGCTCACGCCGCAGCAGCGGGAAGAATGGCCCGAAAAGGTCGTCCAGCGCACGCTCCGCTTCAATTTCCGCTTCCAGCTCTGGACCGACGTGCTCGAGTGGTTTGCAGGAGAAGCGGGCCTTTCCCTGGTGATGGCCGTACCTCCCCCCGGAACCTTCAACTACAGCGACGCCAAGCAGTACACGCCCGAAGAGGCGATCGACGTCTTGAACAGTGTGCTCCTGACCCATGGATTCACCCTGATCCGCCGCGACAAGATGCTGATCGTTCAGGACCTGTCGCAGGGGATTCCCGAAGGTCTGATTCCGCTCATCGATGTCAAGGAGCTCGACAATCGCGGCGACTTCGAGTTGGTCACCGTGCGCATACCCCTGGAAAAACGGGAGGCCACTGCGGTCATCGCGGAGATCACCCCGGTCAAAGGCGTCTACGGCCAGATCGTTCCGCTGCCCACAACGGCACAATTGCTGATCACCGATACGGCTCGGAACATACGAACGATGACTGCGCTCGTCGAGGCGATTCCCATTCCTCAGCCCCCAAAACAGCCGGAGCAGCCTCGAGAAAAGCCACCAGCCCCCGAACTGGTCGTCTATCCGCTGACCAGGGCAAATCCCCTGGCCGTACAAACCATTCTCTCCAAGATGGTTCCGAACGTCACCCTGGAATTTGACGACAAGCGTGCGCAACTCTATGTCTACGCGGTTCCCAACGATCAGACGACTGTCGCAAGAGTCCTCGAGAACATGGAGACGGACCTCCCGCCGGAACAGCAACGGACCCTGGAGATCTACTCGATCAAGGATACGGTCCGCCCGACCCCCGTTGCCCCACCCACGCCTCCTGCCGGCACCGCTGCGAGCGGAAGCGGTCAACAATCAAGCGAACAGATCATCTATGATTCTCGCGGACGGCCTCGCTACCGTATCGACGCCTATGGGCGACGGGTCCCTATCAGTGCGGCTGAACGGGTGGCATTGGAGCAACAGACGAGCGGAGCAGCCGCTGCGACCGCCACAGACGCCTCTGCACCCGCTGCCCCAACAACCGGTCCGATCGTCGATTCGTTCCTCGAGACCCTGCAGCAGATGGTCCCTGCGGCGGAGTTGCACCTGGACCGCACGAGCGCTCGGGTCATGGCTTTTGCGACTGCCGAAGAGCACGAGATCATCCGATCGGTGCTTGAAGAACTCGGCAGCCGGTCGACGGCCGACGAAGTGCCGCTGGTGGAAGTTTACCCGATCACGCACAGCGATCCCGACTCGCTGAAGACGATGTTCGAATCGCTCTTTCCGGGCGTGCAGATCAACATCGACAAGGCTACCAACAAGATGGTGATCTTCGGCTACCCGGCCGAACACACGATGATCAAGGATACGCTCGATCGCCTCATGCCGCCGACGGCGGAGGGGACGCCCGGGGTGGTCCGTTCATCGACCGAACTGCGATTCTACCCGCTCAAAGACGCCTATCCGGCAACTCTCGAAACCGTGCTGGCGGGCCTGGTTCCCAACGCCTTGGTGACCTACGACACCTACAACAGCCGGCTGATTGTCGTCGGATCGGCAACCGACCATGAAGTGATTGCCCGGGGCGTCGAACAACTCGAAACGGCCAAGGCGGAAGATCGCAGCAAATTGGTCGTCTACCCGGTCACTCCGCTGCAGAAAACCCGCTTCACGGCCATTCTGCAGAGCCTGATCAGCGAACTGCCGGGAGTGATCGTGGTTCCCGACGTGCGATCCACCGAGCTGGCGATCTGGGCCAGCGCGCTCAACCACGAGGCGATCGCCGGCATTCTGAAACAATTCGAAGGGGAAGGCGCAGCCGCCGAAGGCCAGTTCCAGATGGTGGCCTACCCGGTCAAGGGAACCGACCCGGCCAGCGTCCAGAGCATGCTCGAAAAGCTCTTCCCGAACCTGCAGATGCTGGTCGATCGCAAGGGCGCCAAGCTTCTCGTCTGGGCTACGACCGCCGAGCACGAACAGGTCAAAAAGTCGATCGCCAACATCGTCTCGGAACCGCCCCCCGAAGAACAGCCACGTTTCGAGACCTACACGATCCGCAGCCTGACCAGGCGGAGCCCGGCCGCTTTCACCGCGCTGCAAACCCAGTTGACAAGTCTCGTGCCCAATGCCCAGTTGACGTTCGAGGCCACGACCGGCGAGCTGATCGTCTGGGGAACGCCGGAAGAGCAGAAGCTGGTCGAAACGGCCATTGAGCGGCTCGGCCACGGCGACACTCCCGAGAACACGCCGTTGCTCAAGGTGTATCCTCTCGACGACATGGACCCGACGACCGTTCAGACACTGCTCACGCAACTGGTCCGAGACGCCCAGATCTCCCTCGACGCCAAATCGAACAGACTCATGGCGACGGCCGTGCCGGCGGATCAGGACCTGATCCAGAAGACGCTCGACGAGCTGGCTGCATCGGACGTGCCGGAGAACAAGCCGGAGGTGCGGTTCCACACCCTGGAGAAGGCCTCGGCCGCCGATGTCGTCTCCGTGCTTCGGGGCCTGATTCCGAAGGCCGAAGTGACGATCGAGGCCAACACGGGACGCCTCATGATTGTGGCCCCTCCGAAAGATCAGGAAAAGGCCGTTGAGACCATTGCCAAGATGGAAGAGGGGAGCGACTCGAAAGCGGAGTTGCGTTTCCTCGAGCTGCAGGAGCCCCTGCCACAGACGGTGCTCCAGCTCCTCAACGAGTTGGCCCCCAAGGCCGAGATCACTCCGGACACAGAGAACGATCGGCTGATGGTTCTCGCCAGTCCGGAGGATCACGAGAAGATCGCCGCGACGATCACCAAGGTCGAGGAGGCCGGTTCGACCAAACCGGAGCTGCGATTCTATCCCATCGAGGAGGAATTGCCGGCGGCGGTCATGTCGATTCTCGCGAAGCTTGCCCCCAGGGCGCAGATCACGCCGGATTCCAGCGGCAAGTACCTTTCGGTCGTGGCCTCGCCGGCCGAGCACGAGATCATCCAATCGACCATCGAGCAGGTCAGAACGAACTTGCCCGCGGAGGAGAAGGAGAAACTGGCCGTCTATTCCGTGACCGCCGAGCAACAAACGCGATTTCAGACGATCCTGGCCAGTGTGCAGGCGGAGCTGCCAGGCGTGAAGGTGATTCCCGATTCCACCCCCGGCCAACTCTCGATCTGGGCCAAGCCCTCAGAACATGAGGTACTCGCAGGAATACTCGACGAATTGAGCCAGGACCTGCCGCCGGAAAACAAGTTCCAGCTTGTCGCCTATCCGCTCAAAGCCACCGAACCGTCGAGCGCGATGAAAGTGCTCGCCGAGTTGTACCCCAACACGCGTATCACCCTCGATTCCGCCACGAACCGGCTCCTGATCTGGACCCGGGCGGAGGAGCATGAGGCCATACGCCGGGCCCTGGAACAGATCGACGTAGAGGGGCCCGCCGAGGAGCAGCGCCGCTTCGAGGTCTATGCCATTGGCGGTGTTGCCGGCCTGAGTGAGAGCGGCCGGGCGGCCAAGGCGGCTGCGTTCCTGGCCAACCTGCAAACGTTGGTGCCCAACGCCAAGCTGACGATCGATTCGGAGACGGGCAACCTCGTGGCCTTTGCCACCCCCTCGGAACACGAGATCATTCGTACGGCCGTCGAAAAACTGGGCAAGTTCAGCTCAGCGGCCTACACGCCGCAACTGGAAGTCCACGAGCTGACCGACGCGGACCCGACGTCGACCTTGACGATCCTGAAGGGGCTTGTGCCGAGGGCCGAAATCACCCACGACACGGCCAACAACCGGCTGATCGTACTGGCGCCCCCCGATTCCCAGATGACGATCCGCAACACCCTCGCCCAGCTACAGTCGACCAGCCCTGGGGCAAACGATCCCCAGGCCCGCGTGGTCCACCTGAAGCAGAAGGCTTCGCCGGCGCTGACCGATGTCCTCAAGCAGTTGGTCCCCAAGGCCACCGTGACCGCCGACGACGAGGGAAAAAGCCTGGTCGTCGTGGCAACCGAGGCGGATCACCAGGTCGTGGAGCAGACCATCCAGCAGATCGACGGTGCCCTCGGTGGCAACGAGGAAAGCGCCTTGATGGTGTATCCCGTCAGCCCCGGGCAACGCAAACGGTTCGAGGCCGTGGTGAAATCGCTCGCCGAGGACCTTCCCGAAGTCAAGGTGATCGACGACTCGGAACCCACGCAGCTTTCCGTCTGGGCCAGGCCGAAAGAGCACCAGGTGATCGGCGAGATCCTCGTGCAGCTCAAGGCGGGCGGCACACCGGAAGAGCAGAAACGCTTCGAGGCCTATTCCATCCAGGGCGCCGTCGGCTACGAGACAGCCCCCGGAGGCCGGCTGATGACGGCGGCCACTCTCATGACCGGCATTCAGGAACTCGTTCCCGGCGCCAAGCTCATGATCGACGCCAACAGCAACAAGCTCATCGCCTGGGCATCCCCTGAAGAGCACCAGATGCTCAAGGCGGCCGTTGAAAAACTCGCGCCGTCCAGCGGCGAAAACGCCCCCCAGCTCCAGGTCCACATGCTCAAGAAACGGGCACCGGACAACCTGGTCGACGGGCTGAAGAAACTCGCCCCCCGGGCCGAAATCTCCATCGATTCCCAGATGAAACGGCTCACCATCGTCGGCGATCCGGCCGATCAGCAGGCAATTCAGGCCGCCATCGACAAGATCCAGTCGGGCGGAGGCGAGGACGGAGAACCCTATTTCGAAATCTACCCGGTCGCCGGCATTCCGGCAAGCAACGACCAGTTGATGAGCCGCGGTTACTCGAGCAGCCGCTACTTCGCCTCGCGATCGTTCGCCGATCAGCTCGAGCCTTTCGCCCCGAACGCAGAGATCACCGTCGACTACGAGAAGGGCAATCTCCTCGTGCTCGGCACCGCCAAGGAACACGCCGCCATCAAGGCGGCCATCGCCAAGCTCCAGGCCGGCGGGCAGAGTGCGCCCGAACTGCAGATCTACACGCTCAAGAACGACGTCCCCGAAACCCTGGCGGCGGGACTCGCCCAACTCGTGCCGCACGCCAAGATCTCCATCGACGCTCAGGCCCGCCAGATCTCCGTCGTGGCGGTCGCCGCCGACCACAAGATCGTCAAGGACACACTCGACAAGATCGAGAAGGCGGCCGGAGAGAAGGAACAGCCCTTCTTCAAAGTCTACGCCGTCACGGCCATCGAAACCCATCCGCAGTATGCGTCCAGCCGCTACTATGCCGCACACCAGATGATGGAACAGCTCGAGAAGTTCGTTCCCAACGCCAATATCTCGATCGACTTCAGCACCGGAAACCTGCTCGTCTTCGCCACCCAGGAGGAACATACTTCCATCGAATCGGCGATCGCCGGCCTGACCGGTACCGGCTCCGCGGAGAACCCCGCCACTGTGGCCGTCTACCGGATGAACAACGCCGACGAACGGGCCGTGTTCCAGTTGCTCCAGAATCTCGTGCCCAAGGCCAAACTGTCGTTCGACTACCGCACCGACAGCATCATGGCCCTGGCCACCGCCGAGGACCACGAGCTGATCAAGACCACGATCGCCCAGCTCGACCTGGGGGCGGATAACCCGAACACGCCGGAGTTGCGGTTCTACACCATGCAGCAGGCTCCCCCCAAGAACCTCATCGACGGCCTCGAGGAACTGGTCCCCAAGGCCGAGATCACCTACGATCCCGACTCCCGACAGTTGATGGTGATCGCCACCGCCGCCGAACACACGATCGTGGAGAAGAACCTCACGAAGATCCAGGAAACGGCGGCCGCCGAGAGCAAGGGCGAACTGGTCGTGTATCCGATCGATTCGGCCGACATAGACACGGTCCAGACGGTGCTCGAGGACCTCTATCCGGAAATCCGCATCCAGGTCGACGCCAAGAACGATCGCATCATGATCACGGCCCTCCCCGAGCAGCACAAAAGGATCGCCACAGAGATCGAGAAGATGGATTCCGACGTCACCGGCGGATCCAGCGAGAAGACCGTTGCTTACACGGTAGGCGAAGTCGACGCCGCCACCGCGATCCGCATCCTCCAGACGCTCGTCGAAGACATGCAGTTCCATGCCGACGCGACCGGCACCCGCATCGTCGCCTTCGGCCGCGAGCGCGACCACAAGATCGTCGCCGAGGCGATCGAGCAGATGGAAGCCGGCCCCGACGAGACCCACAAGCCCTACCTGATGGTCTACCCCACAGGCGACGCCGAACTCGCCACCCTGACCCAGATCGTCACCAACCTCACTCCCAAAGCCAAGGTCGTTCCCGACACCGCGAGCGAAACCCTGGCCGTCTTCGCCGTCGAGAAAGACCAGGAGACGGTCCGCGCCGCGATTGAATCGATGGCCATCACCGCCATGGGGGCCGGCAAGCCCATGGCCATGACCTACGCGCTCCGGAAAATACCGGCTGTCAGCGCTACGCAGATCCTTCGCCTGGCGGTACCCGCGGCCCAGACGGCCACCGGAGGCGATCCCCAGCAGCTCGTCGTGTGGGCCAATGCCAAGGATCAGGCCACCGTCAAGGCCACCCTCGAGGCCATCGATATCGAGTCGCCCGAAGGGGCCAGGCGCACCGCTGCCGTCTATGCCCTGGAGGGCATCAATCCGAACTACAGCTACTACTCGCTGCGGATCATTCGCGAAGCCGTGCCGACGGCCAGCATGACCCTCGGCGCCGATCCCACCCAGGTCGTCGTTTGGGCGACGCCCGAAGAGCACGAGACCATCAAGGAGCTGGTCAAGTCGATCGTCGAGCAGCCGCCCGAGCTGATGCCGGTCATGGAAATCTATGCCCTTGAGAAGGTCGACGCGCTGGTGGCGATCAAGATCCTCCAGGGGGTCGTGCGCGACGCGGAACTCTCGGTCGGCAGCAACGCGGGACAGCTCGTCGCCTGGGCTCGGCCCAAGGATCAGGAAAGGATCAAGGCCGCCCTGGCCAAACTCACGGAGGCCGACGCCTCCCCGACCGCTCCCACGATGGAAATCTACAAGCTCCAGTCGGGCAATGCCCCGAGCGCCATCACAACACTCACAGCCATCGTTCCCGAGGCCAAACTCTCGGTCGGCAAGGATGCCGACCAGTTGATCGCCTGGGCCCGCCCGGCCGACCACGAGAAAATCAAGGCCGCCGTGGCCAAGATCGATGCCGCCGGCCCCAAGCCGACGATGAAGATCTACACGCTCGAGAGACTCGAAGCCCTGAGCGTCACTCAGATGCTGCGATCGATCGTGCCGGAGGCGGTCTGTTCGATCGGAGCGGATTCCCGCCAGTTGGTCGTCTGGGCCACCGACGAGGATCACGCGGAGGTCGACAACGCGATCAAGGAAATGTCGGCCATCGCCCCCGAAGGAAAGGCCCCGATCGCCGTCACTTACGAGCTGAGTGCGCTCACGGCCGTCACCGCCGAACAGATCCTCAAGGAGGTTGCTCCCGGCGCCAAGTTCACCAAGGGAGACGATGAGTACCAGTTGATCATCTGGGCCCGCCCCGACGAGCACAAGGAGATCGAGACGACTCTCCAGCGAATCGACGCCGAGGGCGCCGCCGGTGGCGGCAGCGAGAAGACCGTGATCTATGAACTCGATGCGGGAAGCACTACCCAACTGTATTACATCAGCCGGTTCTTGCAGCAGGTCGTCCCCAAGGCGACCTTTACACCAGGCGTTAACCCCAACCAGATCGTTGCCCTTGCCAGACCAAGAGACCACGAGAAGATCAAGGAACTGATCGAACAACTGGCCGACAAGGAACAGGCGCCTGCGGCAATCATCTACGACGCGGGGAACGTGCCGGCCGCAACCGTCACCGCCTCGCTCCGCCAGATCGTTCCCGAGGCCGTTGTCACGCCGGGCGCCACCCCGTCCGAACTGGTCGTCTGGACCGATCCCAAGAGCCACGAGAAAGTCAAGGAAGTCGTCGATAAACTGAAAACCGACGACACTCCGGAAAGGGCCTCGACGGCCGTCACCTACACCCTGGAAAAGGTCACTGCCACAACGGCCATCCAGATCCTGCGGCTGGCGGTGCCCCAAGTCCAGGTGAGCCCCGGTGCGGAAACCTACCAGATTCTCGTCTGGGCTCGGCCGGCCGAACACGTCAGGATCGAAGAAATCCTCAAGCAGATCGACGTCAAAGGGCCTGAAGACAAGGAAGCCAAAGCGATCGCCTACAAGCTCGACGGTGCCAACGCCACTCAGAGCTACTACGTCCTTCAGTTCCTCATCCAGAGCGTGCCCACCGCCCGCTTCACTATGGGGGTGTCGCCCGACCAGATCATCGCCTGGGCCCAGCCCAAGGTCCACCAGGAGATCAAACAACTGCTCGACCAGATCCAGGGGGGCAAGGAAAACGCGCCCAAGGCAGTGGTCTACAAGCTCAAGAACACATCGGCGGCCGTCGCCTCGGTCATGATCCGCCAGATGGTTCCCGGCGCGATCGTCTCCCCCGGCCAAGATGCCTACGAACTGGTCGCCTGGGCCCGCGGCGACGAACACGAGAAGATCGCAAAGCTCGTCGATGAACTCTCGGCCCCGGAGCCCCCTGAAACGGCTCCGCTGCCGGCCAACTATACGGTGGAGGAGATCACCGCAGCCGCTGCCATGTCGGTACTGCGCACGGTCGTGCCCCAGGCCCAACTCACGCCCGGAGCCGATCAGTACCAGTTCGTCGCCCTGGCGCGTCCCGACGATCACGAGCTGATCCGCGAAACCCTTCTCAGGATCGATATCGACGGCCCGGAAGACAAACAGGCGAAGCTCGCGATTTACGACCTGAAGAACACGTCGGCCGCCGCGGCGATCACCATGGTCCGCCAGATCGCTCCCACCGCGCTGACTACGGTGGGAGCAACACCCTACCAGTTGATTGTCTGGGCCCGGCCCGACGAGCATGAGGATATCCAGAAGGCCGTCGATCAACTGGCGGTCCAGGATACCCCCGATAAGGCCTTCCAGGCCAAGACCTACACCCTTGAGGAAATCGCGGCCCCCAGCGCCATGGCCATGCTGCAACTGGCCGTGCCGCAGGCCCAGGTGAGCGCCGGCAGCAAACCCTACCAGTTGATCGTGTGGGCCCGTCCCGACGACCAGGTGCTTGTCGAGCAGACCCTCAAGGAGATCGACATCAAGGCTCCCGACGACAAGCAGGCCACCGTGAAGGTCTACGAACTGGGCATCGGCGACATCCGCCAGATGGTCTACGTCCTCCAGTTCCTCCAGTCCGCGGTTCCCGAAGCGCGGCTCACCCTCGGATCGTCGGCCAAGACGATTGTGGCCTGGGCCCGGCCCAAGGACCACGAGGAGATCCAGAAACTGGTCGACGAGTTCGCCGAGACGCCCGAAACGACGCCCCGCGTGGTCGTCTACAGTCTGGAAAACACCACCGCGGCCGCCGCCACGCAGATGCTGGTATCCACCTTCCCGCTGGCCCGCTTCAACGTCGGCTCCGACCCCTACCAATTGATCGTCTGGGCCCGCGGCGAAGACCACGAGAAGATCGCCGAGGCGCTCCAGGGGCTCTCCGCCAAGGAACCCGAGGCCACCGCTCCGCGAATGATCGTCTACCCCCTGGAATCGGCCGATGCCACGCAGGCCATGGCCATCCTGCGGCAGATCGTGCGCGAAGCCCAGTTCGGCATCGGGGCCAACACCCGCCAGATCATCGCCTGGGCCCGCCCCGGAGATCACGAGACCATCAAGAAAGTCATCGAAGAGATGGGCAAGGCGGAGCCCGAAGAAACCGCTCCCCGCGTCCAGGTCTACACGACCGAGACGGTCGACGCCCGCACCGCCATGTCGGTCCTTCTGACCGCCGTGCCAGAGGCCACCGTCAGCGCCGGCAACGACACCCGCCAACTGGTCATCTTCGCCCGCCCCAAGGAACACGAGAAGGTCAAGGCCACGCTCGACCAACTGGCCCAAAAAGGGCCCCCCGAGTTGCAGCCAAGCATCGTCGTCTACTCCCTCGGCACGGCCGGGGCGGCGCAGGCGATCCGGATCTTGACCCCCGTTGTTCCCCACGCCACGTTCACCATGAGCACCGACCCCACCAAGCTCATCGCTTGGGCCTACCCCGAAGACCACGCCCTCATCAAGGCGGCCGTCGATCAGATCGAGGCCGATAGCTGGCTGGATGGAAATCGGATCATGTCGGTCTATCCGATGAAGCCCGAGGACGTCCAGACGCTCATGGATCTTATCGATCCGGTGGTTCGTCAGCATGCGCAATTCCTTGCCGACCCAGAGCGGGAATCCCTGATCGTCTGGGCCGACAAACGCTACAACGAAGCCATCAAACGCACCGTTGAGGAATTCAAACAGGTCGTGCCCGAAATCATCGAACCGACCGCCGTCGTCTATCGCTTCGAAAAGGCCGATATCGCCACGACCTACCGGATCCTCCAGACCCTCGTCCCCAAGGCCCGTATCGCCTACGACTACCGCTCCAACTCGATCGTGGCCACGGCCATGCCCGAAGACCACGAGAAGATCCGCCAGACGATCGAGGAGATGAACCGCGACGCGCTGGCGATGGCTCCGCGGCTCCAGGTGCACCAGATCACCTCGGCCGACCCCGCGCGGGTGCTCGCGGTACTCACCAACCTCTTCCGCGGCGAATACACCGTGCAGCTCTCGGTCGACGAGGCCAACGATGCCCTCATTGCCTATGCCTCGCCAATTCAGCACGAGAAGATCGCCGAACTGATCGCCGAGATCGAGAAGGGCGCCAAGCTCGACACCGCCAATCGCCTCAAACTCTACGACCTCAAGAACGTCGATGGCTTCGCCGCCGAAAGCGTGCTGGCCGACATGTTCCAGCGCCAGGGCGTTCGCGTCGATCTGACCGTCGACCGGTATCGGAACCAGCTCATCGCCATGGCCCGACCGGAACAGCATGATAAGATCGCCGAGGTCCTCCAGCAGTTCCGTATCGAAGACCGCCAGCTCGAGATCTTCCAGCTCGAATACGTCGAACTCACCACCGCCAACCTGGCCATCCGGCAACTGTTCGCCGACGAGAGCTTCCTCTCGCAACCGGAAGTCAACCCCGACCCGGCCACCGGCCAGCTCTTCATCAAGGCTTCGGCCACCCAACTCGAAGAGATCCGCAAGCTGCTCATCCGCATGGGCGAAACCAACCTCGTCCCGGCGCGGCAGTCTTCCACCGGCAACCTCCGCGTTGTTCCCTTCAAGGGAGATACCAAGAAAGTGATTGAGGAGATCCAGAAGGTCTGGCCCACCCTCCGACCCAACGAGATCCGTCTGGTCACTCCCGCCGATCTGGCACCTCCACCACCCGTCGAGGAACAGAAACCCGTGCCGCCGAAAAAACAGCCGGCTGAGCAGAAGCCGGCAAAGGACCTCTCCCAGAACCGCCAGGCAGACGCCCCACAGGCGGGGGTGACTGGCAGTCGCACGAGTCCTGGGATCGGGCCCAAAAAGGCCCCCGCCGGGCCCGCAAAGAAGACGGATTCCTCCAAACCGACCGGGCCATCGGGCCCCGAGGGTCAGCAGGGAAAGGCAGGCCCCGCCGGGCCCGACGATGCCGCGGCTCTCCAGTCGGCCCGCACGGCCAAGGCCCCCGCTTTGGCCTCCGCGCCTGCCGGAAAAGAGCCGCCAGCCGCCACTTCAGCCCCCGCTCAGCAAGATGCGTCAGCCGGTGCTCCTGCGCCCGCTCCGGCCGGCGCAGCAGCTCCGGCTGACCAGCCGCCCACGGCCACGGCTGCCGATACGGCTGCCGAGCACCCCGCGACCCCCTCCGGCCCCCCCGCCGAAGTGCTCATCATCGCCGGCGACCATTCGTTCACGCTCGCTTCAGAAGACAAGGAAGCCCTCGACGAACTGGAGGCGCTCTTGCGGACAATCGCGGCAAGAACCGGTTTCGCCAGCCGCGACTACAGCGTGTTCCAGATCAAGAACACCAGCGCCAGCCAGATCGCGCAAACCCTGCAGCAACTGTTCCGCACCCGCGACCCGCGGACGGCAATGGGCACAGCGTCCCCCTATGGCTACGGTCGCTACAGCTACGGATACGGCTATGGAGCCCAGATGCAGGTCCCGCTGATCGTGCCCGACGACCGGCTCAACACGATCCTCGTCAAGGGAACCCGGGCCGACCGCCAGACGATCGAAGGCCTGCTCGAATTGCTCGACACGGCCGAAATGGCTGAATCGGTCGCCACGGCCTTCGAGCCCAAGACGATTCCGATCAAAAACACCGAAGCCAGCCGCGTGATGCAGATGATCCAGAGCCTCTATCGATCCTACTTCGCCGCCGGCACGGCCAATTCCAACTTCACTCCCCAGATCACCGTCGACGACATCACCAACTCCCTCATCGTGAAGGCTCCCCCGGCCGTCGTCGAAGAAATTACCCGATTCGCCCAATCTCTCGACACGGCGGCCGACGAAGACGCCGCCGAGCGTCTTCACGTGATCCAGCTCAAGAGTGCCAACGCGTTGCGGGTCCAGGAAATGCTCAACGCCATGATGCGCGGCGGCTCCGGCACCTATCGCCCCATGACGCCCTATCGAACCACCCCCTATCGAACCACCCCCTATCCGTCATCGCCCTATCGCCCCCGTTGATGTACCCGCCTGGGCCCTCTTGGCCGAACTGGCTTACGCACGTCATCGGCACTATCCCGCACCACCCGAGCGAGGATAGACCGGGTTCATCTCAACGGGAACTGCCCCGATCGA
>CAZLWV010000061.1:21183-38907 GCA_964563135.1 uncultured Planctomycetaceae bacterium
GCAGCTTGCCAAAGCCCAGCGCCTGTTGAAACCGCAATGGGTCGCGCGTGATCACAACCCCGATCCGCGGGATGAGATGAAACGCATCCCCCGCCGCCAAAAGAAGCGCCGCAGACCCCGTGAGGGCCCGCGCTTCTCCCCCTGTCCGGAAGAGAACTGCCCCGATCGAAACGGATGCCGTTCGCCCCTCTTGTTCCTTCTCGCCACTTTGGCTCGACATTCAGTCCAGGCAGACTTGATGCTCCTGGCCTGTTGGCGAAGAATCTGGGAAGATGAATCTGGATCGGGTAGCATTCGTCGGGGGGATTGGGAGACTGCGATGGCAACCACGACCGTGCCGGATAGCCCGGCTCGGCATCAGCGAATTCTGGTGATCGACGACGAGGCCTACATCGGGCTCGGCTGCGCACGAGCCCTGCGGCCGCTCGGCTACGAGGTCGTTACCTGCCAACAGTCGCAGCAGGGCCTGGAAACGGCCCTGACGGGCGATTTCGACATCATCCTGCTCGACCTCAAAATGGAGGGGCTGGACGGGCTCGACCTCCTCAAGCATGTCAAGGCCGCCGGCGTCACCAGCGAAGTGGTGATCATCACCGGCCATTCCACGGTCGAGACGGCCGTCGAGGCCATGAAGCGGGGAGCCGCCGATTTCCTCAGCAAACCTTTCACGCCCGATGAATTGAAGCTGATCGTCGGCCGTGTGGGAGCCAGGTCGGCCCTGATCCGCGAAAATGCCGCCCTCCGCCGCGAACTCGAAGTGTACCAGGGATTCGAAGGGATCCTCGGTGAGAGCCGGGCCATGGAGCGGGTCTTCGGCCTCATCCGCCGCGTCGCCCCCACGGAAGGGACGGTGCTGGTAACCGGCGAAAGCGGAACCGGCAAGGAGATGGTCGTCCGTGCGATCCATCGCCTCAGCCGCCGCAAGGAGCATGCCCTCCTGGCCTGCGACTGCAGCTCCCTTGCCCCCACGCTCCTGGAAAGCGAACTGTTCGGCCATGTGAAGGGCTCCTTCTCCGGTGCGATTGCCACCAAACAGGGCCTTTTTGAGGCGGCCCATGGAGGAACGCTGTTTCTCGACGAGGTTGCCAACATCAGCATCGAGACCCAGGGAAAACTCCTCCGGGCGCTCGAGAGCCGCCGCGTCAAGAAAGTCGGCGACACCGAAGAACTCACGATCGACATCCGCCTCATCGCCGCCACCAACCGCGACCTGGCCGACATGGTCCGAGAGGGAGCCTTCCGCGAAGACCTCTACTACCGCCTCAACGTTGTACCGATCTTCCTGCCCCCCTTGCGCGATCGCGAGAGCGACATTCCAACCCTCGCCGTCGCCTTCCTCGATCGCTATTGCCGCAAGATCGATATCGAATTGAAACGCTTCTCCCCCGGGGCCATGCAATTGATGGAAAGCTACTCCTGGCCCGGCAATGTGCGGGAGCTGCGCAATATCGTGGAACGTCTGGCGATCCTCAGCGACGGAACCGTGATCGAGCCTCGCCATCTGCCGGAAGAAATACGTCAATCGCCCACTCTCCCCAGCGCGGCGCCTGTCCCCGATACCTGGGAGGAGTTCAAGCGGCTCAAGCAACAGGTCCGCGACGCGGCTGTGGAACAGCTCGAACGCCGGTTTGTAACGCAGATGCTCGACCGCCACGAGGGCAATGTCAGCCGTGCCGCCGAGGCCGTCGGAATGCAGCGTACCAACTTCCACGCCTTAATGCGAAAATACGCCATCAAGGCCGACACCCGTTGACTCTCACCAGCCCTGGCCCCGCCTGACACAGCGCATTTTCTCGCCCGACCGGTTTCTCTCTTCCCGCCCCGGCCTGAACTCTCACGCGTCACCCAGTCGCCGATCCTCGCCTCCGCGGGACTGCGATTCGGTAACCCTCGCACTTCCCGCGTCCACAATTCATCCGGCGGCGTCTCCAACTGCCAACGAGATCGGAATCCTCAGACGTCCGATGACAGTTTCGCGACAACGGATCACGCAGCCGGCGTCTTGGTGTGACCGATACTAGGGCAGACGAAACTGCGTTGCCAGACCGTCGCAGCCGTCGCATGCGGGACACCCAAACACAACACGGTCCACAGCAGGAGACCTGCCATGTCGGGAATCAACAGCGTGAGCGTTGCCGCCGCACAGTACTCAGCGGCCAGTTCGAGTGTATCCTCGGTACGCCAGCAGATGGATCCGCCGCCGATACCGGGACGCATGGAGGAAGAGCTCGATGCGAACCTGGCCGCGGCCGGCGTGAGCGAGGAAGTCCGTACCGCCATCCAGGCCGACCTCCAGGCGGCCATGGAAGAACAGATGGAGTCCGGATCCAAACCGGATCCCGAGGCCATGAAGGCGACAATCGACGGCATCTTCGAGAGCTACGGCCTCGATGCCGAACAGTTCATGCCCCAAGGACCTCCTCCGGGCGCTGGACCGGGTGGCCCCGGCGGCGGCGAAGAGACGACCAGCAAGGCCGACGCGCTTCAAGAACTGATCGAGAACTTCCTGTCCCAGTACCAGGACGAAGGCGAGACCGAAACCGCCACCGAGGACAGCGAAACGGACACGACCACCACGGCCATGACCGTTGAACAGCTCTCTGAAGAGATCATGGATCTTCTGTTCGGGATCGACGAAGAAGTGTAACGCGAGGGGCCTCTGCGTTCGCCCACGTTGCGTCCTGAATGGAGAGGCAAGTCCCTGGCGTCCCCCGTTTGGCTCACTCCCGAGTCGCTCGCCGCCGGTCGCCCCCGATCCGTCGCTGGCTTGCGGGAGAGTGTGCCGGCAGGTATCGTGAGTTGGAACACTCGCGACTGCCGCCCCTGGAGCCCCGCCGTGAAGTCCTTGCCTCGCCCTCCCCGGATGCTCGTTGCCGGCTGCCTTGCCGTCCTCGTATCGGCCCTGCCGCTCAGGGCAGCCGAAACCGTCTACGAAACCAGCTTCGACACCCCCCTCGGCCTCGAAGGCTGGGCCGGCATTGGCGGCTCCGCTGTCCAGCTGACAACCGCCTTCCAGGATTCCCAGTCGCTCTTCGTCCAGATCCCAGCCTCCGAAGGGCCCGGGCACCGCAACGCCCACATCCGCCTGCCACTCGACGCGCTCAAGGGAACTCGCGTCCGGGTCGAGGCCATGGTTCGCGCTGAGGCCGTTTCTCAGCCGCCCAATGCCTGGAATGGCATTGAGGTCATGCTCCACACCGCCAGCCCCGACGGTGAAAGCTGGCAGCAGCAGAACGGTGTGTACGGCACCTTTGACTGGAAGCCCGTTGCGTTCCTGGCCTCCGTGCCCCAAGATGCGACCGAAGCCACGCTGATCCTGGGGCTGGAGTCGGTCACCGGCCGGGCATGGTTCGACAACGTGAAGATCTCCATCGTCGGCCGGCGCCGATCGCCCCAGTCCTCGGGCCCCACGGGGCCGGTTTACAAGGGCCACAACCTGCCGCGCCTGCGCGGGGCGATGATCGGCCCCGCCGTCAATGCCGACGATCTGCGTGTCCTCGGAGGGCAGTGGAAGGCCAACCATGTCCGCTGGCAACTGATCTGGGGCGGCTTTCCCCACGGCCCGGCCGACCAGGGCGACCTGGAGGCCTACAACCGCTGGATCGATTCGCAACTGGAGCGGCTCGATTCGCTCCTGCCCGTCTGCAAGGAGGTCGGCATCCACGTGCTCGTCGACCTTCACTCCCCTCCCGGCGGCCGCAACGAGGCAAAAGAGTGCAACCTGTTCAAGGAGGCCCGCTTCCAGGACTGTTTCGTCGACGTCTGGAAGAAGCTCGCCGCTCACTACCGCGGCAACGAGCAGATCTGGGGCTACGACCTGGTCAATGAGCCCGTCGAGGGAATCGTCGGCGAAGGTCTCCTCGACTGGCACGCACTGGCCACCAGGACCGCCCAGGAAGTCCGCGCCATCGATCCGGACCACGCCATCGTCATTGAGCCGGCTCCCTGGGGCAGCCCTTCGGCGCTCGAATTCTTCGAGCCGATCGACGTGGAACGGGTCGTCTACAGCGTCCACATGTACCAGCCCCACCAGTTCACCCACCAAGGCGTCTACGACGCACCCGTTGGCGTCGCCTACCCCGGCAAGATCGACGGCCGCCCGTGGAATAAGGACGCCATCCGCCAGGCCCTCAAGCCGGCCCTCGACTTCCAGCGCGACTACGGCGTCCACATCTACATCGGCGAATTCAGCGCCATCCGCTGGGCACCGGGCACCAGTGCCCACGACTACCTTCGCGATGTCATCGAGGTCATGGAGGAAAACAACTGGGACTGGGCCTACCATGCCTTCCGCGAATGGGACGGCTGGAGCGTCGAGCACGGCCCCGACAGAAGCGACCGCTCCCGTTCCCCCCGGCCTACCGATCGCCAGAAACTCCTCACAAGCTGGTTCGAGAAGAACAGCCCCTGACCTCCGCCGCTCCGATTTCCGCCCTCGGCCACTCGACCCTCCGACCCTTGCCGCTCTGCCCCCACCATGCCCCACAGCAGCTGGACCCGCCTGAACAGCCGCTACGTAGGCGAGTACAAGATAATCCGAGTCCGCGAGGATCGCTATCGATTCGAACCGGGAGACCTCGTGGCCGACTTCCTGGTTTGCGAGTCCAGCGACTGGGTCGTGGTCCTGCCGATCACCGTCGACGGCCAGGTCGTTTTTGTGCGGCAGTTCCGCCACGGTGTGGCCCAGGTGGTGCTGGAAATCCCCGGTGGCTTGATTGACGGGCGGGAATCCGCCGAGGAGGCGGCGAGGCGGGAATTGCGGGAAGAAACCGGCTACGAGGCCGCAAGCCTTCGCAAGGTGGCCGAACTGCTGCCCAACCCGGCTCTCAACAACGCCCACTGCCACGTCGTGCTGGCCGAAGGCTGCCGGCCGGTCCGCAGCCAGGCCCTCGATCCTCTCGAGCAGATCGAGGTCGTCACCCACCCGCTGGCAAGTATCCCCGAACTCATCCGCACCGGCCAGTTCGTTCACGCCCAAGCCATCGCCGCCTTCGCCTGCGCCGCGGGCCTGAATCTGGAAGCAATCGCACCAGCATGAACCGCTGCTCGTCCCAACCACCGAGCAGCCGCTCCAGCCAGTGGCCCTGAATCGCCGGGGTGTCATCGCCGGTTGCGAGCCTGCGCCCTGACCCGATCCACGGCAACCGCCTCCTGGAGCCTCTCCAGCGTATCCCCGTGGCGGCGATCGCGGAACCCAGGACCTTCGACAGGCTCCGTTTTGGCCCGGAGAACTACCGCAGTTGCCTGCAGAAGTACACCACAACAGCCGATAAAACGCTGTCAGGCTTCTTCCTTGTCATTGGGGATCTTGGGGCGTTCTGGAGCTTGCCGTCGTTCGACACTTCGCTAGCCAGCCCAGTATCTCAACCTTGACAAAGCGGAACCGTCTCGACGGAAGTGCTGCACGACACCAACCCGAAGTGCAAGCAACGACAGCATGGCAACAACCGCTCTCCTGGCTCGCTCTTCCGGTTGCTGATGTCTGCGCAAGAGAATTCCTGGGGCGACCTGATGGGAGGCTGCAGAAAGCCGGGCTTCCGTCCGTCCCCTCGGGCACTGACTGCGCAGGCGTCGATAGCGTTGCTACCGGTCCCTTGGCACCGTGAACCAGCGCGGCTTCAACCGCAGGTTGTGGGCAAATGGACAGCTCTTGCAGAATAGCGGCCGCTGGTCGATCGCCTGGTACCGCCAGGCTCTGCCTCTCTCCCAGAGTTTCGACCTGGCTGTTCTTTGCCCGATCTTGCTGCATCGCCACCACATGGATCTTCTTCCTCGCCTGCCCAGCCTGGGCCGCTTGGCCTGACGATTACGACCCTCAGTACGTTCAGGCCGTGGAAAACACGTCCGGTACGGTACCCAACGACGTTGTCCGGCAGAGCAGCCATCTTGCCCACCTGGGTGACGGCCGGATGGAATGGTCGGGTGAACAGCTCGTCATGACCATGCTCACCGACTTCGCCAGCTACGACCGCCACTACACCGATAGCCGCTATCGTCCAGAAGTCTGGGTTGCCCCGGTGGCAGAAACCGTCGAGTTCTTCCGCACCAGCGTCGGCCAGGCAGACGACCTGGAGGTCTGCTACCGACAATACATGGGAATGCCTGCCACCCACAGCGACGATCGCATCGTGGAACTGCTGATCCATCCCGACATGCTCTTCCGACCGGCCGAAGACACTCGCATCGACAGCTCGAGCCTCGGCCCCACGCGCGATACGAGCCAGTACGACAAGGCGACCCTGGCCTATCCCACCTTCGACCAGTGGTGGGCCAACCAGATGCACACCTATGATGCCGACAGCAATCCCCCCTATCCCTGGACCCGCCTGGGATACACCTACGACTGGGGTGGCTCGCCGGACCAGATCGTCGGATCGACGGAATTCATCGTCAAGCGGTGGGGCACCGGCTCGACGTGGCTCCGCGATGCGGCCGGCAACTGGTACCAGACGGATTTCAGCGTGACCGAGGCGCAGTACGCGCTGGCAGTTCGCGCCGTGGTACCCACAACGGCCTATCTCTACTTCGTGCGCAGCGGTGCCGACGTGGGCGACTTCCTGGTTGCGGGCGACTGCACGGCAATCTGGGCCGGCGACCGATTCACGCCCGTCGCCAGCGCGTCGCCCCTGGTCGACATCGCCGCCGGTGCCACCGTCGCCAGCGGCATCCTGATCGACGACTCCGATACCACGCGAACCTTCCAGCTCACAAACCGCGGCTCGATTCTCGGCGCCCTGTACGGGCCGGACAAGTTGCTCCGGGCCTGCACGATCGAGTTCTGCTCGCCCGTCCGCTTCGACAACCTGGGCCTGGTAAGCGCCCCGTCGCTCGCCGTCTACGCCGTTGCGGCTCCCGGTCCGGTCATCCTGCAGAACCGTGGAACCCTGATCGGCGGCCAGACCGCTGCGATGCTGGGCGAATTCGACGACGTGTTCCTGAACGCCGGAACGGTCCATGGAGATATCGCCATGGGCGACGGCGACGACACGGTCCGGCTCCTGGGCGGCGAGATTCAGGGCAATATCGATGGCGGAAACGACGAGGATCGCTTGACAGTGCAGGCCGAGGAACCGGTCCGAGTCGCCGGCATCATCTTCGGCTTCGAACACGTGCTCGTCTCGCGCGCCCGCGACTCGAGCGATGCACCTTTCGTTCTCAATGGAGAGCTGAACGGCAACTTGCTTCTCGGATCCAGCGGTGAGGATTTCGCTCCCGGACGGCTTGCCGGCAACTTCGCCATCTACGGCAGCGTCAATACCGAGTCCGGCGCGAGTGTTGCCCCGGGCAGCAGCCTCGGAACCGGCCTTATCGCCGGCAACTACACCCAGACCGCGGGCGCCGCCCTTGAAATGGAAATCGCTCGCACCGCCGACAACCAGCTTGTCAGCGATACCCTCGCAGTGACCGGCGCCGCCCACCTGGCCGACGGCGCCGAGGTGCACGTCCTTCGCCAGCCGGAGCAGAGCCGTCTCCCCTTGCGGCAGGGCGATTCGTTCGTCCTCCTCGAGGCGGGCCTCCTCGACCTGGCGGCCGAACCCGTGTGCCGGTCCGAATCCGATGTGCTCGACTTCCAGTGCGCCGCTTCGGGCAATGACCTTCTGCTCGTCGTTGCCCAGGTGCACGGCTTCGCCGATCTGGCAGTCGGCGAGCGAAACACGGCCATGGCCGCGGCACTCGACGCCGACCTCGCTACCGCCGGCGGCAGCTATGCGAGCCTGCTGGCCGAGATGCAGTTCGCCAATGCCGATACCATCAATGACACCCTCGATCTCGTTCGCCCCGACGCCTACCAGGCTCTCACCAGGGCCGTCAGGCTCGTCACCTGGTCGATCCACGAGGAACTGGCCGAGTCGGCGGCACCGGGTTGCGGTGCGGGCACCCGCATGCCCCGTTGCGTCGAATCGTCCGGCGGCGGTTCCACCGGCAACCGGCAGGGCGAGATCCGGTTCTCTCTCCAACCCTTCGGCCTCGTCCACTACGAGGGCCCCTCGCCCACCACGATCGGCTATGCGGCCGAGTCGGCCGGCTTCTTGCTGGGGGCCAATCGCCAGCTTTCTGATCGGCTTGCCGCGGGCGTCGTGTTCGCCTGCGCCGATGTCGGCGTGGATCTCCAGCGCGGGATTGGCAGTGTCGATTTCTATCGTATCGGGCCCTATGCCACATTCGATCTGGAGAACTGGCGACTGCACGGTGCCGCCACGTTCGGCCGGCACCGCTACGACGCCCTGCGCTCCGCAGCCTCCCTGGGAAGCTACGCCGCCGACTACTCCGCCTCCGACGGCTGCCTCTACCTCGACCTTCGACGCCCCGGACGCGGTACCGGCTGGAATCTCGCACCGCTCGGCTCGCTGCAATACACGTTTGGCCGCCGCGAGGCCCTGGCCGAAACCCTCACGGGACCAGCCGCCCTCGCACTGGACGCCTGCGACTCCGACTCGCTGCGATCGCGAGTCGGTGCCTCCATCGGCCGTACCATCGGTTCCCCGCAACTGGCCATATGCCCCACCGTTCTTGCCGGCTGGGCCCACGAATTCCTGAGCGACCAGCCAAGCGGCGCCCGCTTCCGCGGCGGCACGAGCGGGTTCGTCCCGCCGACGAGCACCTTCCTCGAAGACGCGGCTTTCCTGCGGGGAGGCCTTTCCGTCTGCCGCTCCGACCGCCTGGAAACGGCCCTGGCTTACGACGGCCAGTGGGGCGCACATACCGTGGCCCATGCCGCAAGCCTGTCCGTGACCGGCCGCTTCTGACCCGCCCATACGGCCGATCCCCGATCATGGGTGCGGTGCGTTTCGGCAAGTACCAGCACACGGCTGAAAGCGGAACCCCCGCCCTCCCCAAGAACCGGACGCTACGGGTGCGCCTGGATCGTGAACCGTTTCGTTCCTTCGACCGTGGTTCCATCCGGCCATCGGATGCGAGCTGCAAGCGTGTGTTCACCCGATGCCAGCCTGGCCGTGTCGGCCTGCAACACGAAATGGTGCACCATCGTCAGATCGGGCGTGGGCACGCTGGGCATGGCATGCGGCGGCATCGGCTGCCAGGGGCCGCCATCGATACGTCCCTCTGCGGTCGACCCGTTGGGGGCGTCATAGCAGTTGAAGACGAAGCGCGTCACCGCGGCATCGTCGATCGCCTCCTCCAACGGATACCACTCCCCCTGGCGCTCGACATACGACTCGCAGCTCGGCCGGTATCGATGCGAGACCTTCGCGCCATCCACGGTAACAATCCGATAGCCGCGCGGACTGCCGTCCACACCGCGCTCGAGTCCTTCGCCCCCCTTCCACCAACTGCCCGACAGGGAAATGGACTCGACGTACTCGACTCCCTCGACCACGATCCGTTCGTTCTCATGCATGTGACCTTGCAGCACCAGGTCGACGCCGCGGGCCGCAAACAACCGGGTGAGGGCGTCGTCGTTGGCCACCTCCCAATACGGCGCGTCCTTGGGGCTGTGCTGGCGCCGCTCCGGATAGGTCGACACGATCGGGATATGCACGCCCACAATGATCGGCTTGCCCGCC
This sequence comes from uncultured Planctomycetaceae bacterium, assembly GCA_964563135.1. GTDB lineage: Bacteria > Planctomycetota > Planctomycetia > Pirellulales > Thermoguttaceae > JAAYAY01. Next base: position 30,708 of record CAZLWV010000061.1, read on the forward strand.
GGCTGCGCCGCCAGGTCGGCCTCGAGCCACTTGAGTTCACTCCCCTCGACCGCCCCGTGAACGGCCTGCCAGCCTTCTCCGCCAGGAAGAGGCTTGTTGCCATCGAGCACGATGATATGGGCCGGCCCCCAGTCGAACGAATAGTAGGTCGGCCCGAAGTACCGCTCGAAGTCGTCGCGAGGATTCGTGTGCTTGAGCATCATCTCGTGGTTGCCCGGCCCGTTGCGAACCGGCATCTGGGCCGTTTGCAGACACTCCACGTATTCCAGCCCCATGTTGCCCTGAAGGCAGATATCGCCCTGGCTGAGAAGAAACGCGGGCTGCGGCTCCAGCCGATTGATCTCGGCAAGACTGGCCTTGAACTTGGCCATGCCGGGGCCTGAATGCTCCAGATGGATATCGGTGATGAAGACAAAATCGAATCGATCGGGCTGCTCGCACGCCTGCAAGGCAAAGTTGGCCGCTGCCGCTTCGACCGCCTGGCCGAGTGGGCAGTAGAAATCCTCGCTCCAGTAGCCGCGCGGCATGGAAACAAAGATGAACCGGCCGCTGTCCGGTCCGATTGGCAGCCGGTAGTTGCCCTGGGAGTCCGTAGCAACCACGCGGCAGCCGTCCGAGACAAGCACGCCGGCCAGTCCCCGGCCGCCTCCTGTCACCTGGCCCCCAATCGCATCCTGCGCGGCGGCTCGCGATTCCGGAATACCTTCCAACGCGGCCAGGGCCAGCCCGGCCCCGACCACGGCAGTGACAAACACGCGCTGGCTGATCATCGCATCTCCCTCGCTTGCCTGAAACACCTCCTGACAAAACGCTGCGACTCGCAGCGGCACGGCACTGCACAATCGCTGGTTCTACCAGCAGGGTCCCCGGATTCCGGACTCCTGCTGGCCCTCCTCCTTTCATAGTCCACGCGGGGCTCAATCCAGGGCGGTCTGGTTTGTGCACCCATTCTCAGGATTGGGCCCTCCTCTGGCAAGTCTCCGCCCGATTCCGACTCCCACAATCCGTGCCCGGCCACTATAATCACCAGTGCCCGGTTGCACACATCCGATTGTCCGGCAACCGGGCCGGCCGGCGTTTGCTCCCTCTGCTCGCCGCCGGTACTTCCCCAGCTCCATCAGCAGGAGACCTCACCGTGCCGAAACACAATTCCCTCCCATCGGCGCTCGCCCTTGCGCTTGCCCTCCTTGCCAACGCGGCCGTGCGGGCCCAGGAGTTGACCGGCCAGGAGATCAAGCCGATCGTTTCTGTCGCATTCTCCGGCTACGGCGCCTTGATCTCCGACCTGAATTTCGTCGGCACCCTGGCGGGCAATCCTCAGCTCGGCGCAGCCGTCGACGTCATGGTGATGATGGGTACCGGCGGCCATGAATTCCGATCCCTCGACCGATCCAAGCCCTGGGGCGCCGTCGCGTTTGCCGACGGCGGGCAGATACGGGTCCTCGGCTTCGTGCCGCTGGGAGATCTCGGCGAGTTGAAGACGGCACTGGAGGCCAACGCAGCCGAATTCCAGGAGGCCGATGGCATACTGACAACCACCGTCAACAACCAGGACCTGTGCATCAAGAGCGCAGAGGACTGGATCTTCCTGAGCAATCAGGCGGACGTTCTCGGCAAACTGCCCAAGGATCCGGTTGCCGTACTGAACGGGTTGGAGAAGACCTACAACCTGGCCGCCCGGATCGACATGCAGAACCTGCCCGAGACCATCCGCGAAACGCTGCTCGGCGGATTGCAGATGGGACTGCAGGCCGGGATGGGCCAGCGCCCCGATGAATCCGACGAAGCCCATGCCCAGCGCTCCAAACTCGTCGCCCAGAGAGTCGAGGAGTTCAGAAAGTCGGTCAGCGAGCTCCAGACCATCCAGTTCGGACTGGCCATCGATGAAAAGGCCCACTCGATCTACCTCGATATCGACGCAACCGCCCTGCCGGGCACCAACACCGCCCGGCGAATCATGGCTCCCCGCGACGTGAAAACGAGCTTCGGAGGTTTCATGGCACCCGATGCGGCCGTCTCCTTCAATGGAACCGGACTGCTCGAGCCGTTCCAGGTCGAACAACTGAGCGCCAAGATCGACGACCTCCGCGCCCGCCTCTTCGAGGAACTGGCCGACCAGGACTTGACGGAAGCCGACCAGAAGGCCGCCCAGAAACTGATCGCCGATGGGCTGGCCCTCATCACCTCGGCCGCGCAGCAGCGCCAAATGGATCTGGGCATGCTGCTGCTCACCGGCCAGGGCCGGGCAACCTGGCTCGGCGGGGTCCGTGTGGCCGACGGTGCGAAGGTGGAAGAATTCCTCAAGGCGGTCCTCGACGAAGCCGCCAAGGAAACGCCGGAACTGAAGCAGTCCGTCAAGCCGAACGCGGCCGAACACTCGGGCGTTCGCCTGCACACACTGAGCCTGCCCACCGACAAGCTGAATGTGCCCCAGCTTGCGGAACTGTTCGGCGAGCAGTTGCTGATCGTCGTCGGTATTGCCGACAAGGCCGCCTACCTGAGCGCGGGTACCGATTCGCTTGAGGCGCTCAAGAAAGCCATCGACGCCAGTAGCGCCGCCGACAAGGGCCTTCCACCGCTCCGGGCCGCCGTCTCCGTCGCCTCCCTCGCGCAACTGGTGGCTGAGTACGCACCGAATCCGCAGGCTCAGACTGCAGCCAGCCTGATCGTCGACAAACTGGCCGACTCCAAGGGGAAAGACCGCGTCACCGTCACCACGACGATCGTTGACAACGGCCAGCGGGTCCGCATCGAGCTCGAAGAAGGCCTCCTCAAGATCCTCCCGACCCTGCCCGGCATGGTCATGGGAGGAGCCGGCCGCTGACCCCCTGCGCCTGCCGCTGTGCACTCGTCATGGGAGGAGCCGGCCGCTAACCCCCTGCGCCTGCCGCTGTGTACTCGTCAAAGCGGTCGACGCACAGGAACCCGGTACCCACCGGCCCACCCAATACCCCACTACGGGCGTAACCACTGCCCCTTCGTCCCGGCATTCGCCCTCGCTTCCGCCGATTCTCTCCGCGGCGAATAAATCGCCGCCGCCATCCGTATTGGTTCCAGGGAATCGAACGGAAATCACTTGGCATGAAAGGCAGAACCATGTCCACGGGCGAGATTCGGCGGGACGACTTGACCGATGCGTATTGTGCCGGGCGGCGCGTTGGGTTCGGGATCTCGGCGCTGGCGCTGAGTCTGGTGGGTTTCCTCAGCCTGCTGGGGGCCGAGAAGGCGATCCTCGCCATGGTTCTCGGCGGCCTGGCGATCCGCCAAAGCGGCCGAGGAACCCTGGCTCGGCGGCTCGGGATCACCGCCATCTGTCTGGCCGCTCTCTTCCTGGCCACAATGATCGTGGTCCTTGTCGTCTTCCAGGACCAGTTGCTCGGGTTTCTCCAGATGCTTCACAAGCTCTCGTAGTGGGCCAAAAGCCGGGTGAAGCAACCATGCCCAAAAGCGATTTTCAGCAAGCGATCGAGCCGCTCCTGCGCCAGTCGGCGGCTTGTGCCTTTGCGATCGTACACAGCCGCGAAGACGCGGAGGACGCGGTCCAGGAAGCGGCGATCAAGGCCTGGCGGGCCCTGGCCGGTTACGATCCGTCCTGTTCCCTGCGAAGCTGGTGGTTTGCGATTCTGAGAAACTGCTGCCGCGATCTGCTGCGCCGACGCCGGTCGAGGCCTGTCGCCGTGACCATGGAGCATGCCGATTTCTCCGCCCCGGCTGCAGCGCCGGACGATCTGGATGGCGACCTCCAGGAAGCCCTCGATCAGTTGTGCGAGGCACACAGGGAAATTCTTCAACTCCGGTATTTTGGCGGATGCACGTATCGGGAACTTGCCGAGGTGCTCGGCATCCCCGCCGGCACCGTCATGTCGCGTCTCCATGCCGCTCGCCAGGCCCTGGCGGCCATCTATCGAAAGGACCAGCACCATGCGTCCCGTTAGTCCCGAAGAGCTCTCGGCATTGCTCGACGGCGAGTTGCCCCCCGATCGGGCCCAGCAGGTTCGGTCCGCCGTCAACGGCAATGAGCATCTGCGACACCTCTACGAAGAGTTGGCCGCGACAGACAAGGCCCTGGCATCGCTGTCCAGCACCGCCCAGTTCGAACCCCGCGTCTGGCTCCCGCAGACCTCGCCGCTCCTGGGACCGCCCGTTTTCACGGTCGCACTGGGCCTGCTGGCGGTCCGCATCCTCGCGAAGGTGCTGCCGCAGGCTCCAGGATTCCTGCTTCAAGGACTGGCGATAGCGCTGCTGGCTGCCTGGCTGTTCTGTCGATTCCTGCCCGCCTTGCCGGCCGACCGGTGGCAGGTAGCCCACGAACTCGGGCACTCGGCCAGATGAATCGTCACGTCAGGACGGCCGCAACTCCGGCCTGCCCTCTGCCCTTCTGGCCTCTGCCGCTCTGGCCTCTGCCTTAATGCACTCTCTGCCCCGGCTTGGCTCCCTCGTCGGGCGAAAGCACAAAAATCTCCTTCCCGCCGGGGCCGGAGGCCAGGACCATTCCCTCGCTCACGCCGAACTTCATCTTCCGCGGCGCCAGGTTCGCCGCGCAGATCACGAGCCGGCCCACGAGCTGCTCCGGATCGTAGGCGCTCTTGATCCCCGCAAAAACATTGCGGGTCACGCCGCCGCCATAACTCAACGTCAACTGCAACAGCTTGTTGGCCTCGGGAATGTGCTTGGCCTCGATCACGCGGGCCACCCGCAGATCGACTTTGACGAACTCGTCGTAACTGATCTCCGGCGCCAGCGGCTCGTTCTTGAGCGGCTCGTCGCTGTCGTCGTACTGGGCCGCGGGACTGGGGACTGCACCCTCTTGCCTGCTCTCCTCGACCATCGCTTTCACTTTCTCCCGATCCACTCGGGTCATCATGTGGTTGAACTTGTTGACTTTCGTGCCCACCAGCGGCGTCTTCGACTGGTCCCAGTGGGTGATCGGATCGCCCAGCAGCTCTCCCGTCTGCCGCGCAAGCCGCGGCAGCACCGGCGCCAGATAGATCGCCAACTGGCGAAACAGGTTCAGCGCAATCGTGCAGATGTCGCGCAGCTCGTCCTCCCGCTCCGGATCCTTGCGGAGCTCCCACGGGGCCGCCTCATCGAAGAACCTGTTGGCCCGGTCCCCCGCCGCCTGGATCGCCCGCATGGCCCGGTTGTAGTCGCAGGCCTCGTAGTCGGCGGCAATCTGGTCGCCGTCGGCAGCAGCCTTCTCAAACAGCCCTCCGTCGTCCGGATAGACGGCCGAAAGGCCCGTCTTCTGGGCAAGCCTGGCCGCCCGGCTCGCCAGGTTCACCACGTTGTTCACCAGGTCGGAGTCGACCTTGCTGGCAAACTCCTCCAGGTTCAGGTCGAGGTCGTCGACCCGTGGCGATAGCTTCGACGCATAGTAGTACCGCAGGTACGAAGGATCGAGATGCTTCAGATACGTGGCCGCCCGGATGAATGTCCCCTTGGATTTCGACATCTTCTCGCCGTCCACCGTCAGGAACCCGTGGATATGAACCTTCTTCGGCAGACTGAACCCGGCCGTCTTGAGCATCGCAGGCCAGAACAGGGTGTGAAAGTAGGTGATATCCTTGCCAATGAAGTGGTGGATCTCGGTCTTGTCGCTGTGCCACCAGTCGTCAAAGCTCTCGCCGTGGCGGTCGCACCATTGGCGGGTTGAACCGATGTAGCCGATGGGAGCGTCAAACCACACATACCAGTAGTTGCCCGGCGAATCGGGTATCTCGAACCCGAAGTATGGTGCCGGACGGGATATGTCCCAGTCGCGAAGCGGTTCGTGCAGGAAGTGCCCTTTCAGATAGTTGGCCACCTCGGACTGCAGGTGCCCGCCGCCCTGGGTCCATTCGGCAAGAAAGTCATGGAGCTGTTCGATCTCGATGAACAGGTGGTGGGCCGAACGAACCTCCGGAACCGTGCCCGACAGGGCGCTCACCGGATCCTTCAGGTCGGCGGGGGAATAGGTGTGGCCGTTGTCGCAACTGTCGCCATATTGGTTCTGCAACCCGCAGAAAGGACAGGTTCCCTTGACGAAACGGTCCGCCAGAAACGTGCCCGCCTCGACATCGTAGAGCTGGGTCACCTCCTTCTCGTGGACAAGCCCCGCCTTGCGGATCGCCGCCCAGATCTGTTCGCAAACCGCACGCGTTTCGGGGCTGTTCGTGCTCCCATAGTTGTCGAACTCGATGTCGAAGCCCCCGAAGTCCTCGATATGGGCCTTCTGCATACGGTCGAGAAGCTCGACTTCCGATATGCCTTCGTTCCGCGCCCGGATCATGATCGCCGTGCCGTGGGTGTCGTCGGCGCACACGTAGATGCACCGCTGGCCGCGGAGCTTCTGGAACCGCACCCAGATGTCCGTCTGAAGGTACTCGACCAGGTGGCCGATATGGATGTGCCCGTTGGCATACGGCAAGGCGCTGGTCACGAGGATTTGGCGTTGAGACATTGGGAACCGTCAAAGTTCAGGATCAGGCCCGGCGCCGGCATTCAGACAAGGGGCGCCGGACTCTTGCAGTCGTCCGGAGGCAGCAGACCCGGTACCTCGCTCCGATCGCCCAGCCCACGGCAATCCTCGGCGTACTGGCGGGCCTGCATTTCCACAAGCCCATCATTCTACCGAATACTCCGCGATGGGGGGAGACCCGATGTTCCCCCCTTGTTTGGCCCCAGGTCCAGACGATAGGACCGTCCGGTTCGCCCCGAGGTTCGGCCGGCCGATCCTCAACTTGTCGCTTCTGCCGGTCGCGAGTAGAGTAGGGGTTGGGTAACACTTCAGCCAGGCGAAGTAGCCGCAAGGGTCGGTTGAGGCGGGGGACGAGGCGGCCCGTCGAAAAAAATACGGCCCGCTACGCAGAACCGCTTCGCCGTTCCGGCCCGTCTTGCCCGCCTTCTGACCGGCAGTCCTGCCCTTTCAAATGGCGGACAGGTGCCAAGATGGTCTTCGTTGAATCCCGCCTCCTGGAAAGAACAGGTATGGAAGTCGCAAAGCCGGTGTCGATCGTAGACTACAAGTGCAAGCACGGCGGCGACTGTCCTTGCCCAGTGCTCGAACTGGTCAACGGGAAGATCCTGTTCGTCGGTACCCCAAGCCAGGAGTGCCCGAACAACATCGCCTACGGCGACGGGCGCGTGTGCACATGTGCCACACGAAACCAGAACCTGCCAGCAGCCAAATGACGATCAACCTCGGCGTGGATCGCTCATGACAACCAGGCCATCGCACCCCGCGCCGCTCCGCCAGGCCCCTCCGCAAATCCCCTCCTTCGCCGCAATTGCCGCAGGGGGATCCTGGACCTGGGCGGTCGCTCTGCTGGCGACCCGGCATCATCTCGTCGGCACCTATTACGTGATCTCCGCAGCACCCTGGCTCTGGGGGCCGGTGATCCTGCCGCCGGCACAGGCGGCCTTGATCCTCCTGCTCGGCATCCTGCTGACACTCCTTGGCCTGCGCTACGCCCGCACCACCCGCCGTCGCTTTCCACGGCCGGTTGCCTGCCTGCTCTTGTCGTCCTTGGTTCCAGCCCTCGACTGCCTTCGACTGCTGGCATTTCCCATACCGGCGACATTTGCCGAACCGCTGCTGCTGACAGCCATCACCGCCTTCGCCGTGGGCGAAATGGCCGCCTCGCTGCCGATGCCGTCTCCGGCCCGGCGGATCATCGTCGCAGTCCCCTGGGCATGGGCGGTCTGGGGCGTCGCCCTGGCCATGGGAGTCTGGTGGTACTGGCAAAGCCTTGAGGCCTACAACAGTTTCCTCCTCGGATTCAACGATTTCGGACATTTTGGCCAGCGTGTCGCCAATACCTGGGCCGGTCGCGGCTTTCTCATGGAAACCCCCAGCCCTTCTGGGACCATTTCAATCCCGGACTGGCGCTGCTGGCCCCGCTCTGGGGGCTTTGGCCCGACGGCCGGCTCTTCATGCTTCTTCAGGCCATTTGCCTGCTCCTGCCCGCGCCGATCCTCTTCGGGACCGCTCGGCAACTCGGTGCCACGGGCTTCGAGGCGGCAATGTGGGCAGTGGCCTATCTCCTCTACCCTCCCTTGAGCCAGCTCAACCTGAGTTTCTCCTACGGCTGGCACCCGGTCAGCCTGGCCCTCCCCCTCCTCTTCCTCTTCGCCCTTGTCATCGTGGTCCGGGTCTTCACCCTCGGCGCCCCCGATCCCGCCCGCCCGGACTGGCGCGTCTGGAACGGCCTCGGATTCCTCT
>CAZLWV010000061.1:38917-41627 GCA_964563135.1 uncultured Planctomycetaceae bacterium
TCAATCGCTGGCCGCTGCTGGTGATGATCATCACCGGCTCGCTGATCGCGGCCCTGTTCGCCTGCAGTTTTCAGGAAGATGTCGTCGTCACCCTCGGCTGCCTGGCGGCAGCCATGGTCCTCCAGTCTGCCTGGGCGCGACGAAAGAAACTGCCGGCTTCACAGTCCGGCGCCGTTGCCCGCCGCTTGCCGCTCTGGGGGTGGGCAGCAGTCCATATTGCCTCCGTCATCGTCTTCCTCCTCATCTACCAGTACTCCGGCCTCCGCCAGTACCAGGTGTCTCGCTTCGAAAAACTGGGGGATTCGGCCCTCGAAATCATCGCCTCGCCGATCCTTCGGCCCACCGTCTTCTGGGGCACGGTCTTCCGGCTCGAGACAGTCTACTTCATCGCGGCACTCTCGGTCCCCTTGGGATGCAGAGCCCTGGTTCGAGGCCGCTGGATTCTCCTGGCCTGCGCACTGCCCCTGGGCGTGCTCGTCGCCTGGGGCCACCAGCCGGCCACCTGCATCGCCTTCCAATACGCCACCACGCTGTTGCCGGTCCTGTTCCTCGCGGCCATGTCGGGCGGGTACCGCACGGAACCGCTCCCCGAGCCCGATCCCGTCGCAGGGCCCTTGTGGCGGGCATCGGCAACCACCCTGGCGGGTTGCGCCGCCGCTTCCCTCTGGCTTGGCTCGTCCCCCTGGTGCTGCAACACTCTCACCGATGTGGCCGCCCAATCCTATGCTTTTGTCGGGTTGGACCTTTACGAACACCGCAGCCCGGGATCGCCGGGAATCGACACGCTGCACAGGGCCGTCGCCCGCGTCGACCGCGAGAATGCCAGTGTCCTGGCTACTGGGCGAATTGCCGCCCATCTCGTGGGAGCCAAACGCCTCGATACGGTCGGGCAGGCCCCCCAGCGCTGGGCCGCTTTCGAACTCGAGGCCGGCCCCGGCCAATCCGGAATCGAATTGTTCGAATGGCTTCTTATCGATACCTACGAACGCTTCCAGCAGTCCGAAAGCGATATCGCCTTCGTCCTGAGCCACGCCCGCCAGGCAGGCTACCTTACCGTCGAGGCCCATGACGGCATCCTGGTTCTCCGACGGCCGGAGAAACGACCTTCCTCCGACTGATGCACCCGGACGGCAGCTCGTATCGGCATCGCTCGCTCGGCCGGCATGGGCCGATATGCCGCCCACGCAGAGCTTGCTGGACGGCCCGTCTTGGGATACTCTTCGGTAAGATCCCCGCCACCCTTTTCGGTCGTCCGTTGCCCGCCGATACGTCGTGGTGGTCTGCACGCCTTGAATGGTCGACGGGCTGCAATTGGCCACATTCCGCGGAGCCGACTCGCGTGACCTCTACCCACGATCGACTTCCCACCCTCCAGCCGTTCTGGCCCACCTCCGAAAGGCCGGCCGTGGCGGTTGCACATGGCGAGGGGCCCTATGCCAACACGCGGCGAGCACTCGAGTCGATCGACCTGGTCCGGGCCGGCGGAATGCGTGTTCTGCTCAAGCCCAATGTGGGACGGGTCGCCCGCTGCGAGTCGGGTGTTGTCACCCATCGCCAGGTCGTGGCTGCCGCGATCGATGCATTTCGCGAGGCGGGAGCTGAGGTGGCTGTCGGCGAGAGCCCGATCGTAGGGGTCAAGGTTCTCGAGGCCTGCCAGTCAGCAGGGATCGCCGCGGTCGCTGCGGAGCGGAACTGCCCGCTCATCGATATGGACCTCCGCCGCTTCGTCGAGGTCGAACTGCCCGAAGGACACGCGATCCACTCGATCCGCGTCTGCGAGGATGTTTTCGACTTTGACCTGATCGTGTCCATCCCCGTCATGAAAATGCACATGCACACGGGAGCGACCCTGGCCGTCAAGAACATGAAAGGCTGCCTGTGGCGCCGCAGCAAGGTCGAACTCCACATGCTCCCGCCTATGGACGGAGTCGATGCCAAGCCGATCGACGTGGCAATCGCCGACATGTCGAGCGTGCTGCGGCCCCACCTGGCGATCCTCGACGGCACGGTGGGCATGGAGGGCCTCGGGCCAAGCGCGGGCAGCCCCAGGCAGCTCGGCGTGGTGGTCGTTGGCACCGACGCCCTCGCGGCCGACGCCGTCGCCTGCCGGCTCATGGGCCTTGAGGCGGAAAACGTCGCCCATCTTCGGATCGGAGCCCGGCGCGGCTACGGCGTCATTGATCTCCAGCGCATCGCGGTCTCGCCCGGCGGCTGGCAGGACTGGTCACAACCCTTCGCGACCCCGCCGGCCAACCTGACGATCGAGTTTCCCGATGTCACCGTCCTTGACAAAAACTCGTGCAGCGCCTGCCAGTCGACCCTCCTTCTGTTCCTCAAAAACCACCGCGACCGCCTGCTCGATTACTTTCCCAAGGAAAGACCGCTCCATATTGCGATCGGCAAGGGACATGGCGAGCTGCCGGAAGGCACCCTCTGCCTGGGCAACTGCACAATCGGCCGCCGGGGGCAAGGGATTTTTGTGCCCGGCTGTCCACCCGTGGGCAGCGAGATCTTGCGGGCTATCCAGCAAGGCAGCGGCGGCACGACCAACGATTGACAGAACTCGCCGAGCGAGGAAGCCTCCGGGATTCGTCCGGCCGAGGCCCCTGCGCCTCTCCCGGTCCCCAATCTTAATCCCAATCTTAATCCCAATCTTAATCCTAACTGGACTTTTGCAAACCTAGGTCAAGCGCAACAGAGCCATCACATG
>CAZLWV010000062.1:0-41005 GCA_964563135.1 uncultured Planctomycetaceae bacterium
GTATGCCCGGTGGTGTGGGAGGGCGGGAGCCGCAAGGCTCCCCCCTATCCCGATTCCCTCGGATGCACGCTCTATCGCCTGCTGACGGCCAGGGCGATGTACACCGGCAGCACGCTCATGGAGATCCTGCTGGCCCATCGGGACCAGCCGATCCCGTCGCTCGCGGCTGCGTGTTCGGACTCGTCGCCGCAGTTGGATGCCGTTTACCAGCGGATGGTGGCCAAGCGGCCTGAAGATCGGTACCAGTCCATGCAGGAAGTGATCACCGCGCTGGATTCGTGCCGGAAGACTGTGTCTGTGGCGAGCGACGGGCAAGCCGAAACGAGGAGCTACCATGGCGAAAAGGCTGACAGCAAGCTGACCGAGTTTCTGCAAGGTCTCTCGTTGGTCAGAGGAGAGACGATCCAGCGCCAGGCCGACAGAGAGACTGGGCATCTGGCAGCGCTGCCTGCGGGTCCTGTGAAGAAGCCCCAGTCCTCGTGGCTGTATGGCACCCTCGGTGCGGTTGTGGTCCTGGTGATGACGTTGGGAATTGCCTTCCTGTGGCGCGGAGGCGGGCAGGAATCGCCGGTCCAGGTCGCTCAAACGCCGATCGACACGACCAATCCCATCCAGACTGCCGGCGAACCGGAACCTCAAACGCAAGACTCCCGGCCGGCAGCGGACTTGACGGCCACCCGTGCTGCTGAAGAGCCGCCGGCGAACCAACCCGAATCGCAGGCAACCAAAGAGGACGAGTCCCCCGCACCTTCTCCAGAGCAACCCGAAGCGCCGGCGAGGGCAGAGGATACTGCCTCCGCTGCGGCGTCTGTCCCGCAGGAGGACCCGGCTGAAATGGCTCGTCGCAAATTGCTCGAGGCCCAGCGAGCGGGTGAAGCCAAGTACGCTGCGGCCATGGAGCCGGTGGAGAGCAAGGTGGCCCTCTGGGACTTCGCTGCAGCCTGGCAGGCGACGGAAGCGGTCCGGCTGGAGGAACCGGAATGGAAGGCCCGTCTGGAAATCCGGCGCGATGAGATCCGGCGGATGGAACTCCTCAAGCGGCGAGTCATTGCCAGGATTCGCCAGAAGGAGCCGCCGCTCAGGAAGACCGACCTGAAGATTCGCGGGATCGGCGGCGAGATCACCGATGCCGGCCCGGCCGGCATCACCATCCGGACGATCAAGGGAGACACCGAACATCTCACCTGGAACGATCTGGGCAGCCACGCAATCGGCAAGCTTCTGGAACTGGCAGTCGATCCGGTCAATGGGGAAGACTGCCTGGCTGCGGGCCTCTTGGCGATGGCTTCGGGTGCACGCGAAGCGGCAGAGGAGTACTTTGACAAAGCCAAGCGGGCCGGGGCCGACATCACGGCCCAGCTTACCACGGTTGCCACGTCGACGCTGGCCGAAGCCAGTGAGTTGCTCTCTCAGGAGCAGTACGAGAAGGCGGCCGTACTCCTGGCGGACCTGCAAGCCAGCTACGCCGACCTGCCCTGGCTGGCGGCCCATCGTGAGATGTTCGATGCGGCCCTGGTGACAGCCAAAGCGGGTGTTCGCGAGCTTGAGGCCGAGAAGCTGTATGCGGAAGCCGCCACGCTACTTGGCAAAAAGGAGCTCTTCGACCTCAAACCGATCGTTGAAAGACTCAAGACGGACTACACCACGACGCGGCCGGTGACCGACGGCACCCGCAGCCCCTCGTTTGCGGACATGGAAAAGGCGACGGCCGACCTGGGGAAGATTTTGACGGTGCGTCTGGACGGCAAAGGCGACTTCACCTCGATCCAGGCGGCGATCGACGCGGCGCCATCCAAGAGCGCTATTCAAATCGAAGACAATGGGCCGTACGCGGAGCAGATCCGAATACCGAAGGAGAAGGAAGAACTGATGGTCCGGGGCAAACTGGGTTGTTTGCCCGTCATCTCGTCCCTGGGAAATCCCGGACTGATGCAGGTGAATCTCGTTTCGCTGGAGGCGCCGCGGTGTTGTCTGGAACGTGTGGTCGTCTTGCACGCAGCCATACCCGGACAGAACTTGCGGTGCGTCTCTATCCACGGCACGGAAGTTCGTGTTCGCAATGCGTTTGTTTACATGGAGGCGAGCACGCATGCTTTTTGCGTAAGTGAAGCTGCGACTTGCGAAATGGATCACTGTCTTCTTGCGGCACGAGTCATCATATTCGGGCGTCTCACTGCGAGCAACAGCCTGATGCTCAATCGGGACCACCCTGAGCACTCCGGCGAGGCGGGCCGCGCAACCATTTACGGTCATGGGGGGGCGCAGCCCCCGGTTGTTGAACTCCATGCGTGTACGGTTCTTGGTTGTATCGGTGCAGATCCGGAAGCAGTCCTTCTTGATTCGGTCGTGGCCGCGGTATATTCAGGAGGCCAATCGCAGGTCAATTCTTCGGACGTCTTCGGCAACTACCCCGACTCAACAACCGGCTTTCGTGGAGCCGTCGTACCCGGCAAGGGGACATTCAGCGCCAACCCGCGTTTTCGCGATCCTGCCAATCTCGATTTTCGCCTCTTGCCCGACAGCCCCTGCATCGGCAAGGCCTCCGACGGCGGCGATATCGGTTGCCGCTACACGCCCGAGATGATGGAACTCTGCCGGATCGCCTTGGAACTGCGGGCCAAGGGAATCGTGCGGTTCTGACTTCCCGGCTCTTTCTGCCCCTGCGCGAGACACTCGTCCGGAATGCCGTCCAGACGCCACTTCTCTCCTGCACCAGGACCGGTGAGCCGGGGCGTCAGAACAGGGGCGATCTGGAAGGATCTTCCCGGGATCACCGGTCGTGTGGTAAGACAGGTTTGGGGCCCACGGGAGGCAGAAACAAGATAGGTGCCAGCATAGGTTTTGATCCTGCGGAAGGAATCCATGGCGAAACGTGTGACCGAATCCAGTCCCCGTTCAATCGGCCTGCCCGACGCTGCCTGGCGCCAGCGGTTCCGCCGGCGGCTGCGCGCCTGGTACAAGACCCACGCCCGGGATCTGCCTTGGCGGCGGAGCCGCGATCCGTATCTGGTGTGGATCAGCGAGATCATGCTCCAGCAGACGCAGGTGGCGACGGTCGAGGCGTATTTTCTGCGGTTTCGGAAGGCCTTCCCGACGATCCGAGCCCTGGCCGCGGCCGACGAGCAGGATGTGCTGCGGCATTGGGAAGGCCTGGGCTACTACCGCCGGGCACGGCAGCTTCACGCGGCCGCCAAGGTACTGGCGGACGAGCACCGGGGGCAGTTTCCCGCCGACCCAGAGGTCGTTCGCACCCTGCCGGGCATTGGACGCTACACGGCAGGGGCGATCCTCTCGATCGCCTTCGACGCTCGCGAGCCGATTCTCGAAGCCAATACGATCCGTCTTTTCTGCCGGTTGCTGGCGTATCGGGGACAGTCCATGTCGTCCGAGGCTCAACGCCTGCTCTGGGCCATGGCCGAGGCGGTCCTGCCGCGTCGCGAGGTGGGGACCTTCAACCAGGCCCTGATGGAGTTGGGCAGCCAGGTCTGCTCGCCAACAGCCCCCAAGTGCGACCAGTGCCCGGTGGCCGCCCTGTGCGAGGCGAGACGGCTCGGCCTTCAGACCGCTGTTCCTGCCCTGAAGCCGAAGAAGAAGTTCGAGGATGTCCACGAGGTCGCCCTGATCGTCCGCCACCGTGGATGCGTCCTGCTGCTGCGCCGCCCGGAAGGGGGCCGATGGGCCGGTCTGTGGGACTTTCCCCGTTACCAGATGGATCACCAGGAAGAGCCGGCCCTGCGGAACCGCCTGCGCGAGAAGCTCCGCGCCCAGACCGGCATCGATGCGGCCATCGAACGCCACCAGAAACGGCTGAAGCACGGAGTGACGCGGTTCCGCATCACCCTGGACTGCTATTCCGCGCGGTTGGTCGGAGCCGGAAAGGCAGCGGGAAAAGTGCCCGAGTTGAGATGGACCAGGCCCGAGGAACTGAACAAGTATCCCTTGTGCACAACGGGGAGGAAACTGGCCGCGCTCATACGGTGAAATGGGCAAGCGGACAAACCGGGCTGCACTTGCCAGGAAACTGGAGGTTTCTCAAGGGGAGACGTAGAGTCTTGCTGCGCTGATCGAACCGTCAGAAAACCGTGTAGATGAACGGAGCCAACCCGGTTCCGCCCAGAAAGACGAGAAGACCCAGGAGCAGCAGCACCAGGACGATGGGCGCCAGCCACCACTTCTTGTTGTGAACGAGAAAGTCGAGGAACTCCCGCAAGATCCCCACGGAAGGCTCTTCCACCTGCCGCTGGAACTGGAGCGACTGGGAAGCGCGGTCGTCCTGGAAACGCTGCTCGTTCATGGGATTCCTCGGCTGGGGAGGCCAGCGGAGCCGGCAGGTTGCTGGTGGATGGCCTGCTCTGCGGAATCGTCTGGGGCGGAGACCGCCGCTGGCGGTTGGGCGGCGGGCGCGGGAGGGAGCAGGTTCTGCTGCTTCAAGAACTCGTGCAATTCCTGGGCTGCAATCCGATGGGCGATCTCGTTGGGATGGTGATCGGTGGGGTGGACCCACAGACTCTCCGCATCGTATCGGGAGTAGGCCGGCAGGAGATCCACAAGCGGCACACCTTCCTCCTTGCAGAACGCGGCCAGCTTCTCGTGGATGATCTGGAAGGGATAGCGGTCGAACTGGTGGAGGAGCGGAAAGAGCAGGATGACTAGCCGCCCGCCATCGGCCGTCACCTGGCGATTCAGCTCCGCGAGCTCGGCAAAATGTGTTCGGGCATTCTCCCCTTCGAACGCCGCCAGGTAGGCCTTCTTCGTGATTCTGTCGGTGCGGATCGTGTCGACGTGGTGGCAGATGAAGTTGACCAGCGCCGACCGCTCGCGCCATGAGCTTGGCTGGTTTCCTCCGTTGTCGAGGTCGATGTAGTCCGATCCCACGATCTGATCGGCGCCGGGCAGGCCGAAATCGTTGAGTACGAACCCGTAGAGGACCAGCGGAAAGCGGCCCGGTTGCCTCGCCCGGCGGTAGGCATTGCGGATGTCTTCGATGCCGTATCCGGCAAAGCCGAGATTGTCGATCTGGAGCGGGCGGCCGTCGCGGGCCAGCCGCTGTTCAAGCTGCCGCACGTAGGTGTCGTCGTATCGAACGCCGCGTCCGTAGGTGAAGGAATCCCCCAGCGCGAGAACGTCGAACCGGCGGGCCTTGAATGCCTCGAACTGGGCCTCCGACCTCATGTCATCCGGAAAACGCCTGGCCCCTTCGATCCAGTAATGGTCAAAGACCGTGTAGAACTGCCTGCCATCCTCCTGCGACAACTCGTCGAAGTAGCCGCGGGGATTGGAGTCGTAGATGGGCAGCGTGTTGAAGCGGTGGTACTCGGGTCCCCAGATTCGCAGGATGGTTTCGAGAACGAGGAAACAGACCGTCAACGACAGGCTGACCGCCAGGACCCGGAAGATCCACCGCCGCCTCCACTGCCGGGACCTTTCGTCGTAGGCAATGAGCTGCTGCTCCTCACCGGATCCCCATTTCCCCGAGGCCATGGAGTCTCCCCTGCTGGGCAATGCAACGGTCCCCGGGGCGGCCCGGGGGAACGGACTTCCAGGGCCGACACCGCCGGCTACTGGCGCGTCAGCTTGTGGAATCGTTCGATCAGGTCGCGGGTGATTCTGCCCGGTTTGCCGTTGCCGATGGGACGGCTGTCGACCTTGACCACGGGAATGACTTCCGCCGCGGTGCCGGTCAGGAAACACTCATCCGCCACGTAGATATCGTGCCGAGTGAGAGGGATTTCATCGACCGGCATGGACTTGCGAGCCAGCTCGATGACCGCGTCGCGGGTGATGCCTTCGAGGATTCCCGCGTCGATCGGGGGAGTGAGGAGGCGACCGGCGCGAACCAGGAAGATGTTGTCGCCGGTGCACTCAGCCACCTCGCCCTTGTGGTTGAGCATCAGCGCCTCTTTGCAGCCGGCCTGCTTCCCCTCGATCTTGGCGAGGATGTTGTTCAGATAGTTGAGCGATTTGATGCGGGGGCTGAGCGCCGCGCAGTGGTTGCGGATCGTGCTGACGGTCACGATCTCCAGGCCCTTTTCGTAATCTTCGGGAGGATAGAGCTCGATCGAGTCGGTGATGACGATGACTCGGGGATGGCTGCACTTGGCGGGGTCGATCCCCAGGGAACCGCTGCCCCGAGTGATGACGACGCGGATGTACCCATCTTTGATCCCATTGCTCTGGAGGGTCTTCTCGATGGCGTCGGCGAGCTGAGTCTTGGTGTAGGGGATCTCCAGGAGAATCGCCTTGGCCGAGTACCAGAGCCGATCGAGGTGGGCTTCAATGCGGAAGACCTTGCCGGCGTAGCTGCGAATGCCCTCGAACACTCCGTCCCCATACAGCAGTCCGTGGTCATACACGCTGACGGTTGCTTTCTCCGGGGGAAGGAGTTCTCCGTTGATCCAAACTTGGTAAGCCATGGCACCCTGCTGCAAATGGGAAATGATTCAGAACCGATGACAAAAGGACCGATTGTGGGCATCGTCGCGGCGGGAAACCCCGCGTGGGGCGGAAATCTCTCCATCCAAGTGAAAATGGATGGAGCGCCTTCCGTGCCAGGCAATGGCCGATCGATCGAAGATGACAGTCAATTCTCCTGCGATTCGTAGGAGCCGCCAAGCCTCGCCAAGGTTCGCCGAGGACAGCCGCATCTCGCCGGGCAGGGCACCAAGGCTGGACCCGTACGGGATGGGCCAGTGGAGGCCGCCGTACCGACGGTTCTAGGGCCGATCCCAAGACGGCTGCCGCTGCCAGGAATGCCCACCCGCGGGAGGCCTTCTCGACGGTTTGGGGATTGGTCCTTAACCGATTGCCGCGAAAGGGCTTACGTTTCCGTGAGGGAGGGGATTCCCGGCTCACCGATCCGCCCCTGGACCAACTCGATCGACCGGTCGGCCATTTGGGCGATACTCAGGTCATGAGTTACCATGACTATAGTGAGCTTCTGCTCGGCGTTCAAGCGGCGGAGGAGGTCGAGAATCTCGCGTCCCGAGGCGTGGTCCAGGTTGCCGGTGGGTTCGTCGGCCAGAAGGACCTGGGGATTGCAGATCAGGGCCCTGGCAATCGCCGCCCGCTGCATCTCCCCCCCAGAAAGCTCCCGGGGCTTGTGACGGAGGCGGTGGCTGAGGCCCACAAGCTGCAGAAGGTCGCGGGCCTGCTGGTGGAGCTGGCGCCTGTGGCGAAGATAGCTCCAGACGCTGTGGCCAATCATCAGCGGCGCCAGTACGTTTTCGAGCGTGGTGAGCTCGGGAAGAAGGTGGTAGAACTGGAAGATCATGCCGAAGTAGCGGTTTCGCAGCTCGTCGCGCTCCATACGGCCGAGGTTGTCGACCCGCTGGCCTTCGAAATAGATCTCTCCTTCGTCCGGGGCATCAAGGGTGCCGAGCAGATGGAGGAGGGTGCTCTTGCCGGAGCCACTCTTGCCAATAATCGCGAGCAATTCGCCCTGTCTTACGGACAGGTCGACCCCTCGAAGCACGGGAATGACCACCGGCCCCTTCTGGTAGCTCTTCTTCAGATGGCAGGCGTTGAGCTGGGCGTCGAGGTCGGGGCCAAGGAGGGTGCCGCGTCGGGGCGCGGGTTTCCCCTGGCCTTTTGACCCGGCAGGTCTCGTTGGGGCCATGGTGTGGGGGCTGTCGGCAACGTGTTGGGAGTCGAGGCGGATTTGTGGGGTGGGCTGGTGGCCCAGAGCCTGTTCGACGGAAGCCGCAGCGTGTCTGGGCAGTCCGGGGTGGGCGGGTGGTTCAACGACCGGGCCGAACAGATCGGTTACTGAAGCGCGCTTCTGGTTACTCATAGCGTAGTGCCTCCACCGGATGCAGCCGGGCAGCACGGATCGCCGGCATGACACTTGCCAGGACTGCGATCCCCACCGCACCGAGAACGACCCAGGCGACCGTCAGCGGATCGATGATGGCCGGGATCTTGTAAAAGTAGTAGATTTCGGGATCGAAAACCGGACGGCCCGTGATCTGGCCGAGTTTGTCGGCAATCCAGTTGATGTTGGCCACGATCACCAGGCCCAGAACCATGCCCACGCCCGATCCCAGGAGCCCCAGGGAAAGTCCGTAGGAAAGGAAGATTCCCATCACGCCCCAGCCGGAGGCGCCGAGCGACTTGAGAATGCCGATATCCCGCGTCTTCTCGACAACGATCATGAAGAAGATGGCCAGGATGCCGAACCCGGCCACGGCGATGATCAGGAACAGGAGGACGTTGAGGATGGCAGTTTCCATCTGCACGGCGGCCAGCAGGGCGCTCTGCTTGTCCTGCCAGGTGCTGACAACGAACTGCTCCTGGGGGAAGTTTCTCTGCAGAAGATCGCGGACCATGTTGCCGTCGACGCCCGGCTTGAGCTTGATCTGGATCGAGTTGACCCGTCCCATCTGCGTGGTCGGGTCGATCATGCCGCGAATCTCCTGGAGTTTGCGGATCGGCACGAAGACGAAACTCGAATCGTATTCGCTCATTTTGCTTTCGTAGAAATCGACGACCGTGAACAGGCCGCTGGCGACCTCGGGCGGCATGCCCGTGGTCGGAAACATCACCTTCACGTCGTCGCCCGGGAGGACCATGAAGCAGTCCTCATACCTGGGCACTCCGTGGTCGTTTTCGCCAGTCTCGCGCGGAAAGCTCGCCAGGGCGATGCCCATGATAAGCCCCGGATTCTGTTCGTAGGGGTTTCGTGCCTTTGTCGTCTGGGCGTTGGAGCCGGGGAGGGGGGCGCCGGCGAAAGGGTCGCTCGGCGCCAGGGGGGGCGGGGCCATGGGGTCGGCGGCCTGCGCCGCATTGCGAATGGCGGCGGCCTCGGCGATTTCCTGCTGCATCTCGATGAAACGGATGCGGCGGCTCATCCCCGCCTGATCCATCTGATCACGGCGCCGGGCATTGCGGCTTCCCTGCCGGTCGCCGCCGGCCTGGTGGTCGGTCGTGTCGTAGCCGCGAGGCCGCAGATCGAAGCTGAGCTCCTGGCGGTTGGCCGGATGCTGCAGGTAGTTGCTGAAGTCGCTGACCGCCCCCTGCGTTTTCGGATCGATGCCGATCAGCTCAATGGGGCGAGTGATCGTCTGTTCGCCCACCTGGAAGCTCAGCATGGCGAAGGTGACGACGGTGGGGGTCATCGCTTCGATGTCGTTTCCTGCGAGCTTACGGATCTCCGCAATTCGCAGTTCCGGGTCAGCGAAGCCGTCCATGGTGCGGGATTCGACGACCAGATCGGAGAGGATCCCGTGGATCCGGTTCCGCATCTCCGTGGTGAACCCGGACATGACGCTGTTGACCACAATCATGGTGGCCACGCCGAGCGTGACGCTGATGATGGAGGCCAGTGCGATGTAGCGGGTGCGGAGATAACGCCAGGAGAGCAGCAGCTTGTACATCGTTCATCGTTCCTTCGATGATTTGTCGGGACCCGGTTCATTGAGGGTCTCGAGTGTTTCAGCGGCGTCCTGCCGCCGTTGCTGTCAGGCGGGCTGGCAAAAAACGCCCCGTCAGCCCGTTTCCGGGCGGAGGAGCGGAAAGAGTATCACCTCGCGAATGGTCTGCGAGTTGGTGAGCAACATGACCAGGCGATCGATGCCGATCCCCAGGCCCCCGGCCGGCGGCATGCCATGGCGTAGGGCGCGGACGAAGTCGTGGTCCATTTTGGCCATCGAATCCTCTTCCGCCTGGCCTGCAAGCTGTTGCGTGAACAGCCGCTCCTGAAGGTCGGGGTCGTTCAGCTCGGTGTAGGCGTTGGCGACTTCCATGCCCTGGACGAAGAGTTCGAACCGCTCGGCAATGTCGGGGCGGTCTGCTTTGCGCTTAGTCAGCGGGCAGATGCTGGCCGGGTAATCCATGACGAAAACCGGTCCGGTGAGCTGATCTTCGACCTTCTCTTCGAAGACCTCATTCTTGATGACGTCGGGATGCTTGCCGGCCGTCTCCAGCCCGATGCGGGCGGCGCAGGCCGCCACGGCCGCGGCGTCATCCGGATCGATTCCCGTGTGCTGCCGGAACGCCTCGTCGTAGGTCTTGCGCTGGAAGGGGGGCGTGAAGTCGATTTCGGCATCGCCCCAGCGCAGTTTGGCATCCTGTGACGTTGCGCGGATCGCGCCGACGATGATCTTCTCCGTCAGGTCCATCATGCTCCGGTAATCGCCGTAGGCCTGGTAGACCTCGAGCATGGTGAACTCGGGATTGTGCCTTGGATCGATGCCCTCGTTGCGATAGACGCGGCCAAGTTCGTAGACCCGTTCGATGCCGCCGACCAGGAGACGCTTCAGGTGCAGCTCCAGGGCGATCCGCAGGTAGAGCGGCATGTTCAGCGCGTTGTGGTGGGTGGTGAAGGGCCTGGCGGCGGCTCCCCCGGCGATTGCATGCAGCGTCGGTCCCTCGACCTCGACGAACCGCTCTCCCGAAAGCGTGTTGCGGATCGACTGGACGATCTGGGTCCGCCGCAGGAACCGCTCGAGCACGCCCTCGGTGTGGATCAGGTCCAGGTAACGCATCCGCTGCCGGAGTTCGGGATCGTTGAGCCCGTGGTGTTTGGCTGGGGGGGTGGCCAGGGCCTTGGACAAGAAGTAGAGACTGTCGACGAAGATCGTCAGCTCGCCGGTCTTGGTCCGTTTCAGCTCACCATCGACCCCGATGATGTCGCCCAGGTCGAAGCACAACGCCAGTTCCCAGTTTGCCTCGCCTACCTGGTTCTTGCCGATGAAGAGCTGGATCTGGCCGCTCCAGTCGCGGATGTCGACGAAAATCAGCTTGCCGGCCTTGCGTTGAAGGACGATTCGCCCGGCGGCACGGACCTTGGGGCCGTGCTGTTCCGGAGGCTTGCCCGTCTGGCAATCTCCGGCGGGGTCCACCTCGATCTCGTCTTCCCGCGCCCGGATCTCTCCGATCGGCCAGTGATCGTCAAAGCGACCTCCCCACGGATCGTGTCCCAGCTCGATGATTCGGCGGAGTTTCTCACGTCGGGCCGCCTCGAGGGCGTCGCCACCTGGGGCTCCTGCGGTCGGGTCATCCTTTGCCATCAGCTACTCGTCTGCCAGATTCTTCAGTTTCAGAAGGTGTGCCGGGCGGAAAGGGGGATTGTGTCGTCCCTGGATCCCACCTTTGGCGAGCATGCTCCTGCTCTATTCCGACACGCCGAATCGGGACATTTTAGTTGAACGGGCGGGAGAATCAATGTCAGCTCGGGCGGGGAGATCGGGAAAATGGAGAAAAGAGGCGAACTGCCCCGCTCTGTCGGGCGGAGAGCCGACAGTCTCCTTCTTCCGCCAGGAGGAGGGGATGAGCGTGGCCCATCAGGCACAGCCGGCATAGCCTGACCCGAGACTCCGCGCCAGAGAGAACGAGGACTGGCCGCAGCGTGCGGGCCGATCCGGCAGCCTGACCCACCGGTGTCATCCGCTCGCCTTGCCGGAAGGCATGTCTTTGGGATCTTGGAAGGCGTGTCAGCGGGAATGGCTTCTGGCGAGCGATGCCCGCAACTGATATCGCGCTTGCCGGGTCATCTGACGAAGCCGCCGCCGATGGCTCGGGCTTTGCCACTTGCGGATGATCCCAGCCGAGATCATGGCCTCGAGAGTCCGGTCAATATCTTCCCTCAGGGTTTCCGCCGGACTGCGCCACACTGCGTTCTTCTTCGAGTATGGTCTGCGGCGATCAATGCGCACCAGCCTTGCCGTCTGCGGCCGTTCGCCCATATCGGCCAGGAAGTTTTCGAACTTCTCCCAGCGGCGGCAGCGGCCATAGCGGCGGGTCCCGGTCCAGGCTCGATACGTGGACGTGTTCGAATACCCGTGGCTGAAGTTCTTCTTGCTCTGCTGCAGGATATCCAACTGGCACTTCACACACTTCGACGACCGTCCGGCGCGCAGGTTTCCGGCGTGATACTCGCCTGAGGTTCCACACTCACAACGGCAGATCCATATCGTCTGCCCATTGCGGCGGCCGCCGTAGCCGACAACCGTCAATCGCCCGAAGGTCTGATCAAGCAGATTGACCCGAATAGAAGAAGGAATCCGTCGATTGTAGCGCGGCATAGACCCCACTCCCGCTCTTCTCGGTTCACTTGAAGAAGGCATGGTACCCCATGCCTCCAGATACCACCGCCCTCGTGCGGCAAACAAACCACCAGCGGAGCTCCAGCCCCAAAGCTCCAGGTGTTTGCCGCGGTTCCCCGAGGACGCCAGACGCCTGCCATACTGAGAGTTTAACCCATGGTTCACTCCCGTGCCAAGACGAGCCAGCCCAAAATTCTACCGCCGGCATGTTTTGGAGTCTTCGGGCCATATGGCGCGGCGATCAGGGGTATTCACTCGGTGACCGTATTACTACGGTAGTCAGTCAGTTTACTCCACGGTGAACGGGACCCCGCCTGGTCGGCCACTGAGCGGCTTTCCCTCTGGACCCGACGGACGTATTCCTGTCTCGATCCGGCCAAAAGAACCGAGGTCCGCCGATTCGAGCCTCCCGTTCCCGGCCCGCCGCAATGGTCTTATCCGGGTTGGCCTTAGCCACCCGGGCCGGACTTCCAGCCTTGAGGAAGTAGTAGTTCTCACGGCCCGACCTGCTCTATAATCGCGGAATGGACGGCGACCCCACCCTATCGCAGGACCAACAGCAGAAACTCCGCGCCCGGCAGCGAAGCCTGCAGGCGGTACGACCTCCTACCCAGGTTCCCGGCTACGAGCTGGACCAGCTTCTTGGCTCAGGAGCTTTTGGAGAGGTCTGGTCTGCGCTGCAGGGCAATACAGGCCGGCACGTGGCGATCAAGTTCTATGCGCATCGCGGGGGATTGGACTGGTCGCTCCTGTCCAGGGAGGTCGAGAAGCTGACATTTCTGTTTGCGGACCGGCATGTTGTCCAACTGATCGGCGTTGGCTGGGACGCGGATCCCCCATATTACGTAATGGAGTATCTCGAAAGAGGCTCGCTGGCGGATCGAATCCACAGGGAGCCGTTCGCCTGCAGCGAGGCGATCCGAATCTTCCGGGAGGTGGCGATCGGTCTGATCCACGCCCATGGGAAGGGTGTGCTCCACTGCGATCTGAAACCGGGTAATGTGCTGCTCGACCAGGACAACAACCCGAGGCTGGCGGATTTTGGCCAGTCTCGCCTGTCGCATGAGCAGACTCCTGCCTTGGGAACGATGTTCTACATGCCTCCGGAGCAGGCCAATCTGGAGGCGGTGCCCGACGTGCGCTGGGACGTCTACGCGATTGGGGCCCTTCTGTATTGCATGTTGACGGGCAGCCCTCCGCACCACGACGAAGGGGTCTTTGCGCGTCTTGATGACATCGACGATTTCGGCCAGCGATTGGCCGAGTACCGCAGGATCGTTCGCCACGGCCCCCCGCCGACGGCCCACCGGCATGTGCGTGGGGTCGATCGCTCTCTGGCGGAGATCATCGAGCGATGTCTGGCCCCCGACCCCAAGAGAAGGTTTGCCAACGTGCAGGCCGTGCTCGACGCCCTCGACGCCAGGGACATCCGCCGCGCCCGTCGGCCGGCAATGCTGTTGGGCACGTTTGGACCGGCCCTCGTGCTGCTGGTGGTCTCGCTGTTTGCCTGGACCGGTTTCAGCCGGGCTCTGCAGAGCTCGGAAGAGGAGCTGCTGGCCCAGGCGCTGAAGACCAACCGCTTTGCCGCCCAGTCGGTTGCCAAAGCGGTGGCTGCCGGGGTGGGCCGGCGCTGCCGGGCGATCGAGAGCATGATTGCGTCCGACGAGCTGCGCCGCGAGTTTCTCCTGGTCTGCAGCGATCCGGAACTGGTCGAGCTTTCCCACCTTCTGAGCGATCCGGCCGCCTCGGAAGAACAGCTTGAACCGATGAGAAGGCGGCTGCAGGAGCACCCGCGATGCCGCGCACTCCAGGCGGCTCTGGAGGCGGTGGTGCCTGCCAGGTCCGGCGGCAACGGGAAGGAAAACAGTTGGTTTCTGGCCGATGCACGGGGGGTCCAGCTTGCCCGAGCGCCTGACCCGATCACCGTGGGCCGCTGCTACTCGTCGCGATCCTATTTTCACGGGGGGCCGAGGAACCTGGAACTGAGCGAACGTCTGCCGCCCGAACGGCACATCACCCAGACGGGGCCCTCGGCGGCATACCAGAGCGAGGCAACCGACATCTGGAATGTGGCCATATCGACCCCCATCTACGAAACCGACGAGGAGAGCACGTTTCTCGGCATTGGCGGGCTGACGGTCGGTGTGGGGGACCTGGTGGAACCCGTGGAAGCCGATTCCGTGAGCCAGTTTGCCGTGCTTGTGGAAAGGCCGAGGCCGAATATCCCCGGACACATTCTCGACCACCCGGTGATGCATCAGGTGGGGCCCGCCCGGCCAGCCGGTTCGGGTCCTGACCGCAGGCTACTGATCGATGTCGATCAATACCCTGCCACGCTATCGCGCAAGGCTGCCTATCGTGACCCGGTGAGTGTTGTGGATCCCAGGTATGGGGGTCGTTGGCTGGCAGAAACGGCGGCCGTCCAGTTCCAGGCCCGCAGTACCGATTGGGTGGTGATCGTCCAGGAGTCCTATGACAGGGCCATCGGGACGACGTTGCGGGACTTGAAGGCCGGGCTCATCGCCTACGGGTGGAGTGCGTTGGCGATGGTCGCTATCGTGGTGCTCGGACTCTGGGGGATCGCTTGCCGGCTTCTGGAACAGGGAGGGGCGACAAAGGGGGGAGCCCTGGTGGCTGCGGACTCGGAGACCCCGGCGACCAACGCCGGCTGGTCGGCTCGATCGCCGCGAGAGAGAAACGAGGCGAAGTAGACAGACCCTTCGCGGAGTCCCCAAATGGCCGACCTGATTGCACAGGGCGAACAGCAGTCGCAACGTTGGCGCCGCGTGCTCCCGGAGGGAGATCCGGTGACCCTGGGACGTGCGGCCGGCAACTGGGCGGTTCCCTGGGATCCGCATGTATCCCGTCGCCATGCTGACCTGGTGTGGAACGGCAGCCATCTGATCGTAACCCAACTGGCCGACGCGACGAACTCGCTGTTCTTCCGCGGCAGGCCGTGCGCGGAGGCGACTTTGCAGCCGGGCGAGCATTTCGTGATCGGCGAGACGAGTTTCACGCTGACTGTGCAGCGGGCCGATGTGGCGGCCGACGCCCCCATGCCGGTCCAGCAGCAGGCTTTCAGCTCCCAGTATCTCCGAGAGATCCCCTTCCGCAATCCGGATCATCGGCTGGAGATTCTCAGCCGTCTTCCGGAGGTGATATCGGGCGCCACCGACGATCGGGAGTTGTGCGTTCGGTTGGTGAGCATGCTTCTGGCCGGCGTGCCGCGGACGGAAACGGCCGCGGTGGTCACCACCGCGGCGGGAGCGGCCAAAGAACCAGGCGACTGGCGCCCCGTCGTCACCGTGCTTCACTGGGATCAGCGGCGAGTGGCTCAGGAAGACTTCCGTCCGAGTGAGAGACTGATCCTGGAGGCGAGCCGGCAGAGGCAGAGCATCCTCCATGTGTGGGAAGGGGCGGAGCGGAACTCGCCCCAGCCGTTCACCGCCAGGGGAAATTACGATTGGGCGTTCTGTACACCCCTTTGCGGTCCCGGCAGTCCCGAATGGGCCCTCTACCTGGCCGGCAGGTTTCATCACGATCCGGCGGCCCTGCCCACCTCGAGCGATCCTTCCGATCTTCGCGAGGACGTCAAGTTCACAGAACTGGTGGCGACGATTGCCAGCAGCCTGCTCGAAATGCGCCGCCTCCAGCACCGCCACTCGGCCTTGAGCCAGTTCTTCTCGCCGGTGGTACTCAACACGCTGTCCGTCGAGGATCCCGAACTGGTCCTGGCACCGCGGCAGACGGAGGTTTCCGTGCTGTTCTGCGACCTGCGCGGTTTTTCTCGCGAGTCGCAGCGTTCGGCCGACAATCTACTCGACCTGCTGGATCGCGTGAGCGAAGCCCTCGGGGTGATGACCAACCAGATTCTCAACGAAGGGGGGGTTGTGGGTGACTTCCAGGGCGACGCGGCCAGGTGGTTCTGGGGCTGGCCGATCAAGTCGGACGACGACGTGCTCAAGACGTGCCGGGCGGCATTGGCGATTCGCGACAAGTTCGAATCGGCCGCACTCCAGTCCGGATCGCTGGTGGGATTCAATGCGGGGGTGGGCATCGCCACCGGGCAGGCCGTTGCCGGGAAGATCGGCACGGTCGACCAGGTGAAAGTCACCGTGTTTGGTCCGGTCGTCAACCTGGCCTCGCGGCTGGAAAGCATGACCAAGGTGCTTCACGCCCCGATTCTTCTGGACGAGGCCACTGCCGAGGCCGTTCGGCGGCGCGTGCCGCCGGAGGTGGCGCGTGTTCGCAGGATCGCCCGGGTATGCCCCTACGGCATGACCGCAGCGATCGAGGTCAGCGAATTGCTGCCCGCCGAGCATCGGTTTCCCGAGTTGAGCAACCAGCATCTGGCCATAAGCGAGATGGCCCTCGACGCGTTCCTGGCCGGCGACTGGCCGACGGCCTACGACCGGCTGCGCCGCATGCCGACGGAAGACCGTGTGAGTGATTTCCTCACCGTCTACATTGCCCAGCACAACCGCACCGCACCCGACGATTGGGACGGCGTGATCCACCTGTCGTCGAAATGAGCCGGCGGCCGTCCCGCCCTTCTATTGAGCCCTGCATCGATCGTGAAACGGCGGCGACCGGCGCGATCAGCGATTCTTGCGGAGGTCGCGCGCCGAAGTGTTCCACCATGAATCAAGGTGTCAGAGGGTCTCAAGGAAACCGCGGATGGCGGTGTTGACCGCCTCGGGGGCCTCAAGCGGCGACATGTGGCCGGCGCCGGCGATCTCCACCAGCCGGGCGTTGGGAATCGCCCGGGCAATGCCCTGCATCTCCTTCACGGTCGAGATGGCATCTTCCTGGCCGACCACCACGAGGGATGGGCA
This sequence comes from uncultured Planctomycetaceae bacterium, assembly GCA_964563135.1. GTDB lineage: Bacteria > Planctomycetota > Planctomycetia > Pirellulales > Thermoguttaceae > JAAYAY01. Next base: position 16,877 of record CAZLWV010000062.1, read on the forward strand.
GTCGATGTGCGGCAGGAGCGAAGTGGCGTCGAACCGCTCGGCCATGCCCAGTGCAGCCGCGGCGATTCCCTGCGGCGAGGTTCCCAGCATGACCTTCCGGGTTGCCATTGCCAGTTCCGGCTTGCCGGCGAGCGTGGCTTTGCCGAACAGCTTGGGCATCATGCTGTCGGCCACGACCTGTGGACCTTCGGCAAGGACCTTGGCGGCTGTGGCGCGGCGTCCCTGGGCAACCTCCGGCGTGTCGCAGGCAGCGCGGGTATCGCAGAGCAGCAGGGCCCGGAGCCGATTGCGGTGACGGCGGAAGAACTCCCAGGCGACGTAGCCTCCCATCGAGAGTCCGCAGAAGACGACCGGCTGGTCGATCTTCAGCCCGTCCAGTAGCGCCGCCAGATCGTCGGCCATCTGGGCCATCGTGACTTTGCCTTGGGTGGCGCTGCTCTTGCCGAACCCGCGCAGATCGGGGGCGATGACCCGACAGAGGTCGCCCAGGCCTTCGATCTGGCCGGTCCACATGGTGTGGTCCAAGGGAAATCCGTGCACGAGAAGCAGCGGAATGCCACGGCCTTGTTCGACGACCGCCAGCTCGATATCGGTGATGGGAATGTGTTTCATGGATATCTGCATCTGTTGGGCCATTTGAAACAGCAGGACCGGCCTTGGACAATCGCTCCGTCAAGAGAATCGCGATAGCCTGAAGGAGCGAAAACGCGAAGCAAAGCGTTGGCAAAGGTCCCGGCCGGGGGCACGATTCATTGTGCCAGAACGGCAGGGAGAATCAACCTCGGGCGGCCCTTTCTGCCGTTTGAGGCAGCGCCAGACTCCTTTGATCGATCAGAGGAATCCGCGAGCCGGGAAACGGCGATCACGGCCGAGACGCCAGATCGCTGAGCACCGGGAGCAGCGATTCGGGCTCGTCAAACAACTGGAACCGCACCTGGCCGAGCCCTTCCTGCACCGCGGTGAAACGCGGATTGCCGATCGCTTCGGTCGTGACATTGCGGATGAAGATTGCCAGGATCTGACGGGGGTGCTTCCGGGCCACCTTGGCAAAGATCTCCGGATCCTGTTCTCCAGTATCGCCGATGAGGATGAATTGCCGCTGGGGATAGGTGGCCAGAATCGGTTCGATTGCTGCAAGCTTGTACCTCTCCTGGGACTGGAAGAGGTCTGCCCAGGAGTCGTCTTTCAGGCGGAAGTGCTTCAGGTGAAACGAGCCCCCCGGGTACTGCGCGGCTTCGAGGAACTCGGCCAAGGGAAGGTAGAGTTGCCAGGGACTGGCAGAAACATAGTGAAATGCAATGCCCCACTTCGCACACCCGCGGTAGAGTTCTGGCATGCCGTCTACGGGTGCAAAGGGTTGAAGAAACGTGCTGGCGAGCAGTTTGCGGCGATCGCCTACCTGACTGTGCTTGATCGTATCGTCGATGTCGGAGATGATCGACAGACCCTGCGGGGGAATCAGTTGAACCCGGCCACGGAATCGCCGTTCGTCGGACCGGCGCATCACGGCCTCCAGCGGCAGCCAGTCGCTCCCCGATTGGCTTTCGACGAGGTCTTCCATCTCATCTGCCGGCAGCGTGAGGGTGGTCTGAAAATGCCCGTTGGCCTCCGAGATGCCGGCCCCGTAGGCCCGATTGCCGATGCGGACGGAGATACTCTGGCCGCGCTCGTTGTCGACCAGAAACAGGCGGAGCCGGCGGTCCAGCAGCGGGGATCGGGGATCGTCCGGCTCGAAGTCAAAGGCCTCGCGGAGCGATTCCAGAAGCGCGCTGCGCCGCCACGAGTCCGCCTCGGGCTCATAGATCACACCGTGGATCGAAATCGTCCAGCTCCGCTTCTTCGAGTCGTAGGAACCGTGTGTCGGATAGAAGACGACTTCTTCATCGGCGCTGATATCCGACCTGCCGGCCGGTTCTGCCTGGCTCACGGACGCATCCTCCCTTGGTTCGTCGCTTGCGCACAGCCCCGCTCCGCCCGTGGCGAGAACCAGGGCACTGGCAATCGAAAGCAGCCGGACGCTGCGGTGCATCGCACGATCCTCGGTGACAGGCGAGTCTCCCGGCGGCAGGGATGTTCCCTGCCTCAAGAGGGTTCTGTGTCCGCTCGAATTGCGGCCCGTGGGCGGAACCCTTGTTTCCATTTCTCCACTTCTATGACCTGACACGCCAGTCGCCCGGGTCGCTACTTTGCGCCAATCTCCCACGCCCACGCCGATTTGGGCTCGAAGGTCAGCTCCTTGCCGATCTCGGTCGGCCCGGCGCCGTCGGCCGTGACTTGCTGCGCCTTGAGCGGGCCGCTCGGCAGGCCATACTCGGCCCGGTCGATCTCGAGCGGCGCGGTGACGGGCTGGTCGCTCACGTTGACGAACATGAGTGCGACGCGATTCTCGCCCGGCAGTCGCCAGGCGCCGGTGAGCACGGCCTCGGTCGTTACGGGCCAGACGCCGCTCCATTGCCAGTCGGCGGTCACGGTGGGAATCCCCGCCAACCGCAGCGGGCGGGCCATTTCGCCACGCACGAAGTAGTCGATCAGGCGGGCTCGCAGATGAACGACCTGGCGGAAGAACGCCAGGTTCTCCGGCTCATCAACCACCTCGGGACCGAGCCAGCCGATCTGCTCGCCGTAGACGAGTTGCTGTCCGGCCTTCATCCGTAGGGCGAGGTCCTTTGTGGGGCCGCCGCGATAGGCCCGGCCGAACATCTGGATGGCGCCGCCATAGACGGCCGGGAAGGCGGGCACCTGGCCTTGGTACTGCCAGTGCCAGGTCAGGTAGCCGTCGAACCGGTGCGTGTAGGGCTCGCCGTTGCACTCGGTGGTGAGCATGCGATCGTCGGGCATCTCGGCATAGATCCTGGCGAGCAGGTCCCAGTAACCTTCGGTCCACCAGTGCCCACCGCCGAGCGGGTGGCCGTGGGACGGGTCGAAGCACAACTGCGGTTTGGCAGCGGCGACCTGGTCGATATACACACCCTTCACGCCGCATTCCTTGGTCAGCCGCAACACAATCTCCCGCACCTTCCCTTTCCACAAGTCGGTTGCCGGGCACATGGCCGCCAGGCTCACGCGGCTCTCGTCGCTTTCCTTGCTGCCGTACATCTCCGTGTAAGGCTCGCCGTTTTCGTCCTTGGTGGCGGCCGGACGGGCAACGTCGTTGAACTGGAACACCTCCATGCCGCGGTCCCGCGTATCCCAGAGCCGGCCGTTGATGTAGGGCATCACGTACACGCCGGCCGCCTGCAGCTCGGCTACCCCCTCAGCAAATCCCGGTTTGGTGGGGAAGTAGTGCGGGTAGTCGTTGTCGAACGGTATCTCGTGCCAGTTGTACCAGTGCACTCCGACCGGCAGGCCGATTGCCTCCCGGAATCTCTTCATGGCCGGCACCACTTCCGCCGCCGTGCCTCCCGTCATGGCCCAGCACGAAAGCTGACGCATCCATTCGGGCGTGTCTTCCCGCCCTTGCGAAGAAAGCTTCGGGTACCAGCGGGCGTGCTGGCGGACCCAGTTGCGGTAGATCACCGCGGCATCGTACCAATCGCCGCGCAGGAGCTGCCAGACCGCCTCGCCTTCCAGGTCGAAACCCACGGCCGGCCGGCCCATGTCGGCCGCCGGGATGTCAAAGGAAAGATCAACGGCTCGATCCAGCGGCCGGCTCTGAACCACCAGGTCCTTCGTGCTCCCCCACGGGTCGTGGATGGCCGCATACAGTCCGGTCCCCGCCTGGCGACTATAAACCGCCATCAGCGGCATCGACAGCCAGCCGCTTGGATAGGTGCCCGAGAAGCGAAAGGCCTCGGTCCACACTCCGCTCTTCACCTCGCCGGAGCCGCGGGTAAAAAACACTTCCGCGTCTTCGCCAGGCTGTGCCAGAGCGACCTGGGGGAAAACGGTTTGCCACACGCCCCACGGCTTCGGCACGTTGGCGATTTTCAGGTCCCAGCTGATCCGGCTGGCCTCGTCGTCACATGCGGCGATCGCCGCAATCGTCACTCCGGCCAGGCGCTTGTCGGCGGGGTTCTTCCACTGGAGACGGAGCGAGCCGTCCTCGCCGGCCGGATCGGCTGCGACCTCCGACCAGCCAGAATCGGCAACGAGTGCAACTTCTTCCTTCGTTTCCGCATTCTTCAGCACCGTGCGGAACAGCGGCAGGGGCCTGGCGGCCAGGAGTTGCCGCTGCCGCCCCAGGTCAGCCAGCTGCAGCATTGGCAGTCCCGAGCCGGCGCGTTCGAAGGCGATCGCCAGATCGCCGGCAATGAGCGAAATGAGGTTGTCGGGCAGTTGGCCGTCAACCGCTGCCAGCGCCTCCTGAAACCGGCCTTGTGCCTCCAGTTGCTCGGCGGCCGTCAGACGCCACCAGATCCGCCGGGCCGACTGCGTGTCGAGCCCCTCGAGGCTCTTGCGAAGGTCTGCCAGGCGGCTGGAAACGCTGCCAACGGTGACCGCCACACGGGCGTCTGCCGGCAGGGCCTTGGCGGCTGCGCCAAGGGCGGAGGCCGGATCGTCGGCGCAGCCCACCCAGAGCCAGGCGGCGAGCTGCCGCTCGCTACCGGCAAATTCCTCCCAGGCCAGGTCGCTGAAGGCGTGCAGATACGTGCCGTATCCTCCGCGACCATCGTAGATCATCAGCCGTCCGGAGCGCAGCATGCCGATGGCGCTGCGTCCATCGAGCAACGCGGCCCAGTCGGAGAAACTGGTGGACTTGCCGCCGCCCGTCAGGTCTCCCTGAGCTTCGGGGCCCGCGCCGGCCCATCTTGTGAAGGATTCATCGGGATAGATCAGTTCCAGGAAGTGCCATTCTTTCCAGGCAAACGCTTCCTGTTGTTTCTGAAGGGCGGTCACGTAGACCAGCGGCAGGTCGTGGAAGTAGAACCACTGGTAGACGGCCGCCGGCCGGCTGGCGTGCTGAGAGCTGCCGCTGACGTATCTTCCCGTCACTTGCACGACCGTGCACAGCGGCCCCGCCGAGATCCGTTCGACCTTCGGCTCGCCATCGTCGATCAGCCGATAGCTGCCCTGTTCGGCGTGGTAGGTGCGATCGTGCCAGCGGAGCGAATCGAAGACCTTTCCCGATTCGCGAAATGTGATCCTCGACGGGAAACCGCCGAGCTTCCCGGCCGAGTGAACCACTTCGCTGTACTTCGTGCGCACGGTTCCGTCGAAGGGGGGCTCGGCTGCCTGGGCCGCCGCCTTGAAAGACAATCGAAGGCTGGCAGGAGACCCGGGAGGCAGCTTGAGCAGGAGGGTCCCCTGAAGACGCGGTGCTCCATCCGGACTGGGATCGGGCACCAACTGACACGGCACCTGGCGACCGTGGAAGTCCACCGCTTCGATCCCCGACGCTGCGATGTTGTCCAGTTTGCACCACCGGGCCGCGCCGCTCAGATCGACTCGTGAAAGCACCAGGCCGTGTGCGGGTACATCGGCCACATGGACGACCACCTCGTCCGCCTTCGCGGGGGCGAGGGCTATGAACAGCGACAGCGATAGGGCCGCGACAACACGCAACCTGTCGACATGTTTCATCGGAGTATCCTCATTTCTGGAAGTGTCGTCCGCTGCCGGCCAGGCGTGGCAGTACCAGTCTGACGAGAAGATCATCCGGAGCCGACAACCGGGCGGCCGATCCCGCTGGATCGCTGCCCGAGGGGAGAGTTCGTCATCTGGCGGCAGTCGCCTGCTGTTCTGGACTCTGCCCCATCGCCCAGAAGATCATGTTCGTCAGCAGCCGGCGAAACTGGGGCTGCGGGAAATCGTCGGGGTGACCCAGCGCCGAAAAGACCACCCGCCCGCCGTTGTGCTCGCGGGTCCACGTGATTGGTTCGACCGCGTCGCCGGCCGTGCCGACCATGAGCACATCGGCCTTGGGGTCCTTGAGGGGGGAAACATTGTAGAGGGAGCCGCTGCTGTGCCATTGGCGCGGTTCGACGCCCGCGAGGATCGGATGGCGGCCCTTTTCCGCGAGCACCCGGATATCGCTTCCCGCCTCATTCCCGCCATGGCCGTGGTAGTTGCCGCCGAGCACATCGGCATCGAATTCGGGCCACTCGGCCTCCCCCGGCTTGGCCTTGCCTTGGGTGTCGAACCCATGGCATGCCGTCCGCAGGGCCACCAGCGGCTTGCCGGCATCCACGTAGCGCCGGACAGCCGCAAGCTGTTCCCGGGGCAGGGCCAGGCGGCGAATGTAGAGCACCAGGCAGTCCGCCTTCTCCAATTCGCCGGTGGCCGGGATATTCGACGTCCCCTGGCCGTGGAGCACGGTCACGTAGCAGCCGTATTTCTCCCGGAGCATCTGGCCGAACTCGGGGAGCGTCTTGTCGGCCCCGTAGTGGTCGTCGCTCACGAGGATGGCCACGTGGGACCGTTTGTCTTCCGAGAACCGAAATGCCGGCCCGCCCAGCAGGTCGCTTGACGTGACCGTGGGGCACCAGTACTTCTCGATGTGTTCCACAACCAGTTCGGTGCCACGGATGTGGGAGACTTGCGGGCGCATCTTGGGGTTGTACATGCTGTCGGTCATGTCGCGCATGAGCACCACGTTCAATCCCTGGCGGACGAGCTGGCGGATGCCGAACGGGCGGCCGAGGACGCACATATTGACGTGGACGCCCATGATGATCACATTCTCGATCCCCCGCTGCCGCATCAGGTAATAGGCCTCGGCGTTGTCGGTGATCGCGTCCCCCGGCAGGATCTCCAGCGCCGCGATCTGCCGCGTCCAGGGGTGGCCAGTCTTGTCGGGCTCGGGGCAACCTCCGTCCGAATCGTCGACCGGTAGCGGCCCTTCGCGCTGTGGATCCAGGCGGCACCAGCCTTCCAGCGGCACCCTGGGTTCGACCTTGGGGGCTTCCAGCGCCAGCTTGCGGCCTGGGGAGTTTTTGTAGAAATCGAGCGTACCGCTCGGGCAGTGGACGATCAGCGCGCCCCGTGAGCGTGCGGCCTTGAGCGCCTCGTTCATCCGCGGCGCCATCTCGGCCACTCGCCGAGTGGCCGAACTGCACCAGTGCTTGTCCCACATGTCGCAGACGATGACGGCTGTCTTGCGGGCGTCCCACTCGACCGATTTGTAGACCAGTTCAGACTGGTCGCCGTGGCTCGCCCCGGCCCGGCTTCGTGTGTAAAGCTTCAGGGCGCTTTCCGGCGGCGCGTCGGCCGAGGCCAGGCCGGTCACCGCAGAGGCGAACAGGGCAGCAAGCAAGGGCAAAGCACGCATGGCTCGGAACTCCCGGGAAAAATCAGCGCTGGAGGGGCAACGGGAGCCCTTATCGTAGGTCGCTCGACCACCCGGAGCAAGCACTTCTGGGCCCCATGGGACAGTCGTGGACCCTGGCACATGTCAGGTCATTGGAGCCGTTTGTGGAGAGTGCCAGGATCCGTGAACAGGCACCCGTGCCCGGTCCATCCGATGCCTTGACATCTGCTGCCGATTGCCACGCGGCAGCAGCGCATCCTGCAAGCGCCCTGTTCGCCCCAGAACCAGATCGCCCAGCGCGGCTGGTAGCGCCCCTGGGAGACTTCTGGCGCCCCTGACATTCCCCCGCAGCAAGGCGCGGACTTCGCGGCTTCGAGAGGGTAAGACTCCGTGATTCGACCGTCGACCTCCAATCGACCGGAAGAGGGTGGTGCCCTGGCCCGCAGGGGCCCCGAGCGGGCTGGGGTGCAGCACACTCCTTGACACCCCGCCGTAGAGTGGAACAATGGAGAATCCAGGCGGCTGGACGGCAGACAATCTCCGTTCGGCCGACCTGTGCACGGGCTCAGAAACGGCTTGCGGGTTTCTCCTGCCCCCCCGTTGCGTTTTCCTTCAAACGGAGAGCCATGGCGGCGAAGTTGTTGAGCCGTTGCCGGATCCTGGCTGAACCGGACCTGAGAGATATTTGTCATGGCCAAATTCGCAGTGATCATGCCGGCGGCCGGTAAGAGCAGCCGATTCCACGACAAGAACTACAAGAAGCCCTTTGCGCCCCTGGCCAACCGAGCGGTATGGCTTCATTCGGCCGAGCGGTTCCTGGGTCGCAGCGACGTGGTCCAGGTGATCCTGGTGATCTCCCCCGAAGACCGGGAGTACTTCAACTTCAAGTTCGCGTCGAACGTGGCGATCCTGGGAATCCAGGTTGTGGAGGGGGGGGCCGAGCGGACCGATTCGGTGGCCAACGCCCTGGCGAAGGTCAAGCCGGAGGCCGACTACATCGCCGTTCACGATGCGGCCCGTCCCTGTCTTTGCGACGAGTGGATCGACAGCGTGTTTGCCGCCGCGGAGAAGTCGGGGGCCGCGATCCTGGCCGTGCCGGTAGCCGGCACTCTCAAACGGAGCGACGGCAAGCGGATCTTGGAGACGCTTTCCCGGTCCGACGTGTGGGAGGCCCAGACCCCCCAGGTATTCCGGCGAGACCTGCTTGTGGAAGCGTACCAGCAGCGGAGCAAGGAGCCCGCCACCGACGACGCTCAGCTCGTCGAGCGCCTCGGCAAGCCGGTGACTGTGGTCACCGGTTCGCGAATCAACCTCAAGATCACGACCCGGGAGGATCTCCGCCTGGCCGAGGCGTCGCTCAAGGCCTTGCCCAAGCCAAAACTGGCGGGCCCCTTGAATCCTTTTGCCGACAGCGACATGTGGCGGTGAGCCCTTGCCCGGCCATATTCAACCAGTCCACCATGGCAGGTTCCCGGCATCGGCAAACTGTCCTGCAAGCCAGAACAGCACTCCCGTCCCGACTGCCCCAGGGCGGCAGGGCCGCCAACCAGCACGATCGCTCGCTCGGTTGCCAATGGCCTGCTCCCATGGGTCGCGAGCCATTGTGTGAACAGTTCAACGATCTCCGAACACCGTAGTACAGGACACTCGTCTATCCCATGCCGAACATCCACGAAGAACTCGCTTGGCGCGGGTTGATCAATCAGACAACGGACGACCAGAACCTGCCTGCATGGCTCGGCGAAAAGTCGCGGACCGTCTACGTGGGCTTCGACCCGACCGCCGACAGCCTGCACGTCGGGCATCTGCTGGCCCTGATGATCCTTCGCCGCTTCCAACAGGCGGGGCATCGCCCCATCCCGCTGATCGGCGGAGCAACGGGCATGATCGGCGATCCAAGCGGCAAGAGCGAGGAGCGGAAACTGCTTTCCGTCGACACGCTTCGGGCGAACGTGGCGGGCATGGAAAGGCAGCTTCGCCGCTTCCTCGATTTCGACGGCCCCCGTTCGGCGATCCTCGTCAACAACTACGACTGGATGGGACGTTTCGGTTACCTGGAGTTTCTCCGCGATGTGGGCAAGCACTTTCCGGTGAACGTGATGCTCACGAAGGATTCCGTCAAGAGCCGCCTCAATCGCGACGACTCGGGCCTGAGCTACACCGAATTCAGCTACATGCTGTTGCAGGCCTACGATTTCGTCCACCTGAACGCAGAATTCGGCTGCGAACTCCAGGTCGGCGGGAGCGATCAGTGGGGCAATATTACCGCAGGAATCGATCTGGCACGGCGGATGCGAGGAGTCCAGCTCCACGGAATGACCTGCCCCTTGCTGACCAAGAGCGACGGCACCAAGATGGGGAAGACCGAATCGGGAGCCCTGTGGCTCGACCCCGATAGGACGAGCCCCTACCAGTTTTATCAGTACTGGATCAACCTCGACGACGCCGATATCGACAAGTGCCTGCGATTCTTCACGGACCTGGACGAGAACCGGATCACCGCCGTTGTCGCCCAGCACCGGTCGGCGCCCGAGAGACGCCAGGGGCAGCGCACCTTGGCCGCGGAACTGACCCGCCTGGTCCACGGCGACGAAGGGCTCGCCACGGCCCGGAAGGCAACCGAGATCTTCTTCGGTGCCGAGATCAGCCAGCTCGACGACGGTCAGCTCAGAGGGATCTTTGCCGATGTGCCGAGCAAGGAACTGCCTCGCGACCGCCTCGCCGGCGAGGGACTGTGGATCGTCGACGCCCTGGTGGAATCGGGGCTCGCCAAATCGAAGGGCGATGCCCGTCGGACGATCGAACAGGGCGGGGCCTACGTGAACAATCGGCGAGTCGACTCCATGGAGACCCGCCTGCATGCCGAGGACCTGGCCAGCGAAACCATGATGGTCCTTCGCAGCGGCAAGAAGCGCTACGCCCTGCTGCGATTTGTCGGCTAGTGCTCTGTCACAGCCCCCAATATTGCAACCACCGGCCGCACATGAGACTTTCGCCATCATTTTCCGCAAGACTTGCCCCCTGATACTGGTCTCATCGCGCCGAAATCCGAATCACAAGCGATTCAAATAGCTGGAGTTATGGCGCAAGATGCGTGTCTTGGCCCCTGCACGGCACAAACATGCTCACAAACTCGAAACACCCCCCCAGCAAATATGCAACGCCCCTTGTGCGAAGGGGCTGTTTTTTGCAAGACTGGGAGCACAGGGGGCGATGGTCGGGCAGGCGACTGGTCCTGCCCGTTCGAGCCAGAGCAAATGGGACCCACCCATGGGGTTGCCGAGATGGCCCAGCCAGAACGAATAGCCTTGGCATTTCCGCTGGGAATGCCCCATCACGAATTGCTGATCGAGGGCGTGCTCGCCTACGCAAGGGAGCACGGGCGGCACTGGTCGTTTCTGACCGCCCCCGAATCGATGACCCTTTCCATCCTCGACCTGAAGGGATGGCAGGGGGCCGGCATCATCGCCAAGCTGAACCTGGCTGCCGAGGCACGGTTTGCCGCCGGCCTCGATATCCCGATCGTCAACGTATCGGGGACTCTGCGGAAATCGCCCGTCGTCCGCGTCACCGTCGACAATCAGAAGATTGGCCGCCTCGCCGCGGAACACCTCCTCGACGCCGGGTTCCGGAACCTGGCTTTCTACGGCGTTCGCCGGACGGGATACTCGCATCTGCGCGAAGTCGGTTTCCGGCGCCGTCTGGACGAGGCCGGCGCGACTTGCGCCGTGCTGCGGGCGGCCACCACGTTTCGAACCCGGGGCAATCGCTGGTACGACCAGCATCAGGATCTGATCCGTTGGATCGGGGAGCTGGAAAAACCCCTCGGCCTGTTCGTGGTCTCCGACTATCGGGCCCGGCTAGTGATCGACGCCTGCCAGCAGCACGGCCTGAATGTTCCTGAAGACGTGGCCCTGATCTCGGTCGACAACGAGCGGACGATCTGCGAACACTGCGAACCCAAACTCACCAGTGTCGACCGCAACGCCCGGGTCGTCGGCTATCGGTCAGCCGAGGTGCTCGACGGCCTCATCCGTGGCCAGCAGCCGGAGAGCCGGGAGATCCTGATCCCGCCCAAGGGGCTCATCGCCAGGGCCTCTTCGAACACTCTGGCCATCGGCGATTCGCGGCTTCGCGACGTCATTGCCTACATCCAGAACCATCTCAAGGAAGAGTTGAAGATCGACGATATCCTCGCTCACACGGGCATGTCGCGACGCTGGCTCGAATACGCTTTTCGCGAGTACCTGGGGGAAAGTCCGCACCAATACATCGGACGCAAACGGGTCCTGGCCGCCAAGGAACTGCTCCAGGAAGAGCCCGACCTCAAGCTCCACGAGATCGCCTCGATGACCGGCTTCGCCCGCCCCAAACAGTTGACCCTCGCCTTCCAGCGATACGAGGGCGTCTCTCCCCGCGAGTATCGTCAGGCCAACGACGAGAGCGAACCGGCGTCCGGGTAGGGCCCATCGAGTGTTGCCTGGTGCTTTTCCCTCCATCGGCAATCCCCTGAGCGCAACTGCCGTGTGAACAACAGCGACTGCCAGCCTCGCTGAGAAACCGCCTGCCGGCGATCCTTGCTGCCGGCGCACGACCTGTTCCTCGTCTGCTGGCGTCAATCTGTTCGACCTTGCACGGCCTTGCGCCCGGCCGCCAGAAGGAGGGAGATCTGGTCGACGTCGTAGACGCAGCCACCCCAGGTGCCACCGCCGGCAAGCTGGAGCTGGGCCCACAACCGGGTCTCGGCCGGAAGCAGCCTGTCCGGCAGAAGATCGTCGCGTGCGGGGCGGCGGGCCAGAACCTGGGCGCCCTCCTCGGCCGTGTAATCGCCCTGCCCGTCGCCTACGAAATCGACCGTGCCTTCCAGTTTGACCGGATCGACGACGATACGGACGCGGTCGCCGTCGCGGACCTTGCCCAGCGGGCCGCCGGCAAGGGCCTCGGGGCCGACCATGCCGATGCAGGCACCCGTGCTCACGCCCGAAAAGCGGGCATCGGTCACCAGGGCCACCTCGCGGCCAAACGAGAGATACTTGAGTGCGGAAGTGAGCTGATAAGTTTCCTCCATGCCTGCCCCGAGAGGGCCGCGGCAGATCAGCAGAATCACGTCGCCCGGCTGGATGGGCCGATCCGTGGTTCCCTTGACGGCGGCCACCGCATCGGTCTCGCGGACGAAAACGCGAGCCGGGCCGATCTTGCGGTACACGCCGTCGGCATCCAGCACCGCGGGGTCGATGGCCGTGCTCTTGATCACCGAGCCCTCCGGAGCCAGATTGCCCCGGGGAAAGCAGGTCGTGCTCGTGACCCCCAGCTCTCGGGCACGTGCAGGAGACATGATCACATCGTCGGGATCGACGCCGTCGCAGTCGGCAAGCCGCTGGCGGAGCGTCTTGCGGCGGAGAGACTTCTCCCACCACCGCAGAACTTCGCCCAGCGTGAGCCCGCTCACGGTGAGAACGTCGAGCCTGAGGAGGTCCATCTCGCGAAGGTGCAGCATGACCTCAGGCACGGCGCCGGCCAGGTAGGCTTGCAGGGTGGGATGGTTGGCCGGCCCGTTCGGGAGCACATCGACCAGCCGCGGCACGGCGCGGTTGACCCGGGTCCACTCGTCGATCGTCGGCCGGCAGAGGCCGGCAGAGTGGGCGATGGCCGGAAGGTGGAGCACCAGGTTCGTCGATCCACCGAAAGCCGCGTGCACGACCATGGCGTTGTGGATGGCGTCCTGCGTAACGATCCGCTCGGTCGTGATTCCCCGTTCCGCCAGGACCATCAGGGCCCTGGCACTGCGGCGGGCCATGTCGAGCCAGACGGGCTGGCCGCTGGGGGCCAGCGCCGAGTGGGGCAGGGCCAGGCCAAGGGCCTCGCCGACAACCTGGGCGCTGGCGGCGGTACCGAAGAAGTGGCAGCCGCCGCCGGCAGATGCGCACACCTGGCAGCCCCGCCGACGCGCGTCCGCCAGGCTGAGCTGGCCACGGGCAAAACGGGCACCGATCGACTGGATCTTGCCCGTGTCTTCCCCTTCGACGGGCGGGAGCGTCACGCCGCCGGGCACGAGCACACAGGGGAGGTGGCGGAAGCTGGCCAGGGCCATCATCGCGGCAGGGAGGCCTTTGTCGCAGGTGGCAACCGCCATCACGCCCTTGGCGGTGGGAATGCATCGGGCCTGCCGCCGCATGACGAACGCGGCGTCGTTGCGATAGGCGAGGCTGTCGAACATGCCGGGGGTGCCCTGGACTCGCCCGTCGCAGGGGTCGGTGCAGTGGGCCGCGTAGGGAACCGCTCCGGCCAGCCTGAACTCCTCGGCGCACACACCCAGGGCGAGTCCCAGTTCGAAACCGCCCGTGTGATGAGCCAGGGCGATCGGCCGGCCGTCGTGGCCGCGGATGCCGCCCATGGTGCTGAGCATGACGAACTGCGGACCAGCCAGTGCGGCGGGGTCCCAGCCCATGCCGGCATCCTCGGTCATGCCAAAGGCATCGCCGCTGGGCTGGTAGCTGAGCATCTCGGCCGTCAGGGGAACCTCCCCCTCAGGCCCCGGTCCACGGGTCACCACATTCAGATCCGACGCGGAAGCCGTGTCGAGTAGTTCGGCGGTGGAAAAATCACGGGGATGGTCGGCGGGCACGGTGGAACCTCGGGGAGAGGGACTGGGACGCCAGATTCAGAGTCTGGCCGAGACCTCAAGATACGCTGCAGCGGACGCAGCGTCTACTTCGAGGGACGAGCTTCAGGAATCCCCGAGGATCCGCGCCGCCTTCTGTTGGTGGAATCGGGTGGATACCCTGCGGCACCAACAGTGAAGGAACGGTCGTGGTGCCCGCTGAGTTCAGGGGTTTCCGGGAGAAATTCCCTCCACAGGCTCACGCCCCTGGCTGTGGCGCGACACGGACTGCGCAGCTGCGGGAGCGTAGATGCGGCCCGAAGTGATCCTGGCCAGACGGGGCGGGCGGGTGTTGCCGCCGAGGGTGTCCCAGGAGACGGTGCCGGCCGCACCGAGCCAGGGGGAAAGCTCGCGCAGCGAGTCGTCGATACGGGCACGATTGAGGCCGGCCTGACGGATGGCAGCCACCAGGAGCGACACGGCATCGTAGGTGGCCGCGGCCGCATAGTCAGGCACACGCTGGAATCGCTTCCGAAAGGCCTCTTCCAGCTCGGGCCATCTTTCACCAGGCTCGACCAGGCAGGGAAAGACCGCCCCCTCAGCCGCCGCGCCGGCTTCCTGGAGAAACTGGCGACGGCCCATCGACGGGCCGCCGAAGACCATGCCCTGGAAGCCGCCGGCACGAAGATCGCGGACCAGGCGGGCACTGCCGGCAGCGTCGGCAATCAGCACCACGGCGGCCGGCCGGGCATCGAGTGTGCGGCGAACCAGCTCGGCGCAGTCCTCGTCCAGGGGGCGATACGTGAACTGGAATTGCGGGGTCAGGCCGCGTTTGGCCAACTCGCGACCGAGCTGGGCATGGAAACTGCGCCAGTCATGGTCTTCGCCCACGATGACGACAAACGGTTCTGCTCCAACTTGGCCGGCGAGCTCCTCAACCAGGACCGGTGCCTGCAACTGGTCGCCCGGCAGGAGCGAGAAGAACCAGGGAACGACGGCCGAGTTGGCCGTGCGATCGCTGCTGGCCGCCGAGACCAACGGCAGGCGGGCCTTGGTCGTTACCTGTTCGGCCAGATGCGTGCTGGCGCTGTCCACGCCGCCTACGATCGCCCAGACCTGGTCCGTGTAGACCATCTCCGTGACCGCAGCCGCACCACCGCTCCAGGGATTCTCGGACCAACGCGGGACGAGCCGGAACGGTTTGCCCCGGTAGCCGCCCTGGCCGTTGGCCTCTTCGATCGCCAGGAGGGCCGCGCACCAGAGATCGCCTGCCAGCCGATGTTGAGGATCGCCCGGGCCATAGTAGCCGATGCGAACCTCCTGGAGATTTTCTGGTTCCGGCAACTCGCGCCCCGGGCCGGCGTAGTCCAAGGGCTGCGTGTTCCGGTCAAAGTACGCGGCCGGCTCTGCCGCCTGAATCGCCTGGCAGAATGCGATCGCCAGAAAGAGGCAGAGTCGCGGCAGACGCTGGATCGAACGAGAAGCCAACTCGAAACACGAAACACACAGTACGAAACTACCACGAATCCCGGCATCAGAATATCCCAAAACTCGCCCGCGCATCCGCAACGGATGTGCTGCACCGTTTCGAGCCTCTAACACCGGCATTCTGGATTGGTTCCCGATTTCGTGTTTCGTATTCGGTGCCCTGATTTCGTGTGTTTCGATTTCCGGGCGGAAGTGAAGGACGTTACTCCGCCATGGCCTGATAGCTCTGCACGGTTGGCGGCAGCGGTGGGAGGCCAAGGTCTGCGCGAGAAAGGTAGTTCCACTTGCCGCCTTCAAACCTGGCCAGGAAGACTTCGCCGGCGTCGTCGAGGCAACCGCTCAAGGGGATGTCGCCGGTGATGCCGGGCCAGGGCTGGGTGCGGTAGGCCAGCACATCGCGAATCTTGGCCCGGTTCAGCCCCGCAACCTGAGTTCCCCAGATGAGCATGCTCATGCCGTCGTAGGCATGGGCCGCATAGGTTTCCGGTTCCTCGTGATACTTCTCCCGGTAGGCTTCGCGGAAGGCGTGCAACCTCGGGTTGTCGCTATTCGGATTCCAGGGCGAGCCGCAGATCGCGTTCTCCGCATTCGAGCCGGCAATCTCCTGGAATTCCTTGAGCAGGCAGCGATCCGAGGCGAAAAAGGGCTGCTGCATCCCGGCAGCTCGCATCTGATTAAGGAACTTGGCGCCTTCAATGGCATCACCCCAGTGAACAACAGCCTGCACATTGGCATCCTTGAGTCGTTGAATCTGCAGAGAGAAATCCTCCTCCCCCAGCGAATACGCTATCTCCAGGGGTGCCGGTTTCCCCAGCCGGCGGCTGGAATCGCGCATCTCCCGAATGCCGAATCGGCCGTAACGGTTGCTGGATCGAATCAGTCCGACGGACTGAAGACCCAGTCCGCGGTAGATGTAGTCGGCCAGCAGGTAGCACTGCTGACGATCGTCGCCGATGCAGCGGAAGACCCAGGGAATATTGGTCTCGATGAAAGTCGGATCCGTGTCGCCGCTGTTCATCATGGGAATTTCGATCTTGAGTGCCACTCGAATCGCGATATGGCTGTTTGCTCCATCAATACTGCCAAGGATCGCCCAAACATTGTACATGTAGGCGAGTTTCACGATCTGTTCCCCGGACGCGCCCCAGAGGCCATTGTCGTTGCTCACGACAAGTTCAAAGGGGATCTTCCGCTTCAAATAGCCCCCTTGCGCATTGGCATGCTCGATGGCCAGTTGGGCTCCGTGCAGCATCTGTTTGCCCATGCTCTCTTCGTGGCTCTTGCCGCCCGTCGCCACCGAGACCGTCGACTCAATCGGGCCGAGGAAACCGAGTTTGACGGTATCCACCTCTTGCGGCTCGGGAATGGCCCGTCCCGGCCCCGTGTACTCCATTTGCAGAAGGAAGTGGCGCTTGAACGGCTCGACGTGGCTGAACGGGGAAACATCCTGCCGGGTGTGTGCGTAGCGATCGTCCAGCTTCAAGGGAAGCTTGGGCTTCTGATGGGCGTTGAGCGAGTTGATCTCGTCGAGCACCTTCTGAGTATTACCGTCGATTTCCACAGCGGCATCTGGTTGGCCGGAGTTCGCCGGCGGTTCCGCGCAGCACGCCACGGGGCCGGCCAGAAGGATGGCCAGAAGGATATGGATTCGGAAGGACATGGGAGGACTCCGGAAAAGCTCGGGTGGATGATACCTGCTTACACCGTTACTCTACCTGGGACTTGCTTCAGCGGCAATCTGCGACGACTCCGCCGCTCCAACGAGCCAGGGGGGGTTGGACTTCAGCCCCCGGTAATAGCCCTCGCCGATCGCCCAGGCGAGGCCTTTTCCCGTCGCCACCCAAGAATCGTTGCCGTCATGATCGAGGTTGATGACGAAATTGTGCGGCACGCCGGTCTCCATGTCGACCGTCTTGAGGAGCTTGCCGGCACGGAAGATCTGGGCTTTCCCGCGAAGCGTGTTCTCGTCGCGGGTGTAGGCAACCACCGTATCGGAGGGGAAATCTGCCACCACGCCGAGGCCTTTGTCGTGGGCAAACCAGCATTCATCGGCACTGCGGGCCTTGAGGTTATTCGTGAAGTCGCTTGGCAGGCCGGTCTCGTGCGCATACAATCCTCGCCAGTGCCGCCCATCATAGCGGCAACAGCCAAAATACGACGAAACCCAAAGGTGATCCTCTGCGGGACTGGCTCCGGTCACAATGACGTGGACGATTCCATCGTCGCGGTACAAATCGATTTCCATTTCTCCGTCGGGATCGATGTACAGCTTCCAGGGATCGCCGCGCTGCTCGCGGTCTTTCGCAACATCAAACTCCAGGCAACCGCTGCCCCACACGGCCAGGAAGACCTTGTCCTTGCCGTCGTATGAGACACTGTAGTTCCATATCTCCTCCATCGGCGCGTTCTTCTCGGTGTAGATCGACCATTCGCCGGTCACCGTGTTGTAACGGCTGGCACCGGCCGTGGTTGCCGCCCAGACGTTCTCATCCTGAATGGCAACTCCGTAGACAACGTTGTTGACCAGGCCGCTGTTGAGCTGGTGAAAGTGGTCAAATCGTCCGGCACTGAACCTGGCCAGGCCGCCGCCGAACAGTCCCAGCCAGACGTCGCCGGTCTTCTTGTCGATATCGATGGCCGTGATCACTTTCCACGGCAGACTGTGGGGTTCGTCGGCAACGCCGTTGTTGTCTTCGTCCTTGTACTCCCAGGTCGTGATCTCGCCGGTGGGCTTGTCAATGCATGCCAGACCGTCTTCCGTACCCACCCACACCCGAGGACCGTCGGCTTTCACGGCCATGATGTGGTCGTTGGGCAGACCGTCTTTGACAGTGAAGTGCTTCCATTTCGTGTAGACGTAAGGCAATTGGTCGGGCGCAGCCGCAATGGGAGGCGGCGCTGCCGCAGCACCGGGGCCCACCGATGGAATCGGCTGTTGCCCGGCGGTTTGCGGCTCGCCCGACCAGGCTACGATGGCAAACCAGCCCGTCATCATCAGGGCTGGCAAGATTGAAAATCGATGCATCGAAGGTCTCTCCCCTTGTATGGCAAGCTCTTGGAATGGAATAACCAGTGAGTGCTCGGCCAGGGCGACAGGCGATGGGCCCATCTTGCAGCACCTGTCCATTCTACCGCCTTTGGCAACTCCTACAGAGTCTTGAGGTATTCGATCAAATCGTTCAACTGGTCCTTGGTCATGTCGTTGGTCACCCCGTGCGTATCGTCGGGGTTGAAGACCGTCCAGATCTCTTCGAGCGTCGGCGCCGCCCCATTGTGAAGATAGGGGGCCGAGTCGTAGATGTTGTTCAGGTGGGGCACATCGAATTCCGACACCGTGTCGAAATCCATCTTCGACCCCACGTCGTGTTTGCGGCGATCGGTGTGCAGCGGCGGAAAATGGCAGGTCACGCAGCGGTTCTCCACGGGGATCATACGACCGTCGTTGGTCATGGTGCGATGGAAGATCGCACTGCCGCGGCGTTGGGCTTCGGTCAGAGCCGCCCCCACCGGCCGATAGCGATTGGGCGGGCGCTCGATCGTGCAGATATACAGGTCCAGAGCCGCGAGCTGCTCGGGAGTGAACGGCTGGAGCCGGGTGAAGAACGCCGAAAGACGCGGACCACACTGCCGCGTAAAACTGGGGTTCTTGCCGCTCCACTTGAACGGTGCCGTATCCAGGATCCCCCGCAGAGTCTTGTTGTCCACGGGGTTCAAGCCGATGCCGTCGGGCTCGATGTCGTAGGTCAGCCCGTCCACATGCCCGTCGGGATGGCAGGAGTGGCAGGAGAACTGGCGGCGGAAGGTGATCTTCGCGTTATGGAAGAGATTCTCGCCGTACCGGACCTGGGTCATCTCCCGGGGACCGCCCAGATCGATCCGCTCACCCAACTTCAGTTTCACCAGATCGATCACGGACACCGAGTCGTCCAGGGCATTGGCCACATAAGCCGTTCGGCTGTCCGGGCTGATCAAGATGTCCCGCGGACTCCGCAGGGTGGAAATCTGGGCGATCACGAACTCGGCCGACTTGCCCAGATGGTTGGGCAATACATGCTGGCGGTCGTCCTCGGATGCCGACTCCACCGTGGCAATCAGTCTATCCACGTCGACGACTGCCACGCGGTCGTCGGTCACGCTGGTGACCAGTGCCAACCTGCCGTCGGGGCTGATCGCCACCGCGGTCGGATCGGGAAAGTACCGCCCGGGCTCGTCGAGAAGCACCTGGTCCGTGCGGCCGTCAAGCCACACGATGCCCAGCCCGTTGGTGATCGTCCAGCCCTGGTGGACCCGCGTCATGGGAATCACGTTCTTGGTCCTGAGCATGGTGACCAGGGCGAACTTGCCGCTGGGATGCCAGTCGACCCCCTGGAGCAGATTCGTTCCTGGCAGAACGGGCCGAGCGACGACCACGGCGTGCTCGGTATCGATCACGGTCGCTTCGGAGACCGACGGAGTGCGGGGCTCCACGAAACGGGAGTACATATTGGTCGCAAGAATTCGCGATCCATCCGGCGACATCGCCAGACCCCAGACTCCGCGGCTGGCCGAGAGCCGCTTCACCTCCGTCAGCGTCGACGTGTCCAGCACCGAGATGTCTTCCGTGGCCGTGTTGAGCACATAGAGCAGTTTTCCCTCACGATCGGTCAGCACCCCATGGGGCTCGTCCCCTACGGCCACCGTGGCCACAACCTCCCGAGCCTCCACGTCGATAACCGAAAGGGAATCGTCGAGGCGGTTGGTGACATAGGCCCTATGTCCGTCGGGGGAGAAAGCCACGTCCATGGGCTGGCCGCCGACGGGGATCTCGGCCACCTTTTGACGTTTGGCCGTGTCGATCACGACGACCGAATGGGCGGCCTCGCAGGTGGCGTAAAGCTCCCGGCCGTCCGGGCTGAGGGCCAGATTGAGCGGTGTCTTGTAGCGCGGTTCAACCACAACCTTGGGTGGGACTTTGGGGTGGGCGATCTTTGCCAAGGCGGCGGTGAAATCGAACGGCTTGCCGTGGGCATTGGCATGGCAGGCCTGGCAGGTCTCCTCGGTGGTCTTCGAGAAATGCAGCGACAGGGTCTCGGAAGGTGCCTTGGCGGTGGCCTCGTCGGCGTGTTCGCTCCCCGGACCATGGCAGGCCTCGCAGCTCACCCCTTCGTGAATGCAGTAGCTGTCGCGGACCTCGGCGGCGGGGCGATGGTAGGCCGTGGCGTGGCACTTCAGGCACTGCTCGCTGGTTCGCGGATCGCCCTGAATACCCGCCTCGGCCGCAAGCTGGCGCGCCCGCGGCGTGCCCAGGTTCGCATAGGCGTCAGCATGGGGGCTGGCCTGCCATTTGCTGAACTGGTACCCCCATGCCGCTCCAGCGTGGCACTCGGCGCAGGCGGCCACGCCCGTATAGGCAGGGCCGGACTGGTCGGTCACGGCAGGTGCGGGCGGGACCAGATTCTCACGCTGGCTGCCGCTCTCCGGCACAGGATGGGCAATGGCCAGCCAGGCCTTCTCCAGGTCGTAGTTCCGAGGGCCGAGTGCGATGCGGTGCGTACCCTTCTCGGCATGGCAGTTCAGGCAGTCTTCCTTGGTCGGCATTCTCAGGCCGGCCTGCATCGCAGCCTCGCGATCCATCATGATCTTGGCGTCCATGTACTCGCTGCCCGGTCCATGGCACATTTCGCACTGTACGCCCTCCTTGATGGAAAACGTCGGATCGCGCTCCCATGGTTCGGCCTGCGACGCCGTGGCGTGGCATCCCAGGCACATGGCCGACTCTTGGGGTTCCATGGGAATCCCGCTCCACTTGGCGATCTGCTTGGCCTCGGGCCGCGACAGGCTCATGTAGGCCTTGGCGTGACGCGTGTGAAGCCAGATCGAAAGCTGATCGCCCATCGAAGGCCCGTCGTGGCACTCGCCGCAGACCTTGACCCCTACATAGACCGGCTGCCGGTAGCCGTCGGCGGCCGAAACCTGACCGGCGAGGATCGCCACCAGTAGCGCCAGCAGGACGCACTGGCGGGCAGACCGGCAGAAGACCTGTCCTGTGGCAGGCATCGATTCTCCAATCCTCATGGCGGTGGGCAGATGCATGGCGGATTCCCTCGTGTCACTCGGCCGGCGCCACGACCGTCAGGATCTGGTTGGCTGGCACGTCAGTCTGCTGGGTGGTCCGGCCATCGGGCCAGCGGATCTCCACCCGGTCGGCCTTGGCGGCCTTTCCCAGGCCGAAATGGAGTCGCGGGTCGGACTGCGAGAGATAGCCGCGCACCGGAATCAGGTCGCGGATCTGGGTTGCACCGCCGGCCGAGACGCTCACGCGGGCGCCGACGGCATCCGACTTCCGGTTGCCCAGCTTGGCGGAAATGGTAAGCCAGTGATTGCGATTGCCGCCTTCGTTGCGGAGCAGTTTGGCCGGCCCGTTCAAGTTGTTGATCACCAGATCCAGGTCGCCGTCGTTGTCGTAGTCGCCGCAGGCTGCTCCGCGGCCCACATACTCCTCGAGAAAATAGGGCCCGGAACTGCTCGCCACGTCGATGAACTTGCCCTGGCCATTGTTGCGGGCGAGCGTATCCTCCTCCCCGAACTCCTTGTGGGGATCGCCGTTGGCCACAAACACGTCGAGGAATCCGTCGTTGTCGTAGTCCAGCAGGAGCCCGCCCCAACCGGTGAACTGGCCGCAGATCAAGGCCAGTCCGGCGGCAGTCGTCACATCGTCAAAAAACTCCTTCTCGTTGCGGAGGAGGCAACCATAGTCCATGTCGGGAATGTAAAGATCGAGCCATCCGTCGTGGTCGAAATCGCCGGCGTCGGGCCCCATGGAAGAGACCCCGTCGCCCGACTCGCCATAGGCCATGCCGCGAACGAGGGCATCCTCGACGAACTTGCCGCCGCCCACGTTGTGGAAGAAATCGTTGGCCATGGCGTCGTTGGTGACATAGATGTCCAGCCGCCCGTCGTTGTCCAGGTCAGCGATGGTCGCGCCCATCCCGCGACCGTTGGGATTCACGAGCCCCGCCTCTTCCGTCACGTCGGTGAAGGACCCGTCGCCATTGTTCCTGTGGAGTTTGTCGGGCTCGCCCTGGTAGGTGAGCGGACCGGGAAAGCCGGTCGGTGCGTAATACGGAATCTTGGTGCCGTCGTAGGCCAGGTAATTCACGACGTAGACATCCAACAGGCCGTCGCCGTTGTAGTCGAACCAGACGGCCTGCAGCCCCCAGAGGGGATCGTCCAGCCCGGACTGCTTGGAGATGTCGGTAAAAGTGCCGTCGCCGTTGTTGCGATAGAACTCGTCGGGACCGTAGCCCAGAACAAGCAGATCCAGATCGCCGTCGTTGTCGAAATCGGCTGCGGAGCAGCCGAAGGAGAAAACGCTACCCGCCACGCCGGCCCGCTCGGCAACGTCGGTGAAGGTCCCGTCGTGGTTGTTGCGATACAGGGCGTTGCGGAGCTTGCCCCGCAGACCGCGCCCGCGGTTGCTGCAGATCTCCGGATTGTACCTTCCGTTGCAGAGGTAGATATCGAGCCAGCCGTCGCCGTTGTAGTCGAAGAACATGGCCCCGCCGCCGGAGGACTTGACGATGTTGTCCATCTTGACGTCGCCATGGCTGTGCTTGAACTGGATGCCAGCCTGTTCAGTCACGTCGGCAAACGTCGGCAGTTGCGGATCCGCGGCCAGCGCAAACCCGGCCAAAGCCAGGACGGCAAGAACGGCCGCAGGCGGTGTTTGATTCATTCCTCACCCCCCCTTTTTTCTTCAAGGGGTCTGAGGCTTTTCCGGCCCTCGCAGTCTCTGTTCGGCCCGGAAAAGCCAGCGCGTATGTCGGTCACCCAGTTCACTGGTCCGGCTCGGCGGACCACGGCGCCCCGACGTCAATCCACTCGATAAAGGTTCGCAATTCCTCTTCAGTCAACGCCGGCACGGTGCCGGGCGGTATCGGTTTCCATGCGGCCTGGCCCGCTTGGCCGTCCCATGGCCGAGATGCATTCCTCCCCAGCAAGTGCCACGCCAGGCTGCTCGTCCGCGCACGACCCGGATCGACGTACTTGCCGCGGACTCTGCCTGCGGGTTGCTCCGGAGCCGGCTCCAGCAGGGCCTGGTAGGTAGCCGCCGCCGGGTCCGATGCCGTGGGGGCGACCAGGGTCGCCTGGTCCGCCGTCAGATCCGGCGGACTGCCCCCCCGGTTGTGGCAAGGCACACATTTCTGCGTCACGATCGGCATCAGGTCGCGGCGGAAGTCGAGCGACCGTCTTCGTTCGACCTCGGGGGCTACAACCACCGAGGGGGTTCTCAGGGCATCGACCATGAGATTCTCCGGAGTCAGTTCGGGATCTTCATGGCAGCCGATGCAACCCTGATTGAAATGGTTCCTGGTCCAGACCCATCCGCAGCTTCGCACCGCCACCCCGCTCTCGTCGATCAGTTGCAGCTCAATGGGCGTGTTGGCGGGCACCTCCAGATTGAAAGACCCATCCGGTGCCAGCGGCACCTCCCCCAGGATCCGCCTCGGGGCGAGCGTTGGCCGCCCTCGGGAATCGGGGCCCAATCCATCGGGCCCCCGGCGAGAAACCCCTTCGATCAAGCGGACGTTCTTGACTGTACCCGGCGCGAGCCAGCTCTTGTCCGCAAAATCGGTCGTGTAGACACTGAGGCAGTAGATCGTGCCGTGCGGGTCGGTGTCGATCGAAGGGCTGGAGCGTCCATCGGGCTGCCGGCGGGGTGCGATGAGTCTGGGCTGGAGGTCGTAGAAGTCCGGATCGTCGAAGACCGGCTGCTTCTTTCCCGAGACCGGGTCCACGCAGTAGATGCCATAGCCGAGGAAATCGTCGGAGGACCGCCACGAGACAAGGACCCGGCCGTCAGGCAGGGGCGAGG
>CAZLWV010000063.1:0-21131 GCA_964563135.1 uncultured Planctomycetaceae bacterium
GGGCTTCGTCGGCAACGGTCCGGAACGTGTGGCGCAACGCGTAGAAGTTCCGTCCGGGTCGCTTCAATCCTAGGGATGTCAGCAGGCCCCCGAATATGAACGTGATTGCGTCATGACCCTTTGGTGGTCGACCCTCCACGCGGTTAGGGATCATGCGTACCCAGCGTTTACCGTATAGCGTCAGGAACACCAGCCCATCATCGGCTGGGTCGATCGGCTTGGGCCGCCTCGCGATCGCTTTACGGAGGGCCGCGATTGTCTCGGGCCAGAGGGGGCACCGTCTTTCGATTCCGGTCTTGGTTCGTGCAAAGTCGACCCAACCTTCGTCCAGGTCCAAGGCGGACTTGGGCAGACTTGACAAGTCCGTGTTGCCGAAACCTGTGTTGATCGCCATCAAGATCATGGCCCGCATGGGAACGGTTGCCACACTCAGGAGTTGGCGAATCTCTTCCGCCTCGTACATCTTGTTGGCCCGACCACCGTTGAGACGGCGGGTTGCCCTTTTGCCGATACCTCTGAATCCCGGTCCCAGGCGCACGGGCAGGTTGTAGAGTCCCACGTCCAATCCATATTTGAACAGGGATCGAGTACGGGAGATTTCCGCGCTGATCGTGGTTGGACCCCACTTTGCAGTCATGGTCGCTTTGTACCCCTCGAAGTCCTCGGGACGAATGTCGTCAATCCGTCGGTCCTTACCGAGGAACTTGACGAGATTCTCGCAGGTCTCAAAAATCGCCCAGAACGAGACCTCCGCAATCTCACCAGAGTCCGCTTGGTTTCGCTTGACTGCTAGGTAGCGGTTGACCAGGCCCTCCAGCGTCAACGCGTCCTTTTCCGCCTTGCGGCGTGGGACTCGCCCGGCCAATAGGTCATCCTTGTCGGCGACCCACTTTTTCAATGCTGCCTGGGGGTCCCCCCAAGGTCCAAAGTAGTGGAGCTTCCCTAACACCTTTTTGGCCCACAAGCCATTGGCGTGAGCGAACAGAGGGAAATCGGCGTGGGGCTTGTCGGGCTTCTTCCGTCCCGACGATGTGGTAGAATAGGCCATGTCGAACCTCCTACACAGGTTTGGCCGTGCCCCGGGCTGTAACGAGCCGCGGGGCCTTTTTGTGCCCTGACATTGGTTGAGAGGTGTCAGAGCGGGTGTCAGTATTCTACCGCTGACAGACGGAAACGTCAAGAATGCCGTGTTTTTCGGGTCTTGATGCGTGCTGAAAGGGCTTGTCCCCATAGGTGCCGCAGAACGTGCAGCGGTTGTGGGAACAACCGTAGGTGATCTGCAGGAGGTAGCTGTCGGCCTCGCTGGGCGGCCGGATGACGGTTCCGCGGTATCGCATGCCCCCGATTATGTGCTCTGCCGTGTCGGGGAACAACTCTACCGTTGATAGATCGGCAGGTAGTGATACTTGACTGACAGGCTGAGTATGGCCAGCGACGTGGCGTAAACCCTGCCGACTTCTCTTTCCTGCCCTCCTTCCGCCTGCCAGGAGCCGTCGCTCCCCTGTTTCTCCAGCAGGATTTCCTGCACGAGCCGCTGGGCCGTCTCGGCGTGGTCGCCGCCCCGCTGGTACATGCCCTGGGCGTAGTAGTAGGTGCCGTAGAAGAAGAAACTCTCTTTCCACTTGGGCGGATGTTCGAGCAGCCAGTCGGCAGCTCCCGCGACCAGCGGCGATTCGTATTCGCCGCAGACCTGCATCGCCAGGAGCCCGGCGGCGGTCATCGTGTAAGTAGGGCTGCGGCCGGTGGGCATGTAACAGAAACCGCTGGCGCGACTGTCGGGCATACCGTTGCGATCGAGGGGCGACGCGTAGGACCGCTTGAGATACTCGACGGCGTCCTGGATGGCGGCGGCCGGCACTTCCAGGCCGTCGTTCTTTGCCGATCGCAGCGCCATGAGCTGCCAGATCGTCACCGACAGGTCGGCGTCGCGATCCTCGGGGCCGTAGCGCCAGCCGCCGCGATACTGGAGCGGTTTCTTGACCTGCTGGGAACTGAGAATCAGGTCGATCGCCCGTTGGGCACGCTCGTGGATCTGCCGATCCTGTTCCAGGTCGGTTCCCATGCCGAGCATTTCCGTGAGCATGAGCGTGGTGATCCCGTGGCCGTACATCCGTGAGCCGTCGCTGCGGCCGAAATAGCCCTTGTCGTCCTGGCGGTCGTCGCCGAGCACGTACTCGAGGGCCTTGCGCATGACGTTGCCGCGAGGATCGGGATCCGACGGCTGCACGCCCACGCTGGCCATGGCCATGATGGCCAAGGAGGTCATCGTTGTTTCGTGTCCGCGGTCGGTGATCGCCCCGTCTGCACGCTGCTTGCTGACCAGGTAGCCGACCGCCCTGTCGACGGCCGCATCGGTCTGGTCCTTCTGGAAGGGAGCGGGGGAGGAACTCGCCGTCCCACCGGTCGTGTCCTTGCCGTCCTGGGGCTGGGCGTACTCCGGCGCCACCGCCATGAGCAGAACGAGCGTGAAAATCCAGTTCGCCCACAGGACGGGTTCGGAGTCTGTCGGCGCAGGATGCTCTCCCGCCCGGCGCCCTGGCAGCAGCCCTCGAATCGGCTTGGAGCGATCGGTGGAAGCTCTCATTCCTTCTTCCTCGCCCGTTCGGCAATCACTCGGAAATAGGTCTCCACTTGTTGGCGGTATTCGGCCGAGACCCCATCGCGGCTGCTGCCGATCGTATCATCGGCCGACTGGCTGCGGAGTTGGCCCCAGTCGTCGCCCGTCCGCATCACACGCTGCAGGGCGGCATCGGAACCGCCCTGGTCGACGAGCGCCGCATCCTGGGGCGATTCCGTCGAGGGTTCGCCCTGCCGCGTCTGTGGCCCTCTTCTGGCCTGCATTCTTGCCTGGGCCAGCCGCGAGGATTGGGCCTGCACGGCGCCAGCCAGCGTGGAAGGGGGCGTCGGCGGGCCGCCCGGCTCGGCCTCGGCCGACTGCGAACCGGATATGGCCCGGTCGAGCTCGTCGAGGGTGCGGGCAAGCATCTGGGCACGGGCGGCCTGTTCGGGCGTGGCCTGCTGCCCGGCCGGTTCGCCTTCGGAAGGTGTTTCCCCGGTTCCGGCGGGCGCTGCCGTCTGCGAGGCAGACTCTGGCGGATTGAGTACGGTATCCAGGGCCTCCACCTGGGCGGAAATGGCCTCCTCTGCCGTGCCGATCGAGGCATGCGCCTCCAGGGTCTGCCGGTTGTCTTGAGGAGGGGCCTTTTGCGGATCGGCGGCCTCGGCCGCCTCCTGGAGCTGCTCTTCCGATCGGGCGACCTCCCCTTGCGCAACGGCCTCGATGTCGCGAGCCTTCTTATTGAGCGTTTGGGCCAGCTCAGCCTTCTCCAGACGAGCCTCATGGCGACCGGCACGGGCAACATCCTCGGCCGCCTCGTGCACGTCCACACCGATTTCGTCTTGCTGCTTCCGGGATCCCTCGAGCGTTTCTTGCCGGGGGGCCAGCTCGTCGGCCCACGCCGGTTTCTCCGCAAGCTGGCGGGCCCGGTTGGCCACCTGCTCGGCCGTCTCGGCGGCCTGGCGGGCGTAGCGGTTGGCCAACTCGGCGGCCGGATTGGGGGCGGTCAACGGGACGTCTTCCTCCTGTTCCAGTTCCGCCACTTGCTTTTCCGCGGCGGCCCGGCGCTGCCTGGTTCGCTCGAGCGCCCGCTGCACCGCCGCCAGTTCCTGCTCCTCCTGCTGGCGGCGCTGCTGGGCCTCCCGGAGCGAGCGCCGGGCCGATTCCTTCTCCGGATCGCGGTTGAGCGCTTCCTGCCGGCGTGTTTCCTCTTGCCGAGCCCGATTGAGTTCGCCCTCGGCACGTTTGGCCTGCTGCTCGATTCTCCCGATGTTTCGCGAACGTTCGCCGAGGCGGTTCTTGGCATCGTTGAGCATCTGCGTGTGGAATTGCCGCTGCTGCTCTTCGAAACGGCGCCGGTCCTCGCTACGACGGGAGTCGTTCTCGTGGATCTTCTCGTCCTTGGATCTGGCGGTCGACTGCTCTGCTTGCCGAAACTTCCGGGCGGCCTCGTCGGCTTCGTCGGCTGTCTGCCGGGCCAGTTGCACGAGGTCGTCCACGGCCATTTCCTCCCTGGCGTCGCGTGCCTTGGCGACGAGCCGCTCGAGCTGGGCCTTGCCCTCGCCCGACTGTTCGCGGGCCTGCGGGTCCTTCCCGCTTCCGGCCAGCGATTCGGCCTGGTAGGCCTGCCGGTTGGCCAGGTCCGACGCGGCTCGCCCCAGTTCACGCAACTCATCGGCGAGGGCCTGTTTGTGACCGCGAAAACCCGGATCGGAACTTTCCACGAACCGCTCCATCTCGTTTTCCCGTTCGGCGGAGTGCTTCAGCGAGTTCCTGGCCTGTGCGACAGCGTCTTCGGTGATCTCCGAAAGGGCCTCCTGCATGGTCTGATTCCGGGCGAGTTCCGCCTCCAGTTCCTGCATCAGTTCCTGCGGGCTCTTGGCGGCCATCTCCGCCAGTTCGTCCGCGGTTGTGTACTGCTGGTCCATCTGCCGGGCGATCCCCATGTCCTGCTCGGCCTGGCGCAGGGCCTGCCGGGTTTCGGTCACGTCGCCGCCCCCGGCCAGCCGCTGGTAGTGTTCGGCGATCTTGTCGAGCACGTCGGCCGTCTGTTCCTGTCGATCGGCCGCCTGAGAGAGTTGCCGGGCCTGCTCGTCGGACTGCCGGGCGGCAGCCGCCTGCTCCATGGCCCGGTTCATCTGGGCCGCCGGCGGCTCGATCATGCGCGAGCTGTCGTCCGCGTCGCGAGCCCGCTTGCGGCCTTCCTCGGTCAGCAGGTCCTGACTCGCGGCGTCTTCCGCCAGTGCGTCGAGAAGGTCGTCGAGCTGGCGGTTGGCCTGGTCCTGCCGGTCCTCGACGCGATCCATCGCCTCCGCGGCGGCCTGCGGCTCGGCATCGGCAAGCTGGTCGGCCGTTGCCTCGGTCTCGGTTTCCAACTGGCGAAGCTCTTCGGCCGCCTGGCGAGCCATCTGCGCCGTGGTCGGGGCATACCGGGCGATCAGGGCCCGGGCTTCCTCCATGATCGGCTTGACCGTGTCCAGGCTCGATTCCAGCTCCGTCTTCATCTGGGCCAGTTCGTAGGCGGCGGCCACGCGGTCGTCGTGGCGCCAGCGGCGCGATCCGATCTTGCTCCCCGCCTCGCCGGCCGCCTGGCTCCACCGCAACTGGTTGATCCTGCCTGCGATCTCTGGCGGATACTTTGCCTCACCCATCGCGTTGGCCACCAGCTCGCAGCCGTCGTGGATCGCGTCCCAGCGGCGGGGATGGTCGAGCCGTGCGCAGATCTGCTGAGACTCCCAGCGCTCGCGGGCCACGAGGTCGGCCAGGGCCTTGTCGAGTTGAACGGCCCCGTGCCCGGCCTCGAGTATCTGGTAGGCGGAGGCGATCTGGCCGAGAATCTCGGCAGTGTCTGAACCCTCCGCCGGCTCCCGGCTGACCTGCTTCAGCAGGCTCAGCAGAGCGCGGCGGGTCAAGCCGGCGTCGGAAGCATACTGGGTGTCGCCGTCCGTGCGGGCCTGGGTTGCCGTCCGGCGCTGCGACAGCCGCGCAAGACCGTCGCCCTCGTGTCGCTGCAGGGCGGCAGACGCTCGCGAAATCGTCGTCTGCAGTTTCCGGCTCTCCACCGAATCGTCTGTCTCGCCCAGACTGGCGGTGCTGGTCTTCAGCAGCAAGGCGCTTTCGGCCAGATGTCGAAGCGGCTCGGCGAGGCTGCCGCTCCGCTTGTCGAGCTGCCGCCGCGCCTCGCGGAGCATGTCGGGGAGGTTTCCCTCCAGCGTGGCGATATGCTGCTGGCCGGGAAGCTCCTCGGCCAACTGCTTTGCCGTCTCGCGGAGTCGATCCAACTGGTCTTCGGATTCCATCGCCTCGTCGAGCCTGGCACGCCACTGGCCGATCCAGTCCAGAGATTGAACAGTTCGCTCCTCCATCTTCGCAGGCAGTCGCGCCGCGCTCTGGCGGATCAAGTGTTCCGCGTCGCGAAGCTGGCTGGCGACCACGGCTTCCTGACGCACCAGCCGCTCCCAGGAATCGGTGACTCCCGAGTCCAGAATGCCCGATTGATACTGCCGGACGGCATCCAGATCGGCGGCCGCGGCGGCCAGAATGTGGTGCGCCAGCAAGTGCCGAAAGTGCTCGTGGAGCTGCCGGCAGTTGTCGGCCGAGCGCTGGAAAGCAGCGTCGACGGCTTTGAGATCGTCGTCCATCGCCACCGGATCCTCCGGATCGCGAGGCAGGTCGAGCAGCGAGGCCGGCAGACGCATGTCGTCGCACTCGACCCGGGCCAGGAGCCGGCCCACCAGTTCGATCTCCTCGGCATCCACGCCGGGCGGCATCTGGGGGAGAATCTCCATGGCTGCCGCCGCAGCGCTATCGACCGCTTCTCGAATCTTGTGGGCCAGTTCGAGGAGCAGGGCACGATCGGCGGCCGCAGTCCCGGCCGGCGCCGGATCCTCGCGTCGACGGGCGACCGCCGCTCTTGCCGCTTCGGCGTGCGTCGCGACCGACTCGGCCAGTTCGGCGAGCCGGTCGTACAGTTTTGCCTTCAACTCCATCACGGCGTGCCGCTCCGGGTCGAAATCGGGCGACGAAACCACGATCTGCAGCGGGATCGACTCTCCCCGGTTTCCCTTGCGATCGGTCGCGACCAGCCTGGTCATCACCTGGTCTCCGGATTTCAGGCCGAGGTCCAGCATGTCCCATTGCCACCAGTGGGTCACCCGGGGTTTCTCCTCGATCGGCAGAGGGACCGTGTCCCATTCTGCTCCATTGACGGAGACCTGCTGGCTCAGGGAGACCAGCGGCAGATCGTCTTCGGCAATCGCGGCGAGGCTGAGGATGTCGTTGGGGGGCAGCAGGAGCGAGGTCTCTTCCATATCCGTCAAGCCGACCCGCGGAGCCAGATCCGGCTCCGGGCGGATCTCGTATCTCGGGCTGAAGGGATTGTCGAACCCCGTCTCCTCGGCCACCAGGTGGACGCGGTAGACCGCCGGTTCGGCCACGGGCAACTCGGCCCGGTAGTGCAGCGGTCCGACCGGCGACAGCGGCAGCGTCTCGACCTCGTCCGACTCGGTTCGTTCCAGCCGCAGCTCGGCCTGGCCGACTGGCTGATCCAGTTCGAACACCACCTCCGCCCGCGTTCCTTCCAGCGCGACGAGATCGCCGTGCGTTTCGGTCACGGTCCTGGCCGGCAACCGGGCATACTCGGGGGGATGATAGGTCTTCTGGCAGGCGACCATGTGCGGCCGCCTCCGCGAGCGGATCGTGTAGTAGCGGGTCACGGCGTCTCCTGCCAGGATGCGATAGTCGATCGTTTCCTCCTGCACCGCAATATTGGCGGAGAATTGCCGCAGCCCATGCACCCGCATCGCCTGGCGAACGACTTCGCCCGAAGGCGATCGGGTCTCCAGCGCGGCCTCGTCGACGTCTCTTCCGGCAACCTCGACGATCACGGCCACGGTTTCGTCGCACGGCAGGGTCAGCGAGTGGGGTGTTGGCTGTAGGATCGTCACCTGCACGCGGGAGACCCGGTCCAGGTTGGCCCCGGGAAGGATGGCCCGGGTCATTAACTGCCGCAGCGGGAAGCCGGGCAGCACCAGCAGCAGGAGAAACAGCGCCGCGATTGCGGCCGACGCCGCCATCCAGCGGGCCAGAAGCCGCAGCGGAAGGAGCGAGGAGACCTCCACCGATTCCATCTGGCGGCCGACACGATCCTGGAGCAACTGGCGGAAGACTGGCGAGTCGTGGAGGATGCCGGGGTCGTCGGCACAGAGTTCGATCGCCGACAGCAGTTGTTCGCGCAGCTCCGGCTGCGCCGTCTCCACGAACCGGGCCAGTTCCTGCCGGCTCGGAATGTGAACCAGGAGTCGAACGCACGTGAGCCAGATCACCAGCGCCGTTCCCAGGTAAGCGGCAAGGCTCATCGTCCAGCGGGCGGGACCCGGCAGCACCCAGAGCCAGTCGGCTGTGGCCACCAGTGTCATCAGCAGCACGAAGCTGGCCAGTCCCGAGCAGATGCCTCGCGTGAGCACCAGCCGCCGGCGCCGGCGGTCGAACTGGTCGAGCTTCTGCCGAGTGATCGGATTGAGACTCACAGCCATGACCGCGGTTTCCTTCAGAGCACACCTGCTCGTTTTCTCAAGAGCCATTCGATCGAGAGCAGCCCGACGATCGCAGCGAACCACCAGTAGCTCTGCCAGAGAAGGGTATCCGACTCGACCACCCGGCCGCGACTCAAGGGGCGCAGCAGTTCGACCAGTCTGCCGGACTCCTCCTCGCGGAGAAACGTGCCGCCGGAGCTCCGCGCCATCTCCTCGAGCAGCTCGTTGTTGCAGGCGGTCAGCTCCAGCTCATGGCTCTCGGGGGGCTCGACGACGAAACTCGTCCGGGCACGAAGGGCATCCTGGCTGAATCCGGACGCGCGGATGCTCACCTCGTACTGCCCTTCGGCCAGCCGTCCGGTCCGTCCCCGGTAGACGCCGCTTCCGTCGGCATCCTCGTCGAGAGTGACGGTCGACACGATTCGCCCGTCCTGCCAGAGGAGGGCATCGACGGTAGCGCTGGTGGCCGGCCGCCCGTCGACGTTGCGCAGGCGGGCGCGGATCTCCACCTGGTCGCCTGAGGCATAGTCGGACGGCCCCGTGTCGAGCGACACGTAGTCGTCGCTCACCGTGAAGGGGCGCGGCATGATCCACTGGGCCAACTGGTTCCAGAATCGCTGGTGGTAGGTGTCGGCGGCTTTGTAACGCCAGCGCCAGGTTTCGTCCATCGCCGCATAGAAAACGCGGCCGGCCCCAAAGGACCGGGCAACCATGGCCGGCGCGACGCGCTCCCCGGCCACGGCCTCGACCAGCGTCTCCGTATCGGGGAGGGCTTCCACCGCCACGATCGTCCGCGGCGGGGGCAGCTCGTTCCACAAGCGCTGGTTGGCCTCCTGCGACGGAACAAGCATCAGGGCGTTCTGCCGTTGTCCCGACGGGGTCAACCGCAACTGCCAGTCCGTCCCGCTGAGCGGCTCCTGGAGCCGCGTGACCGGCAGGAGCGGCAGAAGCGGATGGCCTTCCTGGAAGGCGAGGTGGCCGCGGCGGCCGTCGATCAGGAGGAGCCCGCCTCCGCGGAATTCCACGAACTGGCGTATCCATTGGAGTTCGTCCTGCTCGAACAGTTCCGTTGGCACGTCGCCGATCACGATCAGATCGTACTGGAACAGCGCACCCCGATCGGCCGGAAAACGGTCCGGGCCGTCGCCCCGCGGCAGCGTGGCCTGCTCGGTGCCAGGCCCGGCGAGGATCGTGTCGATCTGCCACTGGTCGTCGCGCTCGAAAACGTTGCGGAGGTAGCGGGTCTCCCAGCGGGACCGGCCGTCGATCAGCAGGATCCGGTAGCTCTGGGTGATCGCCATGAAGCGGAACTGTGCCTCGTTGTTCGACGTTTCCGTCTCGCCGTCGAGCGGAGCCAGCCTGGCGCACAGCACGAGCGGAAGGGCATGATGGGTCACGTTCCCGTCCAGTTCGCCCCGGAGCCGCTCGACCGGCTCGTCGATGGAGAAATCGAACGCGACCCGCCGCAGTTGCGAGTCGATTGTGCTGAGCTGCTCCTGCCAGAGCACGTCTTCGCCCAGCACGATCTGGGCCGCAAAGGACTGGCCGGCCGGCATCTGGTCTCTCAGCAGCAGGGTGCCGCGGACCCGGTCCTTCTGGAAAACGACGTCGGGGTGTTCCACCCCAAGTACCGCCAGATCGGGCGGCTCGCGGTCGGCCCCGAAACCGACCGTGTGGATGGGAACTCCCTGGCGGCCGAGCACCCGCGCGGCCTCCAGGGGCGACTGCCCGTGATTGTGGCGTCCATCGGTGAGCAGTACCGCGGCGGTGTGGCCCTGCTCGCCGGGCGGCTGTTCTCCACCGCTGGCCTGCCCGCTTGTCATCTGCCCCGCAATTGCCGAACCCAGATCGGTCCAGGGGCCGACCGGATCCATGCCCAGGCCGGCCGGAGGGGCGTCCGCCTTCATTCGACTCCAGAGGGTCTCGCTTCGGGCTCCGCTGAGGGCCACGACCTGGACATCGTGGGTCGCGGCCAGTTTTCCGAGCAGTCCCCGGTCGGGGTGAAGAAGACTGTTCTCCAGCCTCTGCCAGCGCGTGGTCTGGTCGCATTGGGCCGCCGCTGCCTGCTGCGACGCTTCGTCGGTGTCGCCGGGCGGGAGCATGCCCTGCTCCTGGGCAATCTGCAGCTTGCGGTCCGCCGGCAGCCCGCGATCGTGGCAGGCCATGCTCTGCGAGGCATCGACCAGCACGACGACCCGCCCCAGTTGGCCCTCGACCTGCCGGTGGTGGACGACAGGACCGGTCAGCACCAGTACGGTCAGGAAGACGGCGGCCACTCGCAGCAGCGGAAGCCAGACGCGCAGCCGTACCGGCAGGTCGTGCCGTTCGCGGCGGTAGTAGACCCAGGTTCCGATTGCCGCGGCCAGCGCAGCCGCTGCGCCAAGCCAGGGAGGAAGATCGCCCATGAATCGGATGCTCATCATGGCCGCACCCGTGCAAATCGCTGCTGCAGAAACAACTCCGCGAACATCAACACCAGCACTGCCGCCAGGAGCAGCCGCCAGATCTCACGGCCGTGCCGCCGCATCCGGTCGAGTTCGAGAAACTCCTCCGCCGATTCCACCAGGTCGGCCCCCAGCGCCCCAGCCACCTTCTCCAACTCGTCCGCAGCAAGCTGCCGCAGCTCCGATTCGCTGCGAGGCGCCTGGGCGACGAAGCGGATCGGTTCGGCGTCGGCGCCGGTCAGCGTGTACACACCAGGCTGGAGCGTGCGGTCGAACTGGACGACACTTCGGGTCCCCCGCGGAACCGGGTGCGCCGTGAGGCATGTCCCGTCGGGCCGGCTCAGGGAGAGGGGCGCGCCCGCTGCATCGCCAGGGAGAACAGCGACCAGCGGCTGGCCGGCCACGATATTCCTCGGCGGCATCACCTGGCAGGCCATCGTGGAGACCAGTTGCTGCATGAGCGGCAGAAACACGGGCTGCAGGGGAAACGTGGACCAGTCGGCGTCGCAGGCCGTGGCGACCAGCACGACCACCCCGTCCCCGAACCGCCGCTCGACGAGCAGCGGATCGCCGGTTTCCAGTCGGGCCATCACCAGCGCGGCAGCCTGGCCCTCGGCGGGGCTGGCCGCGGTGGGCGGCCTGGTGGCACCGAGCCGGTACCAGCTCCAGATCTCGGCGTCGGCCAGATTGCCGCTCGTTCGATCATTGAACAGCGCAAGGGCCGGGTGATCGAAATGCTGGGCCACGGTGCGGGTGCCCTTCCGCTCGTCCTTGGAGCCCCCTTCCAGCGAAAGCAGCGGCATGGGCAGCAGGGCGGTGCCCCCGTGCAGCGTCTGGTTGTACCAGGACATGTCGATCTTGTTTCCCAGGAACACCAGCAGGCTTCCACCGCTGCGCACGTGGGCGGCAAGCAGTCCGACCTGCTCCTGGCTGAGGCGGGCAACGTTGGCCAGAACCACCACTCGGGCCCCTCGCAGCGACGACTCGGCAAGCTCCCGGGCTGTTACCGTACGCGTCTCGAGCAGGTCGGTGAGCTTCACGCGGCCAAAGGTGTAGGGAGTCAGGGCGACCGCCAGGAAGTCCGTTTCGCTTTCCAGCGGATTGGAACTGGTGTCGCCATCGACCAGGAGAACATCGATCTTGTCGAGCACGTCGACCGAGGCGGCGCAGAGGTTGTCGGTCGCCAGGCGGTCGTCCACCTCGGCCTCCACCTCGATCACGTGGGAACCGGCCGTTTCCAGCCGGCAACTGAACAGAACCTGGCCGGCAGCCCTGCCTTCCAGGGTCATCTCCGAGGCCGACTGGTGCTTGCCGTCCAGCCGCAGCAGGACCCGGGCTTTCGGGTAGGCCTTGGGGCCGTGATTCCGCAGGTTCGCCCGCAGCTGAAGGTTCTGGCCGATTCCCAAAGCGCCCTGCGAGAAGTCGAGCGAGTCGACAGACACATTGTCGAGCACCTCCCGGCCGACCTTGATCAGGGTCAGGCTGGGGCGGATCGGCATCGCGTCGAGTTGGGTTCGCAGGCGTGCCGCGGTTTCTGCCGAAAACGCTTCCCAGTCGGCCGCCTGAAAATCGCTGATCAGGATCAGGTGCCGCCGCGGGTTGGCCATGGCTGCCAGCATGTCGAGACCGGCCTGAAGCGAGTCGACGGTCGCGCTGGCCCCCAATCCGCCCCTGAGACGCCGCACACGGTTGATGACCATCTGCGGGTCGAAGACCGGCCGGTCCAGCAGCGGCGTGGGAGCTGCCCCGGTGGTGATCACCGCCAGATCGGAGCGCCGATCGAGCTGGCCGGCAATGGCGGCAGTCTGGTCCAGCGCCCCTTCCAGTCGCGACCGGCCGTTGCTCCGGGCATCCATCGAATAGCTGTTGTCCAGGAGAATCACGGTCGAGGAGGGCACGTCGCCCGGCAGCGTCTGCCAGCCGGTCAGCACGGGCCGCGCCAGGCAGAAAGCCAGCAGGGCCGGGATCGCGCAGCGGATCAGCAGGAGCAGCAACTGTTCCAGGCGGATCCGCCGGTGGTTGGTGCGGACCACCGCTTCGAGCAGATGCATTGCCCCCCAAGGCACCGTCCGGAAGCGGCTGCGGTGGAGCAGATGGATCGCCAGCGGTATGACGGCCGCCGCCGCTCCGATCGCCAGGATCCCGTTGAGCAGGGTCATTTCATGCGCCTCCGCATGGCCAGGTAGGAGGCGAGGGTTTCGGCGTAGGGCCTGTCCGTGGTCATGGGCACCAGGTCGATCCGGTGGCGGTAACAGCCGGCGGTGAGTTTCTCCCGGAATTGCCGCAGGTTCTCCAGGTAGACGCTGCGCAGGTGGGCGGGATCCACCAGCCGGCGGCTGCCGGGCGTTTCGAGCGATTCGAAACGGGTCCATTGCCGGAAGGGGAAGTTGAGCTCGTCGGGATCCCAGATCTGGAACAGGATGATCTCGTGCCTGGCATGGCGGAAGTGGGCCAGCGATTTGACCAGCTCATCCACGTCGCCGAACAGGTCGGAGAGGATGACCAGCAGCCCCCGGCGGTGGATCTTGGGCACCAGCTCGTGAAACACCCGCCCCAGTTCAGTCTCGTGGCGCGGCGACGACCCGCTCAACTCATCGAGCAGCGCCCTGAGATGGGTCGCCCGGCTGCGGGGAGGAATGTAACGCCGCACTTTGTTGTCGAAGGTGACAAGCCCCACGCTGTCCTGCTGCTGGAGCATCAGGTAAGCCAGGCAGGCGGCCGTGCGCACCGCGTAGTCGTGCTTGCTGATCGCCCCCGCCCGCGCCCCGCAATAGGCCATCGACCCGCTCCGGTCCAGCAGGATCGTGCAACGGAGGTTCGTCTCTTCCTCGTACTCGCGGATGTAAAGCCGGTCGGTCTTTCCAAAAACCTTCCAGTCGATCGAACGGACTTCGTCGCCGCGGACGTACTGGCGATGCTCCTTGAATTCGACGCTGAACCCCTTGTGGGGCGAGCGGTGAAGGCCGGAGCAGAACCCTTCCACGACCTGCCGGGCGAGAACCTGGAGGTTGGCGAGCTTGCTCAAGTCACGCGCTGTGAGGAAGTCCGAAAGATGGGAAATAGCAACGGCTCCGGGAGGTTGACACCTGCAAGACGAAGCTTGGGGCCACCGGCCGCGACGGCTGGCGTCCGGCGGCCTACAGCAGCGCCGGCTTGGGGCGGGGAATCTCGGCCAGCAGGCGGCCGACCAGCGTATCGACGCTCACTCCCTCGGCCTCCGCGTTGAAGGTGGGAACAATGCGGTGGCGAAGAACCGGATAGGCCAGGCTTTCGGCGTCGTCGACCGTCACGTGATGACGGCCGCGGAGCAGCGCCCGAGCCTTCGAGGCCAGCACCAGTTGCTGGCATGCTCTCGGTCCGGGCCCCCACTCGATCAGCTCTCGTACCCACGGCAGGGCCTTGCCGTCCCTGGGACGCGCCGCCCGCACCAGGTCGAGCACGAAACTCTTCACGTGTTCCGGCAGCGGAACCAGTCGCACTGTCTTCTGAAACTCGATGATCTCCGGACCGCTGACCACCGGTGTCAGCTCCGTTTCGAACGAGGTCGTTGTCCGGTCGATGATCTCTCCCTCCTGATCCCGATCGGGGTAGTCCACGACCACATGGAACAGGAAACGGTCCCGCTGGGCCTCGGGCAAGGGATACGTCCCCTCCTGCTCGATCGGATTCTGCGTTGCCAGCACGAAGAACGGCTCCTCGAGCCGATAGGTCTTGCCTCCCACGGTTACCTCGTGCTCCTGCATCGCCTCCAGCAGGGCCGCCTGGGTTTTGGGAGGTGTGCGGTTGATCTCGTCGGCCAGCAGCATCTGTGTGAAGACGGGACCTTTTTCGAATACCAATTGCCGCCGGCCCGTGGCCGTGTCCTCCTGGATGATATCGGTGCCCGTAATGTCGGCCGGCATGAGGTCCGGCGTGAACTGGATGCGGTGAAACGAGAGATCCATCGCCTGAGCCAGCGAACGGACCATCAGCGTCTTGGCCAGTCCCGGGACTCCTTCCAGCAGGCAGTGCCCCCGCGCAAGAATGGCGATCAGCAGTTGCTCGATGACCTCGTCCTGCCCGACCACGATCTTTCCGACCTGCTGGCGGATCTGTTCGCATGCCCGCAGCAGCCGTTCCGCCCGCTGGGCATCTCCCAGCGACTCTCGGGATTTGTTCTGGTGCACTTCCTCGCCTCTCGAAACGAACAAGTAGTCGCGCTTTCCATCGGCCCCATGCCTCAGAGTCAGCATACGCAGAGTCTCGCGGCAACACCACGATTGTGTTTCGAAATCCCCCATTTGAGGTGTCTGGACGCGTGGGCGCGGGGCCCGTCGCACGCAGGAAAGCTTCCTGCGGGCGCTGCGGCCCGCGACCGCGCGGCAGGTGAGAAACGACAGTTCTCTCGGTCGTTCCGGTTGTAGGAGACTGGGCACCTGGGAGGCGCTTTCACATGGCCGGTGCACATTGTATCACAATCCGACGCGTATGATCGATTGACGCTCGGGGCAGATAACCTAGAGTTTCCTGAGAATACGCAGCGATATCCGCCTGCAGGCGGGTATATTTGTGGGGAGGCCAAGGGGGCAGAGAACTTGGCTGTTCAGCTCGTGTCGGACACCTGCGGGATGACTCGGAGAACGACCTCGAGGAAAGAAAGGGTGTGATGGCGATGGATCTTCCGATGAGCGATCCGATGAACGACGTACTCGACGCCGAAGACCTGCTGGCGCGCTGTCTGGGCAACATGGAATTCGCCTGCAAGATTCTCGACAAGTTCTGCGAGCGCTGCGACGAGGATCTCACGGCGATCGAGAAGGCGGTCGGCGACCACGACAGCGAGTCGGTTGCCCGCATCGCCCACCGGCTCAAAGGGGCCTCCGCCAACGCGTCGGCCCGCATACTTCAGAAGCACGCCTCGGAGATCGAGCGCGCCGCCCGAAGCAAGTCGTTGGGCGAGGTCCCGGCGAACATGGAAGGCCTGCGGCGCGAACGGACTCGATTCCGGGAGGCGGTGTCGCAGTTCGGAAGGTCGGTGGGATCGCCGCGATGATTGCACAACAGGGCAACAGGTTGGGGCTGGAGCGACCGATGCACGTCTTGCTTGTCGAGGACGATTGTGTTTCCGCGGAAATCCTCTCGAACTCGTTGCGCCATTTCGGCTACGACGTGACGGTGTCCGACAACGGCCGGGAGGCCTTCGAGCTGATCCGCACCGGCAAGTACCGGCTCGTCGTCTCCGATTGGGATCTGCCCGAGATGAGCGGCGTCGAGATCTGCCGGCAGATCCGGCAGCGCCAGTCGAGCAGCTACATCTACGTGATCCTCGTCACCTCGTTCGACGGCGTGGAGAACGTGGTCGAGGGGCTCAATGCCGGTGCCGACGACTTCCTTACCAAGCCGCTCCAGCCGGAGGAGCTGAGAATGAGGCTGCGGGTCGGCGAACGGATTCTCGCCCTCGAAGGCCGCGACGTCATCATCTTCGCCCTGGCCAAACTGGCCGAATCCCGCGATCCACAGACCGGGGCGCACCTGGAACGCATGCGGGAATACTGCCGGGTCCTCGCCGAGGAGCTTTCCTTGTGGACGAAGTTCGCCGACGTGATCGACGGTGAGTACGTCCAGCTCGTCTACATGACCAGCCCCCTGCACGACATCGGAAAGGTCGGCATTCCCGACAGCGTGCTCCTCAAACCCGGGAAGTTCACGGAAGAGGAGTTCGAAATTATGAAGCAGCATACCCTCATCGGCGGCCACACGCTCGATGCTGCCGTCAACGCCCATCCGGAAGCCCAGTTCCTGCGCATGGCCTACGAGATCGCCATGACCCATCACGAGCGGTTCGACGGCCGCGGATATCCCTACGGCCTCCGGGGCGAGGCCATTCCGCTTTCCGGGCGGATCACCGCCCTGGCCGACGTCTACGACGCCTTGACCACCCGGCGGGTCTACAAGCCGAAGATGTCGCATGAAGTCGTGCGTGGAATGATCGTCGAAGGGAGCGGCCAGCACTTCGACCCCGATGTGGTCCAGGCCTTCCTCAACCGCGAGCAGGATTTCGCCGCCATCAACCGGCGTTTCGACGAGAACGTGCCCAGACCGGGCGAGCCATGCCAGTTCGTCGGCGATTCCCTCCTCCAGGTTTCCGCCGCCACGGCCGGCGCGACCTGACCCCTCTGGCATGCCCGGCCGCGCAGCCGGTCACTGCATCTGGTTCTCGTCCAGCGAAACGGGCGGTTGATTCTCCCACAGCCTTTCACCGGCCGGCTCCGGCACGGTCGTCCCCGCGTCGATCCGGGCGACGCTCGCCGGCCTCGATGGCGAAAGAACGGGGTTTGCCGATGCCAGGCAGAACTTGTAGAGATCGTGGACCGGACCGGCATGGTCGCCGAGAAACACTCCCGAACTCACCACGCTTTCGCAATCGAATCCATGGTCTTCCATGAAGGTCTCCACCGAGTCGACCCCGAAGGTGAACGGCTCGCCGAGAATCTGCATGCCTCGCATGAACGATTCGATCCCGTCGGCGCACGCTTCCGGATGCTTCACGGCCCGCTCGTCGACCAGGTCCAGCCATAGCAGGCTTTGCGGATTCCGCATCGCGCCCCGGATTCCGGAGAGGACATCGTCGAACTCGTCCTCCTCGAAGTACATGCTCATTCCTTCCAGGGCCAGGAACACAGGTTCATCCAGGTCCAGGTGCGGCCGGAGCACCGAGTCGACGCCCATGGTCCGCAGGTCGATCGGCACATCGATTCGGGTCACTCCCGCACGTTCCTCGACTTTCATCTCCTGCAAGCGCGCTCTGCGCTCGGCCAGGGTGGTCGGGAAGCCAAGTTCGAAAACACGGCTGCCGGCTGGCAGCGGGAGCCGAAATGGACGCATGTCCCAGCCTACTCCCACCAGGACCAGGTTCCTCCCTCCCGCCTCGAGGAACCGCAGGATCTCCCGATCCAGATGATGCGTCCTGGCGGCGACCATGCCCCCCAGTTCCGGCAAGCGTAAGCAGAATCGGGTCGCAAGGGCCACCCCGTGCTGCCCGGCCATCGCGGCCGCATAGGGATCCTCGTAAAGCGTACCACTCTCCCGGGCCCGCACGCCGGCAATCATCTCGGCCGACGACGTCAGCTTCAACTCGTAAAGCGGGTTGACCTTGCTCCCCTCGATCCCTTCGGTCCGCAAGGCATCGGTCTGCCGAGCGTAGTAGGTGTAGATCGCCGTCGCGACTTTCGTATCGCCGTTCCAGAAGGTCATCGGCACCGACTCGATGACCGGTTTGCCGGCCAGAAACCTGCGGCCAACACGCTCCTGGTTGGCCGGGTCGACCTCGGCTTTCACGACCAGGTCGGCCACGCTCGGCCGGAGATACTTGATCTCGGCCTTCAAGGTCCACAGCGCCATCGATTTCGACGACTTGACCGGATGAACGCCCAGAACGGGCCAGCCTGGAGTCAGGGAGAGAATCGCCGTTCCACCTGCATAGTCCGCCGCAAGCGCAATCAGCGCCGCCTGATGGGTGAACTGCTGGTTGGTGGCCTCGGGATTCAGGGGCAATAGCGCGGTGGCGGTTCCAGGCTCGATCGAGGTGACGCGGCACTGAGTGAACTCGAGCACGGGAACCTGTTCCCACAGCAGCTCGGTCAGAACCGCGGGGTTTGCCCGGTAACGCGAATCCTCCTCCCAACAAACCTCGAATAGAGGGGAGATGTGACCGGGGTCGATGCGAGCCTCTGCCATGGAATCCTCCGTCTGGAAGGGATCTCTGCAGGCCCCGCTGAAGCCAACCGAACATCGCCGCACCGCGCGCGACCGGCCGTGCCGGACAACGCACGATCCCTCAACAGTACGCATCCTCCTGACGGTCCGCTGATCGTTTCGCTTCAGCCCCTCCTAAACGTCAGCCCTATTCTGGTCACAGAAACGCTTGGATTGCAAGAGTTCAGAACGTCGGATTTCCAAGAAACTGGCCGTGTATGCCCAGACAGGGTGGAAAGCACCCCGCCATGCACGTACGATTGATCGCATGCAACCGGCAGTCTCCACGCAAAGCCTGCATTTTGTCGGCGACTATTCGGAAGAAACATCCCCCTTCGATCGGCTCCAGCTTGTGCTCAAGTCGACACTGCCCGCAGGACGGACCGCAAAGAGCGCTGAGCCCCTCGCGACGGACTGGCCACCAGGGGCAAGCTGGCCGGCGCGAAGCTGGCGCCCACCGGCGACCAGCCTGCGATCGGTGCCGGTTGGTGTTTCCGCCGCCTTAGGGGGGATGGCACTATCGCCAGTCGAGCGGAACAGGAGACGGACCCTGGAAGGCGGGTCGCGGGTGCAGCGGGAATCCGGCAACGATACCTGTGCAAACCCTCAATACTGCCGGTAATGACCACGTACCGGTGCTTTCGGGGCAGTGGCATCGCCAGCGACGAACCCGAGCAGAAACCGCATATCCCGCACAGATTACGTCATGCAGGAGAGGGGCCTATCCGGCAAAGTCCTTCGTGGCGACAAGGGAGAGCTATACTTCTGCAGGGTTAGAAATTGCCGTCGTGCCATCGCCCGCAGAACAGGTCGGTGATCTGCTGGACGCAGCGCGGTCGGGACGTGCATGCGGCAGCGCCCTCGGACCGGTCCCCGCTGGGTACAGATGGCCCGGAGGTGGCGCCCCTCCGGCCGGGAAAGAGCAGCGCCATCGACGACCGGCTTTCTCGAAAAAGGAACAGCGACGCGGCGATGAAGGAAAAACCGGCACATGACCAGATCGGATCGGGCCAGGTCCCCGCGGGGGCCCTGGGGCAGGGACAACTGATTGCGAACCGCTTCCTGCTGAAGCGAAAGCTGCGGGAATCGGCCGGGAGCCAGACCTATCTGAGCACCGATGTCCGCATCGGGGAAGAGTATGTTGTCAAGGCGATCCCCATCCAGACCCTTTCCGCCGGGGCGCTCATGCGGCTGGAGCACGAAACCGTGCAGCTCGGACGCGTGCGGAGCCGCTGGGTCGCGCCGCTGGTCTACTCAGGGCGCGAAAGCGGTGTGTTCATTCTGGTGATGAAGCACATCGAGGGAGTTGCTCTCGAGGATCGCCTTGCTGCGGGAACTCTGTCGTGGGCGGAAACGCTCGATGTGGGGCGAGGCGTGTTCTCGGCTTTGCGCGACCTGCACGAGTGCCAGGTGCTCCACCGCGGCGTGCGCCCCACGAATCTGATCGTCAACGAGTTCGGACCGGTTCGCGAAACGACGCTCGTCGATTTCGGCCCCGCGCGGGCCATCCAGACGGAGTACGGTCTGGTCGATGGCTCGCTCCGCGTGGCCCAGTACGTCTCGCCCGAACAGGCGGGGCTGATCGAACACGACGTCACCGATGCCGCGGATCTCTATTCGGCGGGACTGGTGCTGTTTCAGTGCCTGACCGGCAAGTCCCCGTTCTCGGGCGACACGGTTGGCACAATCCTCTTCGAACAGATGACGATGCCCGTGCCGGAGCTTCGGCAACTGGGCATTTCCGTGCCGCGGGCGTTCGATGAACTCCTGCAGCGGCTCCTGCGCAAGGATCCTCGCGACCGCTACCAGTCGGCCGACGCCGTGCTTGCCGACCTGGATGCGATTGCCAGCGGAGTTCGCAGAGGGGGAGACAACCCGGCGGTCGTCATCGGATCTCGTGACCGGAGAATCACGCTCGTTGAGCCGGCCTTCGTGACCCGCATGGACGAACTGGAAAAACTCGACAGGCAGTTGCAGAAGGCGAGTTCCGGCAGCGGCGGACTGGTGTTCCTGGAGGGCGAGTCTGGCAGCGGCAAGTCGCGCCTTCTCGCAGAAGCCGCCTATCGGGCCAGCCATCACGGCATGCGGGTGTTCCGCGGCCTGGCAACTGTGGAGATCGCCCAGAATCCGCTCCGTGTCCTCGACGGCATCGTGGAGCGGTTGCTGGCAACAGCCAACTCCGAACCCGGCCTGGCGGAATCGCTCCGTCAGCGAATCGGTGTCTACAGCGAGGCGGTTTCATCAGCCCTCCCTCAGTTGGCCAACCTGCTCGAAACCGAGCGCCGCGAGAACTCGGCCCCGGAATCCGCCGGCGAGGTTCGCACCGTGCAGGCCCTGGCACGGTTTCTCCAGTCGCTGGGTTCGGCCCAGCGGCCGGCACTGATCATCCTCGACGACTGCCAGTGGGCCGGCGAGTTGA
Source organism: uncultured Planctomycetaceae bacterium (assembly GCA_964563135.1). Classification (GTDB taxonomy): domain Bacteria; phylum Planctomycetota; class Planctomycetia; order Pirellulales; family Thermoguttaceae; genus JAAYAY01. The sequence goes on from CAZLWV010000063.1 coordinate 20,689, forward strand.
GCTGCAAGTTGCTGCGCCGCTGGCGGGCCCTGGTGGCAGAGAGTCCCGGGGATAACCATGTGGTCGTTCTGGCCGCGTTCCGCTCCGAGGAGGTTTCTGAAGACCACCTGCTGCGCCAGAGCGAGCCGACCGCCCACCTGAAGCTTCTCCCGCTGGAGCCTGCGGAGGTGCAGAAGGTCGTCGAATCGATGGCCGGACCACTTCCCCAAGAGGCAGTCGACGTCATCATCCGCCTGTCGGGCGGAAGCCCGTTCATGGCATCGGCCGTGCTCCGCGGTCTTGTCGAAACCGGGGCGCTGGTGGCAGGGCCGGCGGGCTGGCGAGTCGACAACCTGGCGATGGCCGACGTGAGTTCCTCCAGCCGTGCGGCCGCCTTTCTCGCCCGGCGTCTGGAACTGCTGCCGCGGCGAACGATCGGCCTGCTGTCGGCCGGCGCTGTTCTT
>CAZLWV010000063.1:21141-40240 GCA_964563135.1 uncultured Planctomycetaceae bacterium
GGAGATCGTCGCCGAGTTGGCCGGCCAGCGTCCGGCGGAGACCTTCGGCGCCCTCAACGAGGCCCGCCAGCGCTGCCTGATCTGGCTCGGGCCCGACGGCACCCGCTGCATCTTCGTGCATGACAAGATCCGTGCCGCCCTCCTCGAGCGGATCTCCGATTCCGACCGGCGGCAGATCCACCGGCGCGCGGCAGCCTGCCTGGAGGCCAAATCGCCCGACGACGCCTCGTCGCTGGCATACCATTTCGATGCCGCCGGCGACAGTCAGGCCGCCTTGCCTTATGCCCTGATTGCCGCCGAGCGGGCCCGGGCTCAACACGTGCTGGAGATTGCCGAACAGCAATACCGTATTGCCGAACGCGGCTCCGCGGCCGCCTCCAGGGAGGTTCGCTTCCAGGTGGCCGAGGGGCTCGGCGACATCCTCATGCTCCGCGGCCAGTACGATCCGGCCGGCGGATTGTTCCAGCAGGCCGCCGAGTTGGCCGAAGGTCCCCTGGCCCATGCCAAGATCAACGGCAAACTGGGCGAGCTGGCATTCAAACGGGGTGACATGGCGGTTGCCATCGGCTACTTCGAAGAGGCCCTTCGCGCCCTCGGAAAGCCGGTGCCCAAACGAACCTGGGTCCTCGGCTGCCTGGTGCTGTGGGAACTGCTCGTGCAGACCTTGCACACCTGGCTGCCCCGTCTGACGCTTCACCGCCGCCGGAGATTGCCCGACGAGACCGAACAGCTCTACTTCCGCCTGATGAGCGGGTTCAATCACGGCTGCTGGTACAAGGGTAAGATCCTCCACTGTTTCTGGGGGCACATGCACGCGCTGAACTGCGTGGAATCGTTTCTTCCCTCCCCGGCGATGGCCCACGCCTACTCGGAACATGCGCCGGTCATGACGCTCATACCCCTCCACCGCCGCGCTGCCCGGTACGCCCAGAAGTCGCTCGAACTCCGCCGTTCCTTCGGCGACTTGTGGGGGCAGGGGCAATCGCTCTGTTTCTACGGGATCGCCCTGTATTCGGCGTCCCGGTACTCGGAGTGTATCGCGGCGTGCCGCGAGGCCGTCCGGCTCCTGGAGCGGACGGGAGACTTCTGGCAACTGCACATCGCCCGTTACCAGGTTGCCGTGAGCCTCTACTATCTCGGCCAGTTCCAGGATTCCCTCAAGGAGTCGCAGTTGAACCTGGCGTCGGGACTCGAACTGGGCGACAAGCAGGCCTCCGGCATCATTTTCGACGTCTACGCGCGGGCCACCGGCGGGTATGCGCCCGAAGATCTGTTGGAGATCGAGCTGCAGAGAACTCGCACCGACACCCAGGCCATCAACCAGGTCCTGTTTGCCAAGGGCTTGTGTCTCATGGGGCGGGGACAACTCGAGCAGGCGGCCGCCGTCTTCGAGGAAGCGATTGCCACCACGGACAGGGGCGGAGCCCACAATGCCTACACCGTGCCGGTCATGGCCTGGCTTGCCACCGTGCGGCGCCGGCAGGCCGCCGAACTCTCCGACTGCACCCGGCAGCGGCGCGACATGATGCTGCGCAGGGCCGAGAAGGCCGCCCGTCGCGCCACAGGGTTGCTGCTTCCCTGCCGGAACGACCATCCCCAGGCTTTCCGCGAGTACGCGCTGGTGTCGGCTATGAAAGGCAAGGCCCGCAAGGCCCGCCGACTGTTCGAGCGAAGCCTGCGGCTGGCCCGCCGCTACCAGGCCCGCTACCAGCAGGCCCAGACCCTGCTGGCCATGGCGAAGGTCGGGCAGGAACTCCACTGGCACGACGCCGCGCTGTGCGAAGCGGAGGGCCTGGCCCTGATGGCCCAATTGCCTCCGGTTGCCGCCGAGAACCCTACGGCCAAGACGGCAACGCTCTCGCTGGCTGATCGATTCGATACCGTTCTGGATTCGGGACGGCAGATCGCCTCGGCCCTCTCGCCCGGGGCGATCTACCAGGCGGCCCACCACGCGGCGCTCCACCTGCTTCGCGGCGAGAAATGCTGCGTCGTCCAGGTCGATCCCCAGTCCGGCCAGATGGTGCTCGAGTCGCTCGTGGGGCAGCTCGATGCCCTGCCCCCCGCGTCGATCCTGCGGGAGACGCTGCATGCCGGGCGGGCCATCGCCATGGTCGACGAATCGGATGCCTTTGCTGCCGATGCGGCCGCCCGCGGCGAGGGGCGTTCGGTTCTATGCGCACCCCTGTTCGTTCGCGGTCGGGGCGTCGCCTGCCTGTGCGTCACGCACGAGCACGTCAAGGACCTCTTCGGATCGGATGAGGAACGCCTCGCCGATTTCGTGGCCACCATCGCCGGCGCCGCCCTGGAAAACGCGGAAAACTTCGGCCAGCTCCAGAGCCTCAACCAGACCCTGGAAGGCCGGGTGGCCGAACGCACGGCCGCCGCGGAATCCAGGGCGCGGCAACTGGCGGACTCGAATCGCGAACTGGCCCGGATCGCCGACGAGCTGCGCCAAACCGAAGAGGATCTCCTGATCGCCAAGCAGGCGGCGGAAGCGGCCAACGAAGCCAAGAGCCGCTTTCTCGCCACCATGAGCCACGAGATCCGCACCCCCATGAACGGCGTGCTGGGAATGACCGAACTCGTTCTGGGCACCCAGCTCACCAACCAGCAGCGCAACTACATCAACGTCGTCCGCGATTCGTCGGAAGCCCTGCTTGCCATCATCAACGACATCCTCGACTTCTCCAAGATCGAGGCCAACCGCATGGAGCTCGAGAATGTGCCCTTCACGGTTCGCGATGTCGTCGACGATGCCGCGCGGCTCGTAGCCCTGGCCGCATCCCGCAAAGGGGTCGAACTGGTTTGCCGCGTCGATCCGCACCTGCCTCCGCAAGTGGTGGGCGATCCCAACCGTATTCGCCAGATCATCGTCAATCTGGTCGGCAATGCGGTCAAATTCACCGAAAGCGGCGAAGTGTACGTCAACGTGTGGCCCCAACGCACCGAAGACGGCTGGCTCGGCGTCCATTTCGCGGTGCAAGATACGGGCATTGGCATCCCGGAGGACAAGATCGGCTGCATCTTCGAGGCGTTCCGGCAGAGCGACAATTCCACCACCCGCCGGTTCGGCGGCACCGGCCTGGGGCTCACCATCTCGGCGCAACTGGTCGAACTCATGGGCGGGCGAATCTGGGTCGAGAGCCAGGTGGGCCAGGGGAGCTGCTTTCACTTCCTGCTCCCGCTCCGGAGTGAGCCGGCCGTGTCGCAGCCGAAGCCGCAGTCTCCCAACGCCGCCGTCCGAGTCCTTCTCTTCTCCGAGAACGAACACTCCCGCCAGGCGACCCTGGAGATCCTCCAGGCCGGCGGTTTCCATGTCGATGCCACGGACTGCGCCGACGACGTGTACCGGCATGCCTCCAGCGCGGTCCAGGCCGGGCCGCCCATCGAAGTCGCCCTGCTCGACCTTCAGCCCGCCCGGCCGGCGGGGCGGGAACTGGTCCAGCGCCTCGCCCGCCAGCCGGTACCCGACCGATTGCCCCTGGTGGTCCTCGCACCGGCCGGACAGATGGATCTGGTCGATCGCTGCGTGGAACTCGGCGTTCAGTTCACCATGGCCAAACCGGCCAGGGCCGTCGACATCATCGAGGCGGTCCTTGCCGCACGCGAACTGAAACACAACACCCCTCCTCCCGCTGAACGGGCAACCGCAGACGGCAGTCCCCAGCAACGGTCGATCCTCGTGGCCGACGACAGCTCCATCAACCAGGAAGTGGCCATGGGGATTCTCCAGATGAAGGGATACCGTGCCCAGGTCGTGTCCGATGGACGCCAGGCCGTCGAAGCCTTCAAGACGGGACGCTTCGATGCCATCCTCATGGACCTCGAAATGCCCGAGATGGACGGACTTGCCGCCACCGCCGAAATTCGCCGGTTGGAGGCGGAATCGGTCGGCGGGCGGGTCCCGATCATCGCCCTGTCCGCCCATGCGGTCAACGATGTCCGGCAGAAATGCTTCGAAGCGGATATGGACGGCTACTTGCCCAAGCCGATCCGCCCGGACCAGCTCTTCGAAGCCCTCGAGCGTCTTTCCCTCGCCGCCGACACCTCCCTGCGCGTGCCGGCCCGGAAGCAGCCGGGATGATCGAAGCGGCAAGGCGCGTTCCCGCTCCGCCGCCTCGCGATCGGCTGGCGGCTCGCCTGCCCCGGAGGTGAGCCCCGTTTCCAGCCACACCGCATTCTCCGGCTCGCCGTTGAGGCCGGCCCGGAGTGATCGGTTCGCACCGGGTCGCAGGGGCGAAAACTGTCCGGCATCGGGCTTCGAGAGGGAGGTCAGCGCCGCGGTGGATCCTCCGCCGCCCGTGCCATGACCGGAGCCTCCCGCGTCGGCGGAACCGGTTCCTGGGCCGCTTTGATCGCCACCTGGTCCGAGATCTGGGCGAACTGGCCCGCCACCTCCGGCGTAACATTCTTCAGTTGCCCTGCCAGACGCCGCATCCCATCGGGGTCGACCTCCGCCGTCTTCGACAAGCTCCCTACGAAGGCCACCGTTTGGGTGAAATTCAGGTCGGCAACGTTGCCAAGCAGCGGATGGATCGTCTTGGCCAACAGCTCCAGCCCCTCGTGATCCACCTGCAGGAAGGCGTCCAGGCGGCTGGTCACGTAGTAACGGCCGTCCGGTTCCCGCACATATCCCGACTTGAGAATCACGATGCTCCGGCCGGTGATCGGTTTCTTGATCAACGGCCCGCGGTATCGCCCTTCGCTCAGCAGAATATGGGTATCCGCGCTCTGGTAAAGGAATTCCACCGTCCCTTCGGTGCCGGCGTTGTCTACCAGGTCGTAGGTGTTGGGCCCCGTCTGCTTCATGGCCAGATTGCTCATCTCCAGCACTTCCCAGATATTCACCACGACATCGGGATGGCGGACGAGAAACAGGTACATGTCGGGATCGCAGGGCACAACCCGGATCGGCATCCGGCGGAACATCGCCGTGTCGGCCAGCACGGCTTCGACCTTCGCCCTGGCCGCCGGCTCGAGCAGATCCATCGGGATCGAACGGATCGCGCTGGCCTTCGCTTCCGCACTGATCTTCGGCCCCAACGGGTCCGACTTGCCAAACAGCGGCCCCGCCCCCTCCAGCCGCATCGGCATGAATGCGAAAACAGCACACGCCATCACGGCCCATGCCACGGGCACGCCTAGACCCGGTCGTTGTCTCAGCATTCCGCCTCCCCGGAAAAGAGCAATCTCTTCTGCGCTCGTGAATCTGGGTTTCCGTACCATGGGCTGCTCACGACCTGCCCCAGAACCGCCAACAAGGCCTCCCATCCCGCGGGATGAGCGGCCGCAAGAGGTTTGGGATTGGCTCTTAGGATTATTCGGATCGTGACGGTGGTGCGGGTCAGTCAAAATGTGCCACCCCCCCATGCTCACGTAAGACCGGCTGGTTTGGGGTGACTGGGAAGCCTCTTGATGGTCTTCGTCGACGAAAATGGATAGGTCAATCGGATTGCTCTTGCCGTGTTGGGGGGGATTTCCGACAATCCCGCCCCCGATTTAGCACAGCTCGGAACTGCTGGACTGCCCGGTCGCGGTTTGCCGGTTATCGTCGCCGGCTAAAGGCCGGCAAGTGATTTGAGCGATCCTCACCCTCCTCCACCTGGTTGCACCACGATGCGGCTGCGCAACTCCACCACGGCTCGCTTGATGAAGGTTGCCACTGTCGGAGAACCAGCCCCGAAGTCGGGCTTGCCGCTTCGCCGTGTGTTGACCCTTGCCGCGGTAACCGGCGTGATCCTCGCGGCGCTGTATTTGGGCTATCACCTGTCGGCGAGGATCCTGGCGGCCCACTGGCGTGAGAGTCTCAAAACGGTCTCCGACGATCGCGCCGAAATGCTGGTGGCATCAGCCGCCCGTCTCGGGAGGCCGGGGATTCCCGTCCTTGTTGAAGCGCTGGCTTCTCCGCGAGAGAGCGTGGCCAAGGCCGGCCGTCTCTGGCTCGATCGCCAGATGAAAAGCTGGGAGAATCTTGCCAACCACGAGGCCCAGCGCAGCGTTGTCGCCCTGGCCGAGGCGCTGGCCTCGCAACTCGATACCCTCGGTCCCGCCGGCCGACTCGAGGCCGCCCGCATTACCCAGAGGCTCCTCCAATGGCGCCTGGACGCCCAGGTCGTCGACCGGGGACGATTCACGTGGGTCTGCGACCAGATCCTCTGTGCGGCAGACTTCAAGATCGCCGATCCGGCTGCCCCCGCGGAGATGATTCTGTCGGTTGCGGCTGAGACACAAACGCCCGAGGTTGCCCCGCCCGCTAGAGCTCCCGAAGATCTGCTGCTTCCCCACGGGCTCGAGATACCCGAGGTGGCCCAGGTTGCGGAGCCACGGGCGCGGTTCGGCTCGCAAGTCCAGGATGCACCGGAGCCCAACGTTGTTCCGTTGCCGGGCGTGGGCACAGACCCCCCAGCCAACGACTTGGCCGATGCCTGGGCGATGCGAGGGCATCGCCTGGGTGAGCCTTCGCCTCTGCGGCCCCTTGCCAGGCTCTATCCCAGCACGGGTGAGCGGGTCCTGGTGCCCGCGTCGCCGGAAAACCAGTCGCCGGCGGCGGAAGAGGAAGCGAACCTGGGAGGTCTGACCCTCTCCGAGTGCATGCAGCGCCTGCATGCTCCTGGAATCGAAGCCCTGGCTGCCGAGACGGAACTGAAACGGCGCGGATTCGACGCCCTGCGGCTGTCGATCGCCCGCCGTGTCTACGACCCCAACGCCAAGGTGCGCCTGCAACTGGTTCGCGATCTTCCCAGCATCCCCGGCATCGGCGCAACGGAATGGTTGATCAAGATGGCAGGCGATGCCGACGAGGAAGTCCGCCTGGCCGCCATCAGCCTTCTGGCAACCGTCAACGATCCCAGCGTGCTCGATCGGGTGGAGGCGATGGCCCGCCAGGACACGTCGCAGCGTATCCGCAGCCAGGCGTCCCGCCTGAAACAGCGCCGCCAGACCTTCGACCGCTGACCGGCGCCCTCTTCCAGGCAACAGGTTCTCCGCACCACTCGCAGCGTCGCGTTTTCAGCGCGTCTTGCGAGATACCTCGCCGGCCGCATCCTGGCACGCGCTCTTGGCGCCCCGCCACTCGGCCAATGCGGGCCCCCGGCCTCCGCCTCGATGGTCTGTTGCCTCGGTCAGGTTTCCTACTTGTCTTCGGGCTTCAGTTCCTTCGCCTCGCGGAGGCTGTCCCCCAGGGCGATCAGGTATTGCTTCCCGTCAACCTCCGAGGTGACCGTGCGCCGCTGGAGCTGGATATCGATGATCTTCGCCTGCAGGGGGCCCACCTCGAACGACTCGCCCACGAACAGGCGAAACTCCTTGCCGAGTGTTCGCGACCTGATCCAGACCTGGGGCCGGCCGTCCACTTCAGTGATCCCGGTCACCTCCGTGAACTTGCCGTGATCGAACAAGGGGGGGGTCGGCGGCCCGCTCGGCGGGCCGGCCTCGCGAACAGGTGGCGGAGGCGTATAGCGCGAGAAGAGTGCCCTGCCCCCGATCGTGCTGCAGTACTTGTCGAGCGTCTCCTTGTTCAGCGCCTCTTCCGGCACCACCGGAAGCGCCGCATCGCGCGGCTTGCCTTCCGGGTCGGCGGCACTGTCGAGGGCCAGGGCTTCCACGGTGATGTCCACCCGCAGCTTCTTCGATTCTTCCTCGGGATTGATCGTCAGCCCCTTGATCTGGTGCAGGTAATCGGCCGTGTAGAACCCGTAGAGCCAGCGGGTCAATTGTTCCAACGAGGCCACCCCGCTGACCGTGAAGGTCAGTTGGTTCCCCACCTCGCCTAGCGGCTTCGGATTCAAAGGCTTGGCCAGCGTCCCCTGGAACTTCGCCTGGTAGCGATCGGACTGGCAGAGCTCCATCAACCAGAACTTGTAGCGCGAGCCCGCCAGCTTGACATCCCGGGGCAGGCTCTTGCGATTCCACTCGTCAAGCTGCTTCTGCGCCTTCTGGCCGTTGCGAATGACCTCTTTGGCCTCCTTGATGTCTTCGAGCAGCGATGCCTTCTGGGCCCGCAGTTGCGTGGTGGAACCCCCAAGCGCGCCGACGATCAGCCAGACTGCAAACGGCAGGACCAGCACGCCGGCGGCCACTGCCAGGTTTCTTTCTCGTTTGCTCAGCGCCATCAGTCTTTCTCCGTCGCGATGAGAATGGACGAATCGAACTTCTGGGTGTATCCCGCGAGGGAGTCGTCCCGGCTGGCGGCCCCGGATTTCACCTCATGCTTTTCATCGTTGAGACTTTCTTCCAACGATGAGTAGGCGTCCAGGTCCTTGGCCACCCCCTTCAGGGTCACCTGTCCGCTCTGGTCATTGGCCGTCAGGCTCATCTGGGTGAAAACGACATCCTCCGCCGATGGCAATCGCTGCGACATCCACTGCAATTCTTCCAGCCACTGCACCCTGCCGGTCTCCCAGCCCTTGATGGTCTCCGCATCCTTGATCGTCTTCTCGGCCTTCTTGGCCTGCTTTTTCAGGGTGCTCAACTCGCTGTTCAGCTTCTGGACTTGCCCCTGAAGCGTGTGCTTCTGGTAGAAGTTGAATAGCAGCAGCCCGCAGAGCAGCACGGCCGCGGCCAGCCCCGCCCCGGTCACGAGATTCTTCTGGGTGCTCTTCTCGGCTGGGCGCCGTGGGTGGAGGAAATCGAAGGCCGGCTTGTCGCGCTGGATCTCGTCGACCAGCGCCCCGAGCAGCGGGGCAAAACGGTCGCCGTCGGGCGGCACATTCCGCCGCAGATCTCCCTTGAGCTTGAGCCCTTCGAAGGGATCGAACACGTCGACCGGCAGCTTGAACCGCTTGTGAAGCGTTTCCTGCAGTTCGCTGTGCTTCAGGCTCGTGCCGAACAGCAGCAGCGAATCAACCTTCTGCCCCTTGAGCAGGTTCTGGGCCGCCGCCATCGTGCGGCGAATCTCGGATTCGAGCACCTCCACCGCGTCCACCGATTCCAGGGCGTTGCCCGGCAGCCGGGCGCTGCGGAGAAAGACCACCGTCTGGTCTCGAACCACCGTCAGATCCGCTTCGTCCCCCAGGAGATCCATGATCAAGCGCACCTGGCCCGGCTGGTCGGCCGGATGGGCCCGGCAGAACAGCGACGCCGCCGGGCACGGGCGCAACAGCACCCGCAACGGCTTGAGCCCCGCCTTGTGGCACAACGCGTCGATCTCGCCCATCTGCTCCGGCGCCACGGCCGCGGCCAGCACCGTGCGGGGCTGCTCGGCGTCGCTGTCGAGCGGCACGAAGTCGAGCGGCCAGTCCCCCTGCATCGCGCCGAACTCCCGCATCGCCTGGAAACGCACCAGGTCCGGCAGTTCGTCATCGGGCGCCGGCGGCAGCGAGAGCTGCCGCAGCTCCAACTTGCCTCGCCCCAGGGCGATCAACGTGGGAAGCTTGCCGACCCCGCGCGCCGCCAGGGCCGCGGCGATCCGCTCACCCGGTTCGGCAGACCCTGCGCCTTCCTTGGGATCGGGAGACTTGAGCGAAACGGTAAACGCCTGCTCGAACACGGCCTGGCCGGGCCGTCCGCCCGCAACGGCCAGTCGAGCTTCCGTCTCGTTCCATTCAATCGCGATGTATCTTGCCATGGGAAGTCGTCAGGGTTCAGGGCTATTGCGTTGTTGTCGACTGGCTGTTATCCAGGCCGAGCATCTCGATGGGATAGCCTTGTCCGAGATGCCCCATATCATTCCAGGATAATACGGTAGGGGGGCTCTGGGTAGCATCAAACAGCACCTCGAGGCGGGCATAGGGGCCTCCGCCATCGAAGTACCCCACGATCTGGGCCCGGTAGACGCTACCGGCCGTACATATATAACGCTCCAGGCTCTTCATGGTTTTGAGGTCCACCACCCCCTCGATAAGCGGCCATATCGTGTAGACCTGCCCCTCGTCCGCATCCAGGGGATCCTCGATCCGGTTGGCTAGGATCCGGTCGGCTGTCTCTTCCGTCATGCCCGGAATGGTCAACAGCACCGTTCGCGAGGCCTGGTTGATGTTGATCCGCCCCGAAATCGTCTCTTCCGACGAGACCGTGACCGTGTCGAGCAGTTTGATCAGTTCCGACTCCAGTTCGGCCGAGTTTTCCTCCAGAAGCGGAGCAAGCTGTGTGCCGCTGCTGCTACCGCCACTGGTGCTGCTACCTCCACCTCCACTACCTCCACCACTACCACCAGCGCCACCACCACCTCCACCACCGCCACCTCCCTGCTGGTTCTGCAGGGTAATCTGCGTGCCCACTCCCACCAGATCCAGCACGCTGCCGATCTCCTGGCTCGCCTGACCCTCGAAGTTGATGCTGGCCTTCTGGATGCCAGACGCCTGTTGCTGCTGCTGGGTGTTCGTGCTGGTCGAGGGGCCGTTCTGCCGGTAGGCAACGATGAACGTGGCCCACTCGGCCGACAGAGCCTCAGCCAGCTCGTCGTACAGCGTTTCCAGATCGTCCTGGTTCAGATCGATCTTCGATTCCCCCTCCTCGCTCGTGTTGCTTTCCATGCTGTGCACCGTCAGGTAGGAGGCCCAGCCGCTGTTGAGCGATCCATCGGTGTTGTCCACGTCCACCAGGCTCTGGCTGTCGGGCTCCGTGCTGTCGGTGTTGCCGTTGCGGTTGGCGTCCACGCCGTAGAGGAGCCAGGGCGTCACGTCGCGGACCAGCAGCAGCTCGTCGATCGAGTCCAGCGGTCCGTTTTTCGGGGCGTAGCCCGGCACCTGGGCGGAGTAGTAGTCCGACTCCGCTCCGTAGTCGCGAGTTTCGTCGTCGGCGTCGATCCAGTCGAGAATCGCGTCGGCGATGTCTTCCGTCATGCCGGGCAGCTTCATCAGAATCTCCCGTCCGGTTCCCGCCTGCTCGGCATCGAACTGTACCACCACGTTGAGGTTGAGCTTGGTCGATTCATCCTCCAGGCCGTACCGCACTCCGGAGTAATACCCGTTCTGCAGGCCAGGCGAGATCACCGCAAAACGGCCTCGCCGGCGCCCGTCCGTATCGTCGACCACCAGGTTGCCGGACAGCTCATAGGGGTTGTTGTAGAGGCCTCCCCGTTCCATCAGCGATGTCTCGTCCTGCGCGAGCATCAGCCGCACGTAGTCGATTCCCGACTGGGCCAGGGCCCGGGCCTGAAGACGCCGCCCGGCCAGTTCCGTCGCCTGCCGTTCGGCCAGCATCAACTGGGAAAACGTCAATGCCGCCAGCGTCAGCAGCGAAACCACCACCAGCACCACCACCAGCACCATGCCGCGGCCAGATCGCCGTCGCCCGCCGGCATTCACGCGCCGGGCTCTCGCTGCGCCACGGCCTCCGCTCCTGATGGGCAGTGGTCTGACGGCCTTGGATTTGGTCCCGCGGAGCGGTCGAGAGCCGTTCATTCCGACGTCTCCTCGGCCTGGCTGCCCCCGCTGCTTTCTTCCGAGTCGATTGAACTCGACTGATCCCCTTCCGCCACCGGCAGGGCGATCGTCAGCGAGTAGACGAAATTGGCGGTCTCCTCCAGCTCGTTCCCCGAGCGGTCCTCCGCCTTGGTCCACTTGGCAAACTGCTCCCGCGGCATGATCGCCAGCGATACGCGCACGGCCTTCGGCAACCCGCCCATCTCCGTGCTGTCCCACGCATCGATCCATTGGCTGCCGTCGTAATACAGGAACTCCAGATCGGTCACTTCGGGAGCGATGGGTTCCAACTCCTGGTCGACCGTGCTGAGCGATCCCGCGTCGTCGGCCCACCGCGTCAGTTCTCGATCGATCTCGCGCCGCAAGAGCCCGCCCCGGTAGTCCGCTCCGGCAGACACCAGACCCGTCTCGGCACCCAGCGCGTAATACACGGTCTTGATGCCGCTCACCCGGTCGGCCAGCACCTCCGACTCGCTCGGCAGCGACTCGTAGTCGTACTGGTCCAGCCGCGGCGTGCGCCGCACGTCGACCTGCATCCAATCCGATTCCCCGTACAGGCCGAGCACATACTCTTCATCCTCGGTGTCCGTCGACGTATCCGAATCCTCCGTGGTTGTCGAGGTCTCCGCAGTGCCTGCGGTGCCTGCGGTTCCGGCAGTGCCGGCCGTTCCCGCCGTCCCGGCAGTGCCTGTCCCTCCCGTTGTCGCGGTGCTTGTCGACGATGCCGGCGGAATCTTGGTCGAATCGACCGGATTGATCACGGCCGCGTTGCGCAGGTCGTCTTCGATCCGAAACAGCAGGGCCCGGGCGAGTTGCGCTTCCTCGACGTGGGTGCGCCCCACCCGCATGGCCCGCAGGTGAACGTCGATGGCGGTCGCCAGCGCCACCAGCACCAGCGCGGCCAGCCCCAGCGACAGGAGCACCTCGATGAGCGTGAAGCCCCTTCGCCTCGAAAACCGCGGATCGCTCGGCAATAGTCCCGTCCCGTTCACAGTCCCTCGTCCTCGCTTCCGGTCATGTCGGTGCTCATCTGCGACTGGTCCAGAAACATCCGCGTCAGGGTGAACGTCACCGGCTTTTTCACCCTGCTCGGATCCTGCGAGACGCTGACCGACAACAGCACGAGCCCCTCCTCGTCGATCGGCTCGCTCTCGATCGAACACAGCCAGCCCGTCTCGCCTGAAAGCGTCGTTGCGGCCAGGGTTGACTCGGACAAAGGTTCGATCGGCTCGTCGGAAACCGGGTCGGTTGTCCGCAGGCCCACCTCGATCTCGGCCAGGATCGATTCGCAGTAGAACTCGGCGTCGGTCAGGTCGCGGGCAACCCGGGCGTTTTCCATCGAGTGCCGCACCACCTCTCCCAGCACCGCCATCGATCCGCCCAGGATCGCCAGCGAAAGCACTACCTCCAGCAGCGAGAACCCTTTCTGTCTCCGCCGCCTCAACGCCTGCACGCCCCTGCACGCCCGCGGGCGCCTCTTGCCCGGGGTGGTCCGCAGCGTGCAGAACGGTTTGGAAACACTGGCACAGCACATGCGGGCACCGTCAATCGTTTCTCCGGACTCCCAGCGATTCTTCCCCGGACTCGAGCGACCCGTCGGCGGCATGCAGCGAGTCGTCGGCCGAATAGGTGTCGCCCACGGTCACCACGCCGGTCAGTCCGCGGAGCGACAGCTCGATACGCCGCTGGTACTTGTTCTCCAGGATCAGCGTGGCCGTCGACGTGGTGCCGTCGGGGAAGAAGAGGATTGGTTCCAGGCATGTCCCCGACGACTCCCGGTCCAGTTCCTCGGTCACTTCGGTGAAAATGGTCGCCCTGGTGTCGAAGACCACGCTGCCGTCCACAAAGGTGACGTCTTCCGGAAGTCTGCCGGTCTTGCTCGCCAGCGGCTCGGTCGAGGGGCTCTCGCTCTCGTCGAACTCGCCTTCGTTGGAACTGCTGATCGCGGCCACGGACTCCGGCCCGGCCTGCGCCTGGATCGTGTACTCGTCCGACTCGAGCGTGCATCGGAATAGGTAGGTCTGCCCGGTCGATATGGCGTCGATTCGCGCCCGCGACCACGCGGCCTGCAGCTTGTCGGCCGCCTTCCGCAGGCGTTGGTCGGCCATGGGGCGGTCCATGGCCGGCCAGGCCATCGCCGCCATCATCACCAGCAACGTCAAGACGAGGAGAACCTCGATCAACGTGATGGCGTGGCGCTGGGGGATTGGCGATCGTGGATGCATCAGTCCGTCCGGCACATCATACTCCGGCCGCGGTCGGCGCCGATCCTCCCTGCATCGTCGCCGCCGATCGGCTATTTCTCGGTCTCCGACCAGTTGCCTACATCGTCTTCCGTGCCGTCGACCATGTCGGGGCCCATCGACCAGATGTCGGGAAGGCTCTCATCGTGCGTCCCCGGATACTCGTACTGGTACGGCTGCCCCCAGGGATCGTTCGGGACCGCCTTGGCCAGATACGGGCCTTCCCACTTGTCGGGGTCGTCCAGATCGCTGGGGGCCTCCCGCAGACCCTCCAGGCCGATGTCCGTCGACGGATAGTCGCCGACGTTCACCTGATACAACCCCAGGGCCGACTCGAAAACCCCGATCTGGGCCCGGGCCGCCTTGACGTTGGCCTGTTTCCGCACGGGGCCGTAGGCCGTGACCGCCAGCGATGCGATCACCACCAGAATCACGAGGACCAGCAAGACTTCCACCAGCGTGAAGCCTTGTCCCCCTCGACGCGCTCGTCGTTGTCTCGACATGGTCGTGGACTCCTCAAATTGACCCGAGTTTCCTTCGTTATCCTTCCGCTAAATGGTCGTACTCATCTTCAGCACCGGCAGCAGCAACGCCACGACCAGCACGAGCACCACGCTCGCCAGCATCAGCAACATGATCGGTTCGATCAGCCGCACGGCGATGTCCAGTTGCCGCCACGTCCGGCGCTCGAGCGAGTCGGCAATATCCAGCAGCACATGTTCGAGGGTGTTGGATTCCTCCGCCACCGCCACCATCTCCACGACCATCGGCGGGAAATGGCCGCTCTGCGCCAACGGACCCGCCAGTGACTGGCCTCCCGAAATATTCTCCGAAGCCTCCACAATGGCCAGTCCCAGCACCCGGTTTCCCGTGGCATCGGCCGAAATCTCCAGCGAGCGGACGATCGGCACGCCGTTGTGCAGCAGCGTGCCCAGCACGCGGCAAAAACGGGCCACCGCCAGGCTCAGAAACACCTTGCCCACGATCGGCAGCTTGATCCGGATCCGGTCCAGTGTCAGGCGGCCCAGGTCGGTCTTCAGCCACCGCCCCAGCAGCATTCCGGCCGCCACGACCGCCACCCCCATCGGGATCCAGTATCTGCCCATCACCGCGCTCACGTTCAGCAGCAGATCGGTCACGATCGGCAATTGCCCGCGGGCACGCAGGTCGTCGAACAGATTCTCGAACTTGGGAACGAAGAAGATCATCAGCACGATGACCACCAGAGTTCCTACCACCCCCAGAAACACGGGGTAGGCCAGGGCTCCGGTCGTTCGTTTCCGCAGATCCTCTTGCGTTTCGGTAAAATCGGCCACTCGCGACAAGGCCTCTTCCAGGAATCCCCCTTCGCTCCCGGCCCGAACCATGCTGATCGCCATCTCGCCGAACACCCGCGGATAACGGGCCATGGCTTCCGAAAGCGTGGCCCCGTCTTCCACGTGGCGGTGGACTTCGCCCAGAACTTCCTTGAGGCCCGCATGGTTGGTCTGCCGGATCAGCACGCCCAGGCTTCGCAGCAAGGGAACGCCGCTTCGCAGCAGGTCGGCAAGCTGGGAGTACATGGTTGCCCGCAACTGGGCGGGCACCCGCCGAACCTTGCTGGGCGCCGTCACCGGAACGTCGACCCGAACCTCCATCGGAAACAGCGAACGCCCCGCGAGGCTCGCCAGCGCCTCGCGCTCCGTCCCCGCCGTGATCGCCCCGGCAACCTTTTCCCCTTCCGGGGTCCGCGCAATGTAAGAAAACTCAGGCATCGGTTTCACCCGGTGGCAACGCCCACGCCGTGGAACTGGAAATCCGGAATCCGAACCGCGAAATGCGAAATGAACCCGAATGCCAAGACGCCAAGACCATCAATGCTGGCGGGACTGCGTGTCCCATGGGCAGAAGACGCCTCATCTGCAGACCGTTCCGGCCATTCGGATCTGGAACACCTTCGCCTGCTCTGTCTCGTGTTTCGTTATTCGGATTCCGGATTTCCTTCGACATTCAATAGGGATTCTCTTTCGTCACGCGTACCACCTCCTCCACGCTGGTGGTGCCCGCGAGAACCTTCTCCCACCCGTCCTCGCGCATCGTCATCATTCCCTGCTCCCTCGCCTGCTTCTGAATCGTCCAGGTGTTGGCGCGGTCGTGGGCCAGGCGGCGAATCTCCTCGGTGGTGACCAGCAATTCGAACAGCCCGACGCGTCCCCGGTAGCCCAGGTGGCGGCAGGCCCTGCATCCGCGGGCACGGTAAATCGTGCCGCTGGCTCCCATCTGCTCGGCCGGAAAGTCCTTTGGCAGCTCGCCCGCCTGCGGCTCGTACTCCTCTCGGCATTCCTTACACAGCACGCGGACCAGCCGCTGTCCCATCACCGCTTCCAGCGTGCTGGCCACCAGGAACGGTTCGACCTGCATGTCGGTCAGTCGCGTGTAAGCCCCGGCTGCGTCGTTCGTGTGCAGGGTGCTGAACACCATGTGCCCGGTGAGCGAAGCCTGAATCGCGTTCTCGGCCGTTTCCAGATCGCGGATTTCGCCCACCAGCACCACGTCCGGGTCGTGCCGCAGGATGCTCCGCAGGCAGTGGGCAAACGTCAGCCCGATCTTGCTGTGCACCTGGATCTGGTTGATTCCCGACAATTGGTATTCCACGGGGTCTTCCGTGGTGATGATCTTCGTTTCCGGCGAGCGGATCTCCAGCAGCGATCCGTAGAGCGTCGTCGTCTTGCCCGATCCGGTCGGGCCCACCGAGAGCACGATCCCGTGCGGCAGGTGGATGATCTCCCGGAACATCTCGTAGACCTTCGGCTGCATCCCCAGCTTGCCGAGAGAGAAGTCGATCGCGCTCTTGTCGAGAAGTCGAAGCACCACTCCTTCGCCGTGGATCATCGGCAGCACGGAAACACGCACGTCGACTTCGCGCCCGGAAACCTTCAACTGGATCCGGCCGTCCTGGGGCAGACGCCGTTCGGCGATGTTCATTCGGGCCATGATCTTCAGGCGGCTGATGATGGCCGAACGAAACCGGTTGATCTCCGGCGGAACCGGCTGCGGCTGGAGCACGCCGTCGATGCGATACCGGATCCGCAGCGATTCTGCCTCCGATTCCACGTGCACGTCGCTCGCCCGCGATTCCAGGGCCTCCAGCAGAATCTCGTTGACCAGCCGGACCACGGAGGGTTCCTGGGCCATTTCCGACAGCTCGGAGCCGTCCGACTCGATCTCTTCCAGCAGCTCGATCGGCGAGTCGTCGGCCTGGGCGATCAACCCCTCGACCGTTTCGCTTCCCACGCCGAAATGGGTCTTGATCAGCTTGGCGATTTCTTCGCTCGAGGCCAGCACCGGAATCACCGACTTGCCGGTCGCAGAACTGATTTGGTCCAGCGCGTACAGGTTGAACGGGTCGCTCGTTGCCACCACCAGCGATCCGTTCCGCTGCTCGATCGGGAACACCGATTCCCGGTGGATGAGCTTTGCGGGGAACCCCTTGAGCAGCGAAAGATCGACCTTCGTCTCGTTCAGGTCCACATAGCGCACGCCGATTTCCTCGCCCAGCGCCCGCAGCGCCGCTTCTTCGGTGATGAATCCAAGATTCACCGCCGACTCGTCCAACCGCATGCCATCGGCCTGGGCGCGTCGCGACTGCTCGATCTGTTTCGAGTCCAGCAGACCCTTTTTCAGCAGAACTTCACCGGCTTCCATCGCTCGATTCCGTCAAATGGGAGGCAGGCCCTGGTGGGTGAAATGCCGGCTCGCGGCCGCTTGAGAACCGGAGGCTCATTCCGGTCCGCCCGGCTTCAGCCGACGCTGACCGAAAGCCGCCCTGGAAAAAGGTACGGATTCTCCAATCCTCCATCCACCCAACTCCACGATACGGCCTTGCCGCCGTGTCCGTCCATCACTTTCATTCTAATTACGAAAAACAACATGTCCCGGCGGAACCCCCGCTGTAATGGGGGTATCCGGCCGGGACGAAATCTGCTCACACGCTGGAACTGCCAGCCTGCAATAGACAGTATGAAACTAGGTGGGCCGCTGGGGGCGGTCCTCGCCTCGATTGCCCCGATTGCCCCGATCGCCACGCTGGCCTCGCTCACCGCGCGGGCCGCGGTCGCCACCGAAGCCTCCACGGCCAAAACTCTCTCGCACCTGCTGGCGCAGTTCTTCCATCTTGGCGAAAGGCTCGCCCATCATCTGGCCCAGCTTCGTCTTCTGCTCGTCGGTCAACACCGCCATGACTTCCGTCTCGAGCTCCTTCTGCAGTTCGGCCTGTGCGGCCTGCATCTTCTCACGGGCGGCCGCTCGCTCTTCTTCGCTCATCTGGCGGAAATCGCCTGTGAAGAGCGACCGCATCTTCTCCATCGCTTTTCCACGATTGGCATCCATGATCTGGCCGATCTTGTCCTTTTGCTCCTGGCTCAGGCCCAGGTAGTCGGCCACTTCCGAGCGGCCCATCGCCGAAACGCCGGCCATCTGAAGCTCAATCTCCTTCAGGCGGCCGAATTTCTCCATCCCAATGATCTCGGCGATCTTCTTCTCTTGCTCCTTCTGGAACTCCTGCATCTTGGCCCGCATCTCGTCCATCTTGGCCCGGCGTTCGTCCTCCGGCAGATCTCGCAGATTTGCGAAACCGCCGCCACTGGCCATCTGTTGCTCCCTCAAGGCCCTCACCGCTTCGTCAGCCTTCTCCACGGTCGCCTTGTCGACTCCCAGCTCCGCCTGCACCAACTCGGTTCGCAGCAGACTCGTGACCCCAAAACCGAAGCCTCCTCGGCCCATGCCGGGGCCGCCCATGCCACCCATTCCGCCGGGGCCGCCGCCCGGTCCACCACGTTCTCGGCCGCCGCCACCAGGTTGGGCCATCGCCGAACCGGCGATCAACGCCACTGTCAAGGCAAATACTGCCACTCTTGCCAAACGGGGGGTCCACCTCATTGAAAGCTCCCTTTCTCGTATGCCAGATTGCCACGGAACGTCTATGCTCGCGGCCATGCCCTGTGCCCGGCCGCACATTCCCTTTAACACCACGTGCAACGGAGGGTTTCGGCCGGCTTTTCTGCCCGGTCCCCCAGGAACCCTCCCATAGCTACGGGGTTCAATCTACAGCACGCCATTGCGATTACAAGGGACGCAGGATTCCCGGAAGAAGCTTCTGGCTCCCCTCGCTTGCGTTGATACACTAGAAATTAGTCCGCCCTGAGGGCTTGCCTGCGGCGCCGGCCACCAGGTTTTCTCCCGACGACCTCGCCCTCAAACCGCAACTTATCACCAACGCTCGTCCCTTCACGCGAAGGGGGTTCGCCATGGTCAGATACACTCCGCTCCTTGCGATCTTCATGGCAGTGGCCTCTGGTGCCACCCAAATTGCCGCACAGCCGCCCTTCATGCGGGGCGACCGTGAAGGCGGCTCGCGGGGCGGCGGTCCCGGCGGAATGATGGGCGGCCCAGGCATGATGGGAGGCCCCGGTGGTATGATGGGTGGCCCGGGAATGATGGGTGGCCCGGGTGGCA
>CAZLWV010000064.1:0-4196 GCA_964563135.1 uncultured Planctomycetaceae bacterium
GCCGGTCGAGTTTTGTCCGGTTGACGGGGCGGGTGTTCCGTTTCCTTCCAGAAGGACGTTCCATGAAGAAAGACACCTTTCGAGTCGTAACGCGCGGTGCGAACGGAGAGATCCGCATTCGCGATTACGGTAGTCAGGAGGACTTGCTCAAGCGCCACTTGCAGATCGGCATCGACGACTGCAGCACCGACCTCGGTCTGCGGGGCCTTCCCGTATTCCGCGGCCTCATCGGACCGATGCCTGAGGGCAAGAATATCATTCGCTACGAATCGCCGGAAATCTTCGAGACCCTCACCAAGGAGTGGAGCATGACGAAGACCGGCCGGCGCACCCGAAAGCGAACCGAGGCGCCCAAGTGAGCTTCCGGGCAGGCTGATCGGCGAAATCGCCGTGCCGAAATCGGCCAGTTGCTTCTCGAACTCGTTGATCTCCCGATACGCCCTGCGCCACTCGTCCTCTGTGCAGAAGCCCTCGATTCGCTCGACCATCACCCGGCCGTACCACGAACGGTCGAAGATCGTGATGTGCCCGGCCTTCGGCAGCTTGCTCCAGAACCGCCAGAGGTAATGGTGGCTCTTCTCGAGCGGCGTGGGGGCGGCAATCGGCACCACTTCGTAGCCGCGTGGGTCGAGCCCGCGGGTCAGCCGCTTGATGTTGCCCCCTTTGCCTGCCGCATCCCATCCCTCGTAGACGATCACCGCGGGGATGCGGGCAATGTAGATCTCGTGCTCGAGCTGGAAGATTCGCTTCTGCAGTCGGTCGAGCTCGTCGTTGTACTCCTGGCGTTCGAGCGAGAGGCTGGTATCGATGCGGTCGAGGATCGTGCGGTCCTGCGTGGGCGAGATCTCGGGCTTCGGCATCGGCTGCGGCTTGACCTTGGGTGCGGCCGCCCGCCGCTGAAGCTCCTGCTGGATCGCCTCGATCACCGTCTCAAACACCTTGACGCGGGCAAAACGCGAGTCCGTGGCTTCGACGACCGTCCACGGAGCATGGGCAGCACTGGTCCGCTGCAGCATCTCCTCCACCGCCTCGATCCAGACGTCGTATTTCTGGTGATGACGCCATTCCTGCTTGCCCACCTTCCAGGCCAGCACCGGGTCCTTGCCGATCTTCTTGAACCGCTTCTTCTGTTCTTCTTTGCTGATGTGCAGCCAGAACTTGACGATCACCCGCCCGGCGTCGGCCAGTTGCCGCTCGAACTGCTGGATGTCCTCATACGCCTGCTCCCACTGCCGCAGCGAGAGTTGCTCTTCGATCCGTTCTACCAGCACCCGCCCATACCAGGAGCGGTCGAAAATGGCGATCTTGCCATCCGGTGGAACCACCGATCGGAACCGCCACATCCAGGGATAGTAGCGCTCGCTCTCGTTCGGTGCGCTGATCGGGTGGACCGTGAATCCGCGCGGATCGAGGGCCTGGCTCATCGAGTTGATCAGGCTCCCCTTGCCCGCTGCATCCAGGCCCTCGAACACGACAATCACGGGAACCCCCGCTTCCAGCGCCGCCCGCTGGCAAGCTCCCAGCCGTGTCTCAAGATTCGGGAAGACGGTCCGGTAAACGTCCTTCGACAGTTCCTTGCCCAGGTCGACCAGTTCCAACATTGTTCAGACCTGCCTTCTCGCAGCGTGTCCAAGGGCCTGTCCCAGAACCGTCAGGGAGGCGTCTGACAGCGCGGTGGTTACCGGCAGCTTGCGGACCTCTGGGATCGGCTCCAAAGGGGAAATCCTCCGCCGTATGGGAAAACATACAATATTCCCCCCGCGTCCACCACTGACTTCACAACCGTTGCCACCGTCGCGATCCGCCCGGCGCCAGCCGACCTGGCCAAGGCACGCCCTGCCCCCAAGCCTTCAAAGCCTATCCCACCCGATCGAGCGTGGCCGCGGCGGGATCCGGGATCCCACAGGAGAACTGCAAAGCAGTAGGCACTCTCCGAGCTCTCCGAGTGCCGCCCGTAGAAGTGCCAGAAACTCCTATTTCCCGCACGCGTCCTTTGGGAGAGTGCCTGCTCTTCTTCTTGCCGCATCAGCACTTCGCAGTTTTCCTGCGGGATCCCAGCGGTCGATTGCCTCGAGGTGACGGCCAAGGTAAGCTGGCAGCCGTGGGCAGGTCGGCGGTTGTTTTCCTGGCATTCACTCGGGTCCATCGGAGAATCCCATGAACAGACGTAGGTTTCTCGCCGTCTTCCAGTTGCTCCTCTTCCTCCAGGTTGGCTCGTCCCTGGCTGCCGATCCGGCATGGCAGGCGGGGTTTGCCAAGACCCCGATCACCCCCGAGGCCGGGTTGTGGATGGCCGGCTATGCCGCCAGAGACCACGCGGCCGTCGGCACGATGCACGACCTCTGGATCAAGGCGATGGCGCTGGCGGATGCCGAGGGGCACAAGGCCGTTCTGGTTTCCCTCGATCTGCTGGGCCTTCCCAGGTCGATCTACGACAATGTCTGCGACCGGCTCCAGCAGCGCTGTGGTCTTCAGCGGGCTCAGCTCATGTTCTGCAGCTCGCACACGCATAGCGGCCCAGTGTTGCGAGGGGCCCTCTACGACATTTATCCCCTCGACGAGGAGCAGCTTGCCCGGATCGAGAAGTACTCAACCGGGTTGGAGACAAAACTTGTCGACACGGTCGCCGCCGCCCTGGAGAAGCTGGAACCGGCGAGCCTTTCCCTCGGAACCGCCTCGGTGGCCTTTGGGGCGAATCGTCGCGGGGCTCGCACGCCCGGGGTCATTCCGCCGGTCGACCACATGGTCCCGGTGATGGCCGTTCGATCGGCACAGGGTGAGCCGCGGGCGATCCTGTTCGGCTATGCCTGCCACAATACGACCCTCGACATCGATCAGTGGAACGGCGACTATGCCGGGTTCGCCCAGTTGGTGATCGAAGACAGGTTGCCGGGCGTGCAGGCCATGTTTATCGCTGGCTGTGGTTCCGATCAGAACCCCAACCCGCGACGGACCGTGGAACTCTGCCAGCAGCATGGCAAGGCTCTGGCCGACGCCGTCTGCGAGGCTGCCGCCGGACGGCTGGAGCCGGTGGCACCGAAGCTGCGGACCGCGATCGAATTGATCCAGATCCCCTACGGCGAGCAGCCGGATGACGACTACCTCGAGAAGACGGCTGCGGAGAAGACCTATGTGGGGCGCTGGGCCGGGCGGCTGCTGAAGGAGAGGCAGGCCGGCCGGTCGTTCGACAAGGCCTACGCGGGCTATCCTGTCGAGGTCTGGCAGTTGGGCGACTACCGGCTCGTCGCACTCGGCGGCGAGGTCGTGGTCGACTACGTGCACATTCTCCGCCAGCGGCTGGGCGAGAAAACCTGGGTGGCCGGCTACTCCAACGACGTGATGGCCTATATCCCTTCCAGCCGCGTGCGGGCCGAGGGGGGATACGAGGCGGGCGCCTTCAGCGTCTACGGATTGCCCGCCCTGAGCTGGTCGGCCGATATCCAGGACCGGATTGTCGGTACGGCCGAGGAGCTGAGCAGACAGCTCGGCAGCCGGTAACGGAGCGGCCGACGGCCACCCCTTACTGATGCCACTTGAGCCCGACCTGGGCCTCCAGGCTCTTGATCCACTGGCGGAAACTGTCTGCCTTGTCCAGGCTGGCAACGACCTCCAGTTGTTGCTGATTGTCGGACGCGAGAAACTCGCTTCGCAGGTCGCGCTCGTTGGGCGCGGTGTCGACCATCCGCACTATGTAGGCCACCGTCTTGGGCTCGTTCCATGCCACGCCCACCTCGCCTTTGTCCAGGCCCGCCACGGCCGCCATGAAATCGGTACCCACGAACCGCAGTGTCTCGGGCTCGGCCGGCGTCTGGCCCTGTTCCGTTGCCGGAGCGATCAGTCGGACCGTGCCCAATTGCGGGCGCTGATACCGCCACAAATAGAACTGAATGCTGATCGGATCGATCCAGGTAAAGGGCTCCGTCGACCGGACCGTGATGTTCTTCTCGCCCGCCAGGCTGGTGCTCAGCGGCACCGGATCCTTCGTTGCCGTTTGCGCCGCCCGAGCCGCTGCCGCCACCCGCTCTGCCTCCGCCTGAGCGGCTCCCCGGGCCTCGATCATCTTCCAGGCGCCTACGGCCATTGCCCGGATCCCTTCCTCCTCCAGGGTCGGCACTTTCTCAGGCTCCTGCTCGGTCTTCCAGAACAGGTAATAGTTCCCCTGGGAATCCTGCGATCGCGCCGGCCGGAGTTCCGTC
>CAZLWV010000064.1:4245-39000 GCA_964563135.1 uncultured Planctomycetaceae bacterium
GCGATGTCGAACTGGCGTTCTTCTCCTTCTCGCTGCGAGAACAGTTCCGTCTTCTTCGCCTCGATGCCCGCCTCGGCCGCGAGCTTGGCAAAATCGGGCCTGGCCGGCTCCGGTGCCGACGAATTGCCCTGGTCGTCCTGTTCACGAATGTAGCGGATATGGGCATCGTGATGCAGAGTCATCAGGTTCTCAAGGGGGCGGAAGATCCGTTCGATTTTGTCCGCGCCCAACCGGCGCTGGATCTCCGGTTTGACATCTTCGAACGTGAAGTAGGGCGACTGCACGGGGGGCTCCGTCTCGGCCGCCTTGGGGGTGCCGGCGTCTTCCGGCTTCGCTGTCGCGGCGGGAACGGCCGGCGCCGGCTCGGGTTTCTCGGCCGGCGAGTCGGTCTTGGGGGCCTCGGCCTTCGCTTCGCCCGGCATCTGTTCTGCCTCGTCGGCCGGCTTCTCCTCCGCTGCCGCAGCCTTTTCCGCGGCGTTCGGCTGAGGATCGCTCGCCGGTTGGGCTTCCTTGGTCTCCGCCGGTTTCTCTTCGGGTTGGGCGTCTTCGCCGGGGCGGTAGGCGGTCAACTGGAAGATCGAACGGCTGCGGGCCCGGCTTCCATCGGTCGGCTTCGGAGCTTCCTCCGCTTTCGGCTCGGCCGCGTCTTTTTTCTCTTCCGCGGGAGCAGTCGGCGCGGCCGCTTCGCCTTTGGCCTCGGCGGGCTCCGTCTTCTTCTCGCCTTCCGGCGGGGCTGGTTCGCTTTTGGTCTCGACGGGCTCCGCCTTCTTCTCGCCTTCCGACGGGGCTGGTTCGGTCTTCGGCTCGATCGTCTCGGCGGCCTTGGGGGCCGGCTGCTCCGCAGGGGCTGCGCTGGTCTGCGGCTGCTCGGCGGCCGGCGTGCTCGGCGCCGGTTCGGCAACCGGACGCTTGAATTCCTCCTTGTGTTCCTCGTAGTACTTCTCGAGTTCTCCCTCGGCAAACAGGTGATCGTAGTCGACCTTGAAGTACTCGACCGCGATCCGCCTGGGGATCATGAATCCCGGTTCAGGCGACTCGGGCACATGCTCCTTGTCCTTGTACTTGTCGAAGAACTCCTGCAGCGCGGTCTCGTCCGGATCGCCCACCGTGCCCACAAATCGCTCGACCGGCAACTCGGCCAGTTCGATGCTCATGCTGCGGTGCAGCCGCTGATAGTAGTCCCAGCGTTCGCCGGGCGTTATCGGTGCCAGTCCGGAGCGAACCAGGTGCTGAATCCGCATTGCCTTCAGTTCGTATCCCAGCAGCCGGAACAATTGGCTTTCCGCCAGCCCCATGTTGTCCAGAAGCTGGATCATCTCCTGCTGCGTGACAGCCCCTTCGCTGACCTCCTGGATGAAGTCGTTGACCGCTGCCTTGTCGATCGCAATACCCAGCTCATCGGCATGGTTAGCCAGGACCCAGGTTTCCACCACAGCCGGCTCTTCGACCGGGAGCCCCTGGGCAACCATCAAGGCAACCGGCATCTGACGGTTGGGCTGTTTGGTGCTGACCTGACGGGCCACGTCGTTCAGAAAACGCCGCACGATCTGCCGATCGTTCTGGAGTTGCCCCACTTCTATCCTGCTCAGGTTCCCGTAGCGCTTCGTCGTCACAACGTCTTTGCGAGCGGCGGCCTGACCTCGTTGTCCCATCATCTGCATCACGGTGGGAAGTACGACGAACCCCCCCATTGCAAGGATCGTGAGGCTGGCAAGCCAAAGTTTGCGGTTTTTACGGAACAATTTAACCGGATTGGCCATTCAGGAATCCTTCTTTGGTGGGGCTGGCCCCCGACATGCTCGACTTGACTAGGAGAGGAAACCGGTATTAATGGGAGCGCCGCCAAAACGACCCCCGAATCCGGCAATTCTAAAATCCGTGGTATTAATTGCAATCCCAAAAGAGCTGATTGTGCGGATCGATCATCCAAATAGCACAAGAAAGCAGCTCTTTTCCCCTTTGCCGGGCGAATGCTACAACATTCTGTAGCCCCGGCGGGTCGAATGAGGATCGTGGAGCAGCTTCCCTGTTCGTACCCGCGCCCTCATATGATATAGTTGCCGGTTTGAGTGGATTCCGACGAAGGCAGGGTGCAACGATCGAGCGATGGCTCGGCGGCCGCCCACACCGGCACGTACTCCTCGCTCCGCCGCCTTCCTTCGCCGGCCCCCAGGTGCCCCAGGGCATCGCCCCGATAGCCGTGGAGAGCGTAAGGGACCGAGCCGATCGACCTGGAGTCCAGCCGCTTTTCAGTTTTCGAATCACGCACTTCCGACAACCTGACATGGCCAAAAAGAAGCCGGCTTCCCCCAGCAATTCCCTGGTGATCGTGGAGTCTCCCGCCAAGGCGAGGACGATTGGAAAATTCCTCGGACCGGCCTACACGATTGAGGCCAGTATCGGACATGTTCGCGACCTGCCTCAGGGAGCCAAGGAGGTTCCCGAACAGTATAAGGGCGAAGACTGGGCCTACCTCGGGGTGAACGTCAAGCAGAACTTCGAGCCCGTCTATATTGTCTCCCGCGGCAAGAGCAAACAGGTCCAGAAACTCAAGTCGCTTCTGAAACAGGCCGATCAGCTCTACCTGGCAACGGACGAAGATCGCGAAGGGGAGGCGATCAGTTGGCACCTTTGCCAGTTGCTCAAGCCCAAGGTGCCGGTTCATCGCCTCGTTTTCCACGAGATCACCAAGGAGGCGATCCTCGACGCACTCGAAAGCCCTCGCGATATCGACGAGGCGCTGGTGCGGGCTCAGGAGACCCGGCGTATCATCGATCGCCTCTACGGCTACGAGGTCTCGCCGCTGCTCTGGCGCAAGGTCCGCCCGAAATTGTCGGCCGGCCGTGTCCAAAGCGTGGCCGTGCGCCTGATCGTCGAACGGGAACGGGCGCGGATGGCCTTCGTCCCCGCGACCTATTGGGATCTCCAGGCGACCTTTGCCCGCGCCACCGGCGAGGCGTTTCAGGCCACGCTGAGTTCGGTCGACGGGCGCCGTGTTCCTGCCAGCCGCGATTTCGATCCGGCGACCGGCGTGCTGAAGGTGGGCTCGCTCCTGCTTCTCACCGAGCAGGAGGCCAACGAGCTGCTGGCGCGAATCCGCCGCGGCAAGTGCCGGGTCCTCAACGTGGAAGACAAACCCTACGTCACCCGGCCGTATCCGCCGTTCACCACCAGCACGCTCCAGCAGGAGGCCAACCGCAAGTACGGCATGACGGCACGGGCGACGATGCAGGTGGCGCAGAGTCTCTACGAAAACGGCCACATCACCTACATGCGTACCGACTCGACGAATCTTGCCAGCGTGGCGATCGAGGCGGCCCGCAGCCTGGTCCGCTCCCAGTACGGCAGCGAGTATCTTCCCGACAAGCCCCGAGTCTACCAGACACGGGTCAAGAACGCCCAGGAGGCCCACGAGGCGATCCGGCCCGCCGGCCACCCCTTTGACCTTCCGGAGAAGCTGCGGGCCTCGCTTACCAGCGACGAGTTCCGGCTGTACGACCTGATCTGGAAACGCACGGTCGCCAGCCAGATGGCAGATGCTCGCGGCCGCCGTATCACGATCACGGTGGAGTGCGAGGGGGCATTGTTCCAGGCGAGTGGCAAGACGATCGAGTTTCCCGGCTACCTGCGGGCTTACGTGGAAGGTTCCGACGATCCCGAAGCCGACTTGGCCGATCGGGAGGCGATTCTGCCGGCCGTGGTCAAAGGCGAGAACCTCGACTGCCGCCAGCTCGAACCGAAATCGCACACCACCAAGCCGCCCAATCGCTACAGCGAAGCTGCCCTGACCCGGACCCTCGAAGAAAAGGGAATCGGCCGCCCGAGCACCTACGCTTCCATCATCGAGACCATCCTGGCCCGCAATTACGTTTTCAAGCGCAACGGCGCGCTGGTGCCCACATGGATCGCGTTTGCCGTTTGCCAACTGCTGGAGACCCACCTGCCCGACCTGGTTGACTACACCTTCACGGCCCAGATGGAAGACGAGCTCGACGCCATCAGCCGCGGCGAAATGGGCCACGTCGACTATTTGTCGGAGTTCTATTTCGGCAACGACCACCCGGGGCTGAAAAAACAGCTCGACAGCAAGGTCGACGAGATCGACGCCCGCAACGTGAGCCGGATCCCGCTCGGCACGCCGGAAGGCGGAGCCGAGGTCGTGGTTCGCGTGGGCCGTTACGGCCCGTTCATCGAGCAGGGCGATGGCCAGCGCCGCGCCAGCATTCCCGACAACATGCCGCCCGACGAATTGACGCTCGAGGTGGCCCTCGAGATGCTGGACAAGTCGGCCCAGGGAGAAGAGCCGCTGGGCCATTGCCCGGACACAGGGAAGCCGGTCTATGTGAAGATGGGCCGTTTTGGCCCCTACGTCCAGCGCGGCAACGCCGACGATGAGGAGAAGCCCCAGAATGCCTCGCTCCTGAAGGGCATGGAACCTCACCAGCTCGACCTGGAAACCGCGCTCAGGCTGCTCAGCCTGCCTCGCAATCTCGGCGCCCACCCCGACAACGGCGAGGGTGTGTTTGCCCATTCGGGCCGTTTTGGACCCTATGTGAAATGGGGCGACGAAACCCGTTCACTCCCGGGCGATCTGTCCCCCCTGGACGTTACGCTCGAGCAGGCCATCGAGCTCCTGGCCCAACCCAAGCGCGGCCGTGGCTCAAGCCGCAAGAAGGAGCCGATCAAGGTCTTTGCCGAATCACCCGTCACCGGCAATCCCATTGAGCTACTCGACGGCCGCTATGGCCCCTACGTGACCGATGGCGTCACCAACGCCAGCCTGCCGCGCACCATGCAGCCCGCCGAGCTGACCATGGAGCAGGCGCTCAAGCTGCTCGCCGAACGCGAGGCCGCCGGGCCCTCGAAGAAGAAGTCGGCAAAAAAGAAGGCCGCCAAAAAGGCCCCCACCAAGAAGGCCACGGCCAAGAAGGCAGCGAAGAAGGCCCCGAAAAAGTAAGGGGCTCCTCGCGAGCGTTCCTGATCGACGACAACACGCGTAGAAGACCACACGGAAGACGAACTCTGTCGGCAGCGATTCCGCGGTCAAAGCAGACGCGTTCCATGCCGCCAGTGTGCCCTTCTATTGGGGAGGGCACAATGCGGGCGGACCCCAGGCGGTTGGCAGCGATTTCTCGTCTTCTATCCCCCACGCCATGCGACAACGCCCAGGTCGGTCCCCGATCGGCCAACCGTCGTCACCTGGTCTCTCCCCCCCAATACCGGGGTTTACCCTGAGCCCCGGAGCCATCGATTCCTTTGCACAACAGCCCCGCTATCGATACACTTACAGGTGGTGGAGTGACCCGCCACGGTCTGTACCGCCGCCTGCTGAGATCGTTGAGTTTTTCGCACAGACTTGGAGTCTGCGGGAGCGGGCCCTTTCGACCGGGCGGCAGCTCCTGCGGGCTGGCAGCCCTGCGGCAGGCGGGGTGTGTTTTGCGCCCTCACTCGTCCCAACTGCTTTTGGCGTAGTACTTTCCTCAATTGGCCGGGTTAACAGACAGGGGAGCCCGTGCTCGGGTGGTGGAACTGCAGGTGCCGTTTCTTCCGCACCGGCGGCCTGCAACCGGGAGAACCAGGAGGTTGTCCGATGCGTCAAATCATGCTTCTCTGCGCGACGGCCGCGATCCTGGTCACCCAGGGGGCAGCCCAGCCCGCCGCCTCCCGGCCCTGGGACATATCGAGTGTCTCCAGAAGCGACTCACACCGCCACGCGAAACCCGAGACCGGCGATACCGCCGGGCCCCTCAAGTATCTCCACCTCGAGGTCAAGTTTGACCCCGCCAATTCGCAGCGGAAGCTTCACAACTTCCGTGTCGTCGACAGCGAGGGCAAGACGGTGGGCGAGATTTTTGGGGCCGATCCCAAGAAGTCGCAGCTCGTCTTCGAGCGCGACACCCCATGGGCCAGCCTCGAGGGGCTCTATCTCGAAGGACAGGGCCAACGGATTCCGCTGTTTGCTCCCCGCCCAGTTCCCGCAACGGTTGCTCAGCCGGCACCTGTTCCCGCCGTGGCCGACCCCACCCCGGTCTACGTGCCTCCGTCTGAAAGCGTCATTCGCCTGCCCGTCACTCGCACCGACGTGCCTCCGCCGGAGAGTGTCGTCGTTCCTGATCCAGTCAATCCCGTGATCATTCACCGGGATTCGGTGGTCCACGAGGGCTCTCCCGCGGTCGTCCAGGAGAATGTCGTGACTCACCACATTGATGGTTACACGGCGGGTGGCGGTGGCGGTCATGGTCACGGAGGTGGAGCGGGCGGCAGCGGTACGGGCTCCGGCGGATGCCCCTACGGCGATGCCTGCCCCATTTGCGGCAGTGGAGCGAAAAACCCGCTGGAAGGCCTTGACCCTTGGGCTTTCGACGAAATGGGACGAGGACGCTACGATGAGCTCCTCGCTCGAATCGAGAGCTCAGCGTCTGCTCGTGGTCTCGGCTCGCCCGGCCTCGGAAACGGACCTGCGGCCGGCACCGGCGGTGGCGCTGGCAGCGGTACGGGCGGCGCATCGGGCGCCGGCAGCCGCCGAGGTGTCGGACCGGCCGCTGCATCGGCCGCCGGCTCTGGGGTCGCAAGCGATCTGACAACCGGCCTCGGTGGCGGCCCGCTGCCCGGCATGGCTCCCCCAGGCTCCAGCACGGTGCCAGCGGCTGGCCTTCCCGGCATGGCGCCGGCAAGCGGTTCCGGTGTCGGTCCTGGGGCAGCCGGTCAAGGCTTGGGCTCCGGCAGCGGTCAAGGAACCGGTTCTGGCCAAGCTGCGGGCTCTGGCCAGGGTCCCGAAGCTGGTTCGGGACGGGGCCAAGGGGCCGGTTCGGGCACGGGTTCCGGTCAGGGACAGGAGACGGGTAGCGGAGAAGGTCCTGCTTCGGGCCAGGGACAAGGTCCTGGGCCCGAAGAACGTTTTGCTGCTCCGGGGGCCGGTGGTCCCGGACAGGGATCAGGCGCCGGATCCGGGACGGGCGCGATGGCCGGTCCGGCTGAGCAAGCCCCCATGGAGCCGAACGCCGCCCAAATGCCTCCGTCCGAGAACCCGATGAGCATGAATAACCCCATGGCGCCGGGAGGTGGCGGTGCCGGCGGTGGTGGCGGTGGCAGTGCCGGTCCCGCCCCTGTAATCGGCCCCCGGTACGTGAACCTGGCTGGAGGGCCCCGTTTTCGAGTTCACGAATTTGGTCCGAATATCCACCTGCCCGAACGCGCTGGACCGGTGATCGACGTCTACCGCCCCGTTGTGCCCTACTTCGATCCGCGGTTCCGCTTTGATCCTCGGATCTCGCAACTGGCGTACGGCTACGGTCGCGGGTATGGCGGCGGAGGCGGCGGAGGAAGCGGCCACGGCGGCTACGCCCCCGGCACCGATCTGGCCAGCACGGTTCTTCCCGAGATGCCCGAATTGCCGAAGATGATGCAGGAAATCGTCCTCTACATCTCGGCGGGCAACGAAGGTGAAGAAGGCGGCAAGATCTACCAGGTCAACGATGCCGGACGGGTCCTTGGCGTCGTCAGCCTTCCCTACCAGGCGACCGGCCTTGCCCTCCATCGCGACAACGGCCTGATCGCCGTCACTCCTCGCGATCGCGGCAAGATCTACCGCGTGGACGACACCGGAATGCTCTCCGTGATCATGGAGAACAACCCAAAATTGCCCCATCCGGTCGATGTGGGCGTGGCGGGCGAATCCGATAGCATCATCGTCGCCGACAGCCTGGCGGATATCCTGGCCGCGACCAGCATCACTGCATCCGATCCGTTGGTTTACGAGCGATTCGAACTGGCCAGATACGATGACCAGCAGATGTCCGTGGCCGTGACGGGCGACAAGTATGTCGTCTTCGGAACGGATGCCCAGCGCGGCATCTACCGGTTTTTCCACGGCGAAGATGCGCATGAGTCGCCAGTTTCCGGTCCGGTTCTCCCCGGCAGCGGCGGCGTGGCCGCGGACCCCAAATCCCTGAAATGGGCGGCTACGCAGAGTCCCAACCTGATTCACGTCTACGAGGGTCCCATGCCCCTCCATACGTTCACGTTGTCTTCGGGCAGAGGCCTCTATGGCCAGGGACTCCTGGCTTTCGCCCCGTCGGGCGCCGTGGTCGTTGCTTCCAGGCGCAGCGACGAAGTCGACAAGGAAGTCTGGCTCACCGCCTACGAGACCGCCGAAGGCAGGGTCGGGCAGGTCCTCAGCCTCTTCCCATGGCAACGTGAGCGGATGCTCGATTTTGTCGTCGGACCACGCATGATATGGGACCGCCACTCCCCCAGTCCCTACGAGAGCAAGTACTGATTGACCACGGCCACTTCGGCGCCGTCTACGGATCGAGAGAATCATGAATATCCTGCGAGTCTCCTTGCCGCTGGCGTCGGTCGCCTTGGCCGCTCTTCCAGCCTCTGCCCAGAACACGGTGCAGTTGCCCACCCTCTCGTCCTTCCAGACCCGCACGACGGTTTCCGTTCCCGATCGCGGGAGCGTGTTCACTGGCGGCATCAACCGGGGCTACGAGGGTCGCAACGAGTTTGGCACTCACCTGCTTCCTTTCCGGAATCGCTCGATCGGCAGCCAGTGGAGCGCATCGAATGTCTGGACGTCGGTCTACATCCATGATTTCGAGGCGATGGACGAGGCGCTCCTCAGGCAGGCCAGAGGCTCCGGCCATGCTTCTTCCCGGCGGCCGTCGCGAGACGCCTCCTCCGTCGTCGCCTCCGGCACCGGCTCTCTGCCTCGGCAACCCCAGACGCAGGCACCATCCTGGCAGCCGCAGACCCATCCCATGCCGACCGCCGGTCCCTTGAGCAAGAGTGTTGCTCAATTGCAGGCGGAGCGGGAGGCCGAGCAGCAGGCTCGCCAGGCGGAAGCCGAACAGTTCTTCCAGCGCGGAAAGCAGGCCGAGGCCAATGGAAAGCCGAACGTTGCCAAGATCTTCTACCAGCAGGCGTTCAGGCGAGCCCAGGGGCCCTTGCAGGAACAGATCCTCGCCCAACTCAGACTGGTCACCCAATCCTCCGTTGCCCAGCGCTGACAGTAGCTCGCACGGGCCGGCAGCCCCGCCGCCCTCCGAGCCTGCCTCCCTCCCATGCCGTCTGCCACGCCACCGCCACTACCTCCATCTCCCTCTTCGCTGCCTCCTTTGCGGCCTCCCCAGGTCGATATGTCGGGCAGTGCCGAGGTGCGGGCGTGGATCGCCTCTCTCAAGCGGGAAGAGCGCTCTCTCGGAAGACGGAACCGTTTTCTCGCGGTCGCCTTTGCCTTCGCCCTTGTGATGGCCATCCTGGTGGGTTTCTCCGTCTACCGCTGGACCGTGGGGAACTACGCCGCGCTCGCCGAGGTGCGCATCGAGCGGCAACCGGCAAGCCAGGGAAGGATCGACATTGCCTTCCATGTCCGCTCCCCCGGCCGGGTTCATTACCTGCGAACCTCCGGCGGGCATCGAACGGAGCTCATCGACTACTTCTCCCGACCGGGCCCCGTCCAGCGATCCTGGTCGTGGTCCTACGAGCCAGGCCGCGATATTGAGGTCTCACTGACCTACCGCCACGGCCTTTGGCGCCGAACTCTCGCCTCGCCCTTTCCTACGTCCAAGAGCGCAGATATCGTGATCCTCATCGATACGACCGGATCGATGAGCCCGAGCCTCAAACAGCTTCAGGACAAGTGCGGCACTTTCTCCGAACAACTGACCCGTCAGGCTCTTCCCCACCGCTTTGCCGTCATTGGTTTCGGCGACGTTCGTGACGGCCATTGGCTCGACGCCCACGGCTTCACCACGGACATCGCTGCGTTCCGCTCTCAGGTGGCGGGCATCTCCCGCTTCGATGGCGGCGACCTTCCCGAGTCGGCTCTCGACGCCCTCGCAGCCGCTCTTGAACTCCCCTTCGACGACTCCGCGATGCGCCGTGTCTACCTGGTCACCGACGCTGCCTTCCACTGCCCCACTGCCGCCGGGGCTGACGCCGTCGAAATCGCCCGGAGCCTCGAGCAGCACCGTGTTCTGCTCGAGGTCTTCTGCCGCCCCCAATACGAGGCCGACTATCAGGTTCTGCTCGGAAGTTCAGGCAGATTTCGCGAGATAGAGAATTTCGGCAAGCTTCTTGAAGAGGGCCGAATTCTGGAGGACTGACGCATTCGAGCTGCTTCAGCAGTCCGGCGAGCTTCAGTTGGCCCATCTCGAAATCGACCTTTTCCCTGGGACTCGATCCAGGTACACTCCCACCCCCCCTCCCGATATCGGGCAGGAAGACCAATTCGACGAAGGGAGTGTCGATGAGTATCGAGCAGACCCCTGCACGCCCCAGCCTTTCCGTGGCCATGATCGTGCGCGACGAAGCCGCTGTCGTGGCAGAGACCATCGAGAGCGTCAGGAGTGTCGCCGACGATGTCTTCGTCCTCGACACCGGTTCGGTGGACGATACGATTCGCATCGCCGAGGCGGCCGGCGCGCGCGTCGCGACGCTCCCTTGGGGCGATGACTTCTCTGCTGCCAGAAACTGTGCCATGGATCAGATCGAGAGCGACTGGATCCTCTGGCTCGACGCCGGAGAGACGCTCGGTCCCGAGTCGCAGGCGTCCATTCGGCAGTTCGTCGACTTGAGCGCCGACCGGAGCCACGTCTACATGCTCATGGTCCAGGTGCCGTCGGCAGATCTTTCGGCCTCCCCGGAACAGGCGGCACGCATGCGCCTGCTGCCGAACCTCCCCGGCCTCCGTTTCCGCGGACGCGTGCGGGAAGATCTGGAGAAGGCCGTTGACCAGCTCCACCTGACCGTCGATACGGCGCCGGGCCGAATCAACCGGCATCGTCGCGAAAACCAGCCGGAACGCAAAGCCGCCAAAGCGCGCCGGAATCTGCGAATCGTCGGCGCCGAATGCCACCGGGCCGAGAGCCTTCCCGCCCGGCTGCTGTTGACCGCCGGAGAGGCCTTCAGCGACCTCCAGGATGTGGAGAAGGCGCGCCAGGCATTCCTGCAGGCATTGCGGCAGGCCAAGCGTGGCTCCACCGAGATGCTCGACGCGTACTATGGGCTTCTGACCACCTTCGACGGCCTTCCGGAGTTCCAGGATCGACAGCTCAGCGTCGGCCTCGAAGCCCTCGAGATCTTTCCCCTCGATGCCCAGTTGCTCTGCGCCATGGGGAGCTATCTCCAGATGCAGAACCGGCTGGATCTGGCGCAGCGGGCGTTCGAAACGGCCGTAAAGTACGGCCAGGTCGATCTGGAGACCTGGCATCTGGCCGAGATTGCCGAGATGGCGTCTGTCTGCCTCGCTCTGACGCAACAGCTCGCCGGCCAGTCGGAACAATCCAGACAGGTCCTTGTAGACGCCCTGCGGCGATTCCCCGACTCGATCCGGGTCCGCCGCCACCTGATCGACCTGGTTGTCAAACTCGGACGAACCAACGAAGCCCTTGACCTGGTCCGCCCGATGATGGCCACGTCAGCCCGGCCGGATCCCTGGCAGAATGCCGTTCTGGGGGCCTGCAAGGCGGCCGCCAAGGAGTGGCTCCATGCCCTCGGCTACCTGCAGAGTGCCTATGTGGGCGGCTGCCATGATCCTTTCTGCCTGCGTTGGCTCGTGGTGACCCTCGTCTCAAACGGTCAAATGGAAGCCGCGAGGCCTGTTCTCGAGGAGTGGATCGAGCGCGAACCGTCCAACGCCGAGGCCCTCGCCTACCTCGATCGCATGAAACCCAAGCACGCCGATCGCGACGTCCCCAGAACGTATCGTGTCGACCGGCCCGCCCAGCACGGCGATGTTTCTGGCATTCTCCCTGCCCTCGACACGGCCGCTCCGGCTGGCATCTCCCAGCAGCGATCCGGTCGATAGTGGTGGAGTCTCGGGCACAATCCGCCCAGGCCAACCAGACCCAGGTGCATCTCACCCCCTATATGACGTATTATTCGGGGCCCCGGTTTGACACGTCTCCCTGGCGAACTAGGATTGGTCAGGGTGGCAGGCGAAGTTCGTGCCGCCCACCCCCATGACTGAGGCTTTCTCACCCCGTGTTTCGGGCAAGGCCGCTCTCCCGAGCGGCCTTGCTCCTTTTCTGTGGCGCGCGTCCCCATGCCGGCCCCCGGAGGCTTTCGAGGCCGGCCGTCTCGGTGCCGGACGCAAAGGCTCGATCCCCGTGAAGTGCGATGGAACCGGGAAGGATTCCGGGATCGGTTGACAAAACGCTTTCTGTCCAGTAACAACGATAAATTCGACTGCTGCTTTTGCGGGCAGGCTGCATCTGCTGCGGAACTTTGTCGGTGTCGATCGCCACGGTTGCCCCAGGGATGACTCGGGAATGCCTTCGCCGTTGCCCCTCTCATCTTCCGGGAATGGGGAGGGTAACGGGTTGGTGGTGTCTGTGAGTCATTCCCCAGAGGGCTGGCAGGTCTGGTCGACGCGTGGAGGATTACCCATGGCTTTGTTTGGACAGTTGGGGGTTGACGCTCAACCCTGGGAAATACAGCCCGTTGAGGCGCGGCCCGATGCAACGGGTGTCTGTGTCGCCGAAATGGAGGACGAGGATTTCGACGAGGATTTTGACGACGATTTCGACGACGAGGACTTCGACGACGATTTCGACGACGACTTCGAAGAGGATTACGACGAGGATCTCGACGAGGACCTCGGCGACGACCTCGATGACGACGACGAAGAGGAAATCGAAGAAGAAGACACCGAGTTCGAAGGCTTCGACAGCGAGGACGATGAAGGCGATGACGACGAGGACGAGGACGAGGATGAGGATGAGGATGACGGCGACGAGGACTTCTGATCGTCGAGCATCATCTCCCGCGATCTGAACGGCGTTCGGCAGTTTCGGGATGGCATGACAGGAAGACAACCGATGAAGGAACTTGCCGCACAGATTCAGGACGCAGTCGATGCGATTCGCCGGCGCTGGTCGGGGACTCCCCGTGTGGGGATCATTCTTGGAACGGGGTTAGGCAGTCTGGCCGGTCAGATCGAGACGGAAGCCGTTCTCGACTACGAGGACATTCCGCACTTTCCCCGTTCCACCGCGATCAGCCACACCGGCCAGCTTGTCTGCGGCAAGCTCGAGGGTCTTACGGTCGTTGCCATGGAGGGGCGTTTTCACGCTTACGAAGGCTATTCTCAGCGTCAGATCACCTTTCCCGTGCGGGTGATGAAGGCCCTGGGAGCCGGTCTTCTCATCGTGTCGAACGCCTGCGGGGGCATGAACCCTCTGCACGCCAAGGGCGATATCCTCGTGATCGAGGACCACATCAACATGATGAGCGGCAATCCGCTCATCGGTGTCAACGACGACCGCCTCGGCCCGCGATTTCCGGACATGGTCGCCCCTTACGATCCCGAACTGATCGATGCGGCGATGGAAATCGCCCGCCAGGAGAATTTTGCCGCCCACAAAGGCATCTATCTGGCCGTGACGGGCCCCAACCTCGAGACACGCGCCGAGTACCGCTTCTTTCGCAGTATCGGGGCCGACGTGGTCGGCATGTCCACCGTCCCCGAGGTGATCGTGGCTGTACATGCCGGCATGCGGGTCCTGGGACTGTCGATTATCACCGATCGTTGCCTGCCCGACGCGCTCCAGCCGGTCAACATCGACGACATTCTGGCCACAGCCGGCCGCGCCGAGCCCAATCTCCGCAAGATCGTCCTGGGGGTTCTGAAACGCGAGTCCCGGAAGTCCGCCACCTGATCGGGCGGGGAGCCGTCCGCGGCAGGGTTCTCTGCGCTCGGCTTCCGCCTTCTCGCCCGCCTGGTGCTTTGTCTCAGCCAAATCGGGTTGCGTGATTCCCAGAATGGGTCATCTCCTTGAAGCCGCTCAGAGATTGTCGAGTCTCCCCCAGAGACTCGCGACCAGCGGGAGCAGGCCATTGGCAAACGAGCGGTAGCCCGCGGCCGACCTTCAGCCGGTGTCCGTGGGGGGCCCTGCCGCCCTGTGGCACCTGTCTTCGGCGGCTGTCTCGTCAGGATATCGGCCGGGGAGATCGACTCCATAGTACGCTCTCAGCACCGCCCGCCAGTCGTCGGGATGGTGGACCCGAACGAACGCGTCTCGCACTTCCTGCTGTCGTGGATGGAGTCGCGAGTACTTGATTCCGAATTTCCGCATCAGGGGACAGCAGCGATTGGGGCCGTAGAGTTCCTCGGCAAGCGCGTAGTGCTGTGCAATCACCTCCCGTTGTTCGAAGAGGCTCGGCGGTGGCGGCAACGGCTCTCCCGCGGTCAGAGCGCGGAATTGCGAGAAGATCCACGGATTGCCGATCGCGCCCCGCGCAATCGCCACTCCGTCGACCCCCGTTTCGTTGATCCTCTCGATACAGGCAGGGGCACTGAACAGGTCGCCGCTCCCCAGCAGGGTTCGCTCCGGAGCGTAATCCTTCAGTTCACGCAGGAACTCCCACGAGGCTGCGCCCTGATACCCCTGCCGAACCGTCCGGCCGTGGACGGTCGCGGCGGCCACTCCGCGCGAAAATGCTCCGTCGTAGATTGCGAAGAAGCGGTCGCGGCTCTCCGCGGTGTCGTCCATGGCGCGGCGCATCTTCACCGTTACCGGCATCGTCGACGGCACGACATCGCGGACTCGTCCGACGATCTCCAGGGCGGTTGCCGTATCGCTCAGCAGATAGCCGCCGCGGCACCTCCCCAGCACTTTCTTGACAGGGCAGGCGAAGTTGATGTCGATGGAATCGAATCCAGCCTCCACTAACCGCACTGCGGCGGCAGAGAACTGTCCTGGCTCACTTCCCATGAGCTGCGCCCCTGTCGGGTGGTCTCGGTCGTCGACTCGAAGGAACCGTCGGGCCTTGCGCCCCTTCGTGACATCGATGACAAACTGGTCGAGCAGAACCTCGCAGATGGTGTACGATGCCCCCAACTGTCGCGAGATCCGGCGCATCGGCCAGTCGCTGTATCCGCTCAGAGCGGCCAGAATGGCCGCCGAGTCAAGTGAAATGGTTCCCAGGTGGAGCATCGGCCGTCCGCGAAGTGTCAGGGGTGAAGATCGACACGATTCATGAACACATGCATATGGATACGCCCAGTCCTCGTGCTTTGTCTCAGCAAAAAATCGGGGTCGAGACTGCGGAACAACTCGGCGATTGTCGCATGATTCTACGCCATTGATCCCAAAAACAAGCTGTGACAGAGCCCTACAGTCCGGGAATCGACTTCCAAAGGGGGGAGGCCACGCCTGACCGCAAATTCCTGCCTTGGAGGTAGATTTTTAATTTCCAAAAACAATATTCGATCGGGGTTCGCAGCTCCACCCGAAAGGCGTGACACTGTAAGGGTTTGCAGCACGTCTCTGCTGCCTTCGGTCGGTTTCCCGCAGACCTTGAATTTGTCCAAGAAACGAAGTAGAATTTGTCGATAGTGAGAATGATTCTCAGTCGTAACGGGTCCAACAACTCTCCCGCCCCGCCGATCGGGAATCCTTGCCCTCCCTCCACCATGTTCCGTTTTCCCAAGGCCTTCCGATGGTTCGCGGCGTAATTCCTCTCTTCCTGTTGCGGCAGGGGCAGTCTGCGTTGGTCAACCGGGTTTCCGGGCGGGCAGACCATGTCCATCGG
Source organism: uncultured Planctomycetaceae bacterium (assembly GCA_964563135.1). Taxonomy (GTDB): domain Bacteria; phylum Planctomycetota; class Planctomycetia; order Pirellulales; family Thermoguttaceae; genus JAAYAY01. Next base: position 19,786 of record CAZLWV010000064.1, read on the forward strand.
CTTGAAGAATTCGGGCTCCGGGGGGGAGCGAAGATCGAGATGTTCCGTCCAGGCAATCCCTGCATTATCCGCATGGCCGGCAACAAAGTGTGCCTTCGTTCGGACGATCTTCTCCAAGTGTTCGTAGAGCCAGCCGACACGGTTGCGTAGCCCCAACCGACACCGAAATGACTGCGTCGACCGCACGCGACCTCACCACGGTTGCCCTGATCGGCAATCCCAATACCGGCAAATCCACCTTGTTCGGCGCGCTGGTCGGCGTTCGGCAACGGGTGGGTAATTACCCCGGTGTCACCGTGGAACGGCGCAGCGGGCTGATCGAATACGCCGGGCGAAAGATCGAAATCATCGATCTGCCCGGACTCTACAGTCTGGCGCCGCGGAGCCGCGACGAGATGGTCGCCGTGGACGTGTTGCTCGGACGCCTCGACAGTGATTCGACGGTCGATCTGGTTCTCTGTGTGCTCGACGCCTCCAATCTCCGCCGAAACCTGTATCTGGTCAGCCAGGTTCTCCAGTTGGGACTGCCCACGGTGGTGGCTGTCAACATGCTGGATGTTGCCACGAGCCGCGGCGTCAACATCGACTTCCGGGGATTGGAAAGAAGGCTTGGTGTCCCCGTCATTCCCACCCAGGCGGTTCGCCACGTGGGGATCAGCGACCTCAAGGCGGCGATTCACCGGAGCATAGCGACGCCCCGGACTGCTCCCGCCAGTCCGTTGCCGGAAGCGTTTCAGAAGGAGGTTGAAGGTCTCGATTCCTGGTTTCGCTCAGCACGGGCCGAATCGGGCCACCGGTGCGTGGATCGCTACCTGATTGAACGGTTGATCCTCGATGTCAGCGGCTACCTGGTGACAGCGCTCTTCGGCAGCGATGCCGATGAGATCCGCGGGCGTCTTGCAGATTGCCGCCATCGGTTGGAGGTGGCAGGTTTGCGGATTCCGGGCGTGGAAACCGAAGCTCGCTACGCCTGGGTCCAGAAAGTCCTCGATGGCGTCGTGCGCGAGCCCGAAGGCTACTCAGTCACCTGGACCGATCGGATCGATCGCGTCCTGACTGATCGTTTCTGGGGAACAGCCATCTTTGCGGTCCTCATGATGGTCCTGTTTCAGGCGGTGTTTGCCGGTGCCGTGCCCTTCATGGATCTGATCGATTCAGCGTTCGGCTCGCTTGCAGGCTGGCTGGAAGCTCGCATGGCCGACGGCGCGCTGCGAAGCCTGCTTGTCAACGGTGTGATCGCCGGTGTGGGGGGCGTGATGGTATTTCTCCCCCAGATTCTGATCCTCTTTTTCTTCATCGGAATCCTGGAAGATTGCGGCTACATGGCCAGGGCGGCCTACTTGATGGACAAGTTCATGTCCCGCGTGGGGCTCAGCGGCAAGTCGTTCATCCCGATGATCTCCTCGTTTGCCTGTGCCATTCCCGGCATCATGGCCACTCGGGTCATTGAAGACGAACGCGATCGCCTGACCACCATCCTCATAGCACCCCTGATGACCTGTTCGGCACGCCTTCCTGTCTACGCGCTGCTCATCGCCGCGTTCGTACCGGCCACGCCGGTGTTGGGTATACTGGGGCTCCGCGGACTGACGCTTTTCTGCCTCTACTTCCTGGGGATCCTGACGGCGATTGTTGTTGCCATGCTGTTGAAGCGAACCCTGCTGCGGGGTGACACTCCGCCCTTTGTGATCGAACTGCCGAGCTACAAACGGCCTTCATTCCGCACCGTCCTGCACCGCGTCTGGGAGCGGGGGTGGCTCTTTCTCCGCTGCGCCGGCACGATGATCCTGGCCGTCTCGATCCTCGTATGGGCCGCCCTGTACTATCCTCACGATGTGTCGTCGGTCGATTCCCAGCCGAACCTCGTGGAGCTCAGAGCCCGATTGTCGCAGGCGCAGTCCGGTACCGAGGAATACGCGGCCCTGGCCTCCCAGTACGAACGCGAACGTTCCGGAGAGTTTCAGCGACAGAGCTATCTGGGGCAAGCCGGCCGGGCCATCGAACCCCTTTTCCGGCCTCTCGGCTGGGACTGGCGGATCAGTTGCGCGGTGCTGGCTTCTTTTCCGGCACGCGAGATCGTGGTGGCCACGCTGGGCGTAATCTTCAACCTCGGCGAAGAAGTCGATCTCGAGTCCGAGGAAGGGGCCTCCGCTTTCGGCAAGGAATTGCATGCCGCTGAGTGGGACGGTTCGGACCGGAAGCTGTTCACGCTTCCGGTCGCCTTGTCGATCCTCGTGTTCTTTGCCCTCTGCGCTCAGTGCGCCGCAACCCTGGCGGTCATTCGCCGCGAGACAAACAGTTGGCGCTGGCCCCTTTTTACCTTTGGCTACATGACGGTGCTGGCATACGTCGGGGCCTTGGTCACCTACCAGGTGGGCACATGGATTGCCGGTTGAGGAGTGATTTGCCATGGACCACTGGCAAGACGTCATTGCGGCTGCCCTGATCCTCGTGGCCTCGGTCTACCTGGCCCGCCGCTCCTGGAGTCGATGGAGGCGGGGTGGCAGCGCCGCTTGCCACACATGTCTCGGTTGCCCGTCCGGTTTGCGTCTGAAGGACAAACAGGGGGGATCGGCACCTGTGGCCACTCCCTGCCCGGTTAGGAAGTCGTCTGAAGAGTAGTGGTTCTTCCGAGGCTGGGGGCCTGGATTCGGGGCTGGACGGAGGCCGAGCCAGCCACCATGTCGCTCAGCAATCGGCAGCTCTTCCCACCCCCCACGGGCTGCCCCGATTCCCGGAGGCTGAAACGGCGCCGCCCTTTTCTGCCGCGGCCGGAGTTTGACCGATGCCTATAATTACCTTTCAACAACCAGCGGTGTGTCCAGGCCGCCCACCGCTCCCAGCCTCCGACCCCGGCTTCTCAACCCTGCGAGAGTCCCCTAAACCATGCGAGTTGTCGTTTTCGGCGATAAACCCTACTGGCATCGATTCCTGCTCGAGGCCAACGAGTCTTTCGGGCACGATCTGACGTTCATTGAACCGGTACTCAACGTTCAAACGGTCGCACTTGCCTCCGGTTTCCCCGGCGTTTGTGTTTTCGTTCATGACCAGGTCGATGCTTCCGTACTGCGGGCGCTGCGGCAGGGGGGTACCAACCTGGTTGCCCTCCGCTGCGCCGGTTTCAACAACGTGGATCTCCACGCCGCCGCCGAGGTCGGCATCAGGGTCGTGCGGGTACCGGCCTACTCACCGCATGCGGTCGCGGAGCACGCAGTCTCGCTGATCCTTGCCCTGAACCGGAAGATCCATCGCGCCTATGCGCGAGTCCGCGAAGGCAATATGGCTCTCGAGGGCCTGCTGGGTGTGGATCTTCATTCCAAGACGGTAGGGGTCCTCGGTACCGGCAGAATCGGCGCCATCGTAGGCCAGATCATGCGCGGATTCGGCTGCCGGATTCTCGCCTACGATCCGTATCCCAATGACCATGTACGCCAGTTTGCCGAATACGTTTCCCTCAAATGTCTGGCTGCCGAGTCCGACGTGATCACTCTCCATTGTCCGCTGACTCCCGAAACCTATCATCTCGTCAACGCAGAATGGCTCGAGAAGGTGAAACCGGGCTGCATGATCATCAATACGAGCCGTGGCGCCCTCATCGACACCAGGGCGGCGATTCACGCCCTCAAAACGGAACGTCTTGGGTCCCTGGGGCTCGACGTCTATGAAGAGGAGGAAGACCTGTTCTTCGAAGACCTTTCGGAACGTGTCATCCAGGACGATGTCTTCGCACGTTTGCTCACCTTTCCCAACGTGATTATCACCGCCCATCAGGGGTTCTTCACAAGAGAAGCGATGCGTCAAATTGCCGCAACCACACTCGCAAATATCCGGGAGTTCGAAGACGGCAAACCGCTTTCAAACGAGGTCTTGCCTGAGCGAGAGGTCCGGCAGAAATAGCCGCTCCCTGGGCTGCCAGACTGCGGAGTACGTGGTTTCCCGCAGCAAGCGGCGGGAGGTCCCTCAGACGGAAGGCACGTCCGCCTTTCAAGGATCGGCGGGAACCGGCAGGCCTGGATGGCTGCGCCGGCAGCATGGCGGCCATGCTCGTCTGCCCCATCTGCCGCGATTCCATCGACGTTGTCCGGGGACGGTCCCTTCGCCAAGGGGGGCTGACTGTTGAGCCTCAACCAGAAAACAACTCCCCGATTTCAGTTTCACGAACCACGGTCCGCCGCCAGGCACGGACCGGAAGGGCGGTGAGTTCTTCATCGACCGACACCAAAACAGGCCGGCAGGCCGCGTCAAGAATGCACTTCTTGCAGCGAATGGCGTATAACAGGAGTTGCGTGAAATCACCCTCCCGAAAGTGAGAAGGACGCCATGCCCGCCAATCCGATCCCACGTGACCGCCGCAGGCCTCTCGCCTTGTCGATGATCACAATGCTGGTTTTTTGTGCGACGGTCGTTCCGGTCGCGCAGGCGGAGCGGCCGCCTTCGGCCTGTCTCATGCCGGACAACACGCTGGTTCTTGTCTCCGTCGTGGATGTGCCCGACACTCGCGACCGGTTTTCGCGAACAACCATCGCCGGCATTCTCAACGACTCGAGCCTGCAGCCGGTGGTAGCCGACATCCTCGCGGGTATCGACAAACAGACGGCGCCTCTGCGTGAGAGTGTTGGGTTGACCACCAACGACCTTCTCAACCTTCCGCAGGGGGAATTGACGTTTGCCTTGATCCCTCGCGAGAAAGGGTCACCGGCACCGATCGTGCTCATCGACACCGGCCAGCACGTGGATCACGCGAAGCTGGTCATCCAGGCCCTTGTCCGGCGGATCGAGGAAGCCGGGAACAAACTGAGCGAACGCCAGGTGCGGGAGACGCCTGTCACCGTGTTTGAAAGCGTCGGCCGGGCCCAGGAAGACGTGGCTTTCTTCCAGCGGGAGAGCACGCTTGTCTGGTCCAATGATCTCGGCGTTCTGGAAAAAGTGTTGGCCCTTTGGGACGGGGAGGAAGCGGCCACGCTGGCCACTCGCAGCGATTTCTCCACGATCATGCAGCGCAGCCGGAGGCACAATCCTCAGCCGCAGGTCATGTGGTACGTCAATCCGATCGCCATCGTCGAGGATGCCGCCCGCCAGCGAATCGAAATGCAGATGGCAACGATGATGATTCCTGCCTTGGGACTGGACGGCATCAAGGCGATCGGCGGCGCTGTGGAACTCGATGCCGGGCCCTACGACAGCCTGTGGCACGCGCACCTCGTGCTGGCCTCGCCCCGCAAAGGCGTCGTGGATCTGGTGCAGCCCAAGAAAGGCATGATGACGCCCCAGGCTTGGGTGCCCGCGGACGTTTCCGACTACGTGACGCTCCACTGGGACCTGCCTGCCACGCTCGAGAAGTTGCGGGCACTCTATGACACTTTTCGCGGCCAAGGAGCCCTCGACGAGTACATTGCGACGCGGATGAGCGGTCCCCTCGGCGTTGACCTGATCCTGGAGGTCTTGCCCGCCCTGACTGGGAGGATCACCTTTATCCGATGGGTCGAGAAACCTGTTGTCGAAGAAGGCTGCGAGGCTGGCCTGCTGGCGGTCGAGCTTCTTCCTGAGGCCGACGCGGCCGAACTGCTGCGGCAAGTCGTTCAGAAACACTCGGCCCGATTCATGAAACGCGAGTATGGGGGTGTCGTCTATTACGAGATGGTTCGTCCCGACCCGCCGCCCGATCTGCCCGAGCGCCGCCGTCGGCGGAGTGCTCCGTGTGTCGGCATTCTCGATGATACCCTGATGATCGCCGACCGGGCATCGATCTTTCACAGCATCGTCGTCACCTGGGCCGGCGAGCTGAAACGACTGGGAGAAGCGGAGGATTTCGGAAAGATGGTTGGAGAAATGGGGCAACTGACGGGCGGCAGCGACCCTGTCCTCGTCCGGTTCCAGCGACCGGCGGAGCGGACCGAGGCCTGGTACGAGCCGATCCGTCAGAGACAGCAAATCGAGGAAGCGGAACGCCCACGGCCGCGTCGCGGTCCCTTTGCCGGGCTGGAGCAGGCTCTCAACAACCATTCCCTGCCGCCGTTCGAGACTCTCCGAAAGTACTTTCCGCCCGGCGGGGCCGTGCTCGTCAACGATGATGCGGGGCTCCACTATACCGGTTTCACCCTCAAGAGCCCGTAGATCCTGCGGCCCATGGCCCCCATGGCCCAGGCTGTTGCAGCAACACCGGATGCCGCCGCCTCGGCAGGCATCGAACGCTTCAGGCCCTGCGGCCGGTATCCCCGCGGGCCGTGGCCGTCAGCGAGCCTGCCTGCCTCTTGCCACGAGAACCTCCACGATTCGGTTTGCGGCGCGGCCATCCCAGAGGTCGGGAACTCCCCGCTGATCGTACTGGCCGCATTTCACCCGCTCATATGCCGACAGGATCGCCTCGCTTCGGGTACCCACAAGCTGATTCGACCCGACCTCGCAGGTGATCGGCCGTTCGGTGTTCTCGCGAATGGTGATGCAGGGCACGCGGAGAATGGTCGCCTCTTCCTGGAGCCCTCCCGAATCGGTGAGAATCAACTTGGCATTGGCGTTCAGTTTGAGGAAGTCGAGGTAGCCGATCGGTTCGACCAGCCGGAGGTTCGGCATCGCCTCCACGTGGTCCTTCAGCCCCAACAAGCCGAGATTCTTCCGGGTCCGAGGATGGATCGGAAAGACGATCGGCAGGTCGCGCTGGATGACGGCCACGGCGTCGAGAATGCCGGAGAAAACGCCGGCGTCGTCCACATTGCTGGGACGATGCAGCGTCATCGTCGCGTAGCCGCCGGCAGCCAGACGCATGTCCTCCAGCACCTTGGATCTCTCCGCCTTGTCACGGTTCTTCAGCAGCGTGTCGATCATCACGTTGCCGACCAGGTGTACCCGTGATTCCGGCACTCCCTCGCGCCGAAGATTCTCGACTCCCGAACGCTCCGTGCAGAACAGCAGATCGCTGATCGAATCGGTGAGCAGGCGGTTGATCTCTTCCGGCATGCTCCGGTCGCCGCTCCGCAGGCCGGCTTCCACGTGGATCAGGCCGATTCCCAGCTTGACCGCCACGAGCCCGCATGCGATCGTGCTGTTCACGTCCCCCACAACCAGCACGTAGTCGGGCTTGTGCTTGAGGCACACCGGCTCGAAGGCCTTCATGATCTCCGCCGTCTGGACCGCGTGGCTGCCGCTCCCCACCTCGAGGTTGATGTCGGGGGCCGGAATGCCCAGTTCGCGAAAGAACAGGTCGCTCATCTTCTCGTCGTAGTGCTGCCCGGTGTGGACGAGAAGAGGCTCGATGTCGGGATGCGCAAGGAATGCATCCATGATCGGTGCGATCTTCATGAAATTGGGGCGTGCCCCCGCAACGCAGATGATTTTCATTTGCTGGGCCATCCGGAGATGTGTACGATCAACCTCAAACACTCTTTACACAAATGCTCGCGACCAACGGGAGCGGGCCACTGGCAACCGAGCAGCAGCTCGTGCTGGCTGGCGGCCCAGCCGCCCTGTGCGATCAACCTCAAAGACGCTTAGACTTTTCACAAATGCTCGCGACCAACGGGAGCGCGCCACTGGCATCCGAGCGGTAGCTCGTCCTGGTCGGCGGCCCTGCCGCCCGATATTACCATTTGACTAACTGGGGAGAAAGACGAGTTGCACGCAGGTGCCTGCTGCCTGTTGCGGTTGCCGATCCGTGACCGGCACTCTCTCCGCGGCTCCGTCTTTTCAACCGGCATGCCGGTGTGTAAAGATAAGGCGTTGACTGCGGCAACATGTCCGGTCCGCACCGTATCCCAACCATCGTTCAACCTTGGAACCCTTTGCCCACAAGCAGCCGCATGCCCCCCATCACTCCCCGCGACAACCTGAACAACCTGCTGGCAGGGGGGGACGCCTGCTGGCTCCCCTTCTCCCTCGATATTGGCTCCCAGCCCGGGTTCAGTTCGCCATTTGCCCGAGTCTTTCATCATCAGACCGGCAGCTATGAACCGGCCGAGTTCTTCGACACCGATGTAAGATGTTTCTCATTGAAATGCGACTTCGGCGGCGATGATCCGCGCTCCCTCCATGCCCCTCTTCCGCCCAGTGCCACCTTCGACGAATGGGGCAATGCCCATTGGGCCGGGGGTGAAGAGGGAACCACCGACCGCATGACTGGCGCAGCCGGACGGGCCAGGACTGTTGCCGATATCGAACGATTGCCCACTCCTTTCATCAACCGGCGTCCCGACACGAGCCGCCTTGAGGCCTGGCACCAGGCAGGGTATCCGGTCTTTGGCTACGCGGGCAGCATCTACGAGTGGTCGTGGTGGCTGCGCGGAATGGAGCAGTTCCTCATGGACCTGGTCAGTGAACCGGCCATCGCAGAAGCCATCATTGCCAAGGTCGCAAGTCATACCATGCTCCTGGCGCTGGCTTCCGCGCGGCTCGGCATCGACGTTCTCTGCTTCTTCGATGATGCCGGCATGCAGACCGGAATGCAGATCTCGCCCCGACTGTGGCGCGCGTTCATCAAGCCGGCCTGGCAGAAGGTTCTCGATGCCGTACGTGCCGAGACCCCCACCGCCCGTTTCTTTCTCCATAGCTGCGGTCAGATCGATCCCATTGTTCCCGACATTGTGGAACTCGGTTTTCACATTCTCCATCCCCTTCAGCCCGAATGCATGGAGTTCGAGCGGTTTCACCGGCAGTTTGGCGACAGGATTGTGCTAAGCGCCAGTCTTTCCAGCCAGAAGGTGCTCCCTTTCGGAACTCCGGACGACGTACGCTCCGAGGTCCGCCGATTGGCCCGCGTTGTGGGAAGCCGCCATCGGGCGATCCTCATGCCCTCCAACGTCATTCAGCCGGAGACCCCCTGGGAAAACGTCGTTGCCTTTGCCGAGCAGGCCCGGGCTCTGCGAAACCGGCAGGAGTGAGCTTCCCGTTCCGCCGCGGAAACACCGGGCAGTGGCCGCGGCCGGCAATGGTCCGGTTTGCCGGGAGAAGATCGCCCCTGCGGCGCTGCTCTCCACGGGCACAAACCAGGGCGGCCGCGCAGGTTTTTCCTTCGCGCGTGCCTGCTGGCGGGTGCCCTCACACTCCGCTGCGGCCTCTCAGCCCTTGCCCTGCAGGGCCGTCATCACCCGATCGGTAATCGCCTGAATCAGGGCCTCCCGGTCAGATCCTTCCGGTTGCCGTTCGGGATGATAGACCGGAGGCTGGAAGGCCTTCTGCTCCACTCCCGACTCCTTCCAACTGTTCCGGAAGACGTCGTTGGCGCAGAGTTCGCAGTTCTTCATTTCGGCACGGGGATCCTTCAGGCCCCACTGGGTCTTCAGATCCAGAAGGCCCTGGGCCTCGGACTCGGTGAAGTAGTTCACTTTTCCCAGGCTTCTGGCCAGGATCAGCATGCGGCAATAGGCATCGAGGATCTCGGTGGCCCAGTAGGCCTTTTCCACCGTTTCGCCGTAGCTGACTGTCCCGTGGTTCGCCAGGATGATGACGTTTGATTTCTTCACGAACGGCAGGATTGTGTTGGCGAAATCCTGGCTCCCGGGGATATCGTACTTCGCAATCGGTACATCCCCCAGGAAGATCTCGACCTCGGGCAGCACGCACTGCGGCACCGGTTCCCGGGCAATGCCGAAGGCCGTGGCGTAGGGCGGATGGCAGTGCACCACCGACTTGATCTCGGGGCGTTCCTTCATGATCGCCAGGTGGAGTTTGATCTCGCTGGTGGCCTTGCGGCGCCCGCCGATCTGCTTGCCGGTCATATCGACCATGCACAGATCGTCCGGTTTCATGAACCCTTTGCTGATTCCGGTCGGCGTGCAGACGACCTCGGTTTCGCTGACGCGGTAGCTGATGTTCCCGTCGTTCGCGGCGGCGAATCCCTTCTTGTAGAGGCGGTCGCCAATCTCGCAGATTTCTTGTCGGATCTTGTGCACGTTCATCATGGTTTCGCCTCGCGGGCAACGGATTCTCTTGGTCAGGTTTTCGGGGCCCGTGACACAGGATCGTCTTCTGCCCGGAACGACCTCTTCGGTCTTCAGGCAGACGGGCCGTCAGGTTTTAGGTATTGTCGTCCCAACTCGTCCGGTCGATCTCGACATGGTCGAGAATCGCCGCGTTGTAGGCATCGATCGGTTTCACGTCGGGGTGAAACGGCATGGCGGCCTCCCGCCCTTCACTCACCGCAATCAGCGAACCGATGCCGGCTCCGAGCTCGTCGAAAACGGCGAACTCCTCGGCCGATTTGTCGCCGTCGCCCGTCAGATCCTCCAGCGATAGCGGCACCACCAGTTTGAAACGCGCACCGGTGAGACTCGGATGAACGCGGTTCAACGTAATGGTTCCAACGACCTCGGCGATTCTCATAACGGGGCCCTCAAGCCAGTCGCTCCCGCAGCTCTTCCGGGCATTTTCCCGGGCCTTGCCGGCAGAAAGCCGTCAATATCCGCTGCATTGCATCCGGGGCCATCCGGCGCGGCTCTGCCACAACCATATTGGCCCCCACCGACACGATATCGCTCGCCGTACGGCTCTCGTCCGTCGCGAGGACCGCCCGCACTCCCTTGTGCCGGTTCGCCAGGCACATGGCCACCGCTCCGTAATTGCAGAGCAGCACGCCCGCCGCCGCGGCACTGGCCAGTCTGGCGGCCATGTCGTTGGTCGCCCGGATCAGGCAGTCGAAACGCTGCAGATCGACCGTCATGCCCAGACGCGTCAGCTCATCGACAAGCGGTGCCGGATCGATCCGGGGACCGAGCACGGTGAGGGCGACTCTGCCCGCCCCAGGAGCCGACTCCTCGGGTTCCTCAACGACCAGGGTGATGTTCCGTCGCCGCAGTTCGTCACGAACCGCGGGGGTCACGACCGCCCTCGGGCGGACCACCAGACGACGCGCGGCGCCCAACTGGTCGCCGACGCCGGCGAGCGTGACGACGCGGTCGGTGATCACCATATCTCCGGCGGGGCGGGCCGGCGGCAAAGGCTGCGCGTCCCTGCCCGGTGTCTGTTCTGCTTCCTTCGCTTCTGCGGCATCCTCTGCGGGCGTGCCTGCGCATGCAGGCTGCAGCGACAGGCCCAGATCGGCGAGCACCTCGCGTACGATGCGTTCGATATCGGCGATTGTCTGCACCATGAGAGGATGTATGCGGCCCCGCGAGCCTCAGCTATGTGTCTTCAATGCCAATTACCGCCCAGCGGACGGGCGTGGCCATGTGGCCGATCAACTCCCGGGTCGACTTGCCGTCGCTGCTGATAATCACCCGATCCCGCCGGCCGGCCCCCAACCGGTCGACTGCGAGAACCGGATCGCCGTCGGCCGAGCGCCCGTCGGCTGCCAGCGGCTGGACCACCAGCAGCTTCCAGCCCTCCATCGACGGGTGTTTCACCGTCGCCGTCGCGTGTCCGATTACCTTGCCCGTCAACATCGTTCACCCGCATGGTCCGCCGGCTATTTGCCCAACACCCGCAAGTTGTCGATCATCGAGCAGCGCCGTTCCCGAGTGAACGTCAGGGGCGTCGTGATGCCCTCGCCGGTCGGACCCGCGATCGAAAAGGAGATGTACCCCTCTCCACCCAGTCCCAGGCCGGCCATGCTCGCCCCGTTCTTCACGAAGATCGTGGTGTCCACGGCCTTGCCCATCTTGGTCATGTTGGTTACGTCGTGGGAATGGATGATCGCCGTGTGGCGGAAGCCGTGTTCGTTGCGAACCGCCAGGTCGATCGCATGGTCGATATTCCGTGCGCGGACAAACGGCAGGAAGGGCATCATCTGTTCGACCGGCACGAAGGGATTCGACTCGTCCGTCTCGCCGAAAATCACTTCCACCTTGTCCGGGATCTTCTTGCCGATGCCGGCCGCCAGTTTCGCGGCGTCCTGGCCGAGGAAATCGCGATGGGGCACTTCGTGCTTGTCGGCACCTTCTCCCACCGTCGTGATGGCGGCCTTGGTCAGAGCGTCCACTTCGGCGGCGTTGAGTCGAACGGCCCCGGCACGCTCCATGGCGGCCATCATCCGGTCAAACACCTGGTCGACTACGAACACTTCCTTCTCGGCAATGCAGAGCAGATTGTTGTCGTACCCGGCCCCCTCGATGATGCAGCGGGCTGCCCTGTCCAGATCAGCCGTGGCGTCGACCACGACGGGCGGGTTGCCCGGCCCGGCCACGATGGCCCGCTTGGGCTGGCTCATGGCCGCCCTCGCCACTCCCGGCCCGCCGGTGACCGAGATCAGGTTGACATCACGATGCTTGAACAGGGTCGCGGCCGATTCCAGCGTCGGTTCAACGACGATGCAGATCAGGTTGTCGATCCCCAGGTCGCGATAGATCGCCTCGTTGTAACGCCGCACCCCTTCGGCAGCCACGCGTTTGCCGCTCGGGTGCGGGTTGACCACCAGCGTGTTCCCGGCGGCAATCATGCTTACCGCGTTTCCCGTCAGGGTCGGCAGTGAATGGGTCACGGGCGTGATCGCGGCAATCACGCCGAACGGGGCATGCTCGATCACCGCCAGACCGTGGTCGCCGCTGAACACTTCGCTCCGCATGAACTCAACCCCCGGCGACCGCTCGCCGAGGGTCTTGAGTTTCTCGATCTTGTGCTCCAGCCGGCCGATCTTGGTCTCGTTCATCTCCATCGTGCCCAGTTCCACGCACTGGTCGATGGCAATCCGGCGGATGTGGGAGATGATCCTCCGGCGATCCTCGATCGTTCTCCGCGAGAGCTGCTCAAACGCGGCTCGGGCCGCAGCCACCGCTTCGTTGGCGTCGGTGAACAGGCCGAACCGGCCCGCGTAGCTGCTGCCAACCGGGGCGCTGTGTGCCCCGTTGCCAAGCCGGTTGATCACTTCCTCCACGACATTGCGGATCAAGGCCTCATTCACTTGCATGACGACAGACCCTCTTCTATCTCTTGAATGGTCGTATTTGATGGGTTATCCCGTGCGGCGGTCGATGCCGTTCGACCTATTCCTCGACTCCGCCTTCCTTGGCATATACGCATGCGTGATCGATGTGCACGCTGTCGACAATGCCGATCACAACCGTGTCGACCGGGAGGTTCTTGGTCTCCGGTGTCAGCCGGGCGCTCGATCCCTGGCAGATCAACACGAACTCGCCTTCGCCTGCACCAACCGTGTCGACGGCCACGAAGGTGCGGCCGGTCGTAACCAGCCGGTCTCGCGTCTTGCTGTCGAGCCGGTAAGGTTCGACCATGAGCAACCGCTGGCCGACCATCGACTCGACCTTGTGCGTTGCGATCATCGATCCGGTGACTTTGGCTACAAACACCCCTGTGGTCCTGTTTTCAATGAGGCTGCAATTGTGTCCTGTCGCGTGCCGTGGGATGCGATTCCATCGCGCCGCAGCATCCCACTCAGCTCTCCAGCAACTGTCGGGCCTGCCTTGCCACGATCAACTCCTCGTTCGTCGGAATGACCCAGATCTGCGTCCGGCTCGTTTCCGCATGGATAGGGGCCTCGCCGCTCGCGGCCGCATTCTTCTGGGCATCCAGCACGATTCCAAGCTCCTCCAGCCCTTCGCACACCCGCGTCCGAAAGCTCGCGCGGTTCTCGCCGATTCCGCCGGTGAACACGATCACGTCGGCACCGCCGAGTTCCACCAGGTAGGCTCCAAGGTACTGGCGGACAGCTCCCGCAAACACTTCCAGTGCGAGCACGGCCCTTTCGTTGCCCTGCTCGGCGGCCTCGCTCACGTCGCGGACATCCCCTCCCACGCCGCTGAGCCCGAGCAGCCCGCTTCGGCAGGCCAGGTCGTCGAGGACCTCCTCGAGCGATTTGCCCGTGCGCTTCATGATCACCGGCAACGCAAAGGGATCGAAATCCCCGACCCGGTTGTTGTGGGGCAATCCGGTTTGTGGGCTCATGCCGAGACTGTTGGCCACGCTCTGCCCGTTGCGGATGGCCGTCAGCGAACTGGATCCTCCCAGGTGGCACGAGATCACTCGCAGATCTTTCCGCCCCAGCAGCTCCGCGGTGCGCACCGCGATGTAGCGATGGCTCGCACCGTGAAACCCCCACCGTCGCACGAGCCCCTCGGTGGCCCACTGGTAGGGGATCGCATAGTAGCGATTCCTGTCCGGGATGGTCTGGTGGAAGTCGGTCTCGAAGGCCGCCACGAGCGGGATCTCGGGCAGTTGTTCGTTGAGCAGACGCATGGCCTTGATGTACGGCGGATTGTGTGCCGGAGCCACGCCGTTCATTTCTTCCATCGCGTCCAGCAGTTCGCCGGTCACCCGTTGAACGCCGCTCACCGAACCGCCGTGAACGGTCTTGAATCCGATGGCCGAGACTTCGCCGGCCGACTTCAAGCAGCCGTTGTCCGGATCGGTGAGTTGGGCCAGGCAGCGGCGAACCGCCTCCGCGTGATCGGGGACCGACGCCGTTTCCTCGCGCCGCCTGCCGCCAATCTCCACGAAGCAGCGGCTCTCGGCTGCACCGATTCGTTCGATGCCGCCGCGGGCGATCTGCCGCTCCTGGTTCATGTCGAACAGCCGGTACTTGAAACTCGTCGATCCGAGATTCGCTACCAGAACCTTCATGGCTTCCTTCTCCCTCTGCGAGCTGCGCCGTGCCGCTCCGGCCTCTTGCCGCACAACGACCGGGCAGCCCTCTCTGATGGGCTCCTCTTCCGCCTGGCCGTTCGTTGCATGCCGCGCGCCGCACGCCGCGCCGGACTCAGTCCCTGAGTCGTTTCAGTCCAGGTAGGCCGCGATCACTCCCTCGGCAGGCCGCGGAATGATGTGGCTGGCCACCAATTCGCCGATCTGGCTGGCCGCGTTGGCGCCCGCCTCGACGGCCGCCCGCACGCTCCCCACATCGCCCCGGACGACGGTCGTCACCAGGCCTCCGCCGATCTGAATCCGCTTGACAATCTGCACGTTGGCAGCCTTCGCCATGGCATCGGTCGCTTCGACCAGAGCCACCAAACCCTTGGTTTCGATCAATCCAATCGCGTCTTGCATCGCTGTCCAGTCCTCTGAAAAAAGAGCCCGAAATATGTCAGGTATCGTCGCAGTTCAATGGGTCAGAGCCGCCGCTCAGGTTGCAGCGCCCTTCCGAGCACTCTTGGCTCCGGCAACCGGGGGAGGCAGAACGATGTCCAGGTCGTCATGGGGGCGCGGAATCACCTGCACGCTGACGATCTCGCCGATTCGTGCGCCGGCATTCGCACCCGCGTCGGTGGCGGCCTTGACCGCCGCGACATCGCCGGTGACAAAGGCGGTGACCAGGCCGCTGCCAACCTTGTCCCAGCCAAGGAACTCGACGTTGGCCGCCTTCAACATTGCGTCGCTGGCCTCAACCAGGGTCACAAAACCCTTGGCTTCGATCATGCCCAGCGCTTCCAAAGTCTTTGCCATAACTCTTTTCTCCCAGTTCGGTGTACCGAAACTCTTGTCGTCGTTAGGGGGGAATAACTCTAAGCCAACCCCGCACCCGGCAAGTCTCAGACCCGCCCGCGGATGTTGGCCCAATGACTACTTCACAACTCGTCGCTCAAGACTTGAGCAGTTCCACGCTTGTCGCGTTCTCCAGGTCCGCTGCATTGCCCTCGTCGGTGTCCAGGTGGACCTCGAGCTTGATCCCTTTGCCAACCCGCACCAGCAGGTTCTCGAAAACCGTACGGCAGGATGAGTTCACCCGCAGGCTCATCCGATCGCCGTCCTTCACTCCGTAGAAATCGGCGTCCTCCGGTCCCATGTGGACGTGCCGTTCGGCCCGGATCACGCCCTCTTTCAGGTCGATCGATCCGGCGGGGCCGATCAGCGTGCAGCCGGGGGTCCCCTTCACGTCGCCGCTCTGCCGAACGGGAAGATCGATCCCCAGGGAAATTCCGTCGGTAAAGGCCAGCTCCACCTGCGTTGCCGAACGAGTCGGGCCCAGGATCCGCACCGAAGGGAGCATCCGCCTCCGCGGGCCCACGATCATCACGGTCTCTTCCGCAGCGTAGTAACCGTCCTGATACAGGTCCTTCGCCGGGGTGAGCTTTCGTCCCGGTCCAAACAGCCGCTCGCAATCCTCGTCCGTCACATGCACGTGCCTGGCGGAGATGCTCACGACCAGTTCCGGTTTTCCGGCGGGACCGCCCAGTTGCCTGAGCACAATCTCGCGGACAATCTGCTCGACAGCACTTCGGTCGATGGACATGGTGGTGCTCATCGTCGCATGGTTCCTCGTGTCCGTATCCTCTATTCGGCCTTCTCGCTGCCGCACCGCGCGATCACCAGATCGAGTTCGGCGTCCAGCCTCGCCTTCCAGGCCTCGGTAACTTCGTCATCCACGACCAGGCGGTCCGGCGCTCCCAGCTCGCAAAGGTGAGCCAGGCTCTGACGGCCGAACTTCGAGCTGTCGGCCACCACGATCACCAGGTCCGCCGCCTTCATCATCGCTCGCTCGGTTTCCACGAGCAGCAGGTTGTTGTTGAAAAAACCTTCCTCCGATATCCCGGCCACGCTCAGCACGGTCTTCCCGACACGCAACCGGGAAATCATGTCCTCGGCGATTGGCCCTTGCGCCACGCCGCTGCGCGGGCATATGTTTCCGCCGATCACGACCAGATCGCTCCCGGGATCCGAGGCAAACAGGTTCGCGACCGGCAGCGAAGTCGTCACCACGTGCAGCGGCCGCCCGACCAGCAGACGGGCCACTTCAAATGTCGTGCTGCCGCCGTCGAGCAGAACCGTATCGCCATTCTCGATCATCTGGGCCGTGCAGCGCGCAATGGCCCGCTTCTGGTCCCAGCGAGCTGGGCCCCGGCTCTCGAAATGCGGAAGCTTGGGCGTGCTGCCTGCGTACAGCACGCCGCCGTGAATCCGCTTCACCGAGTCCTGCTCCTCCAACTGCTCCAGGTCGCGCCGAATGGTCGATTCCGACACCTGCATCGCTTCCACTAGTTCAGGAAGCGAGGCAAATCGCCGCTGCCGAACAAACTCCAACAGCCGGTTTCGTCGTTCTTCCACCATCATCGATCGCGGTCCCGCGGTCTGGGCTCATGCGTCACTCAGTCAATTATCCTTCATGCCGCGACCGTTTGCAATCATATCGTGAAAGAAATACGCCAAATTGTGACGGCTTTATGTCAGGATATTGTTGTTTTCCTCCGCTTCAGGACTATCGAGCGATGCAAACTGTTATTTTCAAAGCAGTTAAGAACATTTGCCCGCAAAATGGGCGCAGAATCCTGATACTTCCTCTATTTACTATGTTGACCAATCGCCAACAAGTACCTTCATTCGCCAATCTTACTCGGTGGGTCGGCACAATCGATCCCCGATCCGCCAGCTTCTGACTTGCGTAACGGGTTTGTCGGGCCGGTCTCCTCCAGTTCCGTCCCGTCCGGCGCCCCAGCCGGAACCTCTCTTGCCGTCCAGCCCATCCACGGCCCATCCTCTCGACGGCCAAAGAAGTACGCCCGCACCGCTTCGTGGAGAGCCACCTTGTCCGTAGCCCAGTGCCTGGTGAGCAAGGCCAGTTGAGGCCTGAGGATGCGATACGAGAGAGTCTTCGCTGGTTTTCGCCCTGGCTGACGTGTCAGGTGGCTACGGCCTGCGAACAAGCCCCTGCTCTACATCGGAATGAACCACGATCGCCAGACGTGTTCTCCGGAACACACGACGGCTCGGTTGTTCTTGCATGCCCATGCATCGACGGCGCTCTTGACTTCGAAAACCCCTGAAGGCAACACGCCCTCCAGGTAGTCATGTCCGGCAAGGATGCCGCCATGACGAATCTTCGGCGCCCATAACTCCAGGTCCTCGATAATGGCCTCCCGGTAGTGGCGAGCATCGATGTAGGCAAAATCGAGACTGCCATCTGCAATCTGCTCTGCCGCCTTCCGAGACGTCAGTCGGTGAATTCGACACCGCTCCCCGAACCGGGTCAAACGGACCTTTGCCTGCTCGTAATTGCGATCCTGCAGATCCTGAGAAACGTTCCCCCGATCCACGTAACGCTCGTCGTCCGTCGTGTCGAGCCATGGATCGACACAATGCAGAAGACGTCCGCGCCACGATCGCAGGATCTCTTCTGCGAACTTGCCCTGTCCCGTGCCTACCTCCACACCGTCTCCCTCCAACCCCAACCCATTCAGGTATTCTCCGAACTGGCTGCGGCTCTTCATGATGACGGGCGGATACCAGTCGGAGGACTTGCCAGATCGGGGGGTGATGCTGGCCGCTGCCGGAATATCCGTCTTTTCGTAAATCGACTTGTCGGGAAAACGCTCGCTCAAGAATCGCCGGATGGCATCGCCGTAGGCATCGTCGTCGAAGTTCAAGAACACCTTGCCCCGGCAGGCCTCCACCACCGCGTCATAGGTTGGCTTTTCGTGCCAGAATCCGGCGCGCGTTCCCTCTGTGGACAGGTGCGTCAGTTCGATGTTCTCGTGTCTGACCACGTGATTCAGAATGGCCGTTGGCCCCAGCATGCCGAAAAAGCGATCGTGGGTGGTGAAATCCTTGAAATCACAGTAGGCGTCGAGCACCCATTGTCGCCGCAGATACGTGGGTGTATGGGTTTCAAAGTTGTAGCCCGGGTACTTCAATCGCTTCAGCAGATCGTAGGTGCGCCACAGGCTGTCTTTCCACAGACCGTGACCGCGGCTCTTGCTGGCACCCAAGTCGGCCAGATATCGGGACTTTCGGGCCGATTCGATCGGCAGGTCGTCAATCAGAATGAAATCGTCGCAGAAGAAGAGGTATTCGGCGTCCAATTCCGGAATCAAAGACGCCAGGAACATCAACTCGAAGAAGTTCGTCACGGGCGTCGGAAAATCACCCATCCGGGCGATTGCCGAATGGGGGACATGCTCGACAATCGACGTGTCGTCACTCAAGAAAGCCGGCCGGTCGCCAAATATCCAGACTTTGCGGATGTAGGGCAGGTGCTTTTCAACGCTGCGCAGAGAGTAGCGGATCTCTTGATCGTTGAACACGCTGTGACGGAACACGTAAACGACATCCATGGTGTTTCTCAACCTCGTGGGGCCCTCGCGTCCTCCGACCCCTGAAGGAGGTCGGCGGGAATCGTGTCCATCGGGAAAGAATGCAGGGATTCGATGCTGCCCATCGGTTTCCGAGGACACCTGCTTCTCGGCTCCATCCTAACGTGTGTGAATGACGGGAGAAATGGTTTCTCTTGCCTGGCCACCAAATCACCGTCCGACTTGCCGTACAACGTGGTCCGACGCGGGTGAAGAGGAGAATCCTAGCACCAAACGGTTTAGTTGGCTTTTGGTATCAAGAAAGCGATGTCATGGT
>CAZLWV010000065.1:0-2879 GCA_964563135.1 uncultured Planctomycetaceae bacterium
AATAATGGGGATGCGGCCCACAAATTCCGGGATAAGGCCGAATTTGACCAGATCCTGGGGGTGCACCCTGTCCAGCAGCTCGCCCAGGGGCATTTCCTTGCTGGCGCGCACCTTGGCGCCGAAGCCCATGGCCCCGCCGCTCATGCGCGATTCCACAATTTTGTCCAGGCCCACAAAGGCCCCGCCCACGATGAACAGGATGTTGCCCGTGTTCATGCGGATGAATTCCTGCTGCGGGTGCTTGCGGCCGCCCTTGGGGGGAATGTTGGCCTCGGTGCCTTCGATGATTTTGAGCAGGGCCTGCTGCACGCCTTCGCCCGAAACGTCGCGGGTGATCGAGACGTTCTGGCTCGTCTTGCCGATCTTGTCGATCTCGTCGATGTAGAGGATACCCTTCTGGGCCGCCTCGATATCGAAATCGGCGGCGTGGAGCAGTTTGAGCAGCAGGTTCTCCACATCCTCGCCCACATAGCCGGCTTCGGTCAGCGTGGTGGCGTCGCCGATGGCGAAGGGAACGTCGAGGATCTTGGCCAGGGTCTGGGCAAGCAGCGTCTTTCCCGACCCAGTCGGCCCGATCAGAAGGATGTTCGACTTGTCGATGACAACCTCGGAGTTCTCGCTCCGGTGGATCAGGCGTTTGTAGTGGCTGTGGACGGCCACGGCGAGCACTCGCTTGGCACTCTCCTGACCGATCACGTATTCGTCCAGTTTCGCCACGATCTCCCGCGGCGTGGGGATCTTGGAGAAAGGCTGCTTCGAGGATCCGCGACGACGCCGTTCCTGGTCCAGTATCGACTGGCACAGATCGATGCATTCGCCGCAGATGTAGACGTCGCCGGGGCCTTCGACCAACGGTCCCACATCCCGGTAGCTCTTACGGCAGAAAGAGCAGAAGGCGTTCTTCTTGGTCGAGCCAGTTCCTCGGCGTCCAGAACCGAATTCCCGTCCAGAGGGCATACTCACTCAATCCTTTCGATTGTCTGTTCGCTGGGCACGTTCTAGGTGCATGCCGCGGGTGTCAGACTCCAGGTGTCGCTCGACGGCCGGCCGCCAGCGTTGGCAACCGATTCGGCCTCTGGGCATCCTTGTCCACGCTTTTCGAGCTTGGGGCGCCAATGGTACCTACGCGAGCAGGTCCCTGCGGGTTTCCTCCCTCTCCGTAGGGAACTACCCGTGGGCCGGTACGATCGCCGCGATCCCTGTGTCCGATCAGGTTTGCGGTGAGCGTCCTAACCCTTTCCCTCGTTATCCTTTAACTCCTGTTGAAGTTGTTCCGCCAATGTAGTCTTTATTGTTCGGAATTCTTCTTCGCTGAGGTCACCCTGGCCGCGAAGTTCTCGAAATTTTGACAGCATTTCGCTCGCCACGGGTTCCTTTTGTACCGACTCTGCCCGTATTCGCAACGAGACATACACGGCAATCGCCACGAGCACCGAGAGCACACTCACCCACAGGATCAACTGGACTACTGGTTCATTGAAGAACTCGATCATGCTACGCCCTGCGCACCCGACAGACTCGCTGCCAATCGCCCGCTTCCAGCCACACCCGGTATTATGTCCCTTGCCGCAAATCTCGTCCATAACAAGCAGTTTCGGCAGACTCCCCAGGCATCTCGACCACCTCGTCGCGTCGCCTTCGGCAATGTCTCCCACGGATTCCAGCAGCCTGCCGGCCGATCGTCTTTCGTCTCAAACCGCGCCTCCTCCTGTTCTCCTCGAGAGGGATGAAACCGGCGCAATCCGCTATCAGTCAACCCATTCTGCCTAAACCGCCCACATCCTGACGCCGAGATCGGTCCGCAGGCGGGGGCGACCCGATGGCCGCGATCGAGGCACCCGATCGGGCACGAGCCCCCCCTCCTGTTACGCCTGCGCGTCGCCACACGAGGGCGATGGGCGAAAACCCGGCTTCTTGCGGTTTCCCGTCGGGTGGCCCCAGGAGTCTTTCATGCAGATATCCATCAGACGCTTCGATGATCAGGCCCCAGTATTTGCCACGCCTGCGGCGTCGTTCTCCTGGATGGGGCGTCTCGTCGCCGACCGCTATACTGGATGGGCGGCTTCGAGCCCTGTTGCTTGTTCGTCCGCAGACTGTGTGCCGAAAGCCATGCCATGACCATCGCCTTTACCTGCCCCCATTGCGGAAAGCAGACCAGTGTTGCCGACCGATTTGCCGGGCAGACGGGCCCATGTTCGGCCTGCGGGCAGTCGATCACGATTCCTACCCTGGGAGACGGCCTGCACCGGCAGGGGCGGTCTGGGCGTTCCGGGTCCGGATGTGCGGGCCTGGTGGTTGTGGTTCTCCTCTTCCTGTTGTGCGCCGGTCTGGCACGCAGTATGTTCGCTCGGAAGATGCCCGGAATGTGGGAGAGCATGCGGCGTTCGCAGTGTCTGGCCAATCTCCAACAGATTGCCACGGCGATCAGCATCTACGAGACCGACTACGGCAGCCTTCCCCCGGCCTACACGACCGACGCCGAGGGGAATCGCCTGCACAGTTGGCGCACCCTGCTCCTGCCTTACCTGGGTGAGCAGGCCTTGTACAACGCCCTGCATCTGGATGAGCCGTGGGACAGCGAGGCGAACCGGGTATGGCACGACACGCCGGTCGACGTCTTTCAATGCCCGGCCGACTCGTCGGGCAACTTCACCGATACCAGCTACGTAATGATCGTCGGCGGCGAGGGCGTATGCGACGGTAGTAAGCCCGGCAAGGCCGTCGACGTGACCGACGGGACCTCGAAGACGATCCTCCTGATCGAGATGGCCGGTAGCGGCATCCACTGGATGCAGCCGGAGGATTTGCGGTGGGAGCAAACCGATTTCACCTTCGGCAAGAAAGAGTCGCTGTCGAGCGAACACCAAGGGGGAGCCTAC
>CAZLWV010000065.1:2889-32037 GCA_964563135.1 uncultured Planctomycetaceae bacterium
GCGATGATGTGCGACGGCTCCGTCGTGTTTCTCCAAGACGATACCTCGCCGGCCGACCTTCGGGCCATGGCGACCCGTGCCGGGGGAGAATCGGTTTCCAGCCCTGCGAATACGACGGAAGAAGATCCCCGCTAGTTAGGTGGTGTCAATCATGCCTTTCCAGTTCGAATGCCCTCACTGCGGACATCAGACCCTGGTCGACGACCGCTACGGCGGTCAGAGCGGACCTTGTGCCAATTGCGGCCAGACGGTGACCGTTCCGGCGCTCGGCCGCGGCGGCACGACAGCCTCGCCGACGGGTTCGGGCGGCGGCGGGATCGTGGCCCTCATTCTGATCGTTCTGGTGATCGGCGGGTTTCTCTTCTGTGCCGGAATCGGCATCTTCTGGACCCGTACCATGACGGCGGTGGCAACTCGGCCTGCAACCGTCGTTCCGGCGTTGCCATGCAGCAACAACCTGAAGGCGCTGGCGCTGGCGATGCACAATTACCACAGTGTTTACAATACGTTTCCGCCCGCCTACGTGGCCGACGCGGATGGCAAGCCGATGCACAGTTGGCGGGTCCTGCTGCTCCCCTTCCTCGGCCGACAGGACCTTTACGATCGGTACCGCTTTGACGAGCCCTGGGACGGTCCTAACAACTCGCAGCTCATCTCGATGATCCCGACCGAGTACCGCTGCCCGGACGATATCCTGGGAATTTACGACCAGACGAGCTATGCCATGATCGTCGGCCCGGGGTTCCTTTCCGATGGCCCGACGGCTTCGAGCATACGCGATATCGTCGATGGGACGAGCAACACGATCATGTTTGCCGAGGCCCACGGATCGGGCATCACCTGGACCGAACCGCGCGACCTGGACGGCGCCGCGATGGCGTTCGTGGTCAACTCGGGGGCCCCGGGAGAACTGCAGGGGCACGGAGGGCAGGTGAGGGCCGCACTGTGCGACGGGCGGGTCCTGGAACTGCCGGGCACCATGCTCCCCGGCGATCTGCGGGCGATGGCCACGATCGGCGGTGGCGAGGTCGTCTCATTGCCCTGACCGCGAAGCCGTCCGAAGCGGCCGGCGGCTCAGCGTTCAGACCCAGGTCCCGGACAGCGCCCGGGACCTGCTTGTTGGGGCTTCTCAATTCCCGTCCGGCTCGGTCGCCCCTTCGTGGTAGTCCTGTTCCGTGTTGACTTCCCAGATATTGGCCTTGTCGGCTCGTCCGACAACGAGGTTGTCGACGGCCGTCATGGCGGTCAGCATGGAGTGGTCCTGGTTGTTGTACTTGTGCATCCCGTTGCGGCCGATCAGGAACAGATTCGAGAAGGGATCGACGAAATCCCTGATCCTGCCGAAACGATCATAGGTGCCGAAGTAGGCGGGGTAGGTTTTCGGCATGCGGAGCACTGTCCCGTCGAGAACATCGTCGGTTTCGATGATTGCGATCTTGGCCAGTTCCGCCGTGGCCAGTTCGATCATCTTTGCATCCGAAAGGCTCCACAGTTCGTCGGTTTCGTAACAGAAATATTCCAGCCCGAGCCAGGTTGTGGCCGGGTCGGCAACCAGGTACGGGCTCCAGTTGTTGAAGATCTGCAACCGGCCCAGTTTCACGTCGGGCTCCTGGATATAGATCCAATTGTCGCAGATGGGCCCGATTCCACCGCGGCCCTTCTCGCAGACCTTGAGCTTCTTCAGCAGCAATCCCACCGTGACGAAGTTGCGGTAGACGAGGCCCCGGGCAACCTCGCGCACGGCGGCCGGCACGTCCGTGTCGAAGGCTTCAATCAACTCGTCAACCGGCATCGTCGAGAATACGTAGTCCGCCCTGCAGGTTTGCACCTGGCCGGTCTCCAGATCCACCGCTTCCACCGCGGTGAGGCGGTCTCCTTCGACGTGGAGCCTTCTGGCCCGGTGCTTCAACAGGATCGTACCACCCCGCCGGGTCACCTGTTCCGCAACGGTTTCCCACATTTGTCCCGGGCCGTACTTCGGGTAAAGGAAATGCTCGATGAGCGACGTCTCCGTCTCCTTCCGGCCGATGTCGCTCCCCTTGCGGCGGAGAACCGATCCAAGGAAATGCTGCAGCGATCGGGCGACGGAAAGCCCTTTGATCCTCTGGGCTCCCCACTCCGCGCTGATCCGGGCGCAGCTCTCCCCCCAGACTTTTTCCGTGTAGGACTTGAAGAACGTCAGATACAGGTAGCGGCCGAATCGGGCGATGAAGAACTCCTCCAGGTTCGCGGGATGCCGCGAGGCAAACAGGAGGGCCCAGCCATAGCTGAGGGCCATTCTCGCCAACCGTACTGGTCCCAGGTTGGCCGCAGTCGCCGCATTGAAACGCAGCGGATAATCGAAGAACCTGCGCAGGAAGTAGATCCGGCTCTTGCGGCGGCGGAGCAGCATCACGCGATCGGCCTTATCGGGGTCGGGGGCCGCAGCGCGGACCGCAAGGTGGCGGGACTTCCCCCGGTATCCGATCGTCGCGTCGGCGGGGAGTTTCTGCAGGGGCATTTTCTGCAGCCACCACTCCATCACCCGGTCCGATTTGGAGAAGAAACGGTGTCCGCCAAGGTCGATCCGGTTTCCCTTGTACCGGACGGTCCGCGAGATGCCCCCCACGCAGTCGCTCAGTTCGATCACCAGCGGAACAATACTGGTTCGGTCCAGCAACTCGCAGGCAGCCGTCAGCCCGGCCGGTCCCGCACCGATGATCACCGCCGTCTTCTTGCTCATTTCGATGGTTTTCCGAAGAGGATCGATCTCCTCCGCTCAGGGCAGCAGCTACCTCCGCCGGGCAGTCCGCCCAACGCGAGGCGGCCTCAGTTGCGGATGGCCGCTTGCGGAAGATCGCCCGCATGAAACTCAAGCCGATGGCAGGCTCGGACAGGCAACCGGCAGCAGGACACCCGCCTCGCGCTGGCCTTCATCGGCTGGTGACGCGCAGTTCACGGAGAGAGTCTATGGTCTCCCGAGTTCTGCGCACAAGCCCAGGATCCACTCACCGCAGGAAACGGCCATGCGGCCTGCTGGTTCGAGGGTCCGATCTGTCAACCGCCCTCCGGGACGCCGGCGGTGACCAGGCTGCCGTTTTGCTGGGCGGAGTATCGGCTATTCACTTGCAGACGATCCCCCTTCGAGGGAGGAAGAGGCCTGCTGTTTTGCCACCCCCCCTCCCAGGTGCTACTGCCGGGTTGCCGTTGAAAAAACGGCGGACCGCCCTCATACTGAAGTGTTCGTTACAATTGAGGCAGGCGAACAGATACCGATACCTCCGGTGCGTCGCACCTCCCACATCAGGGCAACCACGGTGGGACGACTGGATTGACCGACGGGGAGAATGTGCCCGTGCAACGCTTCATGCTCAAGTCGAAGATCCATCGTGCCACCCTGACGGGCACGAAACTGGATTACCAAGGCAGCATCGCCATCGACCGCAACCTGCTCGAAGCGGCCGACATGCTCCCCGGCGAACAGGTGCAGGTGCTCAACGTCAACAGCGGCACCCGTCTGACTACCTACGTGATCGAGGCGGAGGCGGGATCAGGTACGGTGCTTCTGAACGGCCCAGCCGCCCGAATGGGGGTGGCTGGCGACCTTGTCGTCATCATCACCTACTGCGTATTGGGGGAGGAAGAACTGGCTTCCCACCAGCCGACTGTGGTTTTCGTAGACGAGAAGAACCGAATCCGCACCCCCTCTCATTAGTGGATTCATAGACTACCCCGATTGCTGGGTTCTCGGGGCGTCATGCTGCGGTCCTGCTCCCGACCCCTTGAATCTGGGGGATCGTGGGAAAAGGACCGGTTGGACAGGCAGCCGCCGCTGTGCGGACGGCCCCGCTCGAAGAGGCACCGGCCAGTCTCTCCAGGGTTCAGCAAGGAACTACCTCTCTGTAGGGCCACCGTTGAGGCCCCGGTCGTTCCTGCCTCAATCCGCCCCGGTGTGCTAGCCTTTCTTGGATCGGCAGGGTCGTCAGTCAGGCTGGGCAAGGGTGAGGTTGCGGAGCGAACGGGTGGACGGAATCGAGCTGTTTCAGAATCTTGGGATCTCCCTGGTACTCGGCCTGCTGGTCGGGCTTCAGCGGGAGCATTCGACCGATGGACGGCCAGGTGTGCGGACCTTCCCGCTGATCACGGTCCTGGGTACCGTTTCGGCCATCCTGGCGGCCCGCTACGGCGGATGGGTGATGCTGGGATCGATGGTTGGCGTGGTCAGTATCATGGCCTTTCAGCGTCTTGTCCAGCTTCGCCAGGAGCACCCCGATCCGGGGGTAACGACCGAGTTCGCGGTTCTGGTCATGTTCTGTGTGGGCGCTTTGCTCATGGCGGCCCCCATTGCCGTACCGATCGCGATCGGGGGCGGGGTGGCGATCCTCCTGCAGTTCAAGCCGGAGATGCACCGGTTCGCCCAGACCCTCGGCAACAACGATCTGAAGGCGATCATGCAGTTCGTGCTCATCACCTGCATCATCTTGCCGATCCTGCCCAACGAGACCTACGGTCCCTACGAGGTGTTCAACCCGTGGAGGACATGGCTCACCGTGGTGCTGATCGTGGGCATGAGTCTCGGCGGGTATATCGCCTACAAATTCCTCGGGCGAGATGCGGGCATCATGCTTGGCGGAATTCTGGGGGGCGCCATATCCAGCACAGCCACTACGGTCAGTTCCTCCCGGCAGGCCCGCGGCAAGCCGGAGCTCAGACATGTCTCGGCCATCGTGGTGATGGTTGCCTCGACCGTGGTCTTCATTCGCGTCCTGGTGGAGATTGCCGTGGTGTCGCCACGATTCCTGTCGACCTCCGCAATCCCCATCGTGTTGCTGATGCTGATGACCTCGATCCCGGCGGTCCTCATGTGGCTTCGTGTGCGCAGCGAGCCAAGCCAGATGCCTGAGCAGGAGAATCCGACCCAGATGAAATCGGCCCTGGTCTTTGCCGGGATGTACGCCCTGGTGCTGTTTGCGCTGGCTGCGGCAAGAGCGCAGTTGGGCACCGGCGCCCTCTATGTGGTTTCCGCCATCTCCGGCCTCACGGACATGGACGCGATCACGCTATCGACCGCCAACATGGCCAATCGCGACCCCGCCATGCTTGCCGAAGGCTGGCGCCTGGTCCTTGTGGCGTCGCTGGCCAACCTGGTCTTCAAAGCCGCCCTGGTTGCCATTCTGGGTGGCAGACGCCTGTTCGTCGAGGTCGCAATTCTGTTCACCGTTCCCATGATCGGCGGCATCCTCCTGCTCCTGTTCCTGCCGACGCTTCCTCTCTGTCTGATGCGAGCCCTACCCTTGGGCGTGATAGGCGTTCGGCGCGACAAGTGGTATGCTGACGGTTGTCTGCATGAAAGATGCCGATGACCGCCCAACAGGAGACCGCAAAGAGCCGGGGCTGCACTGGTCGCCCTTGAGCGTTGACCCGGCAGGCGTCCCGAGAGCCAGGCCCAAGACCCTTGCCGGCGCCAGTCGCCTCCCCCCAGGGGAAGCCTGCCCGATGGTGTTGGGAGAGGCCCTGAAACGATCACGGCTCCCCCGTCGGCATCTCGACGCGACCTACCCGGCATGCGTGATTTACCCAGCCCCCTTCTCTTGAAGCCCGCAGGCTCGAAAGGCAGGTTCCATAGTAATCGGTCGATGAATAACTCGCCGATCTTCCGGTCCGTGCTTCGCCACGGACCTCGGCTGGCGAAATGGAAGTCGAGAAGTTATTTTTCGCTCGATCCTTGCTCGAAACGTCCAGTTCCTCGGGCTTTTCGGCCGAAGCTTCTGGGTGAGCCTGAAACGGAGACTGCAGGCAGTCGCAGAGACATGGGAAGAATTGTTTCAGAACCACCGGATGAGCCAGTTTCGCGTGACGGCATCAAGCCGGCCGGGTGGTGGCACCAGTCCGATGATGGTGCGAAGATCCAGTGCGATCTGTGTCCTCGAGCTTGTGCCCTTTCACCGGATCAGCGCGGCTTCTGCTTCGTGCGTCAGAATCTCGGCGGCCGGATGGTACTGACCACGTATGGGCGGAGCACCGGATTCTGCATCGATCCGATCGAGAAGAAACCGCTGAACCACTTCTTTCCCGGAAGCTCCGTTCTGTCTTTCGGAACGGCCGGCTGCAATCTGGGCTGCAAGTTCTGCCAGAACTGGTCGACCACCAAATCGCGGCAGGTCGAATCGGTGAGCGAAGCGGCCCTTCCCGAAACCATCGCCCTGGCGGCGAAGGAATACGGGTGCCGAAGCGTGGCCTTCACCTACAACGACCCGATCATCTGGGCCGAGTACGCGATCGATACGGCCCGGGCCTGCCGTGCGGCGGGAGTCCGGACCGTGGCGGTCACCTCGGGCTACATGGCCCCCGAGGCGCGCACGAGTTTCTACCGGGAGATGGATGCGGCCAACGTGGATCTGAAAGCGTTTACCGAGAGGTTCTACCACCGCCTGGCGGCCGGTCACCTCGAGCCCGTTCAGGACACGCTCCGCTGGCTGGTCCACCAGACCGATGTCTGGATCGAGATCACGAATCTTGTCATCCCGCAGGAGAACGACTCCGAGGACGAACTGCGGCGGATGTGCCAGTGGATCGTGGAGGAATTGCGTCCCGATGTGCCGGTGCATTTCTCCGCGTTTCATCCCGATTTCCGCATGACAGACCACCTTCCCACGCCACCCGAAACGCTGCAGCGGGCTCACCATGTTGCCCTCGAGGCCGGACTCAAGTACGTGTACACGGGCAACATTCACGATTCGGCCAGCCAGAGCACCTACTGCCCCGAGTGCCGCAATCTGCTCATCGAGCGCTGCGGCTATCAGATCGGCCGCTATGCCATGAACGGAAACCGGTGCGGCCAATGCGGGACGAAAATTGCAGGGCACTACGGTTCCGCAGCGGGGACATGGGGATCTCGGCGTCAGCCGGTTCACATGGCCGCACTGGCGGCCCGGGTACCAGGAACGGAATTGAGAAATCACCATGCAAACCGCGGTTCCTCGGCCAGCACGGATGTCGGCTGGTCTTCGGCGGCAGCCGCGAGCCTTCAGACAACAGGAGAGTCCAGGATGGCATCGACAGACGTCTCTTCGTCGAGTCCGGCCGAGCGTTCGGAGAAGCCGAGTCTGACGAAACAGCAGGAATCGTTGGTCTTCCAGGCGGCGGGTGGACGGGTGGCCTCGGCCGTCGCCAACCGGCCGGGCGAGCCGCTGACCAGGATTCTCGGCGACATCGCCGATCAACCGCTCCTGGGGGCTTTCGTCAGCCTTAAACGATCTGGGCAGCTCCGATCGTGCTGCGGATTCATGGGCCAGGCCGTGCCGCTCAACCAGGCACTGGAGCACGCCGCCTATCGGGCCGCAAAGGAAGACCCGCGTTTCCCTCCCATCTCGGCCACCGAGTTGGACCACCTCGACATGGAGGTCTGGCTTCTCTGGGGACTTCACCCGGTTGAGGCCAAGGGGGAAGATCGGGCGAAGGCCATCAAGATCGGGCGTCACGGGCTGCAGATCGCGATGGGCAATCGCCGAGGCCTGCTGCTGCCGGGAGTGGCCGTGGAACACAAGATGGACGAGGTGGCCTTCCTCGAAGCCGTCTGCCGCAAGGCGGGCCTGCCTCTGGATGCCTGGAGAGACGACAGCGCGACCCTGAGCACCTTCGAGGGCTACGCGATCCAGGGCAAGCTGGCCGAGGCCACCACCTTCGAGGCAACGGCGCCGGCAACCGCGGGTCCCGACTCCAACCAGGTGGCTACCCTGGCGGACTTCTGCCGGCAGAACCTGATCGCCATCTGCCAGGGGGCGGTGCCCAACCTGTATTTGCCCCAGGGCTACGACGGCGGGGTCCAAGGGCTCGTCGTCACGGTCAAGCTCCCGGGCACCCAGGAATCGATCAACTGCAGCCGGGTGAACATCCGGCCGGAGATGCCGCTTCAGGCGACGCTGCTCGACCTGCTCAAGACAGCCGCCGGCGCGATCCAGGCGCGGCGGGTTACGCCGGACGCCTTGCGAAAGGTGGCCGTCGGACTGACGGTGCTTTGGGATCCGGCCATGCACGGAACCCTGGCCGAGCCTTCGCTGGGCGGAGTTCAACCACGGCACCGGGCGGTACTCGCATTGGACCAGGGGAAATGGTCGCTGGTGTACCACAGCAAGGAATCGCCCGAGAAGTCGCTGGCCAAGGCTGCCGAGAACGGCCGGTTCACGACTCCCGAGCGGGTAGCCGTGTACACACTTGAGGTTTCGTCGACCGAGAAACAGGTAACCATCTCCAACGTGCCCCAGTTGCAGAAGGGCCCCGACGTGCGGCGGCCGGCGGTGGCGGGGCAATTCTATCCGGCCACGGCCGGGGAGATTCGAGCCAGCCTCGACGACTATCTTGCCGACCACGTCGAGAAAGAACCGTGGGCAGCCGCCATGGTCCCCCATGCGGGCTGGATCTACTCGGGAAGGCTGGCTGCCCGTGTTCTCAACCGGGTTGCGATTCCGGATCGCGTGATCGTTTTCGCGCCGAAACACAACCGCGTGGGAGCCGACTGGGCGGTGGCACCCCACCGGGCCTGGGCGCTGCCGTCCGGCGAGGTGAGCTCGGATCCGGAGCTGGCCGCGGCGCTGGCCGAGAAGGTGACTCTCATGGAACTTGACGCCGCGGCGCACATTCCGGAGCACTCGATCGAGGTCCAGCTTCCCATCCTGTCGAGGCTCGCACCCAGCGCCCGCGTGGTCGGAGTGGTGCTGCACGGCGGCGATCTGGATGCGATCCAGAGAAGCGCCGACGAGCTGGCGGCCCTGCTTTCGGGAATGCGAAAACGCCCGCTGCTGGTGGTATCGACCGATATGAACCATTACGCTGACGAGACCACGACCCGCCGAGTCGACCGGATGGCACTCGACGCCCTCGAATCGCTCGATCCAGCCAGGCTGTTCGAAACCGTTCGAGCCAACCGGATCAGCATGTGCGGTATCGTGCCGGCAGTCCTCGTGCTGGAAACCCTCAAGCGGCTGGGGAGCCTCAGTCGCATCGAATCCGTCGGGTACGCCACCAGCGCGGAGGCCTCGGGCGATACCAGCCGAGTCGTCGGCTATGCCGGGGCGCTCTTCGCCTGAGAGTTCGTGAACGTTGGATCTGCGGCCGGATGGCGAAAGGAGTCCGGGACATATCCCCTCCGAGATCCTCCCGGCAACCGCGGGGCCCGCATCGCTCGAGGCCGAGCGGACAAGCCGGGGGAACGCTTCTCCTCCGAATTCAGGGCGTTTGAGTCCATCGGCAGGGCATGCTAGGCTGGAGCCATGAGACAGTCACCCTCGCTCTTGCTGATCGCCGCCGGTTACTGCGCACTGGGCGGATGCGTTGCGGCCGCGGAGCCCCGCCGGTCAGAGGGAGAACTCGTCGAAGAGATCCAGCGACTGCTGGTCGATCTGGACTCCAACGACTTCTCCGTGCGCACCGCTGCGTTCAAACGCCTGGAGGGGCTGACCACCGACCAGGCAGCCCGGCAGGTGCTGGCCGAGTCGGTCGAGCGGGTGATCGTCGATGCCGACATCTCCTTCGAAGTGCGCAAGCAGTTGGAGCGTTTGCGGCAAGATCTCCCGCCAGCCCGCCTGCCCCCGTCGCTCGCCGTGGATGCCGGCATGGTCGATCGGCTGCTCGCGCAGCTGGCCGACGATTCCTATGCGCGGCGGCTGGGGGCCGAAAGCCGCCTGCGCTGGCTGCTGGGAAACGCCGAGGCCGCTGATCTGATCTACCGGCAAGTGAACCGGCGCGCGGCGAGCCGGGAGATCGCAGAGGAAGAGAAGCGGTGCCTGCGGCAGATCTATGACCAGGCCCGTGCGGCCTGGCTGGAGGCCGATTCCCGCGCGAGCGATCCGGCAGCTTCGGCCGACCAGATCGCTGGCCTGGTGAAACGGCTGGCCGCCTCGGCTCCGCAGGACAGGTTCCCCTTGACCGGTGAGCCGGCAGTTCTCGTGATGCTGCGGGACCTGCTGGCCAGTGACGCCAACATCGCTCCTATCCGCAAGGCGCTGGAAGCTCGGCTCGCCGAGGGCGGCCTGTCCGCCGACGCCGAGCACCGGCTGACCGAACTGGTCCAATTGACCAGGCCGGCCATGGTTGCCGAGTTCTGGAACGAAGGCCGCCACAGCAATGTCCAGCGGCTGCTGGTGGGCGTGCCGAGCGTGACGGAAGGGCTGGGCACGAGCCATTTCGACCGCATCGACGATCGAACGGCACACGTCGTCAGCGGCGTTAACCTATCGGCGGGCGACTATCCGGTGGGCGTAGCCATCCCCCATCCGTCCGCCGTTTCGCACTTCCGGTCCGCTTTTTTCCACCTGGTCAACCTGCCGACACCACGCCGCCGGATGGCCTACGAGTATCGTGTGAACGAGGATGAAGCGGCCCGATATGCCGCGGTGGCAGCCCGCACGCTGGAGTACTACCTGGCGCGAAAGACCCCTCTCCAGGAGCGCGAACTGGCGATGATCACGCAATTCGACCCCCGCAAGGTCTCAACGTTTGCGGGCAAGTACCTGGCGACGGTCGAAGATTTCCGGCCCCCAGACGACAGCGGGGCCACGGTTCCTTTGGCGGGGACGGAAGACACCGGGCAACCGGGCGTCAGCATCCACGCGATGCTCTGCTCGTGGCTGGTGGTCGAGGGAACCCAGGATGCAGCAGCCGGGCTCCTGGCCGCGAGTCAGGAGCGGCGCGTATTGCCCCCCAGCCGGTCGATGCCCTATCGCTTCGAGTGGCTCGCGGCCCTGGCAATTGCCCGGCGGGATCCGTGGCTGGAGGTCGACCAATGGCTCCAGTCCGTGCTGGACTGCAGGGAGGGCCTGGTGCAAGGCAAGCCGGACGGGCCCGAACTGGGAGCCACGGCGGCGGCGATTCTGCTCCAGCGGCATGGCGGCAGAACCGACGATTTCGGGTTGGTTGCCAGCGGCGACCCGAATGCCTGCCAGTACGACGCCGAGACCTATCGCTACCGGGCGGAAACCGGCCCGGCACAGGTGACCCAGTGGTGGAAGCAGCGGCAGGAGGCCGCGGCCGTCAACGATTCGGCAGCTTTGCCCATGGAGGAGAGACGTTGATCGCGGACGACGCCCAGTGGATGCGAATCCATGAGACTTTCATGCAGCAAGCGCTCGCCGAGGCGGAACAGGCGTTTGCAGAAAACGAAGTTCCGGTGGGAGCGGTGATTGTTCACGAGAACCGTGTGATCGCCGCCGCTCACAACCAGCGGGAGCAACTGCGCGACCCGACGGCCCACGCCGAGATGGTGGCCATCACCCAGGCCGCCGACGCTCGGCAGTCATGGCGGCTGGACGATTGCACGCTGTACGTCACCCTCGAACCATGCCCCATGTGCGCCGGCGCCGTGATCCAGGCCCGCATTCCCCTGGTGGTCTACGGCGCCGCCGACCCAAAGGCGGGAGCCGTGCAGTCGCTGTACCGGATGCTGTGCGACGAGCGACTCAATCATCGCGCGGCCGTCGTGCCGGGCGTTCTCGCCGAATCCTGCGGGCAGATTCTCTCCCGTTTCTTCCAACAGCAGCGGCGGCTGGGAAAGAAGTGACGGTTCCGCCAGCCCCGCAACGATCATCTTGGCGGCAGTGTTCCAGGCGTTCATGAGACCTCGCCCGGAGTCGAGATATCAACCTTGAAGCGCGGTGGGCCGGCAGCCGCCGGCCGCGCCGGTCGACGCACGCCAGGCGGGAATCGCTGCTGCCGGCGGCCCGGCGCTACTACCACGCACATTGACAGTTTTTTCTCCCTGGGCCACACTGATTGTGCATTCCGTCAGAATCCTCTCTTGCCCACAACGACACGAATGGCCGACTCCGCAGAATCTCCAAGACGGCTTGACGGCCAGCGGGTCGTGCTGGTCGGCCGGCTGGCCAGCATGTCGAAACGCGATGCCAACCAGCTCATCCGGGACCAGGGGGGCACGGTGGTGGACCAGGTGTCGGGCGACGTGACATGGATTGTCGTCGGCGAGGCCGAGATCCCTTTCCCCGACCTGTCGGGTACCGAGGATTGGCTCGACGCGGAAACGCGGGCCGCTGCCGATGAAGGACGGGTGCGGGTGGTTACCGAGACCCAGCTCTGGCAGCACCTCGGCCTAGTGGACCTGGACCATGAAGTGCACCGGCTCTACACACCGGCCATGCTTGCCGACCTCCTGGGGGTCGATATCCCGACCATCCGCCGCTGGCATCGGCGCGGTCTGATCAAACCGGCGCGCATGGTTCGCCGTCTGCCCTATTTTGACTTCCAGGAGGTGGCCACCGCCCGCCGGCTGGCGGAACTGCTGGCAGCCGGTGTCAAAGCCGGTGCCCTGGAACGCAAACTGGCCGACCTGGCCCGATACCTTCCCGACGTCGAACGACCTCTGGCCCAGCTATCGATCATCATCGAAGGCAAGGACATCCTCCTTCGACAGGGGGATGGTTTGATCGAGCCGGGTGGGCAACTGCGGTTTGACTTCGCCGCCACGGAAGAGGGGAAACACTCGGCGGAAGCCGCCGATGGGCCTGGACCGATCTCGCTCTCCACCGAACAGATCTTCGCGGACCGCCTGGCCCATTCGCCCGAAGAAATGTGCCGCCTGGCCGCCGAACTGGAGGACGAGGGGCAGTTGGGAATGGCCGCAGAGATGTACCGTGCGGCCATGGCCGTCGGTGGTCCCAAGGCCGAGACCTGCTTTCAACTGGCCGAGCTGCTCTATCGGCAGGGGGATACCGCCGGTGCCCGGGAACGCTACTACATGACGATCGAGCTGGACGAGGACTACGTGGAGGCCCGAGCGAATCTCGGTTGTGTCCTGGTCGAATCGGGACAGATCGACCTGGCGATTGCCGCTTTCGAGGGAGCGCTCACCTACCACGAAGACTACGCCGACGTGCATTACCATCTGGCCCGCGCGCTGGACCAACTGGGGCGCGGGGCGGAGGCGGACGAGCACTGGCGCCGGTTCCTCGACCTGGCACCCGACAGTCCCTGGGCGGATCACGCCCATTCGCGTCTCGAGGAGTAGCTGGCCGGGGAGTCTCTCTGCCCATCCGTCGCCGCGTCTGAGGACGACCGGCAATTGCCCCCTTGCTTCGTGCCGTCGGCCGGCCTGGCGGGACGCCGCCCCGCAGGATTGCCGACTCTTCGCCAGTTACCCAGTTCGCCACCAGCGGCAATCCGATTGACCTGGACAGGATTCTGCCGTCACGGTAGGCTGCGCGACCAAATTGGAGCGGCCTGGCCGCATGGTTCAGGAGGAACGAGATGAATTTCAATTTCTTTGATTGGCTTCGCGACGGTGTCAAGCAATCGGTGATCATGGGGGTCAATGACGCCGTGGATTGTCTCGGAACCCCGCACGAGAAAGACGAGGTCCAGCAGCGGCTGATGGGGTTCATTCAGAACGACCCCGACGGCGGTCCGAAGCGGATCGGCTCGTCAGCCAATCGCGGCAGAAAGCTCGGGCGTTCGCTCAAGCAGATCCAGGCCGACGCCAAGGCGGGCTGATCGCCTGCGGACGACTCCGCAAACGGACGACATCTTTGCCGTCGAAGCGATCGACACGGGCGGTTATTCGTCCGCCGCTGCGCTCGATCTTTCGGCTCAGCTCGCCGTGGGACACCGGCCGATGTGGGTCTCCCGCATCAGCTTGGCTCTGAACGCCGCCATGTCCGGCACGATCTGCAGGGCATGTGCTGGCCAGTTGCAGCGCGGCGACCGGTTCAAATCCCCTTCTTCCTGGCTATCAAGGCCACCACCTCCGCCGCGCGGTTGCGGCAATCTTGCCGCAGCCGGTGGCCCTGCCGCACGCGCGTGGTACCCAAGCAGGCCCTGCCCTCTGGTCGACGCCCCTGCTGGCCCATGGAATCGGCCAGACCGATCGGTCCTTGTGTCCCTGCAGCCCAGGAGCGGAACGGCAAAAGGCCCCGCTGGGGGCTTGCCTCTCAGGTATTCGAAGCCTATGCTGCGGACGCGTGGAATCGGGATCCAGCTCATTTGGCTCGTCGGGAGGTACTGCGATGTGGCGATTCGGCTATGACACCAACGCGTCGTTCATTCTCACCCTTGCCTTGCTGTCGATGCTCGGCACGGTTCTCGTGTGGCAGAAGAACCGCACGGGGAAGACGATTCTTGTCTGGTTCTGGGCGGCCTTTTTTGGGGTCTTGCTGGGTGGTGCGGGAACCTTTGCCTTGTCGCGATTGACCCACTTGACCCTAGCGCAGGTCACTCCCGTGGAAGGCTCTTCGGAGGCTGAAGGTGCTCCGGCGGGCGGCGAGACGCCGGCGATGGGGATGGGCGGCGGACCGGCGGGCGGTGCTATGGGAGGGGCAGTGGGAGGGGGCATGGGCCGAGGACCTCGCCCCAAGCGGGAATTGACCGACACGGTGCGAAAGATTACGCTTCTGACCGGCCAGGTCGGTATCACTCTGACTGCCGAGCAGGCTGCCAAACTGGCGGAGGTGCTCAAAGACATCGAGAAAGCCGCCACCATGTCCGACGAAGAAGCTCAGGCCAAACGCGACGCAGTGCTCGCGCTGTTGGATGATCAGCAGAAGGAACGGCTTGAGGCGATCGGACTGCCCCGCGGTCCAAGGCCAGGCGGCGGACCGGGCGGACCGGGCGGACCGGGGGCTTCTGAGCCGCCGGCCGAGGATGCGAACCCATTCGCGGAAGAGGTCAATTCAACGGCCTTGGAGGCTCTGCGTCAGCGGTTGACCGGGGAAAAGAAGGCCGAAAAATAGGAAAAGATCCCCTCTGCCGCACCGGCTTGGCGCTACTCCTGCGCCGCGAACCTCGAAAATCGTCCGTTTCTTTGCGAATATGACCGGCCGGCGGCAGTTCGTCTTGGCAGCCCAGCCACCTGGCGTTCGATTGCACAAGGGAGGGGTAACAACTACACCTCGTTCGTGGGGCCCCTTCGTCACGCGGTGCCGATCGGCCCGGGCATCTGCAAATTCTTGGGCCGATGATACTTGTGCTGGTTCCTTTTGTGAAGTAAAAAAAACTATTGGCACTTCCTTGTTACTCCTTTCAAAGGGGCATGTACCATGGCATCGGAATTGACACCGCGTGAGAAAGAAGTCGTTCGTCTGGCCAGCCTGGGCTGCACGGTCCACGAATCAGCCAAGATTCTCAAGCTCGCTCCCAGCACCGTCGACAACCACAAGGCCCGCGCCATGGCCAAGCTTGGCACGGACAAGGCCGCTTTGCTCACCCGCCTGGCCATCAAGCTGAAAGTCTCCAGCATGACCGACAAGCTGACCGCCGTCGAGAAGCGCAAGAGCGGCCGGAAGGCCGACGGCTGGAACTGAGCCGTCTCTGGAAATAATCGCCTGGTAACCGCAACAGGAAGGTTGCGGTTACCAGGCGTGGTCCGTTTTCGGGCCCCGCTGGGCCGGCCTCGTTGTGCCAGGCTCTGGGGTAAATGTTGTCCAGGCAGGGCGACGGTCCCCTCTTCCCCGGAAGACCGCGTTCCTGCTGGTCGCCCTCGTTTCCCAGTTGACGCAGGGCTCAGTCAAGGTCTGTCCCGAAATCGCCAGAGAGGCCTCCCGCATGGCGGGGGCTGCCGACAGCGGCAGGAGCTCCGGGATCGGATCAAAAAAGCATGGACGATCCATCCACTACCCCCATTCCGTCTCCGGCCTGTCGGCTGCTTTCGGCAGTTCTGGGGATTCTGGTCCTGGCGGGAAGCATCTTTGCGGTCTACTGGCCGGCTGCCGACGGGCCGTTCATCTTTGACGACACGGCTACGATCCTCGAGAATCCGTCGATCCGCCGGCTGTGGCCGCTGGTGGGAAACCAGGAGGCTCCTGGCCCGCTTGCCCCACCAAAGACGACCCCCCTCCCCGGACGACCGCTGGTGAACCTGTCGCTGGCGATCAACTATCGCTTCGGCGGGCTCGAGCCTCGCGGCTATCGTATCGTCAATCTGGCCATTCATCTCCTCGCCGCCATCCTGTTGTGGGGAATCGTCGCCAGAACGTTGAAGCTGGGGCATTTTCAGAAAAGGTTCGACCGGATTGCCGGGCCACTGGGGTTCGCCGCGGCACTCGTCTGGGCGCTGCATCCGTTGAACACGGAAGGCGTGGCCTACGTTACCCAGCGCACCGAATCGATGATGGGGATGTTCTACCTGGCAACGCTCTACCTGGCCATCCGCTACTGGCATTCGGAAAGCACTCGGGTGCGGGCTGCCTGGCTGGCGGCGGCTGTGGCAAGCTGCGTCTCGGGCATGTTCTGCAAGGAAGTGATGGTTTCGGCCCCCGCTGTGGTGCTCGTGTATGAGCGGACATTCCTGACCCGCTCGTTTCGCACTGCCCTGGGCCGGTCGTGGCCCCTGTATACCGGCCTGGTCCTCGCGTGGGTGCCCGCGATCTGGCTGAACCTCAACGGACCAAGCACACCGGCCACCGGTTTCGGCCTGGGGGTGGCCGCACACCAGTGGTGGCTCACCCAGACGAAAGTCTTGTTTCTCTATCTGAAGCTGGCGTTCTGGCCGTGGCCGCTGGTGATCCACTATCATATCCCCTATCTGAACACGATAGCCGAGGCCTGGCTGTGGCTGACCCTGACGGGCATCCTGGCGGCCACCACGCTCGTGCTTCTCTGGCGGCGATCTGCCGTCGGCCTGGCGCTTGTCTGGGTGGTTGCCGTCCTGTCGCCCACGCTCGTCATTCCGCTGGTCAACCAGGTTGCCGCCGAACGGCGGATGTACGTTCCGCTTGCAGCCCTCGTGCCGCTGGTGATTGCGGGGGGCTATGCCGTCTGGCAGCTCCTGATTCAGGCGATCGGCCGGGAGCCGCTCCGCCGCGCTTCTGCGGGGATCTACCTGGCAGCCACAGCGCTGCTGGCGATCGGTTTGGCCTGGGTGAGCAGCCAGCGACTGGCGGCCTATCGCGAAGAGCTTCTGCTCTGGCAGGACGCCGCCCGGCATCAGCCCTGCGATCCGGTGGTTCACATCAACCTGGGAACGCTGCTGGCCCGTCAGGGACGGCTCCCGGAGGCCGCTGCGCACCTCGAGCAGGCCGTAGAGCTTGATCCCGATTCCGACGAGGCCCACTACAATCTCGCCCGGGTACTCGAGGAGTTGGGCCGATTTCAGGATGCAGTCGGGCAATACCGAACGACCGTCAGGCCCGCGCCCGGCCATGCCGCCGCCCACTACAATCTCGCCCGCCTGCTCGAGAATGCCGGTGACCTGCGCCAGGCCCTCGAACACTACCGGATGGCGGTCCAGTCTCAGCCCGACTTTCCCGCGGCCCGCACGAATCTTGGAATCCTGCTGCTCGGTGCCGGCCAGACCTCCGAGGCCATCGAGCATTTTCGGGCTGCGCTCCGTGGGCACGAGGATTCCGGCACCTGCATCAATCTGGCGATGGCCTACTGGATGGCAGGTCGCCGAGCCGAGGCGATTCCCCTGGCCGAGAAGGCCCTGAATCTGGCCCGCGCCCAGGGCGACGAAACTCTGGTGGCTCAGATCGAGGCGGCCCTCGTCCAGCTTCGTGCCCAGAAGTAGGTGCCGCGCCACCGCAGCAGAGCCGTTCACTCGCCTGCCCGTGCCGGCGCCGGTAGCGGAAGGGCCTTTGGCCTGGGCAAGGGAGACACACAGGCCAGGTTGGCCGGGAGGAACGCCGGACCAGATGGCCGATTCCGGCTGAGGGCAGCCCTTCGGCCGCTTCCTATCCCTCCCCGGCGAGTACCGCTTCCTGTCCGGGGGGCTCCGGGCCGACGGCGAAACAGGCGTCGATCGCCAGTTCGTCTTCCTGGTAGACCGAGTGGTCCGTGTTGACACTCCAAAGGTCATGGCCGCGGCCGCTCAGCAGATTCTCCGCTGCCAGGATGCCCATGAGAATACTGTGATCCTGGTTGTTGTACTTGAAGGTCCCGTAACGTCCGATCGCCGTCAGGCCGCGGAAGTTGCGCAGGTAGTCGGCCAACCGCTGGATATGCCGGCGATAGCCGCGGTGATAGACCGGATAGCACTTCGCGGCGCGAACGACCTTGCCGGCCAGGATCGGCTCCTCGTGCACCAGCCCGGCCAACCGCACCTCGCTTGCCGCCTGGGCGATCAGTTGGTCGTCAGGTGCGGTCCAGGCAGGGTCCGTGTCGTTGCACCAGCGTTCGACGGCCAGAATGGTCGTTCCGGCCGCGCCGTGCAACTGGGGCACCCAATTGCGGAAATTGGTGACCCGTCCCATCTTGAGGTCCGGGTCGTGGATATACAGCCATTGATCGGCGAACAGCCGATCACTGTCGACCTCCAGGTAGACGAGCACCGTGTTGCGGAATCGAAGCGACTCGGCGGCACGCTGCACGTCCGCCCGAGCGCCCTTCAGTCCGCCAACAAGGCTTGTCAGCGGCATGGTCGAGACGACGTGGTCGAAGTACTGCGGCCCCCTGCCCTGCAACTCGATCCCGCATGCGTCGAACCCCTCGTGCAGGATCCGCTCGACTCGGCTCTGGAGATGGATCCGCCCGCCATGGTTCCGCACCTCGTCGGCCATCTTCTCGTAGACCGATCCCGTGCCGCCCAAGGGATAGGAAAAACGGTCCACGAGGGTGGCATGCCTCCGGCCATATCCCGACGCGACTGCGCTCTTGACAGCCTCGGCCAGCGACAGCTTCCTGATCCGCTGGGCCGCAAAGTCGGCGCTCAATTCGCAGCAGGGAAGGTCCCAGAGTTTCTCGCTGTACGACTTGAAGAACAGGTCGAACAACCGCCGGCCAAAACGGTGCACCGTCCACGATTCGAACGACTCGTCCTCCGGGGCCGCACAGCAGGGCCGCAGGTGTTCTCCGAGGTAGCTGCCCAGGCACCTGAGCGCCTCGGCCGGCCCCAGGTTCCGCAGCACATTCAGCGGTCGGAGCGGGTACTGAAAGAAACGCTGGCGATAGTAGATCCGCGTCAGGCGGTCGACCATCGCATAGTCGCCCCCAACCACGTCGAGCCACAATCGGTTGACCTGCGGGTGGGTACTGAAGAACCGGTGGGGGCCCAAGTCGACCCGTTGTCCCCAGAGGTCGAACGTGCGGGCCAGACCGCCGATCCAGCAGCTGGCCTCGAAAACGTCAACGTCGGCCCCGCCACGACTCAACTCCATCGCGGCCGTCATGCCGGCTGGCCCCGCCCCGATTACTGCAACTCGCATGTGGATAGTCCGACCGGTGAAACGGTGGGTAGCCGCTGAAACCGCACACACCCTCGACGACACCTCGGCGGTACGACTCATAGAGGACTTGCCGTTCTACGGCCCCCTCGCCCTGCCCTTCCCCACAAGGGGGGCATGGCGAAGCCCTGACTGAGTCATTTCCAAGTATAGGGTGCAGGTTGCGCCAGCGCATCCGGGCGGCTCCAGAAATCCCAAATCGCCTTTCGCGAACCCGTCCACCTGTTCTGACGGTTGCAGCGGTCGACGTGCCGTTCCCGCAGCCGGCCCCTCCAGGGGAACCCCAATGCCCGTCCTGCCCGCCCGGCTGCCGGCGCAGCGCCCCCGGCGGCCCGGGCTTATTCCCGGATTGCCAGGGACTCTGCCCGCATCGCGGAAACGGTTGGCAGCAGCAGGAGTTGCGGTTCGGCCATGGATCGGGGGAATACTCCGCTGCGCTGCTCTTCCAAAAGGACGGGCTCCCGCTGCTCACCCTCGTTCCGCGGCCAGTGCGGGGCCCTCAATCGACAGCGTGGAAACGATAGCCAAACACCTCTGCCACCTCCCCCACTTCAGCCAGGATCGCCCGATGCTGACCGTCGTCGAGTCTGGGGATGTGCTGCGATTTGGAGACGGTCTTCAACTGCGCCAGGACGCGGCTGGCGCATGCTCGTTCCACCTCGATATCTCCAAGAAGACGTTCCATGGTGGCCTCGGGCTGATCGCACAGGTCCTCGTAGCGAACCACGAGAATCCGCCGCGCAAGATCCCGATCCGCCGTTCGCAGCGTTTCCACGAAGTGGTAGAGCTCCTTCCACTGGATGCTGTAGCCCAGGTAGTCGTCGCCACGGGACCACGCCTCGAGGATCCGGTCCCCTTCCCTTCCGTCCAGGCGTATGGGACGACGCTGGGGTCCGAACTCAAAATGCCCTGCCGCCTCGAGATAGCGGGGCACGCGCGCGTCGGCTGCCGCATAGCTGCAGAACAGTTGATGCTGCCGCACGAGCGAGTGCACGTGGGTGAGCGGGTGGCGGATCGGCACGATGAAACGAGCATCCGGAAACAGGTGCGCCAGATACTCGATCCGCGGGACATGGTAGTTTCCCTTGGCAAAGTACCGGGTGCCGCCGCGAATCAGGAGTATCTTCCGCAAGTGAGCCCTGTAGAACCGCTCGAAATCCGGATCGCCATCCGCGGCCGTCAGCCGGTGCACGGCGGTTGTTGAGTGGAAGCGGGGGAAGAACGCCTGCCATAGGGGTTCCTCCATCGCCTCCGGATTCTCCCGCGTGACGAAGATCCGGTCCTTGTGCGCCCGTTCGACCGGCTCCTGCTCGACCGGAAACCGATCCAGGTACCGGTTCCAGAAATAGGGGATCATCAGGAACGGAAAATCGCGGTAGCGGTGGGTGGCGGCGCCCTCCACGGTGGCCAGCAGTTCGAGCAGCAGCGTCGTCCCGGACCGTGCCAGCCCGGTGATGAACACGGGTTTCTCGATACGGACGCAGGCCAGCCTGGCCGCCAGGAGAGATGTCTCCCAGTCGGCGATCCGGCGCAGCAGCCACCGCCAGTTTTGGCAGAAACGGACCAGCAGGTAGTCGGAGGCCCGAATATTCACAGGAGGCGGTCTCTCAACGGCGGGCGTGTCGGAGCTTCATGACCAGCATGCCGGCGGCCACCCCCGTGCACACGGCCACGACGAACTGGAACTGCCACCCAGCCGCCACCTGCGGGGGCTCGCCGCTCCGGTTCAGTAGCGTCAGCCCGGCCAGTGCCAGAGCGATCGGCAAGAGCCCGATCACCGCAACGGCAAGCTGGCGGACGACCAGCCCAGCCAGGGCAGGCCAGAGGCACAAGTACTCCCGGATGAGCTCGTTCTCGTCGTCGGCCGATAGCAGCAGGCGGCTGACCGTGGCCAGTTGCCGCCAGAATCCACCATCGCCAAAACGAGCCGACGCGACGGCCGAAAGCCATGCCCCGAACAGACCGGCGCCCGCTCCTGCCGCGCAGGCGATCCACTGGACAAGTTCCATGGATGACGTGCCGCTCTCTAGCGGAGGACCGGCGTGTGCTGCGCCGTTCCGACGGCCGAGCACGTTTCATCCCGCTCGCCGCAATCGCCGAAGACCGGCCGCGCGGCAGCACCCTGCGCACCGGTGGGGTCCGGCCCGGGAAACGGCCCGCGCTCGAAATGGGGCCCCGCCGCCAGGGCCGCTCTCTGCTCGCGTCGCCTGCGATACATCGAGCGGATCGCGCGGAGGGGATAAAGGATCGGCCCCAGCAGGGCGAGCGCAACCACGCAGCTTACCGCCGCCAGCGCACCGAGCATGCTCAGGCCTGCTCCCGGCCCCACGTAGGCCAGAGCCCCGGTTATCCCGCCAGAATCGATACACGACAGCCAGCCGGCGGCATGGCACCAGAGGAAGGGGAGTAGATCGCTCATAAGGATTCCGTGGCATGGATGAGGGATGGGGATGAACACGGGAACGTCCCAGGAAAGCCCCAAGGACGGCCGGAGACCCATGCGCAGGGACCAAGCTTCGATGCGCGCACAACCGATCGTTGTCGTGGCGATCGCCGGACCCGTTTCGTCTTGTCGTCTTGCCGGGCTACCACGCTGATGCCGGCAACACGTCTTCAACCGAGGTCCGCGCAGACCTCTTCTCTTCACGTCACCCTTCCACCAAGAAAAAACACCGCATCCCGGCAAAGGTTTCTCTCGGCAATCCAGATTTCTTGCCGGCGTGTCCTGGAGGCCTTCCTGGGATTCACCGCCAACCCCCAAGTGAGGGTGTTTGGTCAGGGAGCATTCCCCCTAAAAGGCGGCCAGCGAAAGCAGCCAGCGAAGACCGCCAAAGAAGCGGCCGAGAAGACGGCACGATCGGGCCGACGCGCGCGAGGGGGCGCCCGTTGCCTACGAGCAGCCGCACTTGGGCGGCGTCTGGCCGTCATCGGCCGGCGCCG
The DNA here is from genome assembly GCA_964563135.1 of uncultured Planctomycetaceae bacterium. Taxonomy (GTDB): domain Bacteria; phylum Planctomycetota; class Planctomycetia; order Pirellulales; family Thermoguttaceae; genus JAAYAY01. The sequence goes on from CAZLWV010000065.1 coordinate 24,966, forward strand.
CGGCCCGCCCTGCCGTGCGGACCGATTCGATGATCAGCAGGATCGCCATCGCCATCAGCACCATGGCAATGGTGCCGATCAGATCCATCCCGTATTGCCGGATCAAGAGAACCAGCGCGTAGAGAGTTGCCACGGTCATGAACAGGAGGGGGCCCCAGATGAAGCCCGTCTTGCGCTTCGTCCGCCGCAGCCACACCGCCAGCACCAGCAGCGTCAATCCCGCCAGCAACTGGTTCGTTGCTCCGAAGACGGGCCAGATCGCCTTCCAGGCGGGAATGGGCGCCCCCTGGGCATCTTTGAGCGAGACCAGCGCAAATACCGTAGGCAGCACCAGCGTGGCCAGCGTGGCCGCATACCTTGCCGGGCCGGCCTTGAGCGCGAAGAACTCCTCGAAGATGTACCGCCCAAGACGCGTGGCTGTGTCCAGGGTCGTAAGAATGAACGTCGACAGGGCCAGCAGGCCAAAGGAGAATCCCAGCTCTCTCGGAATCCCGATCACGGCAGCGAAGTGGCTGACGCCTGTGCCGTAAACCGTCAGCGGCGGCTGCTTTCTGAGCGGGTCGTCCCCCGCCAGCATCATCACGGTTGCCAGAGCGATCACCGCCACCAGCCCCTCGACGAGCATCGCGCCGTATCCCACGGTCCGGGCGTCGGTCTCCTTGTCGAGCTGTTTCGACGAGGTTCCCGAGGCCACCAGGGAGTGAAATCCGGAGCACGCCCCACAGGCCACCGTGATGAACACGATCGGAAAGATCGGGCCCAGGTCGGGGGCCTGCCAGGTAATGAAGGCCGGGAACTGCACCTGGAAACCGCCAAAAAGGATTCCCACCAACCCCAGCAGCATCGATGCGTACAGCAGGAAGGAGGAAAGGTAGTCGCGCGGCTGCAGCAGGATCCACACCGGGGTCACCGAGGCCACCAGGCAATACACGATCAGCACCATCGACCAGGCCTTCGTAGCGCTCAATCCCAGCGTCGTCTGGATCCACTCCGACGGGATCGGAATCCGTTGCCCGACCCAGGTGGCCGCGAACACCAGGGGAACAAACACGAGCGAAGCCCACAGGACGGGAATCTTCAGGCGATAAATACAGAAGCCGAAACCGATGGCCAGCACCAGGAACAGCCACGAGGACGTGGCCACCCCCCCGTCCTGAACAAAGGTCGTGGCCGTCAGGTCCGTGAACACGGTCAGCACATACACCAGGGCCAGCCACATGAACAACAACAGCAGCCGGTAGGCCAGCGGCGACATCGACTCACGGGCAATGTCGGCGATCGACCGCCCGCGATTGCGAATGGAGGCGACCAGGGCGCAGTAGTCGTGGGCTCCGCCGATGAAGATCGCACCGATCAGGACCCACAACAGAGGCACGCCCCAGCCGAAGGCCGCCGCCGCGATGATCGGTCCCACAATCGGCCCTGCCCCGGCAATCGACGAGAAATGGTGGCCAAACAGAACCGCCGGGTGTGCCGGAACCCGATCTACCCCGTCGTAGTCGGTGTGGCTCGGAGTGGGCCGACTGTTGTCGATCTCCAGTCGTCGCTCCAGGAACCGGCCATAGGTGAAGAAGGCAATCGTAAACAGTGCCGCACACGCCAGGAAAATGGCTGTCAACATACAAGATCCTTGCCCACGGCCGCCGGGGATGCACCGCTCGACAAACGGCCGCCGGGGACCCGCACTACGCCCTCCCCTCGCCTGCTAGCGCGCCGGCGGCAGCACATTTGCACAATCCTATGCCCCCCCGATCCAGTGTGCAACGGAGGGGCAGGCCGGATTGCCGGCCGCCGGCTCTGTAGTCCGCAAACCGAAGGCCCACGCCGCTCTCCTGACCGGAACTGCCCGCCTACGCCGCCCCATCGGCCCGATTCTCCTGCCCGGATGAGGCCGCCTGCGGCCGCAGCCAGGGTAAGCTCCACAGGAAGAGAAAGGCCCCCACGCCGAGGACCGAAGGGCTTCACATCGCCCTCCACAGCCCGTCCGATGCGCTGCGAAAGCCGGCGGAAGCCTCCCTCCGCTCCTCCTTCACCATCAGCAGGGTGAGCACGAAGCCTACCGCGCAGCCCCCCGCGCACACGGCAAAGGCCCAGCGCTGGAGCTGGTGTTGACTCAGAAATCCGCCCAGGCACCCGGTGAGAATCATGGCGGCACCCGGTCGGCGAGAATCGCACCCGCCACCGGCAGCGTCCTTCCCCGCCGCACCGTCTATGAAACGAGCCCGCGTCAGCCAGGAGCTGATACGGGCTCAACATCGTCGCCGATGAAGCAGACCTGTCGATCTGGGCCAGAAGATCCTCGGCAGTGAACGGCCCGACCTCGTCCCCCACGTCACCTGCGTCTTCGTCGGCAGAGCCCCACCCCGAGCATCCCCAGACCCCACACTGCAAGCGAGGTCGGCTCAGGTACAGCAGGGGGCGCCGGTCCAAGCCCTCCATCATTAATGAAGGACTCACTCCCTCCGCTGGCAAAACCTTGCACGTGTATGCCGATTCTCAGATCGCCCCCCCCATTCAGGGCGGCAATGACATCCGTAAAGGTCTTCTCGCTCTGCAAATTGAAAACAATCGTAAGCCACTCACCCGGATTCACACCATTCGACGACGGGGGAGCAGATGCTTGCGCCAGGAACTCGGCGGTCACCTCGAACGGAGGCGTCGCATTCCCGCCGCCCGGAAGATCTCCAGGGCTGGCCCCTTCGGAAAACGCAACTCCGGCAGAGCTCGAAATGGACGCAATCCCCAGCAGTGTTCCGTCATCGAAGTAAACATCGGTTATCGATGAGGCGTCCGACCCGATGTTCCTGAAGACGAAGCTTGCCAGGACCGAGTCTGGCTCGCCCACCACGTCGACAGTCAATTGAGCTTGGCCGATTGTTGTATCTGCAGTCTTGTTGTTAGTGATGCCAACGAATCCATAGGTGTAAGTCTCAATAGCTGCATGAGCCGTAACCGGACCAGGCAACAGCACGACCAGAACTGCGACGACACTGACCTTCCATATCTTTCTCACTGCCCCTACTCCCTTGAGAAGAATCGGGAATACAGCCACACACACATCCATATCTATCCACCGCTCAGCCCTCGCTTCTTACAGGTCCACGAGAATTTCGGCCAACTCCCCTCTCTTGATATACCACCAGAGACTGAACTTCTTGGCGAATATTGTACCTGTAACGTATATAATAGTAAAAATACCCATATGCCCCGAAACCGCCTGCATCAGGCGGATCGCGATACGGGCTCAACGGCCTTCTGGCCAGAAGGCAGACCATCCAGCGCCCCGCCCCCCGGTCGGGAGCGATCAAGCGCTGCCTGGACCGGCAGTCCCACCGATCGCCGCAGAGATTGCGGCCAGACGACAACCCTTCCGCAGCGGTCGGTGCAGGCAAGACCTCGTATGGGAACGAAGACCCATCCCAAAACCGCCGACCATCTCGCGATCAGGCGATACTGGCAGCGTCAGGAGTCTTGGCATCGCCTCGGAGAATGCGCCGGCCGCTCCTCTTGCCCAAGGAAGCGGCCGTGCCCATCGACGCGGCCCTCACACATGTAGCGGCAGGTTAATCGACTTTGCGACTTGCCCCTGCCCATGAAACAGTCGCCGCGCCGGACGAACCTGCCTCCGATCCATATCCCCCCACGACTCAAGACCCAAGAACGGTTGCGGGACGAGCCCGTAAAACACCCTGTCTGAGTCGTGCGAGGCAATCCGATAACCCGATCGGCGGACCGGCACGGAATCGAAACCTCTCTGCTTGAGTTGAGATACGGACTCTCAACCCGGAGAAACGTGCTTGTGGATCGCCCTGCGGCGACCTGCCCCGTTCGTCACACGTATAGGCGACCGCGTCCAGAAATGCGGACAAAGAATCCGGCGGAATCTTACGGAAATCGCCAGCGGGCACAGCGAGCATTGCGGTATCGCGCACGCCCCGCCCGGCAGCCAATCATCGAACACACAGGATGTTCGTCGCCGACTGTTTGCCAGCCTACTCCTCCTCTTCGGCCTGCAACTCCAATTCCGTGCTGTGCTTGGCCAACACTTCATTCAGATCTTCCCAGGTAGTGCCAGACGGCAAATCAAACTCGGTGCTCTCCAGATATTGCCTTCTCCAACTTTCCGGGATGGGCTCCTCCGCCTTGCCTGCCCACATTCGCTCCAAAACATACGCCGCAAACCTTGGCATTCCGGGATGCATGTGGCGTTGCGTCTTTTCCATCGTCTTGTCCTCGCAGTCACTCGAAACCAGTGTCAGAATTCTGGCAAGCTTTCAACGGTTGCAGTCAAGCCCTCACCGCCAAGAAGTGCTACGATAGAGCGGGTCGTATGGCGGGGCAGAACCACACGGCCCTTGGTCGTGAAAACAAAACCACGACCCGTCCGGAATGTACTGTCGTCCCAATGCCACGGCAATGCACCGGGCGAAGGGCATGCCATGAGTCTGTGGTGGGGCACCAAGTAGAATTGATCTGCTTCCTGCGCGGGCCGGCCACCTTGAAGACCCTTCCGCAAATCACACAAGGCCATTGGGCGTACGCAGCTATGAAACGCATCCAGTATTCGCTGTCGACTCTTCTCCTGGCAATGGTGTTTGCCTGGGCTTTCACTTCGTGCATCGTGCAGTTGCATCCCGAAGTTCTGGCAGTCGCCGAAGGGAGCTTCCGCAAGAAAGAACCGCCGGAGATCAAGGGTTCCGGATATGTGGTCAGGAGCCTGGAAGCAGCCCTCTGGGCGTTCCACGACGCCAAGGGCTTCCGCGAGGCCGTGCTGCGGGCCGTCAACCTGGGAGACGATGCCGACACCACCGGCGCCGTCTGCGGCCAGCTCGCCGGAGCCTGCTGGGGCGAGTCGGGAATCCCGCAGGAGTGGTGGGAAGGGCTGGCACGAAAGGACATGATCGAGGTGGCACTTGCTGGGCTCGGCTTCGGGAAACCATAGCAGAATCGCCCGTCACGTCCGGCACGTCACTCACCTGGTCTTTCATGCGTCATCGATGCACGCCAGAATAGCGGGTGTCGTTACCAGATCACTATGTCCATGTCCAGGAGGCTCTTGTGGCGAAAAAGGGAAAACGGCTGCAATCGCCCGGCAAACCACCCGGCAAGCCTGGCAGTTCGTTCACGGCCACGCAGGGGCAGTACCTCGCCTACATCTACCTGTACCGCAAGCTCCACCGAGACAGCCCATTCGAAACGGAAATCGCCAAGTTCTTCCGCGTATCACCCCCCAGTGCGCATCAGATGATCGTCAAACTGGAGGAGAAGGGGCTCATTGTGCGCAAACCTGGCGTACCACGGTCGCTCCGAGTGACAGTGCCTCGCAGCGCAATCCCGCCCCTGGACGACGATGAGATGGATTTCTCTGAGGCTGTTACTTCCAGTTCTCCTCCCAGCGGCCTGGTCACTGGGCGGCGCTCGAAAGTGCGATGGGGGAAGATTGCGGCGGCAGAATCACGGATCTCCAGTCTCCCAACGCCAGCTCACGGGCGGCGAACTGCCAGATGACGACGCGTTTGCCGGCCAGGCGGTTGCGACCCTGGGCAAGCTGGCTGCTGAGCATTTCGCGAGTCGCATGGGCGCCGGCGTCGTTGCGGGCAATCCAGTCGACCGGCTCCCCCAGATGATACGCCAAATGCTCGGCCAAGCCGGCTCCCCCACCCCAGCCCATCGGCTGGGCGGAATAGATGTTGGTGAAACTGTCGCCCAACAGCAGGATCGGGGCTTGCGAGTCGGCTCGCACGGGCTGGCCCGCTGCGTCGAGCACCCGTTGGATGGTGACGGTCTGCGGCGGAAACAGCCGCTGCCGATCGGTGAGCCGCAGCATCTCCGCAAGATCGCCAAGACCGCTGATGGACTCTGTTTCCAGGTGCCATGGGCCACTGGCGCCGCGGCCGTCGGATGGGGCCCGATCCGCACGATCGGAGAGGGTTCCACATTCCTCAAGTTGCCGGCGCACCGACACTGCCAGGCCGCGCGCCACCTCGTCCATCCACTGCGGCGTCCAGTGCGTGTCGTGGGCCAGGTAACGAATCTCGCCGGGCTGGACGATCGCCGGCGACGGATCGAGCACTTCGACGCCGGCTGCACGGAGCTGGCCAAGGAATTCGGCCAGCGAGAGATTCTGAGCCGGTGGGGCGGCAGCGCGTCGCCCGCAGAGCTCGGCCGCCTGCAGGCTCGCCTTGTCGGGGATTGGCAGCAGAATCAAACGTGCCCCGGCGGCCTCGATCTGCCGCTGGAATTGAAGGATCGCCGGGCGGGGATCGGGGGCCACCGCCTCCGTCGCGGCGGCGTCGCGCAGGTTGCGAACCCGGCGCCGCAATGACTCGGGATCGAGGAACCCGGGCCCGGTCACGGAGTCGATGCCCGGCCGGTAGAAAAGCCACCCGTCGTGGCCGACGACGATTTGCGTCGTGCCGCAGCGGCCCCAGCGGGTCAGCCACTGCTGAGCCCGGGGCTGGAAGTAGCGTACGGCGAGCGACTGCTCTTGCAGGAAATCCTCGTATTGCTCCAGGTCCGAGCGAGTAGGGAATCGGCCGTTGGCCAGCAGATCCAGTGCGGCGGGCCGCTGCCCGCCACGCAGTTCGACGACGATCTGGGCCAGCGGGAGACTGAAGAGGATGCCCAGGAACAGCAGGATCATGCCCCAGGCGACGGCGGGGGAGATCTCCGTGTGAATCAGTCCGCGCCGCAAGTCATCCTGCGGCGGGCCGGCAGCCTGCCGGTGCGGCATCGCGAGGTTCTCGTTCGGTATCCGGCCGGTCGTCATTTGAGCCCCATCAGAACTGGAAGTACAGGAAGGGATTCTCCGTCTGTGTCCACATCAGCAGGATCGAGACCAACAGCAAAACCATGCACGTGCCGGCTCGCAGCGGCGTGAGGCGTTCGGTGAACGTCCACGTCGGCGGGGCGCCCCACACGAGAACTGCGGCAATCGCCAGCGTCGCCAGGTGGAAGCGGCTGTACATGACTCCCGCCAGGAGATCCATGCTGCCCGATTGCGGACCGAGTGCGATCAGCGACGCGAGGTAATCGGCGGCGCCGGTCAAGCTGTCGGCTCGGAAGAAGACCC
>CAZLWV010000065.1:32047-38993 GCA_964563135.1 uncultured Planctomycetaceae bacterium
CAGCGGAAAGGCCGGGTCCGCCAGGCCGCTGGAAAAGATCCGCCCGAGGATCAGCCAGGCGTCGGAAGCGCTCTGCGCTCGGAAGAAGACCCAGGCCAGCGAGACGATCAGGAAGGTGATCGCCACGCGGATCGTTTTGGGCAGTTGGCGATAGAGGCTGTCCTTCCCTCCCATCCGTTCGATGGCAAGCACAAAGCCGTGGATTGCTCCCCAGATCAGGAAGTTCCATGAAGCCCCGTGCCAGAATCCGCCGAGGAGCATGACCACCAGCAGGTTCAGGTACGTGCGCACCGGGCCGACGCGGTTTCCGCCCAGGGGGATATACAGGTAGTCGCGGAGCCAGGTCGAGAGGCTGATATGCCAGCGCCGCCAGAAATCGGTGATGCTCTGGGCGCGGTAGGGCATGTCGAAATTCCGGATGAACAGAAAACCAAACATCAATCCCAAGCCGACGGCCATGTCGCTGTAGCCTGAGAAGTCGAAGTAGATCTGGAACGAGTAGGCCGCCAGTCCGGACCAGGCCTCCAGGGCAGGACGGGCGGCGGCACCAAAGGATGCGTCGGCCACCAGCCCCAGCGGATTGGCGATCAAGATCTTTTTCGCCAATCCCAGAGCGAAAAGGGCGATACCGCGGGCAAACTTGTCGGCCGTGTGGGTGCGGCTGCGCATCTGCTCTTCGATCGCCCCGTAGCGGATAATCGGGCCGGCCACCAAGTCCGGGAACAGGGCCTCGAAGCAGTTGAAGTCGATGAAGTTGCTCATGGGCGGTGCTTCGCCACGGTAAACATCGATGCAGTAGCTCATCGACTTGAACGTGTAGAAGCTGATCCCCACCGGCAACACGACCTGCAGCACCGGCACCCAGGAATACCCACCCAGGGCCAGCGCCACACGGTTCAGGTTCTCCTCGGTGAAGTTGTAGTACTTGAAGAACGCCAGCAAGGCCAGGTTGGCGGAGACGGACGCGACGACGATCGCCAGCATCCGGCGCGTGCGGGGCGTGGAGAGCGGGATGCAAGGCCAATGTCCGTCGGGTTCGCGCTGCAGCCGCGAGAGCCTCAGCAGCGCCAGTCCGCAGAAGTAGTCGATGATCGTGCTGGCAAACATGATCAGGGCCCAGGGCGGGTTGGCCCAACCGTAGAACCCATAGCTGACCACGGCCAGCATGCCGGCGCGGAATCGCCGCTGCGGAATGCTGTAGTACAGCAGCAGCACGAGGGTCAGGAAATAGAAGATGAAGAGGTGGGAGCTGAAGACCATGGGTGAGACTAATCCGCCGCGTCCGTCCAGACGGCCCAGTAAAGCGGGCCGGTGTCCTGGCCGAAGTACTTGTTCACGATGCCGCCCATGAAGTAGTCATCCAGGGGCGACTCGAGCGCCATGCGATAGATCCGACCCGCGGCAAATGTCCGGGCCGTGCCGCCAATCTCCTTCACGTGCCGGTCGGCGGCCTGATCGCGTGGCTTGAACGGATTGTACTGGCCCACGAAGATCGTGCCGGAGTGCGTCTCACCCCGGTGCGTTGTCAGCACTTCGAATTTCAGGATCGCCGCGTAGTCATACAGGTCGCGTTTGAAGATCGCCCCCTCGGGCACCTCGACCAGCCGGGCGGTGACTTCAATCGCCCCCAGCTTCGTAACGGGCAAGTCTCCGTTCGCCGCCGGAGCAGGCGGTTCGGCCGGCCTCTGGCAGCCGGCCAGGAGGACCGAAAAAGCAACCAACAGGAGTATCCCATATGGGCACCGAGGACTCATCGTGAAGATTCCTTTCCGCCGGGACTTTCCGAAAACGTCCAGCACGGTTCCCAGCCGGGCGGGAGGACCAGCACCGGGCCGGTGTTGTAGCGTGGATGTTCGGCCTCGAGCCGGCTGGGGTCGCCGCCCAGGATGGGCGCGTCGGCCAACCGCATCAGCCCCATCGGAGCGCCGCTGCCGCCGGGATCGCCGTTCTCGTTCACATTGCCCGTCAGTAGCACGTATTTGCCGTCCGGCGAAACATGGCCACCGTAGACGTGCCGCCCGTCTTCGGCATACACCAGGCTCGGGGACTTCCCCTCCGCATCGGCCATCCAGAGCTGGGTCCAGCCGTAGTCGGAGTTGACTTTCTGACCGCGAGGCCGCCAGGAGAAGATCACGCTTTTGCAGTCCGGGAACCAGTCGGGCGTGCAGCAGTTGTCGCGGTTTACGGCGTTGGTCGCGCCGGTTTCGGCGTTCATACGGGCGATGCTCCAACTGGCTCCAAACGAGTTGGCCACGCCGCACAGCCATTTCCCATCCGGCGACCAGGTCAATTGCTGGAAGAAGCCCTGGCGCTGCCATTTGCGCACAACCTCCTTCGTGGCCACATCGATGAAGGAAATGCCTTGGATCGATAGGCACACGATCTGCTTGCCGTCGGGACTCCAACTGGCCCAGGGATACTCGCCGTCGTTGCCGAAGGCTTGCGGGTGGGCGCCGTCGCTGCCGGCAAACACCAGCTCGCCTTGCGTGCCGTTGCGGTTATTGTCGATCGCCTCGCTGCGGGGCATGCGGCGATAGAGCAGCCGCCGGCCGTCACGGGAGAACTGCGGTGAGAACTCGTTGTAGTCCGGCGTGCCGGTGATGTTGCGCGCCTGCGATCCGTCGGGCCGGCAAAGGAAGAGGTCCCAGTCCCCCTTCTCCGACCGTGCGCCGTAGGCGATCCAGCCCTTCGCGCGCACCTCGTCGGCCAGGGCCAGGGCCGCCGGGTCTGCCTGGGGCCCCGCTGCCGTCGCATCGGCCGCACCGCAGGTCAGCAGGAGCACACCTGTCCAGATTGCTATCATATTCCTTTCCCTTCAATAGGAGGCCACGATCTGATAATGCCGTTGGTCCGGGTGAATGATCCGCACCCATTCCCTCCCCGGCTACTGCGGAGAGATCGTGTCGAGAAACTCGGAGCCTGCCGGCACGCCGAGTTGCTGGACGCGGAGCAGCAAGTCCCGGGCGATCCGCAGCCCCTCATGGATGCGGAACGTCTCGTCCAGATAGGGGTCGTTGATCAGGCCCTTCGACTGGGACAAGGCATCATCGGACAGGGGAGAGGTTTCCATGGGCTGGGCATCGAGGGGGGGGGCGAGGATGGTGGCGGGCATCGCTGCTGATTCTCCAGGACGCGGCGGAAAGTGTCAATCGGTGACCGCGAGGGCAGCTCTCTGACCCGGAAGCCATCACGCCGTTCAGGCACGGACGAATTTCCCCACAAATGGGTGTACTGGGACCGTTCGGGGCCAGAGCTTCAGTAGTGAATAGGCATCGCTACGACCTGGCGGGCCGAGTATCCCGGGGGATGGCCAGACCGTTGCGGATCGAATTTGACGGGGCTTTGTATCACGTCATCTCGCGGGGCAATGAGCGGAGGCCCATCGCTGGCGACGATGGGGATCGGGCCAAACGCCTCTTCTGGCTCCAGCGTACGGTGGAGACCTGCGATTGGCATCTGCACGCCTTCGTGCTCATGAACACGCACGAACACCTCTTCGTCGAGACGCCCGAGGCGAACCTTTTCGGCCGGTATGCAATTGCTAAATGGCAGCTATACGGACGTGGTCTCACATGCCCGCTACACACAATCCTCGTGTAGACCTGTTTCGGAGCCCCATGATTCATTCCATGCGCCGGCCCTCATGGGCTGGTGGCCCTGAACGAGCGTGAGAGGCAACCACGGTGTGCCACTGTCTACTTGTTGACAGTGCCTGAACGAGGATAAAGCGCTCACACTGCTAACAAGTGAGTGGCACACAAGATCGACTCCTTTGATACAGGAACCGATTCTCTCGGTTGCCAGATTCACGCGACAATATGCATCGCCGCCTGAGTGAGACTCCTTGCATTCCCGATGTCACCCGCTATTCTCACAAAGAGTGATTCAACAGATCCCGACCGTGGGCACTTCCTATGGCCTCCACTCCCAAGCACCGCAAGAACGTCAAACACTACGACATCGCGGGCGACGCCCACTTCCTCACCTACTCCTGCTATCGACGCTACCAGCTCCTCTCCAAAGACCGCACGCGCCTCTGGTTTATCGACTCCCTCGACAGCGCGCGAACCAAGCACGCGTTCCACCTCTGGGCGTGGGTGATCATGCCCGAACACATTCACCTGCTCCTCTGGATGCCCGATGCCGAAATGAAGACCGAAAAGATCCTGGCGTCGATCAACAAGCCCGTCAGCTACAAAGCTTGCCGGTACCTGAAAGAACACGCACCGCAGTTCCTGGAGAAACTGACGGTTGCAGGTGCCAACCGCACCTACCACCGCTTCTGGCAACCCGGCCCCGGATTCGACGAGAACCTCTACAATCCGCCCGCCATCCACAACGCCGTCGACTACATCCACAACAACCCCGTGCGCTCACGGGCTGGTTGAAAAACCAACCGACTGGCTCTGGTCCAGCGCCCGCGACTGGGCCGGCATGGGGCACCCCCACATCCAAGTCGACCGCACCGTCCCCACCCTCCACCCCGACCACCAGTAAACGCACCCCCCCAAGTGTGCCACTGCCTACTTGTTGGCAGTGCCTGAGACGATCAAAGGGGTCGGGAGTCTTTGTTCTTGACGGAACAGGAAAACAAGGGTCGATTCCGAATCCAAATACACTCGGCGCCGAATCCCCGTTATTCGAGCGGTTCGATACGATCTTTGAAACTGCTGAATCGTGCAGCCCATCCGTCTTCCGTGTAGAGTTCCCCAGCAAGGCCATCACTTATTGCTCTAATGTCGTGCTTCCCGCCAGCATGATCCTGGAACAGGATTCCTATTTCGAATTCGTCCAAGAAATGCAAGAAGCGAACAATACCTGCGTCAACCGCTTGGAGCAACAGTATCTCGATCAATTCAGGATCGTTAGACGTCAGTCTACGAAAACGTCCGAATACCTCCTTTGACGCCTTGTCTGCCATCTTGCCGGAGATCACACGCTGGAGATAGTCACACGCGTCGTCGCGTACTTGGGCCATCAGAAGTCGCCCAAATTCATCGAGAACAGTCCGCTTTTCGAAGTCCATCACTCCGTTCCCCTAGTTCCACGGAATTTTTGAAGGTGCGGTAATGCCCCAGTCCTCCAACTGTTTCAGGGCCCGACTAACAACGCTGTCAGCGTCTGTTGCAGACATACCTCCAGCCGTCAAGCTCTCACGCGCGATTCTGGCATGTTCGGCAAGTGTGTTTGGACGGCCGCTTCGCGCCAAATCGGTGAAGAGTTTTCTCTGCGTTTGGGTGATGCCGCCGTCAGCGAGAGGACCGAGATGATTCACACCACGCCTTTTCATTTCCTCTGATATGTACAACGTCGCATTCTTGTCAAATCCTTTTAGCCCGTCAAACGCCTCCTTAGCGAAAACATGATGCCCACCACCTGGGCCACCATACGGCTGCAGAGCACACTCATTATGCACCAACACCCCAACCCCCGAAACCTCATACACGTGCTCCCCCTGCACTTCGAGGTTGTAGACCCGCTCCGGCCCAGGCCGGGGAAGGATCGCTGCAACTCGCACCGCCTGGCCGCTGTGGCTACGGACCTGCCCCCCCAGGCTCCAGCCGCCCCGCCTCGACAAACTCCTCCCGGTCAACGCTCCAGAATGGATGACCCGGCGTGCAGCCGATCGGCTTTTCGAGCCCGGCGAGGCAGACGTCGATCGTTTCGGTGGCGATGTGAGCGAATCGCCCGGTGACCACTTGCCCCCGCCCCGGCTGGATGGGCGGACAAGCCTCAATCGCCAGAACCTCCGCCCACCCTCCAACTTCCGGCTCCGAGAGAGCGAGCTGGACGGTGGCCCCGGCTCCCCAGAATTCCCCTAGAATTCCCCTGACGCTTTAGATCCTTCGCTCTGCAACGCCTCTTCAGCAAAAGTCGATATGACCTCGGTATCGCTTACCCTAGCGTGGCGAATCAACTCTGGGCAATCACTAAGACGCTTTTTCGCAACGATCGCTCCGTATTCTTTCAGCAGGTTGCTTGGGCTGTCTAATAAGGCAACGACCTCTGCAGGACCGGCAGTGTTCCATCGCAAGAGAAGTTCAAGCCCTCGATGATGTTCAATGTCATGCGGCTTCAGTTTCTCAATAGATCGAATACAAGCCGTAATCTGCGATTGATTAGCATTCGCCATCAACCGCAATGCCAAGCGGCAAATTGAGGAATTAGGATTCTCTGATTCTCGTACAACGTTTACGAATTGCTCGAAATCTGCGTTCGCTGAACAAACCGCAACTGATTCCAGAGCATACCATTGAATGTGTAAATCTTCATCTCCTATCAGTGAAACAACATCGAGTAGCAGGCCGCTGCCTTGGCTCCCCAATTCAGAAACGACAAAAGCGGCTGAACGCCTGGCAGCGACATTCCCATGTTTCAAGAATGGCCGCAATGTTTCTATCGGCTTGCCATGAAAATACTCTTGCAGTAGATCGTAAGCCTTCCCGTCAGAATCAAATTTTTCAGGGTCGTCCCGCAGCTCTTGCAGAAGTTCCGAATTATGAAATTCTTCAATCATGATCCACTCAGATGTTTCTCGATCGCCTCTATCAAATCTTGTTCGGCGGCCTGACGTTGGCCGTGCGGTCTGTGGGGACCCAACTGTTCCGTCTTTCGAATTCGCTCTCCTACGCTTTCCCGAAGTTCGTCCTGGAGCCTTCGTAAGTCGCCTGGATCGTATTGCCCTAAGTCCTTTCGATGAGGGAGTTTACCATGCACTTTTCCTGTGCTATCAAGTGTGGGAAGTTCCTTGCTTGGGGCAGCACACATATTATGCACCAACACCCCCGCCCTCGAAACCTCATACACGTGCTCCCCCTGCACTTCGAGGTTGTAGACCGGCTCCGGCCCCGGCCGGGGAAGGATCGCCGCAACCCGCACCGCCTGGCCGCTGTGGGTGCGGATCTGCTCGCCGGGCTGGAGCCGGCCGGCCTCGACGAACTGCTGG
>CAZLWV010000066.1:0-3283 GCA_964563135.1 uncultured Planctomycetaceae bacterium
ACTGGCGACCACCGACGTCGGACGGGAGAAACCGCCCGACCCCCCCTCATCGTCATACCGATATCCGGCAAACTGCAGCGTTCCATTGCCAGGATTGGTCGCTTCCCACCCCGCGCGATCGACTTCGGCCACGGTGTAGGTACCCAACGGGACGTCAGCGATCACGTAGCTGCCGTCAGCAGCGGTGACGTCATAATAATCCTCCACGCCAACGCCGTCCCACTGGCCGTTTCCGTTCTCGTCGAGGTAGATCGTCCACCCTTCGAGTCCCGGCTCCTGGGGCTGGTCCCAGACTCCGTCTCCGTCCAGGTCGTTCCATTTCGTGCCGCGAATCTCGCCAACCTCACCATCTCCCAGCAATTCCGTTCCCAGCAACTCCGCGACCGACAGCAGCCGGCGGTCTTCCAGCGGTTCCAATGCGATACGCCTGGTTAACGGACGTTGAAAGCCGTTGGCCCTCGTGATCGGCCTTGGTTCACCGGTTCCCAACAACGCGCGGTAGAGCGTCCCCCACACCCACATAACGTATCTCCCACGATGAGACAGCCATAGACAAGACAACAGATGACCCTGCCAGTCCCAACCCCCCAGAAACTACCCGGATTGCGCTAGCTTGTCACCATTTCCGCGACCTTGCCCGGTACGGGATGCCAGAATAACTACTGCAGATCGTATTCGCAACAACCTTGGGAAAATAAAGACTTTGGCCCGTTCATTACCTCTGGAGCGGGGGCGATTGCAGGAAACCAGAACCTGTTCGGTTCCCTGCATTTCGGGTGAAACGTGCGGCGGGAACAGGTTGTTTTCAGGAGGATGGTTTGGGTGCCCAATGGTGTTTGCAGATAAGCATCCCTCTGGTGCCTGCTCTGCCCGGCGACTGTGGCAAGACTCGGTGGCTGGATTACTCCGCCGACAACACATCCGCCGCGTGACGGGCGAAGAGGCCTCGCAGATCGCTTTGATACTGGCGCAGAATTCGCCCTCCCTTCCCCTCGTAATCCCCGCACCGGTACAGCGCACGGGCCAGCACGATCTCGCGCAAGGGGCCTTCGCGCCGGCGTTTCTCCCGCTCTGCGTCGTAGAGCGGTTCCAGCTCGGTCATCGCATGGCCGCTCATCCCCGGCCTGTCGAGCAATTCGGCCAGAGGCCGGGCGGCCGCCGGATCGCCCAGCGACTCCAGTGCCAGGGCCACGGCGCGATGATGCGAAAGAGTCACACCCGCGTCGAGCATTTCGAGCTTTGTGAGAATTGCCGGCACGGCGCGGCGATCGCCCGAGTAGCCGAGGGCCAGGATCAACGCATCCGCCGGAGTGGGCAAGTGGGCATATTCGGCCATGACCCCCTGAAAGACCTTGGCGTCCCACGATTCCACTTGCTCCAAGGCTTCGAGAAGAAGTTCCACGCCATCGGTCTGGCCCAGGAAGCCGACGTTTCCAAAGACCGCGCCGAATCAGCCGTTTCCAAAACCTACTGGCCGGGGGCTCCCGATCTGGCCGTCGAAGTCGTCTCGCCCAGCGATCGGGCGGGTGACATCGACGAGAAGGTCAAAGCCTGGCTGGATAGTGGCTGCAGTATGGTCTGGCTGGTCAATCCCGCCTGGCGAACCGTAACGGTCTATCGTTCCGCAACTCGGATCACCACCCTCACGGAAAACGACGAACTGATCGGCGAAGACGTAGTCGAAGGCTTCCGCTGCCGCGTGGGCGACATCTTTGCCGGTCCCACTGCCGGTTGACACGCCCCAGGCGGAGCGGCTATCGTTGCTGGCACCATGATCGAACAAGAACTCGCCGGCAAACTCTGTCTCCTGCGGCTCCATCGGCCGCCACTGAACACGCTCGACTTCGAACTGCTCGACGCCCTCGGCAAGGCGGTCTTGCAGGCGGAGAGCGACCGGGCGGTTGAGGCGATTCTTCTGACGGGCGGTTCCGGCCATTTCAGTGCCGGGGCCGATATTCACCTGTTCGAAGGACTTGCCTCGTCCGACGATGCCCGAGGACTTTCGGAACGATTCCAGCGGAGTTATCAGGCGATCGAGGACTGCTCCAAGCCGGTCGTTTGCGCGCTGGCCGGCAACGTGATGGGCGGCGCGCTGGAACTGGCGATCGCCTGCCACTGGCGGATTGCCGCCCCCGATGCCCGTTTCAGCTTCCCCGAGGTCCGCCTGGCGATTCTTCCCGGCGCCGGCGGGACCCAGCGGCTCCCGCGGCTGGTCGGTCCCCAGAGGGCCTTGGAGATGATGCTCACAGGCAACGTCGTCACCGCCGCGGAGGCCCACGAGGCAGGGCTCATCGACGCCATCTGCCCGGCTGAGAAATTCGTTGCCTGTGCCGAGGGGCTGATTGGCTTGGATGCGTCGCCGCGGCGTACGGGGCAGCTTGGTTCACCGGCAGACAAGCCCACACTGGACGATGCGCTGCAGGCGACGGCGCCGCTTGTGGCAAAGCACCCTGCGGAAGTCATAGCAGCACGGCGAATCGTCGACTGTGTTGTTGCCGGCATGAGAGGCTCGTTCGCCGCCGGCATCCTGGCCGAGCGTGAAGCCTTCGCCGAGTGTGCGAGCACTCGCGCCGCCAGAAACCGCATCTACGCCTTCTTTGCCATCCGGCAGACCGGCAAGATTCCCGAACTGCAGAATACGGAGCCGCGGAGCATCGAACGTGCGGCCGTCATCGGCATGGGGTCCATGGGAACCGGCATCGCCCAGGCCCTGGCGTCGGCCGGCGTGCGGGTTGCGGTGTTCGACCAGGCGAGGGAATCTGTCAAGAGGGCCCTCGATCGCATTGGCCAGTCGCTCCAGCGCCACCTGGCCAGCGGCAAGCTGACTGCGGACGAGGCAGGGGCAATCCTGGAGCGGATCACGAGCGCCGACGACTTTGCCGAGATCGGCCAGGCCGACCTGGCGATCGAGTCGGTTTTCGAACGGCTCGATGTCAAGCAGGATGTGCTCTGCCGGATCGAGCGCGTTTGCCGCGAGGACGCGATCGTGGCCACCAACACCTCGACCCTCTCGCTCGACGCGCTGGCCGCCGCCATGCGGGTACCGGACCGCCTCGTGGGGATGCACTTCTTCAACCCGGCCCACTCCATGCCCCTGCTGGAAGTCATCCGCCGCCGGACCACATCGGACTGGGTGGTGGCCACCGCGGTCCAGTTCGCCAAACGACTGCGGAAGACCCCGGTTCTCGTCAACAACCGGGAGGGTTTCCTCGTGAACCGGGTCTTTGTTCCCTACCTGGTGGAGGCGTTCGCTCTCGTGGAGGAAGGCGCCGCGGCGCGCCGG
>CAZLWV010000066.1:3298-36409 GCA_964563135.1 uncultured Planctomycetaceae bacterium
TGGTGGAGTTCGGCTTCCCCATGGGCCCGCTGACGCTCTCCGACATGACGGGCATCGATATCGTGGTGCACGCCCATCGCGAGCTGCAGAAGGCCTTTCCCCATCATGGGCCGCTCTCCGAGGTGGCCCATCGGCTGGTTGATCTGGGACGCACCGGCCAGAAAAGCGGTGCCGGCGTATATCGATACGAGGGAGGCGACAGGACCGCACTGGACGATCCCAGGCTGGAGGAAGTGGTGGCCGAGGTGCGAGGCGCGGGGGGCGTGAGGCCAAAGCCGCTGGATGCTGGTCAGATCACCCGCCGCCTGGTGGACCGCATGGTCGCCGAGGCCTTTCGAGTGCTCGAAGAGGGCGTTGTCCGCGGTCCGGCGGATCTCGATGCCGCCATGATTCTCGGGACCGGGCTGCCGGACTTTCGCGGGGGCATCGTCCGCCATGCCTGCGACCGCGGACTTGACACCATCCTTGCGGAACTCGAAAATCTGAGCACAACCTGTTCCGAAAGATACGCACCGAGCCACTGCCTGCGGGAACTGGTGCGGGCCGGCCGCGTCCTGTGACCTCCTCCATGACGGCCTCCCGCCGGTGACAAGATCGGGCCCCGGCGATCCGCGGTTGCGGCGATTCCCGGCGCGGCGTGCGGGGGGACAGGCTGGCATGGGGCGGCCGGCTGTGGCATGATAAGTTCACCGGGTGACGTGCGAATTTGACCTTGCGCGGGCTGCAGCCCGGACTCCAACCATTGCAGGAACCTGACATGGCGGAAGCTCCACGAAGAGACTTCGAAGCGACCAACCAGATGAAGGCCGTTATGGGCAAGTACTTCGCGGAGCTTGCCCAGGGACGCCAGCAGGGCAAGAAGACGGCCTGGTGCACGAGCGTCGGGCCGGCAGAGCTGCTGTATGCACTCGGCTACAACGTCTATTTCCCGGAGAACCACGGGGCCATGCTGGGCGCCAGCCGGATGGCCACCGACCTGATCCCGGCCGCCAACGCCCGCGGCTTCTCGCCCGACATCTGCTCCTACCTGACGAGCGACATCGGCTCCTACCTCAAGGGCCAGAGCCCGATCCAGAAGATGAAGCTCCCCGGGCCCCCGAAGGCCGACGTGCTGGTGTTCAACACGAACCAGTGCCGCGACGTGAAGGACTGGTTCCAGTTCTACGGCCGCGAGTGGAATGTCCCCTGCATCGGGGTCCATACGCCGCGGTCGATCGGCGAGGTGGACCAGACGCTGGTCGACTACGTGGCCGGCCAGATCGAGGCCCTGGTGGAACCGCTCGAGAAGATCGCGGGCGCGCGGCTCGATCCGGAGCGGCTCCGCCAGGTCGTGGCCCTGTCGAAGGAGTGCACGGAACTCTGGAAGGAGGTTCTCGCCTCGGCCGCCAACCGGCCATCGCCTCTGAGCTTTTTCGACGCCACGATCCAGATGGGGCCGGCGGTCGTGCTGCGGGGAACGCAGGATGCGGTCGACTACTACAAGATCCTGGTGGCCGAGCTCAAGGGGCGGGTTGCCGGCGGCGTGGGTGCGGTCGACGGAGAACGGCTGCGCATCTACTGGGAAGGGATGCCCATCTGGGGCAAGCTCAGCTCGCTGGCCAAACAGTTTGCCGAACTCAAGACGGTCGTCGTGGCATCGACTTACTGCAATAGCTGGATTTTCGATGCCCTCGACCCGGGCGATCCCTTCCGCAGCATGGCCCGCGCCTACAGCAGCATCTTCATCTGCCGGAGCGACGATTTCAAGGAAAAGTACATCCGCAGCATGGTGGAGAAGTACCAGGTTGACGGCATCCTTTACCACGACGCCAAGACCTGTCCGAACAACTCGAATTGCCGCTATGAAATGCCGCAGCGTCTGCAGCAGCAGCTCGGCATCCCGTACGTGATCGTCAACGGCGATCTGAACGACCTGCGGCTGTATTCCGAAGAGCAGACTCGCACGAACATCGAAGCGTTTGCGGAACAGCTTGTCGGGGCCTGATATGACGCATTTCTGCGGAATAGATATCGGGGCCTCCGCGGCCAAGCTGGCCCTCATCGATCCGGAAGGGCGGCTGGTGGGCAAGGCGGTCCGCCGCTCCGGCATCAACTACGCCCAGACCGCCGAGGTCTGCCTGCTGGATGCCCTGGCCGCAGCCGGGCTGGAGCGGGAGAACGTGGCCGCCGCCTGCTCGACCGGCTACGGCCGCGACAACGTCGCCTGGGTCGACGGCAAGATGACCGAGATCGCCTGCCATGGCCGCGGGGCCCATTTTCACCTGCGGCGGGCGATGACGATCATCGACATCGGGGCCCAGGACAGCAAGGTGATCCACCTCGACGCCCAGGGGCGCCGTCTCGGCTTCAAGATGAACCGCAAGTGCGCCGCCGGCACCGGAGCATTTCTGGAAGAGATCGCACTGCGGCTCGACCTGCCTCTCAGCGCGCTCAACGGCCTGGCGGAGGCATCGACTGCCGAGATTTCGCTGGGAAGCTTCTGCACCGTTTTTGCCGCCACCGAGATCCTGGAGAAGATCCGCGGCGGGCAAAAGGTCGAAGACATCGTCAAAGGCGCGTTCCGTTCAGTCGTCAAACGCATTGCCGAGATGGACCAGGTCCAGGCGGACCTGGTCATGACCGGCGGCGTCATCGCCCACAATCCGTACCTGGCCCGGCTTGCCGAAGAGTCGTTCGGCTGCCCGGTCCACGTGCCGCCGGAACCGCAATTCGCCGGTGCCCTCGGGGCAGCTCTGTTTGCACGAGACAACTACTGGAAGACGCGGCCGACGGAGGCCGAGAAGGCTTTGTAGGGCAGTCAACCATCCGGAGACCCCACCATGCTCGTCACCGGCCCACCGAAAGAGATCGCTGCGGGGCTCATGATGCTCGGCACCGACGAGTATCCCATCTACCTCTTCCAGGACGGCGGCGAGGCCGCGATGTTTGAAGGGGGCACAGGGGCCATGGGCCCGCTTGTGCGGGAACAACTGGCCGGGCTGGCGATCGACACGGCCGCCATCCGGCAACTGGTCATTACGCACGCCCACCCCGACCACGTGATGGCGGTGCCCATGTTCCGGGAGCTGCTGCCAGGGGTGGCCGTGGCCGTCTCGGAAATCGGCGCCAAAACGCTCGAGCTGGAGAAAGCGGTCTCCTTCTTCTGCCAGCTCGACGAGGCCATCACCGGGGCCATGCTCCAGGCCGGCCGGATCACCGAGCAGCACCGCCCCGCGCGGCTGACGGAAATGAAGATTGCCTTCGACCGCACGCTCAAGGAGGGGGACACCGTCCAAGTCGGCGACGCGGTTTTCAACGTCCTTGAGACTCCGGGCCACAGCGATTGCAGCCTCAGTTTCCACGAGCCCCGGCGCGGCATCCTCATCATCTCCGACGCCACCGGCTACTACATGCCCCGGCACCAGGAGTGGTGGCCCAACTACTTCTCGGGTTACGGTCCGTATGTGGACTCGATCCGGCGTCTGGCCGGCCTGGGGGCCGACGCTCTGTGCCTGAGCCACAACGGCGCCATCCAGGGCAGAGACGACGTGGCCGCCTATTTCGCCGGGGCGCTGGCCGCCACAGAGAGCTACCACCGCCGCATCTTGGACGAAATCAAGGCCGGCCGGCCGTTCCGTGAGCTGGCCGAGCAGCTCGGCACCGAGATCCACGCCAAAACTGGGCTGCTCGGGGTGGATTTCTTCCAGAAGAACTGTGGACTGCTGGTGAAGCACTCGATGAAGCACGAGGGGATTTCGCAATAACCGTATGCCGGAACATCGCCTGCAAGAGCTGAACACGAAACTCAACGTGTTCCAGAAGATCGGGTATACGCTCATCCTGCTCGTTGTTGGCAGCTTGCTGGCTCCTCTGTTCATGGTTGGAGTTCAGCTCACACAGAGCGCCATTCTGCGAGGTATGTTGACGGCACTGCTCGACGTCTTGATTCCGTTCTGCCTGCTGTTGATTGTCTTCATCTGGTGGCGTCCCGCGTGGCTGACTCGACTGTACATCTGGGCAGAGGCAAAACTGGTCTTCGTCGGGCATGTCTTGGTGTTCCTGGTGTTTGTACTGCTGATACTCCTTCTCATTGTCGTTGCCATCAGGGCGCTGTTCTTTGACGACCTTGCCATGCGATGATGCTGGCAGCCGGACAACGTTTGTGAGAGAATCAAGGTCTGCGGCCTGGTATGTCCCTCAGAAGGATCAGGCCCTGTCTTCTGTGCCCTCTATCCCTGAACCCTGATCACAGGCCACTCCGCCATGCCACGCTCCCGCATCCTCGGAACCGGCCATTATCTTCCGCCGAAGGTTGTGACCAACTTCGACGTGATGAAGATGATGGAAACCTCCAACGAGTTCATTGTCGAGCGCACCGGCGTGCGCGAGCGGCGTCATGCCGAGCCCGACGTGGCCGCCAGCGATCTGGCCGTGGAGGCCTGCAAGGCGGCCGTGGCCGATGCCGGACTGGCCATGGACGACATCGACCTGGTGATCATGAACACGATCACTCCGGACCACGCGGACCCGGGCTGCGCCTTCTTTCTCCAAGGGAAGCTGGGCATCAAGGGCCCCGGGGTAATCGATATCCGCCAGCAGTGCGCGGGCTTGATCTACGGCATCTCGATTGCCGACCACTTCGTCCGCGCCGGCTCCTACCGGCACATCCTGGTCGTTTGCGCTGAGGTGCTCTCCAAGCGGATCGACGGCTCCAACGACGGCCGCAACATCGCCATCCTCCTGGGCGACGGTGCGGGGGCCGTGGTCGTGGGCCCCGCGGAGGACGACCAGCCGGGCGTGATCTCGACCTTCCTGCACGCCGACGGCTCGCTGGCCAAGGCCCTCTACACGGCCGCACCCGGCAGCGCCCTGGGGCGGAAAGAGCACATCACCCACGACGACATCGACTCCGGCCGGGTTCACTTCCGCATGGACGGCAAGGCGGTGTTCGAAAACGGCGTGGCCGGCATGTCGAGCGCCCTTCTGGAATCCCTCCAGGCCAACCGGCTCGCCATGGACGACATCGACGTCCTCGTGCCGCACCAGGCGAATCTCCGCATGCTGGAAGCGATCATTGCCAAGACCGGCTTCCCGCAGGAAAAGGTTTACGTCAACGTGGAGCGGTACGGCAACATCGCCTCCGCTTCGCTTCCCATCGCGCTTCATGAAGCGCGGGCCTGCGGCATGATTCAGCCCGGGCACCTGGTGCAACTGGTTGCCTTCGGCTCCGGGTTCGTGTGGGGGTCGGCGCTGCTCAGGATGTGAATTGATCCCTGGACTGTGTCACGAAAATGGCTGTCATCAAGCCGCTTGCTTCGCCCCCCGCTTTGCGGCGACAAAGTACCTCCGCACCCAGAGCAGATATCCCACAAACACGACAAACCCCGCGCCCATGATGACGGGCATGTTCATGCCTTCGAGCATGCCGGTCTTCTGGATCATTTCCACCTGTTCTTCGGGCAGATTGATCTCCCGGTAGTAGTCGATCATGCTGATCCGGGAAAAAGTGGCGAGCGCGGAAACGCCGAGAATGCCGTAGAAAGCCAGCGTTGTCCACCAGGCCGACATCTTCAGCCTGTAGGTGGCCCAGGTCAGATAACCGAGCAGCCCCATGAAACCGAGAATCACCAGGGCACCCGGCATGCCTTTCACGAGGACTCCAAAGAACGGCATGGCGCCGCCGAAGCAGAGGGAGAAGATCATGGAAGCCGCTCCCAGCCCCAGCATCAGGCTCAGCGCCAGCACGGGAAGCGGGCAGTGATCGGTCCAGCGGACGTGCGGGTCCTTCCACTCGCAGGTCGCCTTCACGTGCGGGCTCTGATAGAAAAGCACAAACGCGCCCGGCACCACGAAATAGATACAGCCCATTGTTCCCAGCATTACCACCTGCATCACGATCATCACCTCAGGTGGAATCTGCTGCTGCGCGGCGATCTGGCTGAACACTTTGGGCATCACGAAGCACATGACCAGCAGCGATACGCCCCCCATGACCAGCCACATCCACGCCAGGACCAGCGTCAGGGCCCGGGCCCAGCGACGGGCACAAATCGAGCCGATCCCTAACGTGACGAAGATGGCAGCCAACAGTCCATAAACTCCAATCACCGGGATCATGGTCTGCATGTTGGTCGGGACACCCGGTGGTGCTCCGGCCAGCAGCGGCAACAGCATGAGCGGAACCATCAGCGCCAACAGGCAGCCCAGAAGGATCTGGACCACGCCGAAAAGCATCAACCCTACGCTGCGATCCTTCAGCGGCGGGTTCTGGATCGATGGGCTTCCAATGGTCACGTTCCATCCCTCCTCTGGTTCAGATTCCGGAACCGCAAAACCGCTCGTTGCCGAACATCAACGACCGACACTTCTCCCGGTCAGGGGCGATCCGGCTCTCGTGGGCGAGGTCCCAGAGATTCAGATCCACCTCCCACAGCGCACGGAGGTCAAGAATCCAGCAACTCCGTGGCACATGCTGAAGCAGCAATACGACCAGTTGCTGTCGATACGGGCCCCGGCGAGAGTTTCACCCCTCAGGCCCGTATTAGAGCCGGTTTGGTGAGCCTGCACAATCCACAGGGCCGCCTGACCCTACTTGGGCCGAGCTTCTGGAACGCCCACCGTGGTTCACCACATCGGCACTCCATCCCGGTTCCATTTCCTGGTCGGCGTCGAACACCCGGCTCATGGAATCCTGTTAGAATACTCGCCACGCACTGTACTATTAACCTCAAAGATCGTGAAGTTTTCACAAAGACCCGCGACTTGCCGGGAGCAGGCCACTTGCGCCGAGCGGTAGCTCGTATTGGCTCACCGGCCCTGCCGCCCTGTGGCTCCATCCTAAGGGGAGTCCCTCGCCTCAACCTGCGGGGGAATGTGTATAATGAACCAATGAGAGCGAAGGAACGAAGTTCAGAGCCCAGCGCCTGTATCAGCAAACTATCCGGGAACCATGGATTCGGTCCCCCGGGTGGGAGTCGGCAGAGTCGGTGATGGTCTCTGCGCAGGCTCACAAACCACTTCGACTTTTTGTGGAGGTTCCGGCCATGGTATGGCAGGATCGCATTACGATCGACCCTCACGTGCTGGTCGGCAAGCCGATCGTCAAAGGAACACGGATTTCGGTCGAATTTGTCATCGACCTGCTCGCTCGTGGGTGGACGACCGAGCAGATCCTCAAGGAATACGACCATTTGACACCCGAGGACGTTCAAGCCTGCCTGGCCTATGCCAGCGACGTGCTGAAATCCGAAAAAGTCTATCTTCTTCCCACTCCCTGAGCGAGGCTTGATGGATGCGTTGGCTCGTCAACGAAAACGTTTCTGCCACGCTCATCCGTGCCTTGAGGGAACGTGGACACGACGTCCTGTCATGGGTCAACGCGCGGGCCGCTGGCCAGAGCGGTTAAACGACGGGTCGCGTGCCGCCATTCGTCCTTCCCTCGTCACTGCCGTTTTAGCACTATCGCGAAATCGTGGTCCGTCGTGCCCAGGTCCAGGAGGCTGTCGGCGGGGAGGGTGCGGGGCTCCGCCTGCTGCGTGTCGAGATCATAGAGGGTGAGCTGGTATTGCCCAAGGGGCAGATCGAGAGCAATCTTCATCGGGGCCGGAGCGCGGCGGCGGAGGTACTGGCGGCAGGGGTGGCCGCCGAGTTGGCACTCCCAGAGGTCCACGCCGGCGAGGTTGCGCACGTAGACCAGCAGCTCGCGATAGTCTTCCCGCGCCAGGTAGTTGAGCTGCCAGCCCGGACCGGGACGCAAGGGGCGCTGCTTGGGTTCCGCCGGCTGGAACTGCTGGAGCGCCAAATGGAGCGGGTACTTCTCGGGCTCCAGCGTGAAATCGAAGTCGATTCCAAGGGCTGCATAGTGCTGGGAATATCGCCCCATCATCGCCCAGGCCGCCTCACCGGCCGGTGTGCGGAAGTATTTGTCGTCGCTGGCCGTGAACCGCACGTCGATCCCGATCTCCGGAACGGCACGCCGGAACGTGGCCAGGTCGAGCTGGCCCATGGCGTCGCGAGCAGGCTTGAACTCCCGCACCTCGGGACCGCGAGCGTTCCAGAAGAACACACCGGGGTTGCCGTTGCACAGCGACATCCAGATCAAATCTCGCATCACCAGCCGCCTTGTCTCGACGCTGGGGTGCTGGCTGAACTGGTCCCCCGCCGACTCGCCCAGGAGCGACGGGCCGCACATCCGGCCGTAACGGGCAAGCACGTTGGTGGCTGCTCCGTAGTCGATCTCGGGCGTCGTGGTCCGGCCGTGCGGATAGAGATGGTAGTTGTAGAAATCGATGCGGACGTTTCGATGCCACCAGAGCGGATCGGCCGTGGCCAATCCGCCGCCGCCATGGCTCACGCACACTGGCGTGAGCGGGTCAACCTGGCGGATCGTGCCGATCGCATGGTTTGCCCAGGAGGCCGGGCACTCGACCATCTCGTTTTCCAGCTCGTAGGCAAACACCTGCGGATTGGTGCGCAGCACGCTGAACAGCTCGCGTGCGTAGCGATCCTGGCAGGCGATCACGTCCGGGTCGGTGTATTTCAGGGCGATGGGCGCGATCAGGTCGCCGTCGCGCAGGAACCGCCGCTGTTCGGCGGGCAGTGCGTCGAGATCCTCGCCGGCAAACTGTGGCAGGCAGTAGCGCCGGAGGTTCTCGCCGTTGAAATAAGCCGGCTTCGTGTAGTCTTCGTGGAGCACCACCTGGAACTGCAGGTCGTACTGGCGTGCCAGGTCCATA
Organism: uncultured Planctomycetaceae bacterium; assembly: GCA_964563135.1. Taxonomy (GTDB): domain Bacteria; phylum Planctomycetota; class Planctomycetia; order Pirellulales; family Thermoguttaceae; genus JAAYAY01. The sequence goes on from CAZLWV010000066.1 coordinate 12,013, forward strand.
TATCGCACTGCCTCGGCCAGGAGCGGCTGATTCACACGGCCGATCACATCCATCGGCTCCATGCCGTCGCGGCGATGGGTGCGGAGCATGAGCCGCATGGCCGTCACGCCCTGTTGCTGGAGGAACTGCATCCAGAGGCACTTCTCTTCGTCGGTCGTGTCGGTGAAGGACCGCAATTGGCCCCACTCGCCATCCGGAGTCTCCGACTGGACCCAGTTGGCATAGAATCCGCCCAGCGGCACGAAAGGCCGTCCGTCGGCGTACGCAAAGTAGCCGTTGGGCAGCAGGCGGATCGAATTGGGCCGTGCCGAATCGAGGGCCACCGTGATCTTACCCGAGGTCCCGGCAAGGCCGTCGCTGTCTTTCACGGCAACCTGGTACACCCAGCGCTTGCCCGCGTCGATGCCGAGCGTGGCCGTCACCTGACCGCGATCATCCGTCGCCGCCAGCGCCGGCTCAATCATCCCGTCGGCCGCCGACAACTCCACCCGCCGCCCGGCCACGGGGAGCGGGTTATCGAGCTCGTCGACCAACTGCACGCTGAGCTGGATCGGAAACTGAGCCTGCTGCAGAGCCAGAGCCCGCTCTGGCGCGACTCGATAGTGATGAGCCGGTCCGGGAAGAGTGTCGACCGCAACAGGCGCTGCCCGAACTTCGGTCCGGTCGGCGGTTGCCGCGAGCATGTCGACCTGCGGCCCGGCCAGCCGACTGCAAACGTGAACGACCTCCAGCCGTCCCTCGGCATCCGTCAGGCCTCGCCGCCCCCGGCGATCGAGCGTCAGGCTCGGCCAGCCCGGGGCCGCTTCGAGATGGCCGTCGGAACCGGTCTGCACCCGCACGGTGACGGGTTGACGGTGAACAGGTCGGCCCTCTCGATCCGATACCCGCACGACGACCTTCTGGGAGCCGCCGGCGGGTACCGACGTCGCGACCGCCTCAAGAGCCACACTGGCCGGCACTCGATCCGGATCACCCACCAGTTCGATCGGTTCGCGAGTTGCTGCCGCCTGGTTGGTCAGGCGGATCCAGTCGATCTCCACGTGAACATCGTCAAGATCCGAGGTCGTGTCGATACGAAACGCCTGGAGCACGCCGCCGAACTGCGCGTCCTTGACGAGGTGGATGCGGATCGTCTGCCACTCGGTACCCACCACGGTGAACTCGTGCTGCATCAACTGGGGCGAGTCCGCGCGGCCCATCACCACCCACTGCGCCCGTGGGCAGCTCTGGCGGATCCGCATTTCCAGGAGCGGGTAGGAGTCCAGGTCGATCGCAACCTTGCGTTTCGTACGCATGCCGCTACGCCACATGTCGCCCCAGATGATGTAGGGATCCTGCCATACGTCCCAGCTCAAGAGGCCGCTCTTGACCTGCCGGTTGCGGAAACACTCCGGCCGATTGCCGAACACGTCGATCCCTTCGAAGTCGTCGTCCTTCTCGAAGTCCCAGGCATCGCCGTAGGCATCACGGGCGTAGTCGGCCGGCGACCAGGAGGCGGCAGGGGCGGGCCGTCCCCACAGGCGTTGCCGCTGCCGGGCCAGGAGCGGGATAGTCACGTCGTATTCCAGCAGGCCGAAGTAGACGTCGACAGCCGTTGCAGGATCCGCGGTGCCGCCCGTCGGCGATTGCCACAAGAGGGCGTCGGGCTGGACCACGGCTGGGAGCGGTTCCTCGCCCGGCTCCGACTGGCCGGTTTTCGAGTTGACCGGCACGACCCGCACGCTGGCCGGATCGATCGCCCCGCGGATGCCGAGGGCCCTGAGATCCGACTGCAGGTCGAGGGGCAGGCGGAGGGTGGTTTTGGGGCCAGGCTTCTGACGCGGCCCGAGCCGCGCTCGGCAGCGGTAGTGCCAGGCACTGTCCCACCAGCCGGGCAGCGGCAGCTCGGCACTTGCTGTTTCCGCCAAGGCCGGCGGCTCACCGGTGCGCAGTTGCTCCACCGCGTGGCGAATCTCGTCGGCACTGACGGCCCGGGCGTAGAGGTAGAACTCGTCGTAGTCGGCCGCTGCATAGTCGGGGGAGGCGTCGGAGTCGCGTCCAATGTCGAGCAGTTCGCCGATCGGGCCAACGTCGAGGCGCAGATCGCCGCGCCAGGCCGCCAGCTTTCCGTCGACGTACAAGGCAAGCTGCGCATCGGGACGGCCGCTGTTCAGATTGTTCCAGGTGAGCGCCAGGTGGTGCCACTGGGCCGGCTGCCAGTGGCCGATCGGGGCGCTCAGCGAAACATCCTGCCCTGCTTGGGCGCCGCAGATCCAGTAGTGCAATTGTCCCGCACCGGCCGTCAGGCTCCAGCGATTCCGCAGCCAGGGCTCCTTGAGCTGGGGGCTGCCATAGAGGCAGAACAGACTGCGCCCCGCCGGATCGCTGCCCGGCCAATCCGGGCGGATCCAGAAGGCCACGGTCCCCTGGCGGACGTCAAAAATCCCGGCCGTGGGAAACCGGCAGTCGGCTGCGATCCCGGCACAGCGATCGCGCACGCCCGGTTGATACTTCCATCCTGCGGCGCCGCCGAGCGGCACGGTGGCCCCGGCGCTGATGGCGGCCTCGGCACTGCCGTCCAGCGGCAGGTAGAGCCTCGGCGGCTCGGCGGCGCGGAGGGCTGCCGAGGCAGCGAGCAGCAGGGTCGCGGCCACCGCGAGAGAACATTTTGCTGTGTAGTTCATGGCGTGGACTGCAATCTTCACCCAAGAAACGCGCGGCTCTTGATAGAGCCGACCTCCCGGCCCTGATTGTAGTGATGCGGGGCGATGGAACAAAGGCCCTTGAGATGGTGGGCGGAGGCCGTTGGATCACTTGATAATCTGCTGCGGTCTCAAGGATCGAGAGCAGGTCTTCGCGGGGCCTGTCCGTCCGTTGGCTGCGGATCGACGTCAAGGTGCTCAGCAGGGGACGTCGCCACCTTCGCAGTGCCGGACTTGCCGAAAATGACGGCCAGGCCGGCATCACGGTCCCTCCAGACAGTTTTCTCGGTTCAGCTCCGGACGCATCCTCTGCGTCCCGGACGTTTCGCGATTGACGAGCCAAACGGTGAGAAATAAGAATCGATAGATCGGCGCAACGAGTCTGATTCTCTATCCCCTGCTCTCAGTCCTCTCACATCGGGAACCCTCCATGGCAGCTTATTCCGTGAGCCCCTCGGGCGAGAAATTCCCCATTCCTGCTGAATCCGATTACGCCCAAGAGATGGTCCGCCTGCAAGGCCTGGCCGACCAGGCTCGCCGCGAAGGGAAGGAAGTGGTGGTGGTGATGGGCGTGGGGTTCGTCGGCGCGGTGATGGCAGCGATCATTGCCGACACGGTCGACAAGAAGACGGGCAAACCAAACAAGTTCGTCATCGGCTGCCAGCGTCCCAGCCCGCGCAGCTACTGGAAGATCCCGATGCTCAACCGGGGCGAGTCGCCGGTCAAGGCCGAGGATCCCGAGGTCGATCCGATGATCGCCCGTTGCGTGAAAGACAAGAAGACCCTCGTGGCAACCTTCAACAGCGACTGCCTGGCTCTGGCCGACTGCGTGGTGGTCGACGTACAGTGCGACTACACGAAACACGACCTGGGCAAGATGAGGACCGGCGACGCCGAGATGAGCGCGCTGGAGGCGACGATGCGAACGATTGGCCAGAAGGTGCAGCCGCACTGCCTGACGCTGATCGAGACCACCGTGGCCCCGGGCACGACGGAGTTCGTGGCCTGGCCGATCATGAAGAAGGCCTTCGCTGCCCGCGGGATCGCGTCGGAACCGCTCCTGGCTCACAGCTTCGAACGCGTGATGCCGGGGCGCGATTACGTGTCGTCGATCCGCGACTTCTGGCGGGTCTGCTCGGGCTGCAGCGCCGAGGCCCGCACGCGGGTGGAGAAGTTCCTCCGCGAGGTGCTGAACACCGAAGAGTTCCCGCTGACGGTCATGGACCGACCGATCGAATCGGAAACCACGAAGATCGTGGAAAACTCCTATCGGGCCACGATTCTGGCAATGAATGGAGCCTGTTTGCCGAGCGCAACGGCGTGGACCTGATCAAGGTGATCCAGGCCATCAAGATGCGGCCCACGCACAGCAACATCATCTTCCCGGGACCGGGCGTCGGCGGCTACTGCCTGCCCAAGGACGCCGGGCTGGGCTACTGGGCCTACAAGCACATCCTGGGCTTCGAGGACGGCGACCAGGTGTTCAAGATCAGCCCGACGGCCGTCGACACCAACGACACCCGCTCGCTGCACGTGGCGGAACTCACCCGCGACGCCCTGCGCAACATGGGGCGTTACATCGCCGGCGCCGACGTGCTGATCTGCGGAGCCAGCTACCGCCAGGACGTGGGCGACACCCGTTACAGCGGCTCGGAGATGGTGGTCCGCAAGCTCACCGAAATGGGGGCCGAGATGCGGGTCCACGACCCCTACGTGGACCATTGGTTCGAGCTCGAAAACCAGGATGTTTACCCCGCACCGGGACATTCCTGGTCGCGGTTCTTCCACAACCAGGATTCGCTCAAGGACATCCGCGTGCAGAAAGACCTGGCCGCAGCGCTCGGCGACGCGGAGGCCCTGATCCTGGCAGTGCCGCACAAGGCCTATCTGGGGCTCGATCCCGCACAGATCGTCAAGTGGGCGGGCGGGCCGCTGGCGATCATCGACTGCTTTGGCATCCTTTCCGACGACGAGATCCGCCGCTACTTCCAGCTTGGCTGCGAGGTGAAGGCCCTCGGGCGAGGGCATATCCAGCGGATCAAGGAGCAGGCGCGGTCGAAGGGTTGACCCGTCACCAATCCCGCGATTGGCTCTCCGGAACCAGGCCGCGCAACAGGGCTTTCCCGAGCCGAGAGTCCGCACCGCGGACAGTCTCTGCGTCAACCAAGGTCACCGGGAGGCTTGCGCCACCGGATTGATGGCTGGCCAGCTACGGGAGAACTCTCCTCGCGGTCTTGTTTCGTTCTCGTCGGCCGCTTCGGCGGCCGGGGGAAAGAGGAAAAGAAGGGTTGACCGAAGCGGGGCTTGGTGGCCAGCCAATCGCACTCCCGGCGGGACAAGCCCGTCGGAGAGGGAAGCCGGGTGTGATGCAGCAGGTGCTCTGGTGCACGTTGATCAGGCCGCCTTGTGGGTGAAACATGCCATAGAGCCGGCGCATCAACCGCCGCACCGCGAAAATGGGATAGGTGGGCCGCAGGCTGCCGTCCGCGGCGCGGTAGCCGCAGCCGTGCCGCTCGTTGCAGCAATCCCACGGCACCACCGTGCCGTCCAGGTAGAGACCGTCGAAACCATAGCGGTCCCTGGCCTGCGAGATCTTGTCTGCCAGCCGGTCGGCCCAGAGACTGTTGTAGCAGACCGTGAAGTCGCGCTGTTCCGGATGGCGATGGTTCGCTCCTTGCACCAGTCGCATGTCAGGTTGCCTGGTCCAGTTCACAACAGCTTACACCCGCAACTGAGTAACCGACAGCCCCGGCAGGAGGGCAGGACGCCATGGCAGCCTTACGGCTATCGATCAATCCGTCTTGGGATGGAGGTCGGGTGCCGCCTGGTGGACTTGCAGCCATCATCGCATTAGACTCTGGGCGTGATCACCGGGTCTTTCCTGAAGGAGATGTGCCATGCGGGGAATTCGTCGACTCGTTCATCTGGCCGTTGTGGCGGGAATCGTTTTGATCGGGCGGGCGTTTCCGGCCTCCGCGGCAGAAGCGGGCCTTAACTGAAAGACAACAGACCCTCCCGAGATCCGTCATGAAACAGACACTCCTATCGTTGCTCACAACCATCGTTCTTGTTTCTTCTGCCGCCCGTGGCCAGATTGTGGATGATTTCAGCGGCGAGGGCTGGCAGCAGTCGGCGTCGACGCCAGGGGAAATGTCTATCGGACCAGGGAAGATGCGCCTGAAGGACGCGGCGGGCGAGCCCGATTGGATGACGGTCAGCAAGACCTTTGCCGTTGACTTTGAAGAGACGCCCATCTTCGTGGTGAAGGTGGCGGACGTGTCCGACGGCGGCACGGTCAAGCTCATTCGCAAGGAGCCCTACGACAAACGGACGGCCATTCGCATCAATCGGCCCGGCCTGTACTCGGTGGACATGCGGAGCCAGTTTGGCTGGAAAGGCGCCGGCGAGGTGGAAACCTGTCTCTATGTCGACAACGATGAGGAAGAGATCACCTACGAGCTGGTGAAGTTCACCGCCAAGCTGTCGCCGGAGGAAGAATCGCTCCTGGCCAAGACTGCCGCTATGGACACCGCCCGGCTGCACGTCGAGGCTTTTGAAGTCGTTCCTTCGTTCAACGCCTGTTCCTACTATCTGCCGGGCGCCTGTCCGGACGCCGTCGCGGTGACCTACCGCAAGCAAGGCGGTCCGTGGTTGGAGGCCTTGCAGCCGCCGTACGTGGCCGAGGACAACATGCTCCGCGGCAGCATCGTCGATCTGGAAGAAAACACTTCCTACGAGATCCGGATCACCGGTGACAACGACAAGGTCCTGGCCCAGCAGGAATTCAGAACCTGGCAGACCGACGTCCCGATCGCCAAGACGATCGTCCTGGATGAGGCCACGTTTCCCGGCCGGCTCGTGATCCGCGAGCAGGGCTCTCCCGACGGCTGGATCAAGTACACGATCCGGAAAGGCAGCGTGCTCAAGAACGACCGGAAGGGGCCGCTCCTGGAACTGGACAGGGCCGGGTACGTGATTCTGGAAGGGCTGACTCTGCGGGGCGGCCTGCAGCAGGCCCTGACGATCAAACGGTGCGACCACGTGCGAGTCGTCAACTGCGACATTGCCGGTTGGGGGCGGATCGGCAGGCAGCGTTTTGACCTCGACGGCAAGTACTACACCGATCGCGGCTCGGCGATCAACTGGGATTCAGCGATCCTGATCGAGAAGAGCGCGGCAACGGTAGTGGAACGCTGCTATATCCACGACCCGGTCAGCACCGCAAACCCATGGTACTACTCCCATCCGGCGGGGCCCCAGGCGGTCGGCATCGACAAACCGTGTTCCACGGTGATCCGCTACAATGACTTCATCGGCAGCGATCTGCACCGCTGGAACGATGCGGTCGAAGGGGCGGGGAATTTTGACGTGGACGGCGGTTTCAACCGCGACGCCGACGTCTACGGCAACTTGATGTGCTTTGCCAACGACGATGCCCTCGAGATCGACGGGGGGCAGATCAACGTGCGGGTCTTCCAGAACCAGTTCGAAGGCTGCCTGTGCGGCGTGAGCATCCAGGGCTGCATGTCGGGGCCTTCGTACGTGTTCCGCAATCTGCTGGTCAACATGGGGGACGAAAACGGCATCGGCGGCCAGACGATCAAGACCTCGACCCATGCCAACGGGCTGAGCGCCGTCTCCTTCATTTTCAACAACACCTGCTACGGCGACTCGAGCGACCTGTCGATCCCCTACAATCTGCGGATCGTGGCCAAGAACAACATCTTTGCGGGCCGGTCCGCCGTCAGCGGACGCCGGCAGAGCCCGCAGTCCGACTGCGACTACAACCTGCTGCCCAGCGGCAGGCTCGGTGACGAGCAGCATGGTGTGGTCGCCGCAGCCGGGCTGATGGATCCGGCGGCCGGCCTATTCGGGCTTGCCGAAGATTCGGCCGCCATCGGCAGCGGGACGGGACTGGCGAATTTCGCCCCCGGCACAGGCGGACGGGTGGACCTGGGTGCGATTCCGCGAGACTCCGGCCTGGTGCTGCCGCTGCGCCCCATTCCGGTATCGCTCGACCGCGGGCAACTCACGTTCTCACCGGGAGACAGCGCCGCAGCGGCCTCCCGCTCGGTAACCGCAACGATCGGCGGCGAGGGGTTCTCGAGCGAGTACTCGATCGCCCAGAACGAGGCCTTTGACTGGTTCCGCGTCGCCCCGCAAGGCGGCAGGCTCCAGTCGGGACAGAAGGCGACCTTCACCGTGACACTCATCCCCGACAAGATGCAGAACCGAGCCGTTCTGCGGGGCGCTTTCCTGATCCGGCTGGACGACGGCTGCAGCCGCCCGGTGATGGTGTATGCCAAGACCAGGGCGAGGTCGCCCGTGCGGCCGTCGCGCGACGGGGTGTTTGTAGAATACCTGGAAGCAGAGACCCCGTCGGGTTCCCCGCTGCTCGCCCCCCTGGAGGATCCGCTGGCTTCCGGCGGGAAATGTTCGGCTCTCGCCCGCGACACGGCAAGGGAGCCGCTCGAGTACCGGTTCTCGGTCCCCAAGGCGGGAAAGTACTTTGTGCTCATGCGAGTGCGGTCGGAGGAGCCGGTTCCGGCCCACGACACGGTCCGCTTCGCGCTGGACGGCGGATCGCTCGACGAGGCCAGCCTTCTGAGCGGCCCGGCCTGGACCTGGTCGCTGGCCGGCCACAATCGGCAGCAGCGTCTGACTCGGCTGCAGCCTTTCGACCTCAGCGCCGGCGAGCACACCCTGCGGCTTGCGCCGCGGGATTCGATCTACCTCGACCTGATCGCGGTGACGGACGATCCCGGGATGTTCGATTGAGGCCGTTCCTCGCGCCGCGGCGTTTCCCACGAGGGCTGCTGTCGGCTCGGCGGCTCCGGTGCGCCCGGTAGATTTTCGAGGAACGCGTCGAGTTTTTCGAGGTACTCGTCCGTCAGGGCATTGTTGTGGTCGGCGTAGGCCAGGCTGACGAGGGTCTTGGGCTCGTTGGCTGCGCGAAACAGCGCGTAGCCGGAGCTGAAGGGAATGGTCCGATCGCGCTGGCCGTGGCTGAGGAGGACCGGTCCCTGGTAACGGCCGATGAGGGCGGCCGAGTTGAGCTTGTCCTTCGGCACCAGCCAGGAGAGCCTGGGGTAGTGGAAATCGGCCACATCGCGGAGCGAGGCAAAAGTGCTCTGGAGGACAAGCGCCCGTGGAGCCGACTCGGCGGCCAGGTGGACCACGATGGCCCCGCCGAGCGATTCGCCCATGAGCACCATTTCGGAGTCTTTGATGCCGGCCAGCTCGCGGAGCTTCGCACGGGCGGCCGCTGCATCCTGGAGGGCGCCTTCCACGGTGGGCGTGCCCTCGCTGCGGCCGTAGCCGCGATAATCGAAGATGAACACGGTAACCCGGGCCTCAGACTGCAGGTACCGGAGCCACCTCGCGCGTGAGGCGACATGCCCCGCATTGCCGTGGGCGAGCAGGATGATCGCACGCGGGTTGTCGTTCGGGCAGTACCAACCATGCAGCCGGGTCTTGTCTTCGGCCGTGAACCAGACGTCTTCGAATCGCAGGTCCTTGGGCGACCAGTCTCCCTGCGGGTACCTGGAGGGAAAGAATAGCAGCAGCTCATCGAGCGACTGCGGCTTCGCTTCGCCCGGCTTGGCCGCCGCCTGCTGTGCGCCGGCATCGTCCGGTTTGGCCGCCGGCTGCTGTGCGCCGGCATCGCCCGGCAAGCAGAACGCCAACACGGAAAGCATGACGAGCAGCAGTCGGTTCATGGGAGCGTTCCGGTTCTGTAGGAGGAATTGATCTGGAAAAGAACCTCCGAGTCGTCGATAAGGGCGGTTGTTCTTCAGATCCTTGGCGGAAAGGAATTCCACCATACCCTATGTTACGGACGACGACTCGAAGGCAGCCCGAAGGATAGCAGGACTCGAGGGGAACTTGCAAGAGGCCCAAGCGGACTTGGAGCAATAGCACGTGCTCGAAACAAAGGCAGGCGATGAGCCGATCGCGTCCGACCACCGCCCACTCTTGGCTGTCCTGCCGTGGCAACCGTAAGATACGGCCAAAGTGCCTGGAGGTGCCCGAGTTGGACCTGGAGCGGCTGTGGGCGACCTGGCAGGAAACCCCTGCAAACCCCTTGACTGGCCAGGTTTCCGTGCCTAGCTTCAGTCCTGTGGGAAATCGGATTTCCCGTGAGTCCCGTTCTCTCTCAAAGAAGACCAGCCATGAAAAGCCTGTGGTGTCGAGCGCCCTCCACCTTCGGAAAACGCGGTCTTCACACGGCGAGGGGCGCACGCCAGGTCTCGTCGCCAGGGAAGGTCAAAGCCTCTTTGCCCGTTCCTCATGCAAAGGAATACGACCGATGCAAAACTACACCTGCAATACACTCGCCGTTGTCGCCGTTGTCTGCAGTACATGCCCCCTACCTCCAGCGTTTGGTGAAGCGGGAGAGTCTCAGGTTCAGTTGGCTCCCGCGGGCACAGTCGGAATTCCCAAGGGAGTCTATGCGTTCCTGTTCTCTCCCACCAACCGAGTTGCCGCCTCTGAGCATTACCGTCCGTTTCTCGTTCTCGCACCGGAAGAATCCCCGCAGGAGGTGGTAGAGCAAATTCGGAACACGAAGCCTGTAGCAGCGTCGAGTCCGTACCGCGTTCGAATGCCCGAGTGGCCGGAATCCATTGAATTCGTCGACGAAATCGAGGCTGCGAAGGCTGTGCAACGGGTCATGCAAACGGATCGCTGGACGGATCTAAAGGAGGTCTTCTATCGTTTTCGAGATCTCAAGGCTGACAAAGACTTCTCGCTCGAAGTACATGTTTCATTTCACAAATTGCGCCAGGACGATTGGGTGAACGTGAAAATCTACGACTCGGCGGCAACTAACAAGTCGCTTTCGATGACTTTTTACGGTTCCGATCGACGACTTTCCACATTCAGCGCTTCCAACGGCAGCAACCAAGTTGTGATTGAGTTGTACGACAATGGTGTTCCTTTCATCCTCCATTCAACTGGGGATGCAGGCGTCGTCGTCGGCTGGCAGTTGCGTTGGCTGCCAAACGGAGAAGTCGCGCGGGCAATTTACCTCAAAGAACCCTGGACGCCGCCGACAGAGACGCCCCGAAACGGTGGGAAGTCATCGCCCTGGAGCGACCAAACGAAGCAACCTCGGCCGAAATTCGGGGGAATTCCGGGGACAAAAATTCCGGACCAGGTGGCCCCGGGCGGTTCCGGGCCCGAGGTTCCCACAGACCCGAACGTGCGCGATTAACGCATTCGGTTCCTCAAGTTGTCCGTACCTCCTCCGGATACAATACGCAAGTACATAACATTGCGCCTGTATAGACCTCCAATGGCCCCAAAACCATGCCTTCCCATTTCCCCGCAACTTCATGTCGATACGGCAACCAGGTTCAGTATCGGTCGATGAATAACTCACCGGTCTTCCGGTCCGTGCTTCGCGACGGACCTCGGTTCGCGAAATTCAAGTCGGGAAGTCGTTCTTCGGTCGATCCTTAGCGAGAGACTTCCGTCCGGGAAATTCCAGGGTTGGTGCGTCGCGACGGACCCGGCGGGGCTGTCAGTATCCAAGCTCCTTGAGCGTGGCCTCCAGATCGGCAGGGGGTGGAGACTGGGGAGATGCTGCATGCCGGGCCGCGCAGGCGATCAGGTTCAGCAGCAGGCGGTCGGCGGCGGGGAGCCTGTCGATGTTGTCGAGAATGCTCAAGGTGTTGAGGATGATCCGGCCCGAGCCAAGACGATAGACGCCGAGCATGGTGCCGGCGGCATAGCCGTCGGGGCGGCTGCTGTGGCAGATGGCGAATGCCGCTGCCGCGGTCTCGTCCGGTGTATCCTCACCCTCGAAGAACTGGCTGGTGATCAGCGGGCCGTAGTAGTCCCAGTCCATGATGCCGGCCGGTTGGAGTCCGTCAAACAGCGGGTGCCGCCCGGCAACGCACTCCTTGTGGTAGAGCCAGTCGGAGAAGTGGACGAGACGGCCTTTGTTCTTCAGCGGCAGCCAGCCCGTCGCATCGCTCCCTTTCTGGAAAGCGCCCGGTTTGAGAAACACGGCCACGCTTCCGCGGGCCACGCGCTCCAGCAGGTCCTTGCGGGCATCCGCGGCGGTGTTGGCTTCGGTCCAGTCGCCGACCAGGATCACCTGCGCCAAGTCCGCCCGGGCCGACTCGAGGGGCGTTACCTGGAGGCCGCGGGCTTTCAGCCACTGCTGCACACGCCCGTCCATCTGCGACACCACCACTGCGGCCGGCGGCGCAACGGGCGACTCACTCAGGTAGAAATCCAGACGCCCGCCGGCCGCCGCCCCCCCGCGCTCCAGGGTGACGGCCAACTGGTACTTTCCTGCTGGTCCGGAGAGCGTCACCTCCTCGGCAAGTACGGGCACGGCCAGGGGGCCGTCGTCGCCGGCGGCCGGTTGCGGAATCACGACATCGCGCCGCGCTTCCCACGCGATTCCCTCGGGACCCACGACGCGAATCAGGGCCGGATAGGTGCCCGGGGCGAGCACGTCTTCATTGGCCAGGATCGCCTCCAGCTTCAGCGGGCGGCCGGCATAGCCGTGCATCGGCGCGGCAAACAGGCACCAGCGCAAGGGCGCCCAGCCGTCCTGCAACGCCTCCATAATCCCCGGCTTGAACTCGCGCCAGAATGTCCAAAGGCCCTCGCCCGTGTAGCCGTGGTCGAGGAGGCCCGTCAGATTGTAGCCGCAGATTCGGGGATTCGACCGGATCAGGTTGAATCCCAGGAGCCTCTGGCGAACGTGGAGCTGCTGGCTGGCCCGCAGCATCTCTTCCGGAAAGGGATACACCCCTTCCATCCCTAACCGTTTCCAGTCGGCAGCGAGCTTCTCCTCGGTTTGGCTCAAGAACTTGAAGTCGTCCCACTCGGGGTTGGCGCCGTGCTGCTGGTAGTAGCGCACCTCCCGGATCGCATTCATGAGGCTTCCGATCCCGTATTCGGAGAGGAAGACCGGCTTGGAGTCGCTGCCCAGGTTGCGGATGAAGGCCTCGATCTCGGGCGTGTGCGGCGTGGCCGGGTAGACGTGGGCATCTCCTGCGCCCTGGAAATAGCCGCCCGCCGGGCCCCCCGGGGCCGTTCCCTGGTAGGCGGCGTCTTCGACTCCCCACATGTATTCCCACTGCGTGCTGCCGGGGTTGGAGACCGAGCCGATGTTGTACTGGCCGTCCCAGCGGCCGCTCTGCTGGAGCACGAGCCGCGAGTCGTCGAGCGAGCGCAGCAGGGCGAGACTCGAGACGGCGTGGCGCGACAGCGGGCCGTCGCGCATCTCGTTCACCAGGCCAAAGATGACCAGGCTGGGATGGTTCCGGTCGCGGAGCACCATCTCGCGAAGGTTGGCGTCGAACCGTTCAGCCATCTTGGGCGAATCGGCCAGCAACCACGAGGCGAGGTTCTCCTCGTAGACCATCAATCCGATCTCGTCGCAGAGTTCCAACTGGTAGGGATGCGCGATTCCCGCGATGAAACGAATGGTGTTGAAGCCGCAGGATTTCGTGTAGAGGAGGTCTTTCCGCAGCAGGTCCGGCGCACCGGCGGGCGGGAGAATTGCACCCACCGGGCAATGGTTGCCGGTGTGGGCGCTTTTCAGGAAGATCCGTTTTCCGTTCAGTCGGAAGTAGCCCTTCTCGACCCGCAACTCGCGAAAACCGAACCGCGTGACGTTCTCATGAGCCTGGACTTCCGGCCCTGCGGCAAGTCGCGTGGTCAGGCGATAGAGACAGGGATCCTCGAGCTGCCACAGGCGATGATCGGCCACCGTGAGTTCACACCGCACCTGGCGGGTTCCGGGAGGAACTTCCTCGTCCAGCGCGACGGTCGCCAGGGGCTGGCTGCCGTGGGCGGGGGCGATGGTGCACTGGAAACGCCCTTGCACGGCGGCGGTGCCCGCATTGGTGGCGGTGACCTGGATCCGGACGCGGCCGGTCTGCCAATCGGGCCGCACGTAGACGTCGTCGATGCGAACCGCCGGCACCCACAACAGCTCCACCGGCTCGGTGATGCCGCCGCTGTTGTAGGAGCCCCCGACCCTGATTCCAGCCGGCGCCTTGTTGCGGTGGGGAGTCTCCGCCAGCGTGATGCCGTCAATCGGCTCCTCCTTGGGATTGAGGACCCGCACTGCCAGCCGATTGGAGCTGCCGGTCCTCACCGCGTCGGTCACGTCGAGCACAAACGGCGTTTCGCCTCCCTCGTGGCCGCCGACCGGCACATCATTGAGCCACACGTCGGCCAGGTAGTCCACCGCGTGGAAGCGGAGCAGGCAGCGGCCGCCCGGATAGGGGTTGCCGGGAGGCGAGAACTCGCGCCAGTACCAGGCCACCCCGTGGTAGCCGGGCAGGGCCTCCTGAAAGATTCCCGGCACGCGGATCGGCCTGGCGTCGGGGCGCGGCGATTTCCACCACGCCTCACCACGCCCAACGTTGCCCGGATCGGCCGCCACCAGCCACTCAGTGCCCTGGAGAGAAAGGACGGTGGTGCCCACCGTCTCAGCCTGCGCCGCCGTCTGACCGGGCTGCTGGCCCGCGCGGCCGGCGCCGGCCGTCAGCAAGATGGCCAGCGCTGCCAGGGTCAGGTATCGGGCCGGTTGTTGCAGGTCGATGGTGCTGGTCCGAGTACTTCTCATTCAGGTATCCCTCCGCGGCAAAGGTCGTCAGAATCACTTTCGTGGTCGGGTCGGATCTGCCGCCAGTGATACTCGGACGCCCGCTGCAGGTCAAGGATCCCGCATCTTTTCCGCCTCGCGCCAGACTCGGAGAAGGTTTCCGCCCCAGATCTTGCCGACATCCTGCTGCGAGTAGCCGCGGCGGAGCAGGGCGGCGGTGACATTGGGGCTGTCCGCATGGCTGTCGAAGCCCTGGATACCCCCGCCGCCGTCGAAATCGCTGCCGATGCCGACGTGATCGATGCCGGCAATCCTGACGGCATGGTCGACGTGGTGGATGTAGTCCTCGAGTGTGGCCGCCCGAAAGCGGCCGTTGATCTCTTCCAGGCCCGCCTGCCAGGCCTTGCGCTGCTGGGGGGTGGCCCGGTCGAGATCGGGTCGACCGGCACCGCCGGGGATGGCGGTTTGCTGGGCCAACTGCTCGAGCGATTTCTGGCGTTCGGCGGCCTGCGGGGCAAGAAACTCCGGGACGGCGACGACCTGGATCACACCGCCATTCTCGGCCAGCCGGCGCAGTTCGGCATCGTCGAGATTTCGCGGATGGTCGTAGACCGCCTTGCAGCCCGAGTGGCTGGCGATGACGGCGGTTCGGCTCAGCTCGACCACGTCACGAAAGGATTTCGACGCCACGTGGGAAACGTCGATCATGATTCCGAGGCGATTCATCTCGGCCACGACGCGGCGTCCAAAAGGGCTCAGCCCGTTATGCTCGCTCCCCTTGTCGCCCAGCCCGGTGCGAGGGATCGCGGAATCGCAGATCTGGTTGTGGCCGTTGTGGCTCAAGGTGATGTAGCGGACGCCAAGGCGGTAGAACTTTTCCAGGTTGGCCAGGTCGGTTCCGATCGGGTAGCCATTCTCTATGCCGATCATGACTGCGAGTCGGCCGGAGGCGGCCAGGAGTTCGAACTGGCCGGGGGAAGTGGCCAGCCCGCAGCGGTCGGGGTAGAGCCGGGTGAGACGCTCAATGGCCTCGATAAGCTGGAGGGCGTTTTGGTGAACGCGGCGATAGGCCTCAGGATTGAGAGGGCCCTGCTCCGTGTAAACGGCCAGAAAGACTCCATCGACCGCGCCGGCGGCCATCTTGACCAGGTCGCATCGCAGTTGCGGGTTATCCACTCCCGGGTCGAGCTCGGCGGTTGCGTACTGGGTGCCAAAGATGTCCACGTGGGAGTCCACCGCGAGCAGAGACTGGTGGATCCGGCGAGCCTCCTGGAGAAACGCGCTCTCGGAAAGCGACGGGCTCGCCGCGGGGGGCTCACCGGTCAAGCCGGTTCGGGGCCAGCCCGCAGGAAGCAGCAGTCCGGCCACGGCACTCCGGGCGGCGCGGCAGAGGAAGTCTCGGCGAGAGGTGTGTTTCATCGGAGAGTGTGCGATGAGACGCACCCTATTCCTGGATCCACTCGAGGCCGGTTTCCTCCTGGACACGGGCTTCGTAGTCGCCCAGGAGCCCGCCGATGAGATCCCAGTTCTTGCGACGCCGGATCTCAATGTCGCCCTGGCGGTTGATGCGGATGATGCTCTCGTCGTTCACGCCCACCTCCTCCAGCTCGTCGGGCGAGGGCTCGTCGCCGTCGCGGCTGACGATCCGAAGGAGCGTCTTTCCCGTCATCTCGATGAACTGCATGGCGATCTGTCTGCTGGGTGAAAAGACTTGTTGCTCACCGGGCGGCAGGGCCGCCAACGCACACCGACCGAACGCTCGTCCCGGGCAATTGCCCCGGCGGCAGGGGGTCTGGATGCAACTGAACAGGTGCGATGATGCATCAAGACACGCCCTGCTGGACATCTGGTCCAAGGCAGCGATACGACAGGGCACGGCCGAGGCAAGGCCATGCTGCGCCCAGACGCATGCCACCGCATCCTATGGTACTTTGGGGTGCGGCAGACCGTCAATCACCGGCGGCAACGCGCATACGCCCGCAGAGATCGAGGAGCTGATCGACGGAAAGCTCTTCCGCCCTGGCGGTTGGAGACAGGCCCATGTCGTGCATCACCGCGTCGACCTGTGGTTTTTCGATGCGATTCTTGTAGGCACTCAAGAGTTCACTGCGCAAGAACTTGCGGCGATGGAAGAACATCGATCGGGTGAACTGGTGGAAATAGGCACGATCGGCAATACGGTCCCGGCGTTGCTGGTCGAGCGTGACCTGGACAATCGCGGAGGTCACCTTGGGACGAGGCCAGAAGACGGAGGGGGGCATGATTCGGAGGATTTCGGTGCGGCACTGGCACTGCATCCAGACGCTCAGCGCGCCGTAATCCTTGGTCCTGGGCGGAGCAGCAATGCGGTCGGCCAGTTCCTTTTGGATCGTGACCGTCATCTGTTGGGGGGGCCAGTCGAGCATCAGGAGGTTCGACATGAGCGGTGTGGCCACGTGGTAGGGGAGATTGGCGGCCAGTTTGAAGGTCCGGCCGGGCTGGGCGTCGAGTTCGGCCTTGAGAACTTCCAGGAGCTGGGGGGCGAGGTGGTTCTTGTTCTTGAGGACGTCGAACCGGAGGCGGTGGACGTTGTCGAGATGGCTGAGTTCCTCGCCCGCGAGGGCATAGAGGTTGGCGTCGACCTCGATGGTAACGACCGAGGCGACCCGCGGGGCCATCAGCGCGGTGAGCGAGCCCGTACCGGTGCCCACCTCGAGCACCACGTCGCCCGCCTGCAGGTTTGCCGCCTCAACCAGGGCGTTCTGCAGGTTCAGGTCGATCAGGAAGTTCTGCCCCAGCTTGGCCCGCGGCTGGATGCCCACCTCGGCAAACCGCTGGCGGAGGAAGGACTGCGTCTGTTTCTTGCTGGGTTCGATCGGCATTACCAGGATTTGCTTTCGATGAAGCGCTGGACGTACTTGGCGAGGATATCGGTTTCGAGGTTGACCTTGTCGCCCACTTTCAGGGAGCCGAGGGTGGTGACGGCAAGGGTGAAGGGGATGAGGGCGACGCTGAAGCGGTCTGGCTGGCTGGCAACGATGGTGAGGCTGACGCCATCGACGGCGATGGAGCCCTTGGAGGCCATTTCACGGGCCTGTTGCGGGGGAACGCTGAACCAGTAGTCGGACCAATCTCCCTGGTCGATTCTCTGGAGCAATTGGCCGGTGGCGTCGATATGGCCACTGACGAAGTGGCCGCCCAGCCGGTCGCCCACGGCCAGCGCCCGTTCGAGGTTCACTGGGCTACCGACCTTCAGGTCGCCGAGATTGGTGCGGGAGAGGGTCTCGGGACCGGCCTGAAACGCCATGGTTCGGTGGGTGGACTCGACGACGGTCAGGCAGCAGCCATTGACGGAAATGCTGTCGGCGACCTTGGTTGCGGCCGCAATCTTGGGTTCTTCGATTACCAGGGTGCAGCCGGGGGGTTCGGAGCGGATTTCGGCAATACGGCCCAGGGCTTCGACGATTCCGGAGAACATCTTGGTATTTCCTCAGCGGGTGGAGCAGTACACTGATAGACGCTGGCCGGGACAGGTTAACCTTTCATGTTACCACCGGATCGGTGGGGGGGGAAGGAAGAGCGATGATTTCGATCAAGCCGCACCATTTCGTCGATATCGTGGCGGCGCTGGGGGAGGGGTGCACAGCTCCGCCGCCGCATCGCTACGGACATGGGGTCCACACGGTCACCCGGGAGATCCTGGCCAATCCAGATGTGGAACTTCGCATGGAACTGGGCGCCGACGACATCTGCGGCCCCTGTTGTCACAACGCGGGGGGGTTGTGCGACGACACGATCGATATCTCCTTCCGGCCGGAGGCCCCCGGTTCGAAGCGGGAGTACAACCTGCTGATCGACCAGCGGTGGTGCGAGCGGCTTGGCCTGCGGGAGGGAGACATTCTCACCGCCCGCGAGCTGTGCCGGCGGATCGGCCAATCGGCGGGCGACATCCGCGACATCTATCGCGAGACCCCGGCCGAGAGGACGGCCGTGCGGCAGTCGAAGCTGCAGCGGGGAATCGCGGAGTTTCTGGGGTGAATCAGGGTTGTGGCCAGGCGGAGTCGACGAAGCGGCCGTTGATGCTGATGACCCGGCCGTCGGCGAGGATCTGGCCGCCGGTGCGGAGGTCGCAGACCATGTCCCAGTGGAGGCCGGACTCGTTCTTCCCGCCCGTCTCGGGATAGGCGGCGCCGACGGCGGCGTGGAAAGTGCCGCCGATCTTTTCATCAAACAGGGTGTTCTTGGTGTATTGCTGGACCGAGTAGTTGGTGCCGAGGGCGATTTCGCCCAGGATGCGCGCCCCCTGGTCCTGGTCGAGCATGGCGAAGAGAAATTCTTCGCCGTGCTGGGCGGATGCGTCGACAACACGGCCGTCGCGAAACTGGAGGCGGATCCCGTCGCACTCGCGGCCGCCGTGGACAGCGGGAAAGCTGTACGAGACCACGCCCTGGGTGGCGTCTTCGATGGGGCCGGTGAAGACTTCGCCATCGGGGAAGTTCTCGTGCCCGTCGCAGTTGATCCAGGTACGGCCCTCGACGCCCACCGTCAGATCGGTGCCGGCCGGGGTGGTGAAGCGGACCTCGCGGACACCGTTCAGGAAGTCGACCAGCCGCTGCTGCTGCTGGCTGATCGCGCGCCACTCGGCAGCCGGGTCCGCTGAGTCGAGCTTGCCCGCCGAGAAGACAAACTCCTCGTAGCCGGCCAGCGACATCTGGGCATCCTGGGCCGAGGAGTGGCAGGGGAACTGCGTGCCGGTCCAGCGCAGGCTGCCTTCGCTGGCGCGTTGGAGGAACCGGCTGACGTAGCTCTTGCGCCCCTGGCTGACGAGGGCCTGCCGTTTGGGGTCGGTGCCGCTGAGCGCCTTGGTGTTGTCCTGGGCCCAGATGCCGATCGACACGTCGCAGCGATCGACCGCTTCCAGTTCCAGGGGGTCTTCGTAAAGGAGCTGAACCTCGCTGGCCAGATCGAGCTTGATCTCAGCGCACTGGTCGGGCACGAGCCGCACGTGGGGATGTCCGCCGGCCTTGATCACGGCTCGGTAGACGGCCACGGCCAGCGGCTGGGCCACGGTGGAGCCGGTGATTCGCACAAGCTCGCCCGCCTTGACGGCCGTCGAGTAGGACACAAGAACATCGGCCAGTTTTTCCAGTCGTGGGTCGGACATGTGGTGAGTTCGCCAGGTATCGGGGTCCAGGGGATCGAGGGGACGCTGGCCGTGATACCGCGCCGGGGTTGCTTTGGCAATACGGGCGCGTGGCTTTGGCCTTGCCGGTGGGGTCGGAATGTGATAGCACCGAGGAGTGAACGAGCGGCACCCGACGCTCGCAGCCTGGGTGTGGAGCGGGATTCCCGGTTGTCCGGAGCCTGGCGACCTCGGCGATCCTTTCGTGCGGAGAAATCGGTGTCGGCAAGTATTCCTGGCGAGCTGATGGAATTGCTGGATCGGCTGGGACTGGCCGACGCGAGGACGATCCGCGCGATGGAAGGACGCATGCGGCGACTGGGACGCGAGTTGCCGCAGTTTCAGTCGAGCTGGGTCGACGGGTTGCTCCAGGCGCGGCGGCTCACGCCTTACCAGGCCGCCGAGATCCATGCGGGACGGGGGTGGGGCCTGCGGATTGGCTCCTTTGTGATTGTGACGAAGCGGTCGTCGCTGGGTTACGGGCAGCGGTTTGCGGCCCGGCGTGCCGAGTCGGGAGAAGCGAACGAGCTGGTCGTGATGGAAGGGCCGGCCGGCGGGCAGGACCGGGCAAAACTCGACACCTTGGCCGCCTTGGCGGCTCGCGGGGCGGATCTGGCCGGGGCCGGCCTGGTTCCTGTGATCGAGTGCGGCTGCGAGGGGAGGCGAATCTGGGCGGCGATGCGGGCGGCGGGAGGCCAGACCGCGGCGGAGCAGGTTGTGCGCCACGGCCGCATGCCGCCATCGATGGTGCTGGAGATCGCCAGGCAGATGGTGGCGGCGCTGGGCCAACTGGAACGGGCCGGGCTGGCCCACGGAGACGTCTCGGCCCGGTCGCTCGCCTTGACCGAAAAGGGGCAGGTGCTGCTGCTCGCCCCGGGTCTGCGGCCGATCGTGCGGCCGGCGGAGGGATTTGCCTACACGGATCTTGCGCCCGAATACTACGATTCGCTGGCTCCCGAACAGATCGAGGGGGGGACGGCCGCGGACCGCGCGACCGACCTGTATGGCTGCGGCTGCCTGTGGTGGCATCTCCTCGCAGGCCGCCCATGTTTCGCCGGCGGCGATTCACTGGGAAAGCTGCGGGCCCACCTGATGGAAGAACCGGTCGACGTGCGCAGCCTTGCGCCCGATGCGCCGGCGGATCTGGCAGGGATCATCGGCCGCTGCCTGATCCGCGACCCGAGACAGCGGCCGGAGTCGGCCTGCGATCTGGCCCGGCAACTGGGCCCTCCGACACCGGCCGGGCGCGCGGAGGTTGCACGTTGGGCAAGGCCCTCAGCGGGATCCCCTCCGATTCACGTTCCCTCGCAGCGCAAACCCAAGGCGCCGGCCGGATGGCCGGCGGCGGCCATCGGCACGGCGCTGGTCGGGTTTGTGGCCGTGCTGTGGGCGATCGGCTTGCCGTCGAAGCCGGGGCGCGATGCGCCGCAGGGTGCGGCGGCGCCCATGTCGCACGACGCGGGCCGCCAGCCATCCACCGCCGGGCCAAGAGACCTTGCGCCCCTCCGGGTGGCAACCGATTCGCCGGCCGGCCGCAGCGAACTGGTGCTGCCTGCCGGCCAGCCCGTGACCCTGGACTCTTCCCGGATTGCCGACGGGATGCGAGTGACCGGTCCGCCGGGAAGTCGGGCCACGGTGATCGTGGCCGGATCGCCGCTGGTGGTCAGTCGCGAGGACGTGTTGTTTGACGGGCTGGATTTCCTGTGGCGGCCCGGACCAGCGGAACCGACCGGCGGCGAGTTGCCGGCAATGATTCGGGCCGAGGCCGGGAAGCTCCGGTTTCAGCAATGCACATTTCGAGTCGAGGAGGAGCAGGCGGGCGGTTGTGCGGCCATTGAATGGGTGTTTCCCGTGGACCGAAGCGGGCTGGGACTGCCCTCGGGAAGAGTGGCGCTCAGCGACTGCGTCTTGATCCAGGTGGCAACGGCGGTGGATGCACGGACTGCCGCCGCGCTTGTGATCGAGTGCAACAATGTGCTGTATCTCGGCCCCGGGCCGCTGCTGCGGTTGGACCATGCACCCCGGGTCGACCAGCCGCTGGACCTTGCACTGAAGAACGTGACGCTTCGCCAGGCGAGCTGTGTGCTGGAGATCCACGATCTTGGGGCGGCGGAGAAGTCTGGGGCGATTTCGGTGACGGCCCAGCTCTGTGTCTTTGCGCCTCGAGCCTCGGGGGCCCTGTTGTCGTTTGTGGGGCCGGCCGTCCCGGCCGGATTGGCGAAGTCGATCTCGTGGACCGGCCAGGGGGCGCTGGTGACCCCGGAGGCGACGATCGCCCAGTGGACAGACGGAGCTGGGAAAACGGCCGAGCTCAACGACGAGGCGTTCTCGATTGCCGGCCTGGTCCGCAGTCCCGTGGAGTTTGCCGGCGCGGCCGAGCCCGTGGTTCTGTCCAACGCGGCGCAGCGCTGGCAGGCGCCGCTGCCGACCGCCGATCCGCCGGGCATTCGGGCCGGATCGCTGCCGGTTCCGCCTGTTCCCTTCCGATGAGCCGCCGATCGCGGCCACTCCGGCTGCCAGACGGCGGGGCCGTTCTACCGGCGGAGGAGGCCGTGGAGGTACTCGGGGGCAAAGTCGGCGCCATTCTCCCAGGCGATGGTGCGGCCTTCGAGGCGGAACTGCCTGAAGAAAGCAGGGTCTCTGAGTCGTTCGAAGATTGGCCCGGTGAGGACCGGAGCCAGGTCGACCGGTCCGTCGGTGGAGTCGTTGAACCAGAGATGGATACGATAGTCGCCAACGTGCTCGGCCCGGACCACGTGAAGAAACATCGTCTCACTCCAGGGGCTGGATGCGATCGAGCTGATACTCTCCGGCCGCCTGCCGGGTTGCCGCCCGCAACTGGTCTTCGTGCAGGCCGTACCATTCGAGCAGGGCAGACAACGCCCGGCGGGGAAAAGTGCCCGACACGATCCCGTCTTCGATGCCGAGCGTGACCTCGCAGTCGCCGTACTCTGCGTGGATGTGTGACGCTCCCGGGTCTCGGTAATAGAGACGAATGTGGATTCCGAGAAACCGGGAAATTTCAGGCATGCTAGCCCCTTCGCAGCCACGGCATTCCGGCCGGTCGCCCACGATGAAAGGTCTATCGAAGTATACTTCACGAATGCCGTTATGTCGAAACCGTCGGCTCTTGGCCGCAAGCAGGAGCGGCCTCGGGGAGGCAACCGCCGCTCGCAGCGAGCCGACCAGCGGCCGGGAACACTCACCGGCGGCGACCGGCAGAAGGCGGGCGCAGCGATCGTCAGTCGAGGTGGAAGAATGAGTCCTTCAAGTCGCTGCACGCCTGGGCGTCGAGCGCAGAATTGCCGGAGCGGCGTCGACAGGGTGAGCGAGCTCCATGGATTGAATCCGGATCGTCAGGCTTCTGCTGCTCGTTGAATCGAGCCTCGGCGCGGGAGGCGCTGGCAAAGGTGGCAACGATCGTGACCTCGTCGCCGCGCCCGCCGGCCCCGCGGTCCGGGCCGGCCAGCTCGATCTGGCCGATCTGAACGGGGTGGTCCGCCTCGAAACCGGGCGGCATCCAGATCGGCAATCAGATCGCGATGAAGATCAAGGCCGCCAGGGCGAAGAAGAAACTGCCGGCGTAGACCGCACCGAGGAGGATCGTGGCGACGATGCCGGGGGGGCGGGCATTGAGGGCTTCGAAGGCCTCGAGGGTGAACCGGGCCGTAGTTCGAGTATTGAGCCCTTGGGCAAATTGCCTCTGAATCTCGGCGGCGATCGCTTCGGCCGTTTCGGGAGGAACGGATTGATCGTCGGGCGATGCGGTAGGAACGCCCTGCCGGCGGACGGCGCTGACGACGCGGGCCATGCGGAACGAGTAGGAAAGCCCGAGCGCCATCAGCAACCCGAAGACAAACAGGAAGTTGTCGCCGGCGAAATGGGATCCCACCAGGAGTATCCCCACGGCCAGGACGCGGAAGCCGGCGTCGAGGATGTAGTGGCGGGAGAAGAGGAGCGCATGCATGACCCAGCCGCCATCCAGCGGCAGGATGGGCAGCAGATTGAAGCCGTTCAGGGCGATGGTCAGCAGCGCCGCCGGCCGGAGCCAGTCGACCTGATACCAGGCGGCAAAAACGCCCAGCACGGCCCCGAGGTAGATTCCGGGGAGCGGACCGGCGAGCGAGACGATCACCTTCTTCCATCCGGGCACGTTGTAGTGCCGGCCGGACACAGCAGCCCCGAGAAGCGGAATGAAGAACATCTTGACGTTGGAGTAGCGGAACAGCCGCATGGCGGCATAATGGCCCAGCTCGTGGACGAAGAGAATCGGCAGCAGCATCGCCACGAACTCCCAGGACCAGTGGGCCGCGCCCAAGGCCAGGAACAGGCCCACCGACACGATCAGAATGAGCAGCCCTGCACCCCATCCGGAGCGTTTGTTCTGCAGCCGCTGGATCTCATCGAGGATCGCCGAGGACTGGGAGGGGGCCGCTGTGGCCGTCGTGGCCAGCGCTCGGGCGGCCTCCAGGTTGGCCCGGTCCGCCTCTTCCGGCATGGGTACAAAGACCCCGCGGGCCACATGGAAGTCGCGGATGGCGGCATGGTGGGCCTCCACGGTCTGCAGTGCCTCCTGCTCCTGGCGGACCGGGAGAACCGTCTTGAAAAGGAGCTCTTGCTGGAGTTCTGCCTGGTGCGACGACCAGAGATCGGCGGCGGTTGCCTTCACACGCCGGTTCTCACGGCAAGCCGGCGGGGCCAGCATGTCGCGCCGGCCGGCCGTCGAAACGAGCCAACTGCCGTCGGTGAAGGAGGTGAGGAAAACCGGAAAGAAGCAAACCTTGGCCGGCTTGGGGAAACGCCAGATCCGATAGTGGAGCCGGGCCAGAGCCTGGCCCGACTGGTGCAGGTAGACGGCCTGGCAGATGTCGGTCTGATGCGCGGCGTCGTGAATCCAATAGCAGACGGGCGAATGGAACCCGAGGGCTCGCAGTTCCGTGTGGGCGGCGTGAAATCGCTCACGGGCTTCCGGGGGGA
>CAZLWV010000066.1:36419-38651 GCA_964563135.1 uncultured Planctomycetaceae bacterium
GCTGGTCGGGGGAGACCCGAAACGGATCGAGCGAATCGACATTCGGATCGTCGGAAGACCCGGAAAGATGCACTCGCAGCAGCTTGAGAAGCCACGCGATGACAACGAGCGGGTTCGGGTTTCCCCACCAGTATTCCCGCAGCGAGACCCGGGTACTATCGAGCTTGTAGAACATGGATCGCCTTGAGCCCTGTCGGTAGCAGAACGGTCGTGCCCCAGCCGGAAGACTTGGACAACCGCGACAATCGCCGCCTCACTCGTCCAGGACGCTGTCCTGAAACACGCCGTCTTTGACGATGAGCTGTTCATCCAGCCAGACCGTCGGCCGCAGGATCTCGCAGTCCATGTGGAATACGCCGTGGACAAGTTCATCGCGCCGGAAGTTGTTGCCCACCGCGATGTGGATCGAGTCGTGGCGGTGGGTTCCCGAGCTCGCCCAGCAGGCGTCGTTGGCGGCAATCGACGTGGTCACCAGTCCCACTTCGTCGATGGCCATCCTGGGTGAACCACTTTCGGCGATCGCCTTTTTCAGACGGGCCACCTGTTCCGCGTCGCCGGTGATGTCCTCAACGCAGCCCGCCTTCACGGTAATCCGAAGGGGCTCGCGATCAATCTCGGCCTGCGGGCGAACGCCATAATAGGTGGGGCCATCGACGACAAATACGCCCTCGGTCGCCGGTCCCAACTGGGGAATCACCGCCACTTCGCCATACAGCGGCACGATCGCCAGGATCGGATGCCATTTCGCTCCCGGCCCGACGCCGGCCGAGAACTGCGTGCCGGCCGACGTGGAAACGCGGATCCGTTGGCTGGTGTGAAGCTTCTCGGCCAGCCACGTCGTTCGTTGCCGGATGGCGGCCACCTCCTCGGCGGCAACATCCTCTTGATCGATCTTCCTCCAATACAGGCTCACCCGCCGGTCTTCTGCCGTCAGGAACCGATCGTTTGCATCGGCATCCCCGAGAATCGTCCCGTATTGGGGACAGCCGCCCACGCGAATGACGATATCGGCGGCCTCGACCGCGCCTCGGACCGGCTTCAAGACGGCCGATTCCGCATCCAGCGGCTCGCCGGCAGGGCGCTCCTCGATCCAGTCGCCGTAGACCGAGACGTCCATGATCACGGGCCTCAGGCCCAACTCCACGGCCGCGGCCTCCAAAGCCAGCGAGCAGGCCATTCGCTCCGGTTTCCTGTCCGTGAGGATCAGGACCGACTCTCCCCGTTTGGCCAGACAGTTGACCTCCAGAATGATCCGGGCATTTCTCAGCAGCCGATCACCGGCCTTCTGCTCGCGCTTCGGCGGGTCTGCCGCCAGGCATGCCGAGCCGATCGCCAATCCCACCACCGCAACCAGGAACCCTCGCATGGCCAGAATCTCCTCACGGAAAAGTGGACGGTGATCCGCGACTTCCATATCCCTTCAGCCCGTCCATGGGACCCGGAGGGCAAGACCCAACACGGCCAAGTCTTTTCTCGCCAAGGCGATCTGTCAATCCCCTCTCCCTCGCGTTCGGGGGGCATGTGGGGTCAACACTCGATCCGTGCAGAGAGTCAAGGGCTGGCGCCGATTGCCCCACCTGTTTCCCCTGCCATCCAACGGATTGCCCCTTCCTGGCGCGGCCCAGCCCGGAATCGGCCGGCACCTGCGGGCCCTTTGCCGGCGCCGAAGTGAACCGCCGCGGGCGCACAGAAAAACGCGGCCGGAGGGCACTCGCAGAGCGTTCTCCGGCCGCGCGGGTTGCCTTGCTCTCCAGGGGCGGATCAGTACTCGGTTTTGAGCACGCCGGGCATGGGCACCGGGTAGGCGCCGTCCTTGAGCGTCACGGGAGCGGGACCGTCTTCGGTGAGCTTGTCCACGTCGGGGGCAAACTCATGCTGGCAGTTGAAGATCTGGTCGTAGCTGACGATGTTGCCCGTGTGGGCGGCCATGCGTCCCATGGAAGCGACCAGGCTGGCGATCGCGCCGCGCTCGACCTCGTTGTACTTCTTGTCGTGGATGATCGCGTCGACCAGATCGTCCCATTCGAGCTGGTAGGGGTTGGGCTCCGGTTGCGGGAAGGCCCAGATCTGGGCTTTATCCTCAAGAGTCTGGTCCTTGAAGGTGCGGACCTTGCCGGGATGGTGGGCCGAGGTAGACACGATGGCGGTGCCCTTGGTGCCGTGGACGTAGCTGGCAAACTCGTTGTGGCAGCCGCTCATGGCCCGGCCGTTGTAGAACAGCTTGGTGCCGTC
>CAZLWV010000067.1:0-5872 GCA_964563135.1 uncultured Planctomycetaceae bacterium
CACGCACACTTGTGCCAAAATTCCTCCACCCCAATAAAACCCCAACCCCCCCCGTCTGCCGCTCTGTCCTCTGTCCTCTGTTCTCTGTACCTCTGTACCCCATCTCCTGTCCCCTGACCCCTGACTCCCTGACTCCTGACTCCTGCCCCTCTTCCCCTTTTCCCAAGGACCGTACACCATGAACGCCCCCAATCCTGCCGACTCCACTGCCAACCAGCACGCCGCTCAACCCCAGACACATTCGCCCCACCGCGGCCGGCCCCTGGTGCTTGGCCCCGACGAGCGCAAACGACTTGTCGCCCTCCTGGAGATCGGCTGTAGCCGCCGCGTCGCCGCCCGATGCGTCGGCTGCTCGCCCAATACCATCGCCCGCACCGCCGCCCGCGATCCCCAGTTTGCCGACGATATCGTCAACGCCGAAGCCAAACTCGAACTCAGACTCCTCGAGTCCATCAGCCAGGCAGCTCAGAACGGCCGTTACTGGCGCGCCGCCGGTTGGCTCCTCGAGCGAAGGAACCCCACCGACTTCGTGCCCCAACCGCCTCACCTCCACACCGCCGAGCAGATGACCGAACTCTTCACGGCCGCCCTCGACACGCTTCGCGACGAAATCCCCCGCCCCCAACGCGACCGCTGCATCGAAAAACTGGCCGCCCTCCTCCTCGAACTCGACCCGGATACCCCCCATACCCCCCGCGACTTCTCACCTGCCATGACGCAACAATGAAAACCCGTGGCCGCACGCGCTTGCCCCGCGTTAGGCAGAGCGAAAGAATAACCTTTACAGTTCATCGCACTGCTTGAGAGCAAGCAGTGCCTCACACGAGGCCAACAGGTGTGCCACGGCCTACTTGTTGGCCGTGCCGCTGCCAAATCACGAATTGTCAGAGTTATTTTTTCGCTCTGCCTTACGCCCTGCGCCCGTGGCCTACCCCAGCTCCGTCGGCCCCGTCCCGTCCCGCTCCCCCAACACCTCTGGCTGTTTCCTCCCGAAAATCACGCCAGGCCATCTCAGTCTGGCCGGCTCGCTGTCGTTCGACAGCGAGCCGCCCCAAACCTGAGAATTCGCCAATGTCTTCGTTTCATGCATCAAAACGGCAAGCCCAGCCCTTCACCGGCGGCCGCTCACACAACCTCCCAGCCGGCTCGATACACCTTGTTGATGAGCGCATCGGCTTCGGGGCAGTTGGTGGCCTTGAGAGTCTTGGCGTCCCACTGGAGCTTCTTACCGGTTCGATAGGCCACGGTTCCCAGCAGCACCGCCTCGGTCAGGGCACCGGAGTAATCGAAGTTGCAGGTCGTCGGCGAGCCGTCCTTGCAGGCCTTGATCCACTCGGCGTGATGGCCGATCGAGGGCGGAATGGTCTGCGCCGGCGGTTGATAGCTGGCGTACTTGTCGGTCGGGAACAGGCGGTACGTCGTGTAGTCGGCAAACATCTTGCCCTCGCTCCCCACAAACATCACGCCGCTGCCGGGCACCCGCTGCCCCGCCACCTCCTTCGGGATCCTGTCGCCGTCGTACCAGGTGAGCTTCAGCGGCGGGAGCCCTTCCCGCTCCGGATACTCGTAGCGCACGACCAGGCCCAACGGGCACGTCTCCGGATGAACATCCGGCCCCTCGGCCTCACAGCTGGTCGGATGGCGCAGCTTGAGCGCCCAATAGGGAAGGTCCATGTAGTGGCAGGCCATGTCCCCCAGCGTGCCGGTGCCGAAAGCCCACCAGCGCCGCCACTGGGCCGGATGGTAACGTCCTTCCGCGTAGGGGCGACTCTCCGCCGGACCCAGCCAGAGGTTCCAGTCGAGGTACGCCGGCGCCTCCTGCGTCTCCGTGGGCAGATCCCCGCCCCCCCAGCCTTTCCCCACCCATACGTGAACCTCCTTCACCTCGCCAATGGCGCCCGCCTGGATGATCTCCACAACACGCCGGTAGTTGTTCTCGGCGTGGATCTGCGTGCCCATCTGGGTCGCCAGGCCGCGCTTCTTCGCCTCCTCCGCCAGCAGCCGCGATTCGAATACCGTGTGGGTCAGCGGCTTCTCGCAGTAGACGTGCAGGCCCGCCCGGATCGCGCGGATCGCGGCGGGGGCATGGTGGTGGTCGGCTGTGGCCACCGTCACCGCATCCAGCTTTCCCGCTTCCTTCTCGAGCATCTCGCGATAGTCGCGGTACAGCCGGGCGTTGGGAAACTTCTGGGCTGCCGCATCCAGATATCGCTTGTCCACGTCGCAGAGCGCCACCACGTTCTCTCCCTGCATGGCGTTGACGCTCGCCTCGGCACGGTTAGCGGTGCCGATGCAGGCCACGTTGAGCTTCTCGTTGGGCGACTTCGATTCCTGGGCAGCCAACCCACTCCACACTCCCGAAGAAAGCACGGCCGCGCCGGCACCGGTCACGCGCAGAAAATTACGGCGGTTGAAACGAGTTTCGTACTGCATTGCTGGGTTTCCCAATCAGGACTCTCGAGAATGGCACACCTCCCGGCCCATCGGGCCGAGATATTTCAGATCATAAACAACCCGCCGGCGCCATGCAAATGCGGCCCTCCGCAGCGGTCGGTCCTACTGCCACCCCCGGCCGGCCTCGGCCGCCACGAACCGGGGTACTCGGTTGTCATGGGCCCCACGAGACTCTACCATGGCGGAACCAACCACATCCGCCAGACTTCCGTGAGGCATCCCGATGGGCAGAAAGTCGTATCTGTTTGGCAGCACACTCATTGCGGCTCTCGGCGGCCTCCTGTTCGGCTTCGATACGGCCGTCATTTCGGGGACGACCGACTGGCTCAAAACGGTGTATCAGCTCGATTCGTGGTGGCTGGGTTTCACCGTAGCCACGGCCTTGATCGGAACCATCATCGGCTCGATCGCCGTCGGACGCCCCGCCGACCGCTATGGGCGCCGTACCATGCTCATGGTCATCGCCCTGCTCTACTTCATCTCCGCCATCGGCACAGCCCTCCCCTGGAACTGGTATTCCTTTGCCTTCTTCCGCTTTCTCGGCGGGCTGGGAGTTGGGGGAGCGTCGGTCGTCTCCCCCATGTACATCGCTGAAATCTCTCCCACCCGCATGCGCGGCCGGCTCGTGGCAATCACCCAGTTCAACATCGTCTTCGGCATCCTCCTGGCCTTCTTCTCCAACTACGTGATCGCCGGCCTCAACCTGGGCCAGGTCGAATGGCGCTGGATGTTCGGTGTGGAAGCGGTTCCGGCAGCCGCTTTCTTCTTCCTGCTCTTCCTCACACCGCAGAGCCCCCGCTGGCTGCTGATGCGGGGCCAGACCCACCAGGCCCGCCAGGTGCTGACCCGGCTGGGAGTCGACGACGCCTCGGTCGACCAGGAGATCCGCGACATCGAGGCCTCGTTCGACCTGGCCCATCACAGCCTCGAGGAGCCGTTCTTCTGCCGAACCTATCGTGTACCCATCCTCCTGGCCCTGGCAATAGCCGCTTTCAATCAGCTCTCCGGCATCAATGCTCTCATGTACTACGCCCCCCACATCTTCAAGATGGCCGGTGCGGGCGCGGACTCCGCCCTCCTGCAGACCGTGGCGGTCGGCGGCACAAACCTGCTGTTCACCGTGGCCGCGCTGGCCGTAATCGATCATTTCGGACGCAAAAAGCTGATGCTCGTCGGTTCGATCGGCTACATCCTCAGCCTCGGCGTGACCGCCTGGGCGTTCTATACCTATAGCGCCGAGTTCCAGACCTCGGCCAATGCGGTCAAGGCCCTCGACCTGGCGCGGCAGGCTGCGGCCGACGTGACCCAGGTTGCCAACCTCGAGAAGGCCGCGGCCGACGCAATCGAGGCGGCGTCGCGGGGAGGAGCGATCGTGCTGATCAGCCTCCTGGTCTTCATCGCTTCCCATGCCTTTGGCCAGGGGGCCGTCATCTGGGTCTTCATCGCCGAGGTCTTCCCCAACCGCGTCCGTGCCCGAGGCCAGGCATTCGGCAGCTTCACGCACTGGTTCATGGCGGCCGCCATCACCTGGACCTTCCCCAAGATTGCCGAATGGTCGGGCGCCCACGTGTTCGCCTTCTACGCTGCCATGATGGTGCTCCAGCTCCTGTGGGTGCTCTTGGTCATGCCCGAAACCAAAGGCGTGCCGCTGGAACAAATTCAGAAAAAGTTGGGGATCGAATAGATGACGCGACGATTCTGCGTGGTAGGACTTGGCGAGATGCTCTGGGACCTGTTTCCCACCGGTCCGGTTCTCGGCGGCGCACCGGCCAACGTGGCCTGCCATGCCGCTGGCCTCGGCGCCGACGCCGCCATGGTGAGCTGCGTCGGAACCGACCAGCTCGGCGATCGGGCGGTGGCAGCCCTCGCCCAGCGCGGCGTCGATACGTCCGCCGTCGCTCGCTCAAGCCAACACCCAACCGGCACAGTCCAGGTTCGCCTCAGCGCCGACGGACAGCCCAACTACGAAATCACCCGCGAGGTGGCCTGGGACTACATCCCCTGGACACCTCAGGTGGAGGATCTGGCCGCTCGGGCCGACGCGGTCTGCTTTGGCAGCCTGGCCCAGCGGAGCCAGACAGCGCGGGATACGATCCGCCGGTTCCTCCGCGCCACGCGTCCCGATTGCCTTCGGGTGCTCGACGTCAACCTCCGCCAGCATTTCTACAGCGACGAGATCCTTCGCCAGTCGCTGGAACTGTCGAACGTGCTGAAGCTCAACGACGAAGAGGCGCCCGCCGTGGCCAAGGCCTGTTTGGGCCTGCTGCCAGACGATCCCATCGATCGCCTGGCCGAAAAGTTCCATCTGCGCCTGGTTGCCTTGACACTCGGTTCCAGGGGTGCCATCCTCGCCCTCGACGGCCGTCGCCACGAGCAGCCGGCGCCCGAAACCGCGGTTGCCGATACCGTAGGGGCCGGCGATTCCTTCACGGCTGCCATGATCCTCGGCACACTGGCCGCCTGGCCCCTGGCCGACATCGCCGCCCACGCCACCCGTGTGGCGGCCTACGTCTGCTCCCAGTCGGGCGCTACGCCAATCCTCCCCCAGGAGCTGACCGCTCCTTTCGCCCAATTGGGCCGGTAGCCGAGGAATCAAGTGTCCGCTCCACAGGCGATTCACCGGCCGATAGCCGCCTGCGGCCGGCGGCGCCTCCTGAAATCGCACGCGGATAGGTTGCCACCCGTCCCAAACCGGAGGATGCCGGCGACTTCAGGGCAGACGGGAGCGGGATCCGGCTGTGCCGGCAGAGACGGAGTGCCGAAGTGCCCCAGCCAGCCGTTCACTTGGGAAGCTGGAACTTTGCCGCGGCAATCTGGTCCGCGGCGGCGCGGGCCTGGTTGAGGAGGGCATCGCGAAGGGGGTGATCGCCGGACGAGAGGTCCTGGAGGTGGGCAACGATCCGGGGCATGGTTTCCGCCAGCGCCCCGCTGCGGGTTCTGGGATCGAGGGCCCATTGGAGCCGCTCGTCCGCCAGATCGGCCAGCTTGGCGGCCAGGGGATCCATCCATTCCGGATGGGGTCGCTCGTAGTCGCGGAAGTCGTGGATCCATGCTGGACGTGGACTGCGGTATGAAACACACGGGTGCGGAGCCCCCTTCCGCCCATCGCTGCAGAGGGCGGTCTGGTCGTTCCGCTCGCACATGCCCCCCGTCCCCTTCGGCTGCAGACGGCCGGAGAACTCGAGAGACTTGCGGGTGTCGCTGTGGTAAAGAGGGATCGTGTAGGGGCTCGACGCGATCCGCATCCGAGGATGGGCCAGCGCGGCCAGGATCAACAGGCGGAGGGTCTCGATCAGTTCTTCGCCCGTGGTGTCGAAATCCGTCAGGAGCTGGAAGACCGTGTAGTCCTGGCCGGTCGCGTCGAGGGCGTCGAGCACACAGTTGAGCTGGGCCAGGTTGTGCCGCTTTCGCCAGCGGG
>CAZLWV010000067.1:5882-29818 GCA_964563135.1 uncultured Planctomycetaceae bacterium
CACGGTGCGGCCCCGCCAGCGGGCCAGCAGGGCCGGATTGAAAGACTCGGCGCCGAGCTGGACCATCGGCTTGAGGCGGTCGATCCAGTCAAGGAGTTCGGGGTGAATCGAGAACGGCGACCGGTCCAGTTCATGCGAGGCGGCACTCGAGCTGGCGGCATGGCGTTGGGAAAGGACCTCCGTCCCTGTTTTCAGGAGCGAGCATGGGTTGGTCTGGAGACTGAGCCGGTAGCGACCACTCAAGGGGCTGCGGCTCCAGAGGTCGAAGAACTCGAGGGCCCGCGGGATGTGCAGAAAGAAGTCCTCGTCGTAGATGGCAGCCCAGGAGACCTGGCGAGATCGGAGGCGGTCGTCGCAGACATGGGCAAAGAGGGGCCAGCGGGTGAGGTGGAGGCGGCCCTGCGCAACACAGGCATCGGCCTGCTCGATCTCCTCCAGAAGTTGACCGGCGCTCTTGACGCGGACCTGCGGACCGTGGAGCTTTGCGCAGAAGGTGCATGCTCCGGGGCAACCACGACCGCCGGTGAAGAAAAGACTGTCGAAAGGCTGCCCAAAGCCGTCCAGAAGCGACCAGTCGAGTCGGTTGGCGGCCAGGATCTCTTGGGAAACGATCGGACGCACGGCGTCTGGACGAG
Source organism: uncultured Planctomycetaceae bacterium (assembly GCA_964563135.1). Taxonomy (GTDB): domain Bacteria; phylum Planctomycetota; class Planctomycetia; order Pirellulales; family Thermoguttaceae; genus JAAYAY01. Next base: position 6,518 of record CAZLWV010000067.1, read on the forward strand.
ACGTGATCGATGCGGTGCGGCCAGCGGGTCCCGCTTCCAGCACCGACCGGCCGTAGCCGTCCATGGGCAACGTGTTGTGGTAAGTGCGACCGCCGTAGCGGTAGGCGATGCCGGCGATCTGGGGAAGGAGGTCGCGGGAGTCCGGCCGACGTGCGAGCTGGAGGAATTGGGCGAAGGATTCCTCCGCTTCGCCAGCAAACACGTAGTCGGCCCCCGACCATTCGAGCAGTTCGATCGGATGGCCGGTGGCGGTCGGCCCGCCGAGAACGACCTCAGCAGGCAAAAGCGCCCGCACGGTGCCAATCCAATCAAGGATCGGCTCAAAAGGCTCACCCTCCACCCGAAACCCGACAACGTGGGGCCGCCACGACCGGAGCTTCTCGATGAAGCTCCCGTTGCGGTCGGAAGAAATCTGCACAATGGCAACTTCAACGCTCGCCAGACGGGCGGCCCAGGAGCCGATGTCGAGGATGCCGCTGGGCCAGCCGGCCGTGGCCAGCAGGACGCGTACCGGCCCGGCAGGTGCCGGTGGAGCACTCGCAACGTCGGGTCGAAGGCGGAAAGGGGGCATGATCTGGACCAGCGGCAAGGATAGAGCCTTCAATACGGCGGGATGGTTCTATTGTAGTCCCCCGATCGGTTCTCCGGGGGGTGGATACCAACAATGCTCGTGTATCGAGGCACGGTCCCCGTTTGCTTGCATCGGAGGCTCGCGGTGGCGAGAATGGTGGACGGATCGAAAACAGGACCGGTGCATCGATAGGCACTGGACCGTGTTGGCTCAACAGGGGCTCGCATGGGCTCGATCCCACGCCACCATGCCACCCCGTATTCGTGATGACCCCTGGCCACAGTGCACGTGGTGCGTCAAGGCGCACCCCGCCTTGATTCACTTCTGCTGGAAACCCGCCGAGGACTCACTCTCATGACTACCTGGAATCGCCGTGGATTTCTGAAGACGTCGACCGCTGCCGCCGCTGCCCTGTCTGTGGGCCCTCTGGCTGCTGCTTCGGCCTATGGGGCCGACAAGCCGGGTTCCAGGATGCGGATGGGGCTGGTGACCTATCTGTGGGGACAGGATTGGGACCTGCCGACGCTGATTGCCAACTGCGAAAAAGCGGGCTACCTGGGAGTGGAAACGCGGACAGAGCACGCGCACAAGGTGGAGCCTTCGCTCAGCGCCGCCGAGCGGAAAGAGGTGAAGAAGCGGCTGGCCGATTCGCCGGTCAAGTTCGTCGGCCCGGGCACGAACCAGCAGTACGACGATCCGGAACCGGAGAAGCTCAAGGCCTCGATCGAGGGAACCAAGGCATTCATCGTCCTGAGCCACGACTGCGGCGGGAGCGGGGTCAAGGTGAAGCCGAACAGCTTTCACAAGGAAGTGCCGCGCGAAGTGACGATCGAGCAGATCGGCAAGTCGCTCAACGTGGTAGGCGCGTTTGCGGCCGACTACGGCCAGGAGATCCGCCTGGAGGTTCACGGCACGTGCGCCGAGTTGCCGGTCATCAAGCAGATCATGGACTACGTGGACCAGAAGAACGTGGGCGTGTGCTGGAACTGCAACAATGAGGACCTCAAGGGCGAGGGGCTCGTCCACAACTTCAACCTCGTCAAGGACCGGTTCGGCTCAACGGCACACGTGCGCGAGCTCGACGCCGGTGACTATCCCTACCAGGACCTGATGGACCTGTTCGTGGGCATCGACTACGCGGGCTGGATCCTGCTGGAGGCCCGCACGAAGCCCGCCGATCGCGTAGCGGCCATGGTCCAGCAGCGGGAGTGCTTCGAGAAGCTGGTAGCCAAGGCGCAAGAGAAGAAATGACGATTGTGGGAATTCGAATGTCGAAACTCGCAGTAGCAAGGAACTGCTGAAGCGCAAACAGGAGGCGGTTGCAGCCTTCGCTGCTGGTGTTTCGTTATTGCGTCGTCATTTGGGCTTCGGCGTTCGTCCCTTCCTGGCCTGGAGCCTGCTCCATGAAGGCCTTGTATTCTTCGTCGAGTTGCGGGTACGACTTGCCCGTCAGGCGGCTGAGGGTCTGAGCGTTGTCGCGCCCGCTGTAGACCGCATTCAGGTAGGCGACGACAGCGTCGCGGTAGCGGCCGTTGTCGCAGTGCATGAGGAAGAAGAACAGCCCGGCGGCCTGGGTGTAGCGCATGGGAATCCGCTGCCGGTCGCCCTGGATGTCGGAGATGTTGAGCTCGCAGAACTCGGCAAGGGGCTCGTAGAAGTGGTGCTCGGGATCGAGCAGGCGGATGCGGGCCATTTCGTTGCGATCGTTGTCGAAGCCGCCGAGCACGTGGAAGCCGTCGTGCTGCTTGAGCGACTCGAAGTACATGGCCACCCCTTCGACAACCCAGAAGTTGCCGCTCTGGCCCACCATCTGAGAGACCTGGCGGGATTCGTGGAACAACTGGTGGGTGGCTTCGTGAAACAGGGTGGGCTCGTCCGAATCCTCGCCGGCAAAAAAGTACATGGCCGGTTTCTTCGAGATCGCCGTCGCGCCGTGGATGTAGATCCCCAGCGAGATCTCGATCGCCGGGCTGTTCGAGCGGAGGGCGGCCATGTACTCCTGGCGGTCGCGGAAGTAGACCACGTTGTGCTGGGGCAACTGGAGACGCGCGGCTCGCCCCTCGAACAACCCGGCTATCTGGGCCTCCGACGCGTAGTAGCCGATGAAGAGCTGTTTCCAGACGCGATACAGCCCTTCCAGCCTGGCCCCCAGGGCGACCGCCTCCTCGACGCTGCGGTTGGTGAGGATGTTGTAGTGTTCCGTGGGGATGATCCAGCCGCTGCGGATGTCGGCGTGGAGACGGGCGTCCTCTTCGGCCGAGATCCAACCCTTGTCGCCGGGCCGTTTGCCTTCCTCATAGAGCTGGACGTAATTGCGCTTGATCCAGCCGAAACGTTCGTGCCAAAGGTAGCCGTCCTGGGCACGCTTGACTTCGTAGTTGGTGAGCCACTGTCCGCGATACTGGCGGAAACCGAGCATCTCGCGGATCGACTTGTGGTCGGGGTCCTCGCGGAGGGCCGCCATGATCAGGTCGAAAGCCAGCGACGCCTGGCCGGCCTTCACCGCCTTGCGGGCGAGGGTGTAGTAGTTGCCGGCCTGCTCGCGGCGGAGCTGGTAGAACCGTTTGTGCCAGGTGGCAAGGTCGGCTGAAGCCCCTTCAGGAGGACTGGGAGGACCGATGGCATCAGGGAGCACCGAAACGTACAGCCGCGTGGGATCACGCGGTTTCACCCAGTTTCGCGTCTCCGCAGCCTGGGGGGCGAGGGCCTTTTCGTCGCACCAGCTGGCCAGCACGCCCAGTTCGGTGCGAAAGTCGTCGGTGAGTTTCAGGGCGGTGGGAAGATAGTCTTCTCCCCCGCTGGAGCACTGGACTCTTGCCACCACGCTGAGGGCGGCCACTGCCGGGATCCAGACCCAGGGAGCGGCCCCCCTTCGCAGTAGGGATGTGGCGGTGACGGTCCGGCTCAAGGCAACTCTCCTGCACGGATTTCGGGGCAGACAGGACGACGCTCCTTCAAGTCTACCTTCTCGGTTCGGAAACGAGAATTCGCATGTTGCGGAACTGCACCTTCATGGGCGGTCCCGGGTGCATCTGCAGGGCAATGATGCCTTTCTTGCAGGCCAGTTTCGTGTCGCGGTCGTCGACCTCGCACATCAGGTGCCCGTTGATTTTGAGCACAATCTTGCTCCCCTCGGCGACGATTTCATAATCGTTCCAATCGTTAGCCTTGATCTTCTTCTGGAGTTCTTCCCCGGTGGCAAACTCCTGCTCGGTGCGAGTGCCGTCTTCGGCGATGACCGCTTTTTTGCCCCGCATGACCACACCGCCGCGATCGTGCTGGAACAGGCAGCCGGTCCACTGTGTGCCGGCCTCCATATCGGCCTGGTAGCCCCAGGTGTCCCAGTCGGGGCGAGTCTGGCTGCGGAACTGCACTCCCGAGTTGCCGCCTACCAGTCTGTACTGGAACCGGAGGACAAAGTCGGCCGGTTCGCCGCCCTTCCAGTAGAGGTAGTGAGGCTTGACGCACGGTTTCTCCGGCGTGCTCTCGGAGGTCAGTGCGCCCTCTTCGACCCACCAGCCGCCGGCCTTTCCCTCCCAGCCATCCAGGTCTTTGCCGTTGAACATGGGTACGAAGCCCTTCTCGTCCTCCGCGGCGAAAATGGGTCCGGGAAGGGCCGTGAGCATGAACATGGCAGCCACAACAAGTAACGGTTTCATCAGGATCTCCGAGCAAAGAGGGATGTTTGGCCTTGTTCCGTATTCGATGTCGGCATGGGCCCATTCACGGGTCTTGGCACATTTGGCCCTGTTGGCAAGCTGCGGCACGTCCTCGGGGGTGGTGAGGCGGCCGGGATTGCCGTCTGTTTGAATGAGTTCCTTGGGATTGGTGGTGATCTTGTCGCGGTTGATCGTGGGGCCGCGGCCACGGCAGTCTCCAACAGATCTCGACGCGAAAGACACGCGGTCATCCTGGGAATGGGTCAAACGGGCACGCGGCCCACGGGCCCCTGGAAGCAGGTGTTCTGAGTGTCGATTCTAGCCAGTTACCCATGTGGGGTCCAATCGGCGGAAGAGAGAACCCCCCTCGGAACTGGCTGCCCACGGCAGGCCACTACGATCTCCGCGGCTCGATTGCCTCGTGGGGCAGGCAACGCTAGCATGGTCGGAATGTCGCCCGATCGCCAGGGAGATTGTGGGCGCCCGCCCGGTTGGCACCGGGAGTGTGCGTTCCGCCGGGGCGGACGACCCTGAGCACCAGCCTCACTGGCCGGCCAGCGGCTCGCCGACGCTCGACCACCCGCCTCCCAAGATGAAAGCCTGAGGGAGCATGTACCGACCGTGGGCGGCAATTCGCACCGCCGCCGGCCGGAACCGCATTTCCGAGACCTCTTGCTGGAGCAGACTGTTGGAAATCAGAATGGAGCCGATCGACCTGGCGGTTATCGTTGGCTACCTGGTCGGCATTGTGGGGCTTGGATGCTGGGTCGGCCTGCGGCGTCATCGGGATCAGGGTTCCGGGAAGGACTTTTTTCTTGCCGGCGGGACCTTGACCTGGCCGGTGATCGGGCTGGCCCTGTTCTCGACGAACATCTCGACGATCCATCTGGTATCGCTTGCCCAGGAAGGGTACGACAATGGCCTGGCGTACGGCAACTTCGAATGGATGGCTCCGTTCACGCTGATCGTGCTCTCGCTGTTCTTTGCCCCCTTCTTCATTCGATCCAAAGTAGCGACTCTGCCCGACTTTCTGGAACAACGATACAATCGCGCCTGCCGAGACTGGCTGGCGGTGCTTTCGATCTTCTCGGCGATCTTCCTGCATATCGGATTTTCGCTGTTCACCGGCGCCAAAGTACTGGAGGGGATGTTTGGCATGCCCCTGCTTTGGAGCATCGTGATCACGGCAGGATTGACGGGGGTCTACACGATCATCGGTGGGCTGACGGCCGTAGTGCTGACCGAGTCGATCCAGACGATTGTGCTGCTGGCCGGCGCGATTGTGATCACCGCGATCGGTTACCAATGGGTCGGCGGGTGGTCGGGGCTGGGCGAATCGGTGGACCCGATCAAGTTGAGCGTGCTCCGCCCCAAGGGCGATCCGTCGAATCTGCCCTGGTACTCGGTGCTGCTCGGATACCCGGTGATCGGCATCTGGTACTGGTGCGCAGACCAGACGATCGTTCAGCGCGTGCTGGGTGCCAAGGACGAGAACCACGCGCGTGTCGGTTCGCTGTTTGCCGGATACATCAAGATCCTGCCGGTCTTCATTTTCGTGCTGCCGGGCCTGATTTGTCTGGGACTTGTTCGCCAGGGACGGCTCGACGGAGACAAAATGGACAACATGTCGATCGGTGCGGAGGTCGTGGTCGACGGCAAGCCCGTTGCCGTCGCGGGCGGACGTGTCGACCTGGAAGGGCAAACCGTGGTGGTCAACGGCAAGAGGTTCGACCTGGAAGGAGCGGATGCCTACGTGGAGCAGGGCGTGCTCTACCTCCACGGATCGCCCGTCAAGGACACGCTCGACACCTACGGCTTCATGATCCGAGAGATGCTCCCCAGAGGGTTGCGGGGACTGGTGGCAGCGGCCCTGTTGGCCGCGCTGATGAGCACCGTCTCCGGAGCGCTCAACTCAGTGGCAACGCTGTTCAGCTACGATCTGCTCAAACGCTGGCGGCCGGACACGAGCGACCATACGCTCGTCCTGACAGGGCGGATCGTGACGTTCGTGGCGATGATCGTGGCAATTCTCTGGTCGCCCCTGCTGGAGCGATTTGGGAGCGTGTTCCAGGGCATCAATTCGATGATCTGCTATATCGCTCCGCCGATCACGACGGTGTTTCTCTGGGGTGTGTTCTGGCGGCGGGGGTCGGCTCGAGCGGCCCGTCTGACGCTCTACATCGGCTCGGCCCTGGGACTCGCCGTGTTTTTGCTGGACTTCTTCAAAGTCGACCTGTCGCTCGCCCTGGCGTCGGCCGGAATGACCGGAGCGAGCGAGCGGATGATCGCTGCAGGTCTGGGTGGGCCGTGGAGTGTGCTGTTCATGATGTCGGCCTTCTACCTGTTCTGCACCTGCTCGGTTCTGTACGGACTCTTCTCGCTGGTCTGGCCGCATGAGCACACGGCCGAGAGCGAGCGGCTGGTCTGGGCCCATCCGCTCGCTTCCCTGGAGGGGGAGGCCTGGCGGGGGCTGGGCAACTACAAGATTCTGGCCGTACTGCTGGCAGGAACGATGCTCGTTCTCTACGCACTCTTCCGATGACCGATCTGGATCCTGGCCCTGAGGGGCAACGGGTTGCCAGCCGACGCGAGCGACCGCTCGGTTGCCGGTGACCTGCTCCCTCTGGTCGCGAATCCTTGCGAAAGACCCGGCGATGGTTGAGGTCAGGCGTACATGATTCCCCCGGCAGCGGGCAGACTCGGCTGCCCATTGGGCCTTTTGGGGCCAGCGGTTGACTTGCCTCAGCCGCAACCTAGGGTTAAGCGGCCCCCTGCGTCTGGGGACTCACGGCTTCCGTCCGGAGTGCAGGCGGAACTGTGGGGAGTGTGTGACTTCGATTGCCCCGGCGCGACGAGGGCCTGTGTCGCAGTTCAGCATGCCGTCTACTTGGAAAACCGGTACCGTGGAAATCCTCTCTCCCGATCCGCTCCAGCCCTCCCCCGTCTCGACCGGCCTGAAGCCGCAGAATCCGCTCGTCCTGACCGACGGCTCGGTGCGGGATCTGGCCACCCTGGGGCCGACCGAACTACGCGAACTCCAGTGGCAGGAAGAGCCACTTCTGGCCCGGCGGATCCTCGACGCACCCAAGGGGTCGCGTGAGCGAGCTGTGGCCATCCGGCTGGCCTACGATACGGTGGCACGAATTCACACGGCTCGAAACCGAGGCGCCAACAAACCTCTGCTGATGGGACTCGACCGGCGATATGTCGCGCTGGTGCTGCGGTTGCTTCGCGGTCAGCAGCGGCGAGGGACCTCGCCCTCCTTCTTTGAAGTCGGTTTCGGATCGGGCGTGCTGCTGAAGGCGGTTGCCGACGTGGGATTCGACGTGGCAGGGGTTGAGGTTTCAGGCGCTTTGCACCGCGAGGCCTGCGAGCTGCTGGGGCCGGACTATCGCGAGTGGTTGCTGGTAGGAGACCTTCGTACGATCGCGCACGGACAGAATGGCCGGCATTCGCTGGTCTACTGGAACGATGTCTTCGAGCACATTCCGCCCGACGAGATCCTCGAATACCTCAAGGCAATCCGTTCGATGCTGGTTCCGGGTGGGCTGTTGGTGACCATCACGCCCAACTGGCACTTCCGCCCCTCGGACATCACGGGCAGTTTCTGCCCACCGCGTACGGAAGCCGTCGGCCTTCACCTGAAAGAGTACACGCTCCGCGAAGTCAATTCACTGCTTCTGGAGGCTGGTTTTGGAGCGATCCGCACGCCCCTCTTTCAGACCAAGAAGAAGATGTTCACCTGGGGCTCAGGTCTGGTGACGATGAAACGCCTGTGCGAGCCGCTGCTCGAACGCGTGCCTGCCCGTCTGGCAAAAACTCTCTGCCGGGGATTCTCCTTGAACTGCACGATCGCCGAGAATCCGCGCTGGCAACGGCTGTCCGAGCACGCGACCGGTGCCTGTGGTCGAACGGAATGGAACACCACAGCGGGGCTGGATTGCTCGTGAGTCGGCGCGATCCAGGAACCGGGGGCTCACTCAGGCTCGGCCCCGGCCGCTCGTCGAAGGCGGCCGCCTGATGCCGCAGGCGTCTCGAGGGGGCAATGTCGGCGGCTGCCCGGCGCTTGACGATCAGGCAGCCACTGCTCGCCGGACACGAGGGCATCGAGGAGTGGTGTCTGTTGGTGACCAGTCAGGATCAAGCGTGAGCTGTGATTGCGGGAAGTCACGGCAGCGACTGGACTTGGAGGCGGGCCTTCAACCAGGCGTAAATCGAAACCCCGATCTGGTTGTAGCCCAACGCATTGGGGTGGACTCCGTTGTTGACCGGGTAGCCATCGACCGGATCGAGGTTCAGCTCAATGGGCACGATGAAGATCTTCTCCCGGTCGGCAAAATGGCTTAGTTGCCGCTGGACGAGCCGGTGCTGGATCCGCTTCCAGCCCCAGCGGTGGTACTTCCCTTGGTAATTGGCCTGGAATCCTTCCTCGCGCGCGTTGGGGGGCGGAACAAGGCAGATACCCACTTCGGCATCGGGGGCGGCCCGGCGGAATGCTTCGAGCAACGTGTCGGCCCGAGTGAACATGGAGTCGATGGTGGCATCCATTCTGGCAGGATCGTCGGGATTGGCGCCGAAGCAGTCGTTGATTCCCAGCAGGATGGTGATGAAGTCGGGCCGCTGGCCGCCGCAGTGCTGCTGGAAGTAGCGCTGGAGGTCGAGAGCAGGCTTGCCGTCCTCGCCGAGAAAAACGAAGGGGCTGCCCCTTTTCTGAGAGTTGCCATCGGGGCTGGGTTCGTAGCTCGAAACGAAGCGGTCCCATGTCCAGCCACCGTAACCTTCGTGGGCCACGCCCTCGGCGGACTGCGGAGGCTTGTGGGTACCCAGCATGGTCCAGGTCGGATTGCCGGGCAGCGAGAGGAGCCTCGCTATCTCGTTCACATAGATCGTGCCATGGGTCAGGCTATCGCCCACAATCAGCAGGCGGATCGATCGGCCGGTCCCCGCGTCGGCAGGCACAACCTTGAGCACCGTATCGGCGCGTCCCAGTTCCTTGCCCGTCGAATCGGCCACGACCACCGTGAGAGGATGCTCCCCCACATCGGCGGCCTCTGGAAGCACGGTCCAGCGTCTCTCTTCGTCCTTGCCCAGACTGCAGACCACCTGGAAACGAAATGCCTCGGGGGTTTTCGTGAGGACAACGTTGTCGTAATAGAGGCTCATTTCGGCCCCCGGGATGGCGTAGATTGCTGGCGGCAACGTCAGCTCGAGCGGGCTGGCAACGGGCTCAGCAAAGCAGGCAGCCGCGCATAGCATGATGGCCCAAAAGACCATCGAGGGGCAGCCGGTCCTGCGGGAGAGGAAACCACGGATTCTCCACGGACGAATGTTCATTGTTGCCATCCCAGTCAGATTCGAACCTGTTTGCGTTCCACAGAGTCTCTTGATTCTAATAGGAACCGGCTGCCGTACCATCGTCGTAAGGAAGAATATCTGCTTGATTCCTCTGGGCGGCAAGGCCGCCAACGGGCACCGACCGAAGGCTGGTCGCAAGCTTTCGCTCGGTTGCCACTGGCCTGCTCCCGCACGTCGCGAGTTTTTGTGAAGAATCTGGCGATCTTCGAGATGAGTCGTCCAGGGCGGCTGCACCCGAGAGAGGGGTATAGATGCTGTGTGAACTGTGCGGCGTCGAAACGGCCCAGAATTTCCACCACCTGATTCCACGAACGAACCACTCCAACAAGTGGTTCAAGAAACGGTACACCCGCGAAGCGATGCGCAAGGGGCTCAGGCTCTGCCAAGTGTGCCACGCTGCGATTCACGATCTCATCCCGGACGAGAAGCAGCTCGGACGCCGATACAACACGCAGGCAAAACTCCTGGAACATCCGCAGGTGGCTGCATACGTCAAGTGGAAACGCGACCGACGGCGGTGAGGCGAGGATAGGCGGGCAGCGCTGATTGCAGCGCGAGGTGAGATGGATGGCCATGTTTTCCAGCAGGGGTCGCAATTCCACACGTGGGCCAGATGCCTCGCGGCGCCACACGGTGCCTCACCGGGCGAGTTCGGCGATCACCGGTTGGGCCGGGCCGACCATTCCTTCACCCACTGGAGATCTTCGCGCAGTTCCTCGATCGACTGCTCGAGGCCGTGGAAGTCGCGGCGAAAACGGCGCCAAGCGAGGGTAGCCGTTGCCAGTCCGGCGATCGCGAGGACCAGGCCGATTGTCCAGGACCAGCCCAGGCCGGGCAGAAGCCAGACCGAGAGGGCAACAGTGAACATCGGAAGCGACGTGAGTAGAAGGGTCGCGGCGACGAGCGCCCAGAGCGAGAATCGTCTGACCGTTGCTGCGGACTGCCGCAGTTCGATTTCCGCCAGCCGCCAGCGAAGAGCGGCCAGATGCGAGGCCTCGCCGGCCATGCCGGAAAGCTCTTCGCGAAGCTTCGCCAGGAGCGGACCATCTGCCTCAGCCATGGTTGCCACCCTCCGTCCCGGTCTCGCCCTGCTGCGGTGTGGTGCTGTTCCAGAAGGCTTTCAGCTCTTGGGCGAGGAGTTCCGTGGTGCGGCGGCTGATCTGGCGGAAGAACCCGGCTCCCAGGAGCCCGACGATGAATCGCGGACGCACACCCGCGGCAAGAATCCAACCTAGAGCCAACCCTGCGGCCAAGGCCAGGCCGGGCCACCGGCGGGCGTAGGTCCTCCACGACGCCAACTGGCCGACGGCCTTGCCGGAGCCGTGCAGGTGCCGATCGATTCGCCGCCGTGAGCGGGCGATCGCCAATCGCAGCCGCCGTTTCTCCGCCTCATCGTGACTGCTGGAGGTTGGCATGGAGTGCTACCGTCGGAAGACGCGGCCGAGAAAGAAGCCGACCATAGTCGCCACGGCGACACCCGTCGCCGGGTGTTGGCGGACCATTTCCAGCGATCCTTTGATCACATCGCCGACGGTGCTCTCGCGAAGCCTGCGGACCTGGATCGTGGCTTCTTCACGCAGGATCTTGTAGGTCTCGCAGGCCCGCTCCAGTTCCTGGCGTGCACGCCGCACAGCCTCGGCGGCCGCCTTGACCTCGGGCTTCTCGTCCGGTTCGACCGCTTCCTGGGAGTCGGCTGTCTGCTCGTTTTCAGTCATCGTGATACTCCTGGTCAATGCAACCCACGTGAATCGTGCAAGAAGACCCAGATATCCAGCTTAATCGGCCCTTCCAGCGGAAACTACCCGCGGAAATGGGGATTCCTGGCGGCGGGGCGGCCGGGAGAGACCACGCGAACGCTGCGTCGCCCGAAGTCGCACGGCCGATGGGCCGTCACGCGCCGATCGATTCCAGGACGGCCTGGCGCAGGGCCTTGTAGTCGGTCTTTCCGGTTCCGAGAACGGGAATCGAATCGACCTGGCGGACCTGGTCGAGACGCATGACGCCGCGGAAGCCGGTCTCTGCGAGGATCAGGTTCGCCTCGCGGACGGTCATTTCCTGGGTTGTGAAGAGGACGATGTGTCGGCCGGTGGGCGTCTCCACGCCTTCAACGGCGACCTGGGGGCCGTCTTCCGTGGGAGGAAAACGCTGGAGAAAGGGCTCCTCCAGGGCGGGAAGCGAGATCATTTCGCCGCCCGCCTTGATGAAACGCTTGAGCCGGCCGCGGAAGTGGATAAACCGTTCTTCATCGAGCATCACCAGGTCGCCGGTCTTGTACCAGCGACAGGAATCGACAGTCATGAACGGATCGGGACCATCGTATTTCAGGTACCCGCTGAAGATCGAAGGACCGCGAACCAGGAGCATCCCGGTTTCTCCCACAGGGAGCCGCTCGCCGCTTTCCGGATGGACGACGCAGACCTCGACACCATCGACGGGAATGCCGACCGTATCGGGCTTGATACGGTCTCGGCGGTTGGCGGCCACGATGGGGGAACACTCGGTGATGCCGTAGCCTTCGAGGATGAGCGCACGGGGAGTCATCTCCCTGGCCTTGGCGAACAGGGCATCGGGACACTTTTCCGCGCCGGTCGCAATGAGGGTCAATGAGCTGAGCTGGTCGGGCGTGGCGGTCGAGAAAATGTAGCCGAGAAACGTGGGGGTGGTGGCGGTGATTGCGGGCCGGTAGGCAGCGGCCACGCGGACCAGGCCGGCCGCATCGGTGGGATCGGGATGGTGGACAACACGGAAGCCGGAGGTGACCGGCGCGATCATGTTGGCCAGCAGGCCGAAGCTGTGGAAGGGAGGGAGGGCGCCGAGCATCGCGTCTTCCCGGCGCAAAACCATGCTTGAGACGGTGGCTGCGACGTTGGACAGAAGATTGCGATGGCTGAGCGGAACGGCCTTGGGGGCGTTTTCCGAACCGGAGGTGAAGAGCACGACGGCCGGATCGTCGGGGTTCTGCCTGGGAAGCGAGCGCAGGAATCGGCGCGGCGCCAGGTAGGTTGCAGCCAGGGTGCGGAGCTGCTCCCACTTGCCGATCGTCTCGCGGAGGTCTTCGAGGAAGACCAGTTCGGCGTCCTGGATTTCGATCCGCAAGCGGTCGATGAATCGCCGCGAGGTGACCACGCGCTGGATCTTGAGAGTGCGGACGGCATGCGCCAGGTTGGCGGGCCCAGTGGTCCAGTTGAGCATCACCGGCAACTTGCCGATGCCGTGCAAGGCGAAATACACGAGGTCGGCCGCGACGGATGCGGGAAGCATGATTCCCACCGCCTCGCCGGGAAGCTCGGCCAGACGCCGCCCCATGATCGTGGTACCAACGAGCATCCGCCGATAGGTCAGCACCCCGCTCATCGCGTCGGCGGCCACCACGTCATCGGCACTCTGCAGGGCGCGGCGGACAAAAGCCTCGGCCATTGTTTCGGCAAGTACCTCGGCCGGTCCCGCCGGCTGCCGGAGCTTCGTCCACAGGGCCGGAGCGACAAGCTCCTTGTTCGACCCGGTCATCTGCCCGGCGGCGAGGGCCCAGAGCTCGCCCACATTGCCGGCCACTCGGTCCGAACGGAATCCGAATCGGTCTTCGATTGCCAGCGCCAGTTCCATGCGTTCCAGACTGTCGAGGCCGAGGAGGTCGAGCGTGGCGTCGGGCTGCTTTTCCGCAGGAGTAAGGGGACGGCCAAGGTACTCTTCGATCACCTCGTTCACCGCCAGGCGTGTCTTCGAACTGATGCGATCCAGGTCGACCTCCAGCGTTGTCTGTAGTTCCGGAAACTGCCAACGGCGCGATCCGAAGAGGAAATGGAGGAAGTGTCGCGGAACGAACGTCGGCTGTTCCGCGCCTTCCTTGTCGTACCACTGTTCCAGGTAGCGATTGAGTTGGTCCCGATCGCTGCTCGGCAGTTGGTCGCGCGGGACGACCTCAATATGGATATGGATGTTACGCCGCGGCGCCAGGAAGACCAGGTTGGCTGCCATCCAGAGGATCGACTGGATCATCCGCAGTCCGAGAGGCGGCGTCTGGCCGGTCCGCGCGTAGCTGAACATGCTTCCCCAGACTCCGAGGGTCCGCACGAGAACGACACTGGCCGCAGGAACGCGCTGCAGGATTTCGTGGGTCGCCCGAGCGGCGCCGATCACTTCTCCCTGCTGGCGCCGCAGGCGGCCGGAAGGGTAGATGAGGAAGTTCTCGCCGCGGCGGAGTCCCTCGACCACCGAATCGATCATGGCCAGAGTCCGCTCGTGGGCGGCCTGGCTGTGCTCCGCCAGGTCGGGTACCTCGAGGGCGTTGACCATTCGCATGATCGGATGAAGCAGGGGGCTTCGATAGATGCCCGCGAAAACGATCGGCCGCACGGGCCGGCCGAGCCGTACGTGGGAGAGCACCAGAGGCGGGTCGATGTAGCCCGGATGGTTGGGCATCACCAGGGTCGGACCCGCCAGGCCGTCCAGTTGCTCCAGGCCGGTGACCCGCACGCGGTATCGCAGACTGAACATCCAGCGGATAATACTCCAGAAGATGCGGTACATGGAAAGTCGTCAGGTTTCGGGGTTCAGGAAACTGGGCCGGACGCCCGGACACTCCTGGTCCGGATTGGGTACCGGGAGTCGAACAAATAAACCGCCACGGCCTGTCATTGTCCACAGGTTCCAGTGGAAGGGAAGCCGAATTGCCGCTCGGGCTGTCGGCAGGAACCCAGGCGTCTGGGAGCAGCGAGTATCACGGCCCCTGGCCAGACCAGCCCGGGAAAGAACCGCCGTGGTGTTCGTGGGCGTCGAAAACGCCGCGGGGGCAAGCTGCGGAATGACTCAGCGCTGGCTTCCTGTTCCGCCGATCCCTCGTCCGGTCATACCCCACAACGGGAGGAGCCAACGGCGAAGCAGGCCCCGCTTGGTTTTTGAGAGAGGGGGCCCTCACGTGGCAAACGATACTTCATCGCCGACCCCAGATTCTTGTTGTCGCCACCCCGCACCCCCCGTCGGAAGGCTCTTTGCGGGTTTCGGACAGGCCTGAGTCAGCGGGGAAGGAAAAGCCAATACCAACGCAGATCCTTCCTGCCTGTCGGTTGACTTGCCTGTGGCCGCAAGTTGGCTGCCGGAGCATCAAGTTTTCTCGGCGAGCGGCTGGAGGGCCTTGATCCAGCGGCGGAATTCGTGGTGGAAATGGCATGCCAGGCCGGCCTTTTCGAGTTCCTGGATGAAGGTAAACGCGTGGAGTTCAGCGGTGCAGGCGTCTTCAAACCGGCCTTGTGGATCGGGATCGATCAAACGTCGGCAAAGCTGGCGGAACAGAGGGCTGTAACGCCCGAAGAGCGGGTCGAGCTGCTTGGGCAAGTCCCGCTTCTCACGAGCGAGCTCAGGGTCGATCTGGGGTTTGATCCCGGTGGAGGCCTCCTGGGGTATGAGGGCCTCGCGGGGAGTGGGAGGCCGCCCGTCGGGAAAGACGGGCGCGCCGGTCAGGAGTTCGATGAGAACATAGCCCAGGCTGGCCAGATCGCTTCGCGGCGTGCACTGCCCCTGCTCAAGGACCTCCAGTGCGGCGTAGCGGGGGGTGCAGAAATAGGGCTCGGGAGATTCCTGCCAAAGGAACGCCGAACCACTGTCGACGAGCTTCACGTCTCCTTCCGGGGTAATCATGATGTTGGAGGGTTTCACGTCGCCGTGGACAACACCGCGGGAGTGGAGACGGTCGAGCGCCTCCAGGCAGGACCGAATGATGGCCACGGCCGCCCCGGGTTTGAACTTCGTGTATTGCGGGCCGGGTGTCGCGACGATCCTTGTCAGGTCAGCGGCGAGGACCGGATTCCGCTGTTTGACATGATCGAGCATGTAGGGATTCATGAGGCTTCGCAGATCAGAGCCCAGAATCCTCTTCATGATCATCATCCGGATGCCGTCGCAGACCTCGAAGCGCTGAATATCAAGCAGGTTGCCCTGATCAATACCGGCAATGATGGAAGCGACCCTGGCGATCCGCTGCATGTCCTTCTCGTAACTGGCCAGGGTCGGGTAGTTGCACGGCGAGAAGAGCTTAAGCGCCATGTCTCTGTTGACAAAGCCGTCGATGCCGGCGCATTCGGCCAGGTAGACGATTCCCTGGCCACCCTGCCCCAGTCGGCGTCGAAGGCGAAAACCGGCCGCCTCCACCTCCCCATCGACGGAAACGAGGTCGGAGTAGCAGCTCTTGAGAGCCTCGAGATCCGCTCCGGAGGCAACTGCGGGATCGTGGACAGGAGACGTGTCCTGGTTTGCGTCGCGGGCCCGGGCATACGTGGAATCGGTAGTCCAATTGGGCATGACCGAGCGGTACGCGGCAACGATCAACCGGTCGATGGGATCCGCCAGTTCTTCCTGGTCGTCTTTTCGGGCGGTTTCTTCATTCGAGGTCACGGTCGTAACCCTTTTCGCAGAGGTATTTTCGCACAATTCCCCTCGCCTGATTCAACAGCCGGTGCACCGTCGCCGGAGTCCAGCTTCTTCGCTGAATCTCCGGGAATTGATCCGCAATCGCCCTGTGAAGCCGTTTCGGCCCTTTCAGGTTAGGGTAATTCTCGCAGTACACGGAAAGTACCAGCCATTGCTCATCGTTGAGCTGGGCGAACGCCTCGATCACAAGGCCCACGAGTTCCTCGTACTCCAATCGGTCGCCGGCCCTCCGAGTGTTGGGCTGGCCGTCCAGCCCCTTCGCCTTTTCTCTCTCGCACCATCGTTGCAGCATCCGTCCCTGCGCATCGGCGCGGCGGATCAGGTCCACCGCCCGCCGGTTGGCGATGGTGTACAGCAGCCCGTCGAGCGATTGCCCAGCGCCGAGCGAACTATCCGACAGCCAGCGCTCGAACAGGGCCTTCTGGGTCTCGGACCACACATCTTCAATATCGGTTTCCGAGAGGCTCACATACTTCTGCCGCAGGTAGTAGCAGATCTTCTGCCGATGGGCTTGATCCAACCAGCGGATGAAATCGGCCGGTTCCGAAGGCTCGCTCATGTCACTCCGCCTTGACGCCGCAAGCGATTGGTTGATTGTGCAGGCCCCGCACGCCCACGCTCTCAACCGCTGGGCGGCACCGAAACCGGACGGCAGCACAGATATACTCGCAACCGGCCCGTGTTTCAGATTCAGGATTGGCAAAGAAAAAACGAAAAAATCCGAGAAATCGCGATCTCTTTCTTGGGTTAGGTACGAGTTCAGAGAAAACGGGACGTTCTTCAACGCGCATCATACAGGAAATCGAACATGGTCAACCACCTGGACGTGGCAACGGTCACCACCCGTCATGCTGCCGTCGACGCGCAGCAATACTGCAGCACGTGCGGGAAGCGGCGGAAGACGCTCTGCTTGGCCGAGGACGGGCCGGCGGGATGCCCCGAGTGCGGGATTCTGTCGCGACTCCTGAGGGCCGTTCGTCTCGGCATGCTTCCCTTTCTCGATCCCGACGCCGTTCTGCCGGATCTCAAGGCAATCCACAGAGACGCCGCAGTCCGTGAGATTGTGGAAAGTCTTGCGGGTTCGGGCGTCACTGCTGCGACGCGAGGAGCTGGGGTCCACGGGGATCGGCGAGTGTGTGGCGATTCCCCATGCGAAGCATCCGGCCGTCACCCGCGAGATTGGGACGATTGCCTGGTCCGCCCGCGGGCTCGATTTCAACAGCGTCGACGGCCGGCCCGTTCACCTGATCGTTCTGTTGCTGTCGCCGGTCGATCATCCTTCCGACCACATTCGGGCACTGGCCAAGGTGTCGAAGTTCATTCGACCACGAGCGTGAGACCGGGATCGCGCACGAAAGCACCGGTTCTTCGAACGAGATCTCAATCGTCGAAGGGTGAACCCGGCGGAGCCTGCTTTGGCGCGAACATGGAAGGCACGGTTGCCAGTTTCTGAAGTCGGCGGTTGCGAAAGAACCGACTCAAGACATGGAGAAGTACCACCAGATAAGCCAACGAAATTCCCGCGGCAAGCCCCTTGTCCCCTGCCGCTTGCGCGAAACCCAGCACAACAGCAAGCAGGAACATCAGAACGAGCATCGCGGCAATGCTGAACTGAGAACTCGCCCGGCGACGCTCGCTGGCCGGAGTCGGCCGATCCAGTGCAGCCAATACCCCGGCCGGTATGCTGAAAAACCCGTATAGAACCAGCAGGGCAGCCACCGGCCAATGTGCCTCCGCCGGCCCCCACTCCAGTGTGGCGATGACGAACAGGCAGAAGGCGGCCACCGTCGGGGCAGACAAGCCGAACAGAAGCCCGAGCAGGCGATCTCGCCGAAACGATAGAAAGGTGATCAAGAGACCCGAGATGCTCAGCAATGGCCCGGAAAAGACGATGCTCTCGATCTCAATTACCGCGATGACCACGGCAACGAGAATGGCAGCCACCTGTGCGACCAACAACCAGGCCATGAAACACCTGCGATGCAAACCGGGCGACCTCGACGCTTGAAGCCGAGGTCGCCCGCTCGTGAATCATGCCGGCAACGGGCAGAAGCCCGAACCGTACTATGCGAAATCGATCGTGTAGCTGTACACGTCCTGCCGCAGCTTGCTGTTGACCTGCCCATTGGCCCGGTTGAAGACGGCCTGCATGGGCTTGTTGTCGCGGAGAACCTCGGCGGTGAAGCCGCTGATGCCGTGGCGCTTGGCGATCCCGCTGAGGTACTTCAGCAGGAAACGGCCGATGCCGCGGTTCTGCCAGATATCGCGGACGACAAAGGCCACTTCCGCCCGGTTCGTTTTCGGATTGAGGAAGTAGCGGCCGACGGCGATGATCTCCTCCCCGTGGGCCTCCGGCAGCGTGCCGACAATGGCTACCTCGCTGCGGTGATCGATGTAGACGAAGTCCTGGATCTGCTTCTCGGAGAACTGCTTCATGGGGGCCATGAAGCGGTAGTAGAGCGTTTCCTGGGACAGGGCGTAGAGCAGGTCCTTCATGCCCGACACGTCGGTCGGGTGGACAGGGCGGAAGTTGACCTGGGTGCCGTCGTCGAGAAGCATGCTCGTCTTCAGTTCCGGCGGGCCAACGACAATCCGCCCCTCGACTTCCTGCATTTCGGACCGTACGTACTTGAACTCGATCGCCTTCCGGAGGAGTTCCTCCCGGTGATTGGGATGGGCGATGGAGATCAGAGCAATCGCCCGTTCCTGGACGCTCTTGCCGTGCAGATAGGCCACGCCGTACTCGGTGACCACGTAGTGGACGTCGCCGCGAGTGGTTACGACGCCAGCTCCCGGACTGAGCTGGGCCGAAATCCGCGACTTGCCGTCATGGGTGGTTGAGGGCAAGGCGATGATGGCCCGGCCACCGGGCGAACGCGAGGCGCCGCGATTGAAGTCGACCTGGCCGCCGATTCCCGAATAGAACCGCGTGCCCAGCGAATCGGAGCAGACCTGGCCGGTGAGGTCGACCTCGAGGGCCACGTTGATGGCAACCATCTTCGGGTGCCTGCTGATCACGAACGGATCGTTGACGTACTCGGTCGGGTTGAAGGAGAACACCTCGTTGCCGTCGATGTAGTCGTAGAGCCTTTGGGTACCCATGCAGAAGCTGGCGGTCACGCGCCCGCGATCGACGGCCTTGCGGCGCCCCGTCACCGCACCGGACTCGATGAGGTCGATGATCGAGTCGCTGAACATCTCGGTGTGGATGCCCAGGTCCTTCTTGCCTTTGAGGAACTCGACGACAGACTGCGGAATCCGGCCGATACCGAACTCGATGGTCGAACCGTTGTCGATCAAGGCGGCGATGTTCTCGCCAATCTGGCGCGTGATGTCGTCGATCGCCGGCGGCTGATACTCGATGATCGGCTCGTCCACGGGGACGAGGATGTCGAGATCCTGGACGTGGACACAGGAGTCACCCATCGTCCGCGGCATGCGAGGATTGACCTGGGCGATCACCAAGCCGGCATTCTCCATGGCGCTCTTGACGATATCGACGGAGACTCCCAGGCTGCACATGCCGCGCTCGTCCGGAGGGGTAACCTGGACCAGGGCAACATCCAGCGGCAACTGGCCGCTGGAGAACAAGCTCGGGATATCGGAGAGGAAGAGGGGCGTGTAGTCGCCAAGCCCTTCCTGAATGATATCGCGGACATTCTCCGCAATGAAAAAGCTGTTGATGCGGAAGTTGGCAGCGATGCTCTTCTCGGCATAGGGCGCCTCGCCGCGCGTCAGAAGGTGCACAATCTCCGTATCGGGCAGTTTCTTCGCCCGGGCCGTGAGCGCTCTGACGAGTTGCATGGGCTGGGCACACCCGGTTCCGATGAAGATGCGCTTGCCCGGATGGATTTCGGCAACGGCAGCTTCTGGAGTCATGACCATCTCCAGATACTCCGTCTGCCAGTTGGGATCATAGGCGGTCGTGGACATCAATATTTCCTCGTGATATGTGCGGGATCTTGCATTCGCAAAGGGGCTGAGGCGCGCTCAGGTTGTCTTGGACAGGGTAATACGGGCGTCGGCGACGACCGGATCCGTGCCTACTTCACCCACGATCAGCGGGTTGATATCCATTTCCTGGATCTGCGGAAAGTCCGTCACCAACTGGCTGAGACGCTGCAGACAGTTGGCGATCGCATCGATATCGACACGACCCCGGCCGCGAGCCCCTTCCAGGAGCGCGTAGGACTTCGTATTGCGGAGCATTTCCAGGGCCTCCTGCGCGGTGACGGGGGCCAGATGGAAGGTAACGTCCTTCATGATCTCGACAAAAATCCCGCCCAGCCCGAACATCAGCATCGGGCCGAACTGGGGATCCCGGGTCATACCGAGAATCACCTCGCGGCCGCGGGGCGACATCTTCTCGATGTAGGCACCCAGGAGACGGGCGTCGGGCATCTTCTTCCCGATCCGGAGCATCATCAGATCGAAGGCGTCGCGCACCTCGTCGGGGGTCGACAGGTTGAGCTTCACGCCTCCCAGGTCCGACTTGTGCACGATGTCCGGGGAAACGATCTTCATGGCCACCGGCAGCCCGATCTTGACCGCCACGTCGACGGCGTCTTCGGCCGTGGCGGCGATCCGCCCCGGCGGCACGTTGAAGTTGTAGGCCCGCATGACGTCCTTGGCGGCCGCCTCGCCAACCTGGTACTGGCCGGTCCGGACACATCGATGGAGAACGCGTTCGGCACGGCGGCGGTTGACCGGGAAACGCGCCACGATGCGCGGGGGCATTTCCTTCCACTCCGCATACTCCACCATGGCACGCAATGCGGCCACGGCCCGCTCGGGCGACGGATACTCCGGAATGCCCAGTTCAAGGAGCTCTTCACGCCCCGGCAGGACATCCTTGCCGCCCATGAAGGAAACAAGGATCGGCTTGGCTCCCCGGTTGTCGGAAATGGCTCGGGCTGTCTCCGCGAATTGCGTCATCGCCTGGGGGGTGAGGAGGACGACGATCGCGTCGACGTTCGGGTCCTGCTGGGCTGCGGCAACCGCCGCGGCATAGCGATCCGCCTGCGCGTCGCCCAGAACGTCGATCGGGTTGGCGACGCTGGCGGCATCGGGGAGCGACTTGGCCAGTTCGCTCATGAGAGCCTTGTCGAGCGCGGCAACCCGGAGTCCCGAGTGTTCGACGGCGTCGGCGGCCATGATCCCCGGCCCGCCCGCGTTGGTGATGATGGCAACCCGCTTTCCCTTGGGCAGCGGCTGCATGGCCAGAGCTGTCGCGTAGTCGAACATCGACTCGAACGTCGGAGCCCGCAGAATGCCGGAACGCTTGAAGGCGGCGCCGTAGGCGATGTCGGCACCGGCAAGGCTGCCCGTGTGAGACGAGGCGGCTTTCGCACCGGCCGAACTCGTGCCCGACTTGAACACGACCACCGGTTTGGTGCGGGCCGCCTCCGCGGCGGTACGCACGAAGTCCTTGCCCGATTCGATGCTCTCCAGGTAGGCCACAATCACCCGCGTTTCAGGGTCGGCGGCGAGGGCCTCGACGAATGCAGTCTCGTCGAGGTCGGCCTTGTTGCCGATACTGATGAGCTTCGAGAGACCCATGTTCCGCGCAGTCGCCAAGTCGAGGATCGCAGTGCACAAGGCTCCCGATTGCGACATCACCGAGATGGCACCCGGGGGCGGCATCTCCTTGGCAAACGACGCGTTCATCCGCCGGTGGGTATTGAGAAGCCCCAGACAGTTCGGTCCGAGCAGACGGGCACCGCCATCGCGAACCTGCTTGGCAATCTGCCGCTCTTTCTCGGCCCCTTCCTTGCCGGTTTCCTTGAATCCCGCGGTGATCACGCAGATCGCTCCGGCCCCGGCAGCAAGCGAGTCGGCAATCGCTTCCGAAACTCGAGCATTGGCCACCGCAATCACGGCAAGGTCAATCTTGATCCCGCTCTCTTTCAGCGACGGATAACACTTCAGGCCGAGGATCTCCTCGGTGGTCGGGTTGATCGGAACGATCGTTCCGCCAAATCCCTGGTTGACAAGATTGGCCAGAATCTCGTGGCCCACTTTACCCGGCGTTCGCGACGCGCCGATCACGGCGATAGTATCCGGGCTGAGCAGTTTCTCAAGCATAGTGGAGCGGACTTTCTCGATCAGGATGCCAACAATCGTCTCGATGTGTAAAAACTGGATATTCTCGCGAAAAGGCGAGGACAAAGAAACAAGAGTGCGATGGAAGGGGGCGGTACGGCGGCCGCCGACTCCTGTACGGCAGCCAGGCTGCAACCATGTTCTGCCAGGGGGGCCGGTACGATCGCCAGCGCCAATCCCCGAGAAACGGCTCCAAAAAACCCGGACGGAGAAATCCTACGACGGATCTTGCCGCCATCGCCAGGTGTTCTGAGATCCGCTCTGAACAGGCTACTGCTCTCTCTCACACGGCCCATCTACCCGAATGGCCATCGCAGGAGAAAAATCGTTCCTTTGATTCAGGGGAAGCGGAGCGGTACCAGCCGGGGACCCGGCGCACAAACGATCCCAGACGAGAGGGGTCTCGCCTGCGACGAATTTCCGTCTGTAAATGCTCCCAACTCCATAGGTTACTCGACTCGGACGGGTTGCACAATTGCCCCCGAATCCAAGTTTGTGTGGGTTTTCAGAGCCGCTGACAGAACTACCGATCGTGCACATCCTTGGCGCTTCGGTCCGTGTATTTCGTGTGCAGCAACTTGTGCGACCGCTCGCCGAGCGGCTTGCCCAGAAATTCCTCATAGAGACGGGCGATGTCCGGATTTTCGTGCGACTTCCGGAGGATCTTCCCCTCGTCTTCGCGATAGATGGCGGCGATTCGGGCCTCACGGACAGCATTGGTCGTAAACCGAGGTTGTCCGCCGCCGCCGATACATCCTCCGGGGCAGGTCATTACTTCCACAAAATGGTAGCTCTTGTGGCCCGTGGCGATCAGATTCAGGAGCCTTTCGGCATTTCCCAGTCCGTGGGCAACAGCCACATTCAGCGTGACCCCCTCCAGGAAGGCCCAGTCGGGAAGGACGTCGTCGACGGTGAGGGAAGCCTCCTTGAGCCCGTCCAATCCCGCAAGCGGCTCAACATGCAGATTCTCCATGGGCAATTCGCGGCCGGTAACGATTTCGTAGGCAGTCCTGAGCGCGGCTTCCATGACCCCGCCCGTGTTCGCAAATATGTCGGCCGCACCTGTTGATAATCCGAGGGGCGCGTCCATGTCTTCCTCCGGCAGGCTGGCGAAATCCAGGCCGGCGCTGCGGATCATCTTGCCCATTTCGCGAGTCGTCAGCACGACGTCGACATCGCGCGTCCCGCTGC
>CAZLWV010000067.1:29828-38416 GCA_964563135.1 uncultured Planctomycetaceae bacterium
CGGATCATGTCGGCGAGCTCGCGCGTCGTCAGCACCGCGTCGACGTTCGGGATGTAGTCGTTCTTCATCTCCTCGCGCGCGATCTCAAACTTCTTCGCGGTGCAGGGCATGACCGAGACGACGACGATGTCCTCGGGCTTCTTGCCCAGCTTGTCGGCGTAGTAGGTCTTGGCCACGGCGCCGAACATCTGCTGGGGCGACTTGCACGTCGACAGGTTGGGCAGCATTTCCGGATGGAAATGTTCGGCAAATTTGATCCACCCCGGGGAACAACTCGTCATCAGCGGCAGAGCGACCTCCTTGCCTTCGACCAGGGCTCCCTTGAGGCGTGTGAGCAGCTCGGTGCCTTCCTCCAGGATCGTCAGGTCGGCGGCGAAGTTCGTGTCGAAGACCGCGTCGAAGCCCAGGCGGCGGAGGGCTGCGGTCATCTTGCCCGTCACGAGCGTGCCCGGCGGATAGCCAAAGCACTCGCCGAGGGCAGCACGGATCGCTGGTGCGGTTTGCACAACAACATGCTTGTCGGGATCGTCGATGGCCGCCCAGACCTCATCGATCTGATCACGTTCGGTGATGGCTCCCACGGGGCACACGGCGGCGCACTGGCCGCACTGGACGCAAGCCACGGTACTCAGGTCGCGATTGAAGGCCGGGCCGATCGACGTCTCGAAACCGCGGGCCTGAGGCCAGAGGGCGCCGACGTGCTGGACCTCGTTGCACACGCTCACGCAGCGCCGGCACTTGATGCACTTGCCGTGATCGCGCATGACCGCCGGGGTGGAAACATCGATGCCGGCGCGGGTCTTCTCTCCCTGGAAGGTGATCGTTCGGATCCCCAACTCTGCCGCCAGCGACTGCAATTCGCAATCCTCCCGGCGGTCGCAGGTCTGGCACTCGCCGTTGTGTTCCGAAAGGAGAAGTTCCACCACCATTCGCCGGGCCTCCCGGACCCGATGCGAGTTGGTCAGCACCTTCATGCCTTTCGAGGCGGGCATCGAGCAGGAGGCCGCCAGCGCGTGAACTCCTTCGATTTCCACGACGCACACTCGGCAAGCCCCGATCGCCTGCAGGCCTTCGACGTAACACAGCGTCGGGATCCGAATGCCCGCCTTGCGCGCGGCGTTGACGATCGTCGTACCTTCCGGAACCTCAACAGGGATGTTGTTGATGGTCAGGTTGATCATGGCATTTCCTGGAACGTAAGTGCCTGCTGACGGTGGGTGTCGGATGGACGTTCTCGACGTCTGGCCAACGGCAGGTGGAACGAGTGCATGTAGGTCAAGCTATGCCTGACATGTCAACGAATAATCTTCGATCTTGCCTCAATTGGCCGGGTATGGCCGGGTCTACTTGGCCAGTTCGTGTCCGTTCGGGCGTCGGCCGTAATCGCACCGAAGGCAGCGCTGGGCCTGTCGAACGGCGACCGCCTCTCGCCAGGGCTGCTCCACTTCGTCGAAGTTGTTGCAGCGCCGTTCCACAGGGATCAGCGGCAGGCGTTCGCGTGGCGTGTCGACGGGGTCCCGGTCGGGGTCGAAGTGGGTATCGACCTCCTTCGTCTGACGCCAGAAAGCGTGCTCGCTGCCGGTCAGATACTTGTCGATGCCGACAGCCGCCCGTTCGCCGGCCGCCACCGCCTCCACCACGCTCGACGGCCCGCTCACGGCGTCCCCCCCGGCGAAGATCCACTTCTGCGACGTCTGGCCGCTCACCGGATCGACGATCAGGAAGCCGTTGCGCTGGGTCTCGACACCTGCCTCGTCGCAGAATCCCGAGCTTGCCAGCGACTGCCCGATGGCCACGAGGATCTCGTCGGCGGGAATCGTGAACACGTCGCCCCCTTCTTCGGGACG
This sequence comes from uncultured Planctomycetaceae bacterium, assembly GCA_964563135.1. Taxonomy (GTDB): domain Bacteria; phylum Planctomycetota; class Planctomycetia; order Pirellulales; family Thermoguttaceae; genus JAAYAY01. The sequence continues at coordinate 31,676 of CAZLWV010000067.1, forward strand.
CCGGCGGCCCGAACCGTCGAACTGGCCGAGCCGCATGGGGCGGCAGCGGATTCCCGCCACCCGGCCGCTTTCCACGACAACGTCGACCGGCGCCGTCAACAACCGCAACTTGACCCCTTCGTGAATGGCTTCCTCGATCTCCTCCTTGTAGGCCGGCATCACTTCGCGGCTCCGCCGGTAGACGACGGTCACGGATTCCGCCCCCAGGCGGACGGCCGTGCGGGCGGCGTCGATTGCCGAGTTGCCGCCCCCGATTACCACCACGTTCTTGCCGATCCTGGCCGAACCGCGGAGGTTGTAGGTTCGCAGGAAGTTGAGCGCGTCGGTGATCCCCTCGGCGTTCTCGCCGGGGATTCCCAGTCCCACCCCTTGCGGCGCTCCCAAGCCCAGGAACACCGCCTCCACGCCCTCGCCCCGGAGCGATCTGAGCGTGAAGTCCCGTCCCAGGGCCGATTCGGTGATGATGTCGACGCCCATATTCTCGACCATGCGGACTTCGCGCGCCACGATCTCCCGCGGCAGCCGATAGGAGGGGATCGCCTGAACAAGCATGCCGCCGGGCCGCGGCTCCGCCTCGTAGACCTTGGGCTGGTACCCCAGCCGGGCCAGGAAGTACGCGCACGAAAGGCCAGCAGGCCCCGCACCGATGATCGCGATCTTGCGCCGCGAGTTCTCCACGTTCTCGCGAGTGGTCGGCAGTTGGATCGTCACCTCCTGGTCGACCATGAACCGCTTGATGCCGCGGATCGAAACCGGATCGTCGAGCATCGACCGCCGGCACTTGTCCTCGCAGGTGTGGAAACACACCCGGGAACAGATGGCCGGAAACGGGTTTTTCTCCCGGTGGAGCCGTAAGGCCTCGGCATAACGCTTCTCAGAAACGAGGGAAACGTAGCCCGGGATGTCCACGTCCGCAGGGCAGGCGCTCGAGCAGGGAGCGTAGACCAGCGACGAACAGACGCCGGCGCGGCAGTGGCGGTCGCGAATGTGCTCCACGTACTCGTGGCCGAAATGGCGGATGGTGGAGAGCACCGGGTTCGGGGCGGTCTGCCCCAGGCCACACAGCGATGTCTCCTTGATCATTTCGCCCAACTCGATGAGCTGCTCGACGTCGGACTCCTTCCCCTGCCCGCTGCAGATGCGGTTGAGGATCTCGAGCATCAGCTTGGTGCCCACACGGCAGGGAACGCACTTGCCGCACGATTCCTCCTGCACGAATTCGAGGAAGTACCGGGCGACGTCGACCATGCAACTGTCCTCGTCCATCACGATCAGGCCGCCGGAGCCCATGATGGCGCCGAGCTCCGAGAGGGTCTCGTAGTCGAGGGGCACGTTGAGGTGATGCTTGGGGATGCAGCCACCCGAAGGACCGCCGATCTGGGCCGCCTTGAATTCCTTTTTCGACGAGGTTCCGCCGCCGATATCGTAGATCAGGTCGCCGAGCGGCATGCCGACGGGGACCTCGACGAGCCCGGAGTTCTTGATCGCGCCGGCCAGGGCGAAGACCTTCGTGCCCTTGCTCTTCTCGTTGCCGTGCGACGCATACCAGTGGCCCCCTTTGAGAATGATCGAGGGAACGTTGGCATAGGTCTCGACGTTGTTGAGCAGGGTGGGCTTGTGCCAGAGGCCCGATTGTGCCGGAAAAGGAGGTCGCGGCCGCGGTTCCCCCCGATTCCCTTCGATCGACGTGAGCAGCGCCGTCTCCTCGCCGCACACGAAAGCCCCCGCCCCCATGCGGATTTCCAGCTCGAAATCGAACCCGCTGCCCAGGATATTCTTGCCCAGAAGTCCCAGTTCGCGAGCCTGCCCCAGGGCAATTCGCAACCGCTTGACGGCCAGCGGATACTCGGCACGAACGTAGATATAGCCCTGGCTGGCCCCAATCGTGTAGGCGGCGATCGCCATGCCTTCCATGACGGAATGCGGATCGCCTTCCAGAATGCTGCGGTCCATGAAGGCGCCGGGATCGCCTTCGTCGGCGTTGCAGACCGCGAACTTCCGGTCGCCCGGAGCGCTCCTGGCAAACAGCCATTTCCGAAACGTCGGGAATCCGGCCCCACCGCGGCCGCGAAGGCCGGAAATCTCCATCTCCCGCAGCACGGCAGCCGGATCGTCGGCCCGGAGCACGCTGGCCAGGGCCTGGTAGCCGTCCTCGCCAATATAGTCTTCGATCTTCTGGGGATCGATCCGCCCGCAGCGTTTGAGCACGATCTTCGTCTGGCGTCGGAAGAACTCCATGTCGTCGAGCCGCGCCACGATCCGGCCGTCGGGCCGGCGGTGCGCAAGCCGCTCGACAATCTGCCCCTTGACGAGTTGGGAACGGACGATCTCCCCGCAGTGCTCGGGCTTGAGATTCTCGTAGAATACGTCACCCACGACCACCACCGGGCCTCCCGAACAGGGACCCAGGCAGCCTACTTCCTCGATCACAGCCCTATCGCCGAAGCCCGCCGCATCCAACTCGGTGCGCATGGCCTGCTCGACCTCGAGCGCCCCGGACGCGATGCAACTGGCCCCCAGACAGATCCGGATCGGGGTGCAGCCACGTGCTGCCTGGGCTGCCTTTTGCTCGCGAACCCGGTCTCGAAGTGCCACGAGCTGGTCGACGTTTGCCAGTGGTTCGCTCATTCCCTGTTCTCTCTGCAATACGAACTGGTGATGCTGTTGACGCAACCGCCCCGACTGCAAACTCTGTTCTGCGAGGGGGCTCAGGCTTCCGCGGCGCGGTACTGCTCGAGGATCTGCGCGACGCGCGACGGCCGCACACGCTGGTGAACGTCGTCGTCGATCATGATGACGGGAGCCAGACCGCAGGCCCCGAAGCACCGTCCCACGTCCAGCGAGAACACCCGGTCCGGCGTCGTTTCCCCCACTTCCACGCGGAGGGCGGCTTTCAACGCGGCGAGCACCTCCTTGCCCCCCCGCACGTAGCATGCCGTTCCCAGGCAAACGCGGACGATGTGGCGGCCGCGAGGCACCGTGGTGAAGAAGGAATAAAACCCTACGACGCCTGCCACTTCGCTGTAGGGCTTTTTCAGGGCGGTGCCGATCTTGCGGAGTGCCGCCTCGGGCAGATAACCGAAGATGGATTGGGTAATTTGCAGGACGGGAATCAACGCGCCGGGAGTGCCCACGTACTCGCTCAGAACGTCGTCCAATTGAGCGAGCATCTCCTCTTCGGTCGCTTCACGGCAACCCGCACACGGTTTCTCGCCAACTTCCATGACTTCCTCCTGGCGGTGGATTGAGGAATCCTGAATCACGATCTCATGTTCCAGACAACCCCGGCACCGGCCCATGCTGCTTCCGATCGCCATGCCGGGACGACGGGGAAACGCAGCCAAGGCCGGGACGAAGGCGGGCCCCTTGAGGACGGAACTGGAGCAAGAAAACCGGCCGTTTCATCGGGGAAGACAATCCCATCCCTGGCAAGACGGACATCCCCGCATCTCTCCTTCGCTTCTGCTGCTTCTTCCTGGTAAGGCCGTCCGTGCCCCTGGTTGCACTACCCCGTTTCTGGAGCAAGCCGCGAAGGCCGGCGCGAGCATCACCGCAACGCAGATCAACGGCCACCTGCCAAGAACCAATCCAATCCCCGCCGCCCAGACCAGCGGGGGGCGCAACCGTTGATCCTGTCTCTGACTCCGAAGTCTCTCTCTTATCGGTTGAAGGTAGCGATCGGAATCGGTCAACGTCAACCCAGCCACGGCGGTGCACTATATACCACAGATGGCGGTGTCGGTGCAACACCTCCACGCATGGAGACATCTTCCGTTTCGGCGAACTTCCGGATCGTGCGGGTGTGGGTGGTTGGGCAAGAACGAGAAAGGACGCCTCGACGGACAGAAGGGCCGCCGAGACGTCCGGTTCCTTTCCCAGCCGGAATCAAGATCGCCCAGGACTGCGTCAAACCCGATCCGCTTTCGGGCAGGCAAATTCGTCGCGATACTCGCGACTGATCAGGGCGGTGGCTTCCTTCGACTCGGGGAACACCTCCTTCTTCGGATCGAACTTGAGCAGCGGCCCCATCGAGATCGGGTACTTCGCCAGGTCGACGCCGTTGTCGGTGAGGTGTTTGAGCGTCCGCTCGAGCGTGGCGGCGTTGTCGTCGAGACTCTTCACGTCGGCCAGGATCTTCTTGGCCTCCTCGGGCGAGACCTTATTATTCTCACCAAGATAATAGGATATGTTGCCCAGGTGGCTCATGCCCGCCGAAAGGTGCCCTTCGCGAACGTCGGCGTTGAGATCCTCATGTTTGCGGCTGATGCAGGCGTCGATGAAGTTGGCAAAGTGGTTGTCGTCGCCGCCGCCGGTGAATTCCTTGATCGGCTTCTTGTCCTTGTCGAAAGCCACGCACAAATTGTAGCTTCTCTGCACCAGGCACCCTTCCGACCCGTAGAACACCACGCCGATCTTGTTGTCCTTCTTGCTGTCGAACAATGCGTTCAATTCATCGTCGGCCGAATTATCGACCGAGAGGCCGCGGGTCTCGAACACGATGCACTTGTCGCCGTAGTCGTAGATCGTCACTTCCGTGTTGCCCGTGTCGCCGGCGTCGACGTACGTGTCGTCCTTCCGCTCGGCCTGGTAGCCCAGTCGCCCGCCGTAGGTGAGGATGCTGAGCGGATGATCGTCGATCCCCAGGCCCCAACGGGCGATATCGGTCTGGTGCGGGCCCTGGTTGCCCAGGTCGCCGTTGCCGTAATGACGCTGCCAGTGCCAGTCGTAGTGGAACTTCTGCCGAGTCACCTTGGGTTCCGTGTAGGTCGCCGGGCCGCTCCACAGGTTGAAGTCGACCTCGGCCGGAATCGGATAGTCCCCCTTGGGGCCGATCGACGGGCGGCGTTTGTAACAGAGCCCGCGGGCGAACTTCACGTCGCCGATCCCGCCTTCATGGAGGAACTTGACGGCCTGGATGATCGCCGGATTCGATCGGCACTGGGTCCCCACCTGGCAGATCCGCTTGTACTTCCGGGCGGTGGCGATCAGGGCGCTTCCTTCGGCAATATTGTGGCAGACCGGCTTCTCGATGTAGGCGTCTTTCCCGGCCCGCATGGCCCAGATGCCGCAGAGGGCATGCCAGTGATTGGGCGTAGCCGTGCTGACGATGTCGATCCCGTCCGCCGTGAATGCCTCACGCATATCGCGGAAGATCTTGGGGGCGAACCCCTGCTTCTTCGCCACGTCGTCGGCCCGTTTCTTGCCCACGTACTCGTCGACATCCACGATCGCCGCAATCACGGTCCGCTCGTCTTTGATGAACCCGCCGATGTGGCTGGTGCCGCGGCTGTTGACGCCCACGACGGCAACACCGAGCTTGCTGTTGGAGTTCTGGGCTTTGGCGATGTAGGGCGCTGCCATGACGGCAGCCGTCGTGGCAAGCGATTGGCCGATGAATCGACGTCGTGTAACTCTGGACATGGCACTTCTCCCTCGCGGGTTTGTCGTCGGCTTCCAAGGGACAACTCAAAAACAACTTCGGCAAATCCATGGTAGCCGTCACGCTCCGTGCGACGTCCGCCCAGAAATAGTGCGAAGTTATTTGTGAGCCGTCCCTAAACGATTGGCCGGACGGTCGGGTAATCGTTGACACACAAGAGCCCTGGTGTATTCTCCGTGGCGATATCCCGGACCCGGGCAAACGACGGCAGACGGCCGGTTGCCAGGCTCGGAACGGTCACTCGCCGAGCTTCACAATCGATGAAAAACCAGGCAGCACCGATGTGCGTGAAAACGGCAAGCCCATAGAATAGACATTCCCCCAGCGCAATTCAAACAGATTGCGCCAGACTGCCGCGGTCAGGGGGTGCGACGACACACCGGCATCCCACCCTTTCGCAGGACGGGTCTCCTGGCCCGTTACATCCTGAGGCACAACGGCACCTTGCCCGCCAACCTCCGGGCCACTCCCCGTCTTCCCCGATCTGAACCAGCCCTCGACGCCTGAGCCTGAGAGACTCCCGGACTCAGATCTCTCCGGTGTACGTCCAGCGTCCCTGGCCGTCGTCTTGAATGCTGCAGGCCAGGCCGACGTCATGCAGGGCCTGAAACACCTGCTCCAGGGCCTTTTCGCCGAAATTTGGAATCGCCAGCAGGCGATCACGTGTGCAGTTCAGGAGGTCCTTGACCAGGAGCACGCCGTCGTCCTCCAAGAAGTTGACCGTACGGACGGGCAGGTTCAACTGGGCAACCGGGAGTTCGAGAACCTCGGCAAATCGTTGGCGGCGAAGATCGGCTTTCGGCAACGGGACTCGTGTTCGCGACATGGGTTCCCTCCCAAGAAAATGAGTCTCAATCCAAACCTCGCCCCTTCGGACTGGGGCGACCGCTGCGGGCAAGCGGCTGATTATAGCACCGAGTCCTGGATCTTGCCGAGGACGGTTGGGGACTTTTTTCCAAATCGACCGGCTGAGGCCACTGGCGCCGCTAGCATTGGCCGGAGGCTCGCCAGATCGAAATTGGCCATGACAACGCGGCGAAGGAGGCGTTGCCGGAAGCGTGGAGGAGGGGCCGCCGGCGGTCGTCACGCCGTCCGGTTGTGACCCGGCCACGCCCTGGTCGACGCTGCAATTCGCCCAGCTTGCCTTCTTTCGGCTGCCAGGAGTGCCGCAGGGTCCCCATTGACCCACACCGCCGCGGGATTACAATCAAGGTTCCGATTGACGGGGCGTAGCTCAGCCTGGATAGAGCGCTGCGTTCGGGACGCAGAGGTCGCTAGTTCAAATCTAGTCGCCCCGACTT
>CAZLWV010000068.1:0-3923 GCA_964563135.1 uncultured Planctomycetaceae bacterium
ACCAATGACCCCTGACCAATGACCAATGACCAATGACCAATGACCAATGACCAATGAAGCAAGCCTCGCCCCTCGCACCCCCACCTCCTTCCACCCCTGACCCCTGACCCCTGCCCCCTGACCCCTGACTGGAACGAGTGCCTTGAACCAGGGAGCGGGGGGCACGAATATCTTGATAATTCCACCCAATCTGCGAGAATCTGCAAACAGGGGCTCCGGTGAGGGAAAACAATGAAAAATCCTGGCACACCCATGGACCGGCGCAAGGAGCGAGTCGTCAGGGCCATCCGGTTTGGCGGCCCCGACCAGGTTCCGGTTGTGTTCTGGAACTGCGACCAGGCCGAGGGGGACGTGATGCTCTATCACATGTCGCTCGGCGTGGCGGGCGAGGGGTCGGTCAACGCCTGGGACTGGTCGACCAACGAGTGGGGCTATCGGCTGGAGAAGATGGGGGACGGCACCATGGGCCATCCGGTGGAGCCGTTTTACCGCGAGCTGCCTCGGAGCGACCAGATTCGGGTGCCCGAGTTGCGGGAAGACGAGCGGATGTCGGCCGTGCCGGCCTTTTTCGAGGCATGCGGCGATCGCTACCGGCTGGCCAGCCTCGATCTGAGCGGCTTCACCGTGTACACGCTGCTCCGCGGCTTCGAGAACGCCATGCAGGATTTCCTGCTCGAGCCGGAAGGCTTTGCCGGGCTGTTTGACCGGATCATCGATTTCGAGTGCGAGCTGGCGCGGATGGCCGCCGCTTGCGGTTTCGACGGCATTCACCTGGCCGACGACTGGGGGACCCAGACCGGCATGATGATCTCGCCGGCGATGTGGCGCGCGTGGTTCAAGCCGCGATACGCCCGTCAGTTTGCGGTTGCCCGCCGGCTCGGGCTCGACGTGTGGTATCACTGCTGCGGCGAGTTTCTGGAGATCATGGAAGACTTTCATGAGATCGGCGTCGACGTGCTCAACATATCACAGCCGAACGTCAACGACATGGAAGAGGTGGGCCGCCGCCTGCGCGGGCGGCAGTGCTTCATGGTACCCATCAGCTACCAGACGACCTCGATCCAGGGCACGCCCGAGGAGATCCGGGCCGAGGCGCAGCGGCTGTACGACCTGCTGGCGGTGCCCAAAGGCGGGTTCATCGGCTACGTGGAAGAGTACGGCGTGATGGGCATGTCGGCCGAAAACTACCGCGCCTGCGGTGAAGCGTTCCGCAGTCTGGGGTGCGGCACTCAGGTCCTGGACGCGACAGGGGAGCTCGAATCGGGCGGCTGCATGCCTGAAGACGGCAGCAGTAGCAGCACTTCAGACGGCTGAGTACACGGCCAGGATGTTCTCAGGGGGAACGTCCGGCTGGAAGAGGTGGGCCGGACCGAGAATATACCCGCCACGGGTGCCCAGCACCCGGCAGTACCTGGCGGCCTGGGCGCGAATCTCCTCGGGAGTGCCGTGCGGCAGCAGACGCTGCATGTCGATGCCGCCGTGGAAACAGACCCGGTCGCCAAATTCCTCCTGCAGCGACTCGGGGGCCATCCGGGGGCCGACGGGCTGGATGGGGTCGAGCACGTCGACCCCGGCCGCGATCAGATCGGCGATGAATGGCCGGATCATCCCGCAACTGTGATACAGCACCTTGCCCCCGAGGGCGTGGATGCAGTCGGCCATCTGGCGGATATACGGCAAGACGAACTGGCGGAACATGGGGAGCGAAATCAGGGGCCCCGTCTGGCTGCCCAGATCGCTGATGAGCAGGTAGAGGTCGATCCGGCCGCCGGTCGCCTCCGCCGCACGGGTGTAATCCTCCTTGTAGAAACCGGTGAACCTCTCTGCCAGATAATGGACCCAGTCGGGACGCTCGACCATGTCGACAAACATCCCTTCCCAGCCCCGGACCAGGGCGGGCCGTTGCCAGATATCGGCAAACCCGTAGAGGAGGGCGTGGTTTTTCCATCGCCGGCACTGCCCGGCGAGTGTCGTGTAGTCGAACTGGTCGGGCGTAGGCCAGGAGAACTGTTCGAGGTCGGCAAAGGTCTCGGCGCCGGCCAGGGCACCGGGCCCATCCTCGCGCATGGGTCCCCACGGCGTCTGGCGGTAGATGTAGCGCTCGCCCCAGAGGTTCTGGAAGAGGCCCGAGCCGACTTCCCGTTCCGGGGGCGAGGGAACCTCCAGGTGCCGCACGTCGATGCCCAGGTTGTCGAGCAGGCGATCCTTGTCGGTGTGCCCGACGTGGGCCAGGAGCCGGTTCCACGCGGCAGGCTCCGCCCAGAAGTCGCGCGGTGTGCGGTCCGGATCGCGGCGCTCGAGCGCCGCGTGGACTCGTTCTCGAGAAGTCATCGACATAGGTGCAGGCTCAGTCGAGTTTCCCGCGGAAGAACCGCGAGATCTGTTCCAAGGCTCGCAGATGGTCGCCGGGCTGGTTGGGGGGCGAGATCAGCAGGATCACCAGGTTGACCAGTTCGCCGTCGACTGCCCGGAAGTCGATCCCGTCGGGCGCGTAGCCCGCGGCGCCCACCAGCGTGGCAATGGCCGGATGCTTGATATGAGGAACCGCGTAGCCGCCGCCGATGGCCGTCGAACCGAGCTGTTCCCGGCGGATGAAGGCTGCCGTGATGTCGGCTGCCGATTGTTGGGGAACGTGCCCGGTCCTGGCCAGGCTTCCGACGAGCATGCCGATGGCGTCTTCCATCGACCCGGCATCCAGGCGGCAGAAGCTCGCCTCGGGAATGATGAAGTCGAATGTGGCGATGGTCGGTAGCGGCGGGAACCAGATCTTTTGTCCGCAGTGCGGACAGGTGGCCTCTTCCGGCGGGGTTGCCGGGCTGAGATCGAGCGATCGCTCGCAAGCAGGGCATCGTTTGGAGGGGCCTCGGTGCCGCGAAAAGTGAGAGTTCATGGAGACTGCCCTGAAACGTGAATCCAACGTACGGGTTCAATCACCTGTTTTCCAGGGATCGCTCAACAGGCGCTCATCCCGCGCTCCCCGGACAACATCGCGGGAAAGCGCGACGGCCGCCACGGAGAAGGCGACAACCGTTTGTTGAACGATTCCAAGCGGCATAGTACCCGAAACTCGGGGTGAGGGGCAACCGGGTTCGGCAATTCGCCTGCGGCACTGTTTCGCGTCGACGGAAACCTCCCTGTTGCCCTGCCGGCGGCCGGCCCGCGCAGGCCGACGGGCTTGAAAAGGGCGATCAGAGACCGCAGCCTGGGCGTGAATCGCACGCGGAGGTGCCGGCTTTTCGGGCCGGCCGCCGGCGGTCAACGCGTGCGCCCGAGGCGTTCGATCGCGAGCCCCTCGCGGACATCGAATGTCACCAGCAGGGAATGGCGGCCGCCGCACTGCCGCATGATGTCCTGGTGCAAACCCCGCTCGTTGGGCCACGGGTAGACGAACACGATGTCGAAGTCCCGCAGTTCCATGTCCAGTTCGTCATATGCGGGCTTGTCGTCGAAGGACGTGCGAAAGTCGGCGTCCATCCACTCCGGATTCAGTCGGTAGTCTCCCGGCACGTAGCTTCCCAGGGCGAATTCGACCTGGGCGTCGTACTTGTCGGCCAGCCCACAGGCCAGATCGATCAGGGTCGGCTCGATCTCGATACCGTAGGCCTGGAAGCCGAGCCGCGCGGCCATGATGGCCACGACCCCCAGGCCGGACCCCCATTCCAGAACGGTTTCTGCCTGTCCCTGCAGTCCGGCGAGCACCTGGTAAACCGCCCGGTAATCGGAGGCCACGAAGTTGAAGAAGTCTCCCCGCTCCTCCAGACGGTCCCAGATCGCCCCCGCTTCGAGCCAGAGATCTTCAAGGCCGGGCAGGATCGGGTAGGGAGGCACCTGGTTCATGGAAGGGTCGGTTTCAGTTCTGAGGGACCGTGACGGCAAGCGAGTCTCCTGCTGGATGAGTGTGGGTGACCTCCTCCACCTCATGG
>CAZLWV010000068.1:3933-27637 GCA_964563135.1 uncultured Planctomycetaceae bacterium
CTTAAACCAGATGTCGCCGTCGCGCGGTTCTTCGAGAATCTCGACCACCTCGTCGCGACTGGCCAGGTAGCAGCCAAAGCCGACGGCGGCGATGATCACGGTGATGATTCGATAGGTGAGCGCGATCACCAGTCCCTGGCCCGAGAGAATCGCCGCCCCCGACGCCGAGGGAACCTGGCAGTAGAGCCAGTTGAGCCCGCCCTCCAGGGGGCCGGCCGGCAAGGGGATGACCCCCAGAGCGGCACTCAAAGGGCTGATCACGAAGTGCATTCCCAGGGTGGGAACCGACTCGTACAGGGCACCACAGATCAGGAAGATTCCCAACGTGAACGAGCTGTGCACCACGACGCTCATCAGGGCCGAGGAGACAATCACCGGCCAGCGGCGCCGGTACATGGCGACGGCCAGGGCGATTTTCTCCAGCATGCCGCCGATCAGGGGAGTCCTGGCCAGAAGCCGGGTCGAGCCGCCGTGGGACAGATCGGGCATCAGCACAGCAATCATCGCCGCAGTTCCAGCGATCGTGACCCCGTGGGTGACCTTGCAGATCCAGCGGATCAGCCCGTTATCGTTGTCGGCAAAGCCGGTCATCAGGATTGCCACGGAGGCCACCACGAACAGCGTGTACAGCCCGATGATCCGATCGACAAACACGGTGGCGACGGCCGCGGTCTTCTCGCCGGGGTGGCGACGGGCGAGCATGTAGGCCTTGAGCAGGTCTCCTCCGACGATCCCCATCGGGGCCAGGTTGAAGAGGTAACCGAGAAACCCGAATCGGAGGGCCTCCCGCATGGTGAAGGGGATCTCGAGCGCCCGGACCAGGAAGCACCAGCGAATCAGTGTGAGCAGGACGGCGAAACTGCACGCCCCCAGCGCCAGCAGGAGCAACGGCCAGTCCTTGGTCTGCTGGCGGAGATCCCCAAAGGCGTTGTTCTTCGAGGCATCCCAGAAAAGGTAGACAAGGATGGCAATCGGCAGGCCGATCTTGAGGGCGAAGAGAAGGAGCTTCTTGGCCATGCGGGGGTCCGGAATGGAAAATCGGAATTCAAGACTTGGAGTTCGGAGCCGAGGGGTTGCCCAGCCGGACGTCCCGCTCCCGGTCGTCGATTTCGTGCTGCACGCGATCCAGATCGGCGTCGACCATCATCTGGACCAGTTCCGCGAAGCTCACCGACGGTGTCCAGCCCAGTACCTTGCGGGCCTTCGTGGCGTCGCCGCGAAGCGTGTTGACCTCGGCGGGCCGGAACAGCGCCGGATCGATCTGGACGTGATCGTGCCAGTCGAGATCTACGTGCCGGAAAGCCAGATCGACCAGGTCTCGGACCGAGTGTTTCACGCCGCTGGCCACCACGTAGTCGTCGGGCCGGTCCTGCTGGAGCATGAGCCACATGGCCCGAACGTAGTCGCCGGAGAATCCCCAATCGCGCATGGCCTCGAGATTGCCCAAGCGCAGCTTGTCCTGGACGCCCAGCTTGATCCGGGCAACCGCGTCGGTGATCTTCCGGGTGACGAACTCCTTGCCCCGCCGGGGCGATTCATGATTGAACAGGATCCCGGAGCAGGCAAAGATATCGTAGCTTTCGCGATAGTTGACGGTGATCCAATGGCCGTAGACCTTGGCCACTCCGTAGGGGCTTCGAGGCCAGAAGGGCGTCGTCTCGGTCTGGGGTTCCTCGCGTACATCGCCGAACATCTCGCTCGAACTGGCCTGGTAGAAGCGGACTTTCGGGTCGACCAGCCGGACCGCCTCGAGCATTCTCGTCACCCCCAGGGCCGTGAACTCGCCGGTCAACAGCGGCTGCAGCCAACTGGTGGGCACAAAACTCTGAGCCGCCAGGTTGTAGATTTCCCGCGGCCGGATGTCGCGGACGAGGGTGATGATGGAAAGCTGGTCCAGCAGATCGGCCTGGTGGAGCGTGATCCGGTCCGTCAGATGGCCGATTCGCTCGAAATTCTCGGTGCTGGCCCGCCGCACCATGCCATGGACTTCGTAGCCCTTGGCAAGCAGAAACTCGGCCAGATAGGCGCCGTCCTGTCCAGTGATACCGGTAATGAGAGCAGCGGGGGGCATTGGTGGTCACATTTGAGGTAATCTGGGAAGCAAAGCAAGCCTGGGCGGAAGTCCGGGCATTATACCACGGTTGCGTCCCCCCCACAGCGCGGATTCTTTGCCGCCTGACCGGGCTGCTGTCGACAGCAGCCCCGGCAGCAGTGTCGGCCAGGTCACGGACGGCCTGGTGCTCTGTCCCAGCCAAGAACTGGGATCGAGCCCTGCGGAACGACTCGGCGAGTGTGGCAGGATGCTACGCCATTGATCCCCAAAGTCAGGCTGTGACAGAGCACTCGTTCGGCGGGAAGTACCAGAACAGATCGTCCCAGAAGAAGGGGCGGGAGAGGACGGCCCTTGCCCCGGCTTGTATGAACCGGTCGCGGTCGGCCGCGCGGGGAAAATCGGCAAGGACAACCGCCGGCACCCCGCGGCCAATCTGGAGCTGCCGAAACCGGGCCAGTTCCCGTGCCGTCTGGCCGGCGGCATCGAAGACGACCACGGCGGGTGGATCGTTCGGCGGATCGTCGGAGTCTTGCCGCCATCGTGTTTCCCAGCCTCGCTGGACACACGCGGCGGCCAGGCAGCTATACAGGTCGTATTGTCGGGTGGCGATCTCGACCAACCGGTTTGCCGGCGCGGTCGGGCCGCCGCCGGGCGGGCAGACGCCTTTGCCGCGATCCTTCCTCGCTGCCATGGCCAGGCAGCGCTCTTCCTCGCACGCGGTCAGGGGAAGGCTCCACAAGGACTCACGGCCGGAAACGAGCCGCTGCAGTTCCCGCAGGCACTGGGGGGCCCACTGGTGCCAGTAGACCCGGACCGCACCGGACCAGGGCGATCCGCTCCGCATCTCTCCTTCGCACCAGCTCCCCAGCACGGCGACGAACCGGGCCAACGGGGCCACCCGCCGAAGGGTGTCGATCTGGGAGTCGGCCAGCTCGCCCGGGTACGATTGGGCAACGACCACCACATCCGGCGTGGACGACTCCTGGGCCAGTTGCAGCAGCGCCGAGGCCGAGTCTGGGGCGGCAATCACCGTTCCCCAGGGTTCGAGAGTCGACCGAACCTCGCGGAACTCGAGCCGATCGATGTGCCCCACACAAAGAATGACCAGGTCCTGCGCCGCAGTCTTCGCAATCGGGCCCCTGGAATCCATCAATGCTGTCCGCCCGTCTTCCTCGGGCGGCCCCCCGAGTCTGGAAGGTCGACACTCTTCCGGCCGTACGGGCCGGCAACTCCGCCTGGTCACGATGCGCAGCGCGATCGTGGAGCCAGCACCTGTTCTCAGAGCCCGGTTTCCGTCTCGGCGATCACGCGGTGGACCTCGCTGCCCCCTTGGGCCTGGCGGATCGCATCGAGCACGTTGGCGGACCCCAGCACTCGAGCTAGGCGAGCCAGGGTGCGCAGATGTCCGCGATCGTCGACCGAACAGATGAGAAAGAAAACGTCGGTCAGGTTGTGAAAGCCGCCACCGAAGGGAATGCCGGTGCTGGTTCGTCCGCAGGCGATCAAGGCCTGGCCGAGGATGCCCGGCATGGGCCGCCGCGGATGGAGCAAAGCCACACCGTTTTCCATGGCGGTCGATTGCATGTCTTCGCGGTCGCGGACCGCCTCGGCCATCTTTTCGGGATCCCAGAGGTAGCCGGTTCCCGCCGCCAGATCAACCATCGCCCGGATCACCGCATTCCGCGTCTTGGCCTCCAGCGGCACGGCGATCGCCTCGGGAAGCAGCAGATCGGCGAGGATGATGTTCTCGGCATCGTCGGGCCCACGATTGCGTCGCAGCACACCCTCCACATTGACCAGCTCCTCCTCGTCTGCCACTCCGATCCGTCCCTCGAGCCAGTGATGGATCTCCGCCCGCGAGAATCGCCATTGGCCGGCGATCTTGCGCCCCGGCAATTTGCCGCGATCGGCCAACCGAGCCACCTTTTGCGGCGAAAGATGCATATACGCCGCCAAGCGATCGATGTCGAAATCCTCAGTAGGCATGGGAGATCGTGAGGGGTCGGGGGTCAGAACTTCGCAGGTCACCCTTCAGCCTGCGATCGGTCGGAGGCAACGCTTCGGTCTGGTTTCAAGAGCCAACCAGCCGCCGGACTGCCAGCGCAAGACCCGTACGGACCGGCAAAGAGGACCGCAGACCTCGGCAGCTACCAGACTTTGGCGGCTGGAACGGATGCTCTCGCAAGTTACCATAGTCGCCTATTTTGAAGCGAATGTCCAGATCGAAACTGGCGCTCTGTCACAGCATAATCTGGGGTCAGTGGCGTAGAATCCTGCGATAATCGCCGAGCTGTTCCGCAGTCTCGATCCCAATTCTTCAGCTGAGACAAAGCACTGGCCCAGACGAGGCCACTGCGGCAGCCGCTCAGCGCCCGTCCGCTCTGGATAGTCGCGAATCTTCTACAAAGAACTCAGACTCTCGCGATTGGGGGAAGCTGTCCGTATTGCGGAGAAATGTCTGGACACGCAAGTATTGATGGGGGGCCTTGAGGCCGGACTTTATTTGGCAGGGGGAGCAAGTGCCTTGGTGCCGATACGGTTCATGGGCACCAGACCCAGAGATATTCTCCTTCGTTCTGTGGGATTTCCGGGCAAGGCAGAACGGGTTTTCTTCAAGGCGCAAGGAGGCGCTGGCCATGCGCGAGTTCCCAATCATCAGTGCCGTTCTCGTTTCGGGCGTTTGCCTGTTGATTCCACCTGCGGCAAATGGTCAGGATGCCGGAACAACGGTTCCTGCCATCCCAACCGCCGACGCCGGAAGTCCGCCGCTCACCCCCACCCAGCCTGCCCTGCCTGCGGTGGATCCCGCGTTGCCTCCCACTGAAACGTCGCCCGAGACGGCTCCTCCCTGGACCTGGCAGCATCAAACGCAGAACCGGGAAGGCACCGTGACCGGCCAGCACGAGCGGACGGCGAGCCAGGATGGAAACAGTTACACCTATCAACACTCCGTAGCCAAACCGAGTGGAAGCCATACCCAACTGCGAGAGTATTCTCAAACGGAAGAGGGCTACCGATACCTGAAAGAGCACCGTTTCTACCAGCCGGATGGGACCCTGCTCCGCCAGAACGGCACTTCGGTTACCGGAACCGACCCGTACAACTATCAGCGGCAGATGACCCATACCTTCCGCGACGGGCGGACCATGGAGAAAACCTTCACACGGTCCTACGATGGTACGACCGGCACCATGGAGCGATCCTTCCTCGGCCCCAACGGCCAGGTGCAGCAATTCCAGCGTCCATGGACTCCCGACGATCGGGTCGAGGTCGGCGACCGAAATGGCAATCCAGTTGGTGTGCAGCCGCCCCAGGAGGCTCTCCGTCCCACGGGTGAGCAACCCGATACTTCATCGCCCAGAATGGTCGATCCCAGTGTGACGGAGAAGCCGGCCGGCGAAGGCAGCCTGTTGAGCTGGCTGAACCCGTTCAAGAAGCATGACACGAAGGGTGCAGCCAGTCCGTCGGAATCGGGAAGACGATCGGGATTCACGATCGGCTCCTTCGGGCGCGGTCGCGATATGGACGGCGTGCCGCCGGGCCAGACGCGAAAGGGGTCGGGTTCGATCAACTCGTCTTCGACTCATTCGATGAAAGCGAAGACCAAGCAGACAGGCCCCACCGCCCGCGTGACAAGCCCTCCCGGAAAGGGCACAAAGACACGCTGAACCGGCTGAATGCCCTTGCGCAACTCCAAAACCAATAGCCTCTCCTTGCCTGCGTTGATCTTGGTGCTCGCGATCTGCCGGCTGAGCTGGGGGCAGACAGAGCCACCGGGCAGGGTGTTTTTTGCAGAACCGGGCGCAATCGGCGCAGCGATGGCGCAGCCCGTCCAGACCGCTCCGACTTCGAGCGTCGTGCCTACTTCGTGGGACGACGCCTCGTGGCTTCTGGAACGAAACAAACCGTCCTCGGCCCAACCGCACCTTGGTTTCATGGGCCGACTGGTCGACCTGGCCCGAGGGCGAGTTATGGTCGAAGGCGGTTATGCGTACGTCAACGATTCATCGGCGGGCACGACGATCACAGAACACGTGGTGCCGGATATGCTTCTGCGAGTGGGACTCACCGAACGACTTGAGGTCCGGATCGGCTGGCCGGGGGTTTCGGTGGTCAACCGGGACGAAACATCAGGCAGTTCAAGCACAACGACGACGCTCGATCCCAATGTGGGCTTCATGTTCGACCTTTGGCCGGAAGATGGCTGGGTGCCGCAGACGGCGATCCTCGGTTCCGTGCCCCTTACCCTGGCGGGCAATCGTTTTGCCATGAGCAGCCTCCAGCCGGTGAGCGAAATGCTGTACCAGTGGAGTCTGACGGACCGATTATCGGTCGGCGGAGCCTCCGGTCTGGCACTCTATCGCGACGACGGAGACCACTACCTCCAGTGGCAGCAGTCGGTCGACGCCGATTATCTGCTCAGAGATCGGCTTGGCCTCTTCCTGCAATGGCAGGTACTTGCCGACGACGGTTCGGCCCAGGATGCGACCGGTCACTTGCTCAGCGCAGGGCTGAGCTGGCTGTGTACCGATCGGCTACAGATCACGTGGAGGATGGGCGCCGGTATGAATAATTCCTCACCCGACCTCTTGACAGACGTCCGGTTTGGGCTTTTATTTTAGGAGATTTGGGTACGCATTCCGGTACAAACTGAAACCTCTCGCCGCGACGCGAAGGCGCAAAGCTTCGAGACGTCATATCCACTCGAAGACGACTTCTGTCTCTGACAAAGAGCAGAGATTGTCAGATTTCTAGCCTGCAGCCTTATTCTTTGCGCCTTCGCGACCCGGCGAGAGTCTTCCTCAAGTCCCGAATGGTCTCCTGGCAGACTGGGGGATTCTTCCAGGGGCATCGATCGACACGATCGCCGAATCTGTGGCCTGAGAGCCCGGCAACCCCGCACCTGCCTCTTCAGAACTCCGCGCTGCCCGGCGTTCGTGGGTAGGGGATGACGTCGCGGATATTGCCCATGCCGGTGATGAACTGGACGGCTCGCTCCAAGCCCAGGCCGAAGCCGGCATGGGGCACGGTGCCGTAGCGCCGCAGGTCCAGATACCACCAGTAGTCGGCCGGGTTGAGGTTCTGCTCGGCCATCCGCATCTCGAGCACGTCGAGCCGCTCCTCGCGCTGGCTGCCCCCGATGATCTCGCCCACCTTGGGCACAAGCACGTCCATCGCCCGGACGGTTTTCTCGTCGTCGTTGAGCCGCATGTAGAAGGCTTTGATCGACCGCGGGTAATTGTAGAGAATGACCGGTTTTTTGAAGTGCTTCTCGGTCAGATAACGTTCGTGCTCCGCCTGGAGGTCGATGCCCCAGGAGACGGGGAATTCGAACGATTCGCCAGAAGTCTCCAGGATCTTGACGGCCTCCGTGTACGACAAGCGAATGAACTGGCTGTCGACAATCCCCTGGAGCGTCTCGATCGCCGTCTTGTCGATCCGCTCATTGAAGAATGCCATATCTTCCGGGCATTTCTGGAGGACATCCGAGAAAATCCTCTTCACAAAGCTCTCGGCCAGATCCATGTTGTCCGTGAGTTCGAAGAAGGCCATCTCCGGTTCGACCATCCAGAACTCGGCCAGGTGACGGGAGGTGTTGGAATTCTCAGCGCGGAAGGTGGGACCAAAGGTGTAGATCTTGCCCAGGGCACAGGCACAGGTCTCGCCTTCCAGTTGCCCACTGACGGTCAGGTAGCTGGGGCGATCGAAGAAGTCCTGGGTGAAGTCGATCTTGCCCTCCTTGCGGGGCAGTTTTTCCAGGTCCAGGGTGGTGACCTGGAACATCTCGCCCGCCCCTTCACAATCGCTGGCGGTGATCAGGGGCGTGTGGATGTAGAGAAACCCGTTCTCCTGGAAGAACTGGTGGATGGAGTTGCACACGCAGTTGCGCACGCGGGCGACGGCGCCGAAGGTGTTGGTTCTCGGCCGCAGATGGGCGATCGTGCGGAGGAACTCGAAGGAGTGGTGCTTCTTCTGAAGCGGGTACGTTTCGGGGTCGGCCAGGCCGTAGACCTGGACTCGGCTGGCCTGGATCTCGGTGGCTTGCCCCTTGCCGGGCGACTGGCGGACCGTGCCCTCCACTCCGATCGAACATCCGGCGGTCAGACGCTTGATCTCCGATTCGTAGTTTTCCAGCGAGGAGTCGGCAATGACCTGGATATTGGCCATGGACGATCCGTCGTTCAGTTCCATGAAGCTGAAGCCGGCCTTCGAGTCGCGCCGGGTGCGGATCCAACCCTGCAGCAGCACGTCGCGACCGATGGACTCGGGTTTTCGGGCCTGGGCAACGCTGATCTTATCCATGAATGAGTCCTTAACGGCACGTAGCGGCTCGCAGGGTGCGCTTTGACGCACCGAGGCGGATGAAAAAGTCGTGGTGCGTCGAGGCGCACCCTGCCTGATTCGGGACTTCTCTTTCCCGGCTAGGGAGAGCCCGACTACGGAGTATGCTAGAGCATAATTCTCACGTTGTGAACCGGGTGCGGCCAGAAAGGGCATCGGGTGGCCGCGATCTGGATCCCGGCGACCCGATGACGAGTTGCGCTGCAATCGCCGATGGAGATGGTCCCTCGAGAGCTATTCCTTCTTTTCCTCCTGGGGAGCTGCCCGCAGCGCCGCTTCCGGTATCATGACCCTGTCCCCGGCATTCGGTGCATCCGCTGGAGTCGCGACCGGTTTGTCTTCCGGCTGTTCTGTCACGGGCGCCGGGGCCGGAGCAGCAGGTGCAGGCGCAGACGCGGCCGGCGCCGACCATCCCAGCTTTTCACCGAGGAATTTGCGCAGGTCCTTATTCTGGATCACCTTCCCGTTAATTTGGATGACTGCACCGACGACCGATACGAGGAGGGCAACAACGAGGACGATGTTGAAGAGCTCGCGCCGGGGCCACTTCATCATCCCCGCGCCCAGATAGCTCTCCTTGTTGTTGAGCACGTAGAACAGGAAGTAGGCGATCGGCAGCATGGTGAAACAGATGGCCGAGGCCGCCACGGGGAACCAGAACGGCAGGGTCGTGACGACGCCAAAGATCCCGATCGTGGGAACCAGGGCGAAAATGCGGAACCGGGTCTTCGTGTAGTCTAGACCGAACATTTCGCAGCAGGTGAAACCGCAGACGACCATATGGGTCGAGACCGCGCTGCAGGTCATTGCCATGAGGCCGAGATCGAAGACGATCCGGCCGGCATACACGCCCAGAACACCCTGCAAGGATTCGGCGGCCTTGATGGGCTGCAGGCTATCCTGCAGGAGATCGTAGCCCTTGTAGACGCCGGTGACGGTCATGGCCAGCATGATCAACGACGTGACGACTGTGAAGGGGAGAAACATCGACATGCCGAGGTCCCATCGGGACAGCGTCTTGTGGCTGTTTCCCCAGCCTTTGGCCAGGAGGGAATAGGGGTAGAGAAACGTCATGTTGATGCCCACCGCGGCACCGAGCATGCCAAGCACCAGCGTGACATTCTTGGGATTCTGGTAGTCAGGGATTCCGTACCAGCCGATGAAGCCTTTGCCCACTTCCTTCCACTGGATCTTATCGAAGCTCGCAATCACCACGACGGCAAACATGAGGATGATCAAGGCGATCACGCTTCGCAGGAACCACTCGTAGCGTTTGATCCCTTTCGGGCTGCTGCCGTAGTTGAAAACCGTAAAAACGTTGATTGCCAGGATCAGCGCCCCGATGAGCCAGGCAGTGGCCATGCCGCCGCCGCTGAAATACTTCTCCTTTTTGACTCCCTTCTCGCTCGTCAATCGATTCCACTTGGCGTCGGTTATCCCCGCTTGGACTTCGACCGGGCCCTTCTTTTCGAGTTTTGCTCGTACCAGTCCCACAGTGTCTGGATCAGCCTTTGTCGCATAGGTGCCGTCGGACAGCTTGACCAGTTCCACCACGTCGGTCCTTATGCCGGTCATACTCACCAGGTCGCGGGCGGCCCCCGACGCCAATCCGTACTGAGGGAAATGCCAGATGACTGACGAGCCGAGCGTGGCCAGCGCCCAGAGGAATACAAGAGTCCAGCTCGTTTCCCGCCCGAAGGCCTTATAGGGCCGGTCGCCGGTGGATAGAACGATGTTGCCGAGGGCGGCCAGCATCATCACGCCCAGGAACATGGCCAGCGGCTGGACCCAGAGGAGCTTGTAGCCGAAGGAGGCCCCCGCCACCACCGATGCGGTGGCGCTGCCGGCTCCCAAGGTCATGGCGCTCTGCAGCAGGCCCGGACCAGTTCGCTTGATATAGCCAGCGGCACGAGGGAAGAACGGCTTTTGCGTCAGGGCCTCCAGTTCGGCCACTTCCTGCTGCAGTTTCTCCGGGTCCCATTTGGCCGTCATGGGAAGGCCTTTGGATTCCGCCATGTGGTCAACTCCTCGTGGTGTTTGCGGGGAAAAACGCTGCAAGAAAGCAGTCGATCCCGTGTCCCAGGTGGTTATTCCTCGATGCCGGAGGCGGGTTGCCCAGCGGCAGTAAGCCGGGAGATACGGGTAACAGAATAGCACGGGGAAGAGCGAAAAGAAAGCATTTCCCATGCGTACTTAAGGGCGGCAGGGCCATAATTGACCCGCTTTGCGCAAGATTCTACAGGGATCGCAGACTGCCCTTGTTTTGAGCGCAGGCGAAGATAGGACGCGACCCGCGTACGGGGCTTCCACGACGTGGGGCGGAATATCATTCCCGCCGAAAGGCTCGATGTGCTGGCAGATGGAAGCCTCGGTTCCAGGAGCTCTACCTGGTGGCCAGTTGGGCTTCGATCTTGCGCATGTAGTCGATGCTTTCTTTCGCCAGAGCCTCGGCGCCCGGCGTGTAGTCGAAAACTTCCACCGAGATCCAACGCTTGTACTGGATCTCGTGCAGTGCCTGAAAGATCGGGGCGAAGTCGAGATCGCCCATGCCGGGACCGCGCAGGTTCGGGTCGTTGGCATGGAAGTGGAATATCCAATCCTTGTACTGATGGATCAGCTCGGGCATCGATTTCGACTCGGTGGCCATCGCCTTGCAGTCGAGCATCATCTTGCAGCGGGGCGAATCGACCTTCTCGGCCAGTTCAACGGCGTCGGCGGCATAGCAGAGGAAGTTCGTTTCCTTCGGCCCCAAGGGCTCCAGGGCGATCGTGATGCCGAGCTTGTCCATGGTGGGCATGGTCTCCTTGAGCACCTCGGACGCCCAGGCCATACCCTGCTCCATCGATACGCCTTCCAGGAGGTTGCGCTGCTTGGGCGAACCGAAGATCATCACGTCGCCCCCCAGGTCCGCACAGAACTGAGCCAGATCGCCGAGATACTTTGCAGTGGCCTTGCGGACATCCTTGTCGGGGCTGGTGAGGTGGAAGCCTTCGGTCTTAGAGAGGATCCAGTGAAGCCCCGCCACCTTGAGCCCGGCATTTTCGTAGGCCTTGCGCAGATCTTCGCGGCGTTCTTGGGGCACATCCGTGACAAACTGGGCCACGGTGAAAGGGGCAATCTCGATGGCCTTGTAGCCACACCTGGCCACGAACTCGGCCACTTTCTGCGGCGGCCAGTCGACGAAGGTCTCGTTGCACTTGCAGAACTGATCTTCGAACCCCGGCTTGTCTTCGGCCCCGAAAAGCCTCGGCACATCGCGCAAGCCGGATAGAGCCATGGCTGTACCTGCGCCGGCCGCAGCCGCACTCCTGAGGAAATTGCGTCGAGTAATCATGGGCATGGTAGTTCCTCTGCAAGGAATCTGGGATCACGAACTGTTGAGGCCTGCCGTGTGGCTTTGGTGGTATGTTCCGATCTACGCCAGGCTCTCGGCGAATTGGTCGATCGACTCGCAGGTTGCGGCGATCGAAGTGAGGCGTACCAGTCGCTCGGAATCGGAGATGCGGTGAACCATATCGCGAATGCTCTCTGGAACATCATGGAACCGGGCCGCGAGAATATCGACAATCGAATTCCGGCGATCCTCAATCCGGCCTTGCTCCCGGCCTTGTTCCCGGCCTTGTTCAAGACCTTGTTCACGCCCTTGTTCCATCCATTTGTCAATGAGAGTGCTCATCATTTCGCCTCCCGTTTCAGCAAGTGGTTCAATCGCCGACAAGAAACCGTGATCGGTCATCTGGGTTGCACTCTGCAAGGCATAGTTCAGAATGACCTCGATCAAGTTTCGTATTTCCCGCCGATCCGCAATAGCCGCGAGCCGAACAACCATGTCTCGCAACCTTGCGTCAATCTCGCTGCCGAACACCGACCGCATGACCGACAACACCGCATGGAGCCGCTCATCGGAGACCGGCAATTCTTCCGGGGAGACCGCCATCAGGTCGACCAGCAGGCACCGAAAGCGAGGCACGAATGGTTCGATGCCGGGAATCAGGGCAACCAGTTCGGGAAACTCAACGGGCGATCGAAACGTTGTTCGGCCGTGATGGAGGATCAGGGGAACGATCGGCGGCAGACGGTATGCCACGCGGTAGCTAGCCTTCTCCAGCTCCCTTTGCCAAATCCGCACCATGTATCGGAGCAGTTGGAAAACCGTGAATTCGTCGGACTCACTCTTGTGTTCGACCAGTATATAAATATACGCCCGCAACGGACCATTGACACCATTAACCGGCGGGTTCTCTCGCAACGGGACCGTGTAGGTCAGATCGCTGTAGGAGCGGCGAAACTCTTCATCCACGTACGAGCCCTGCTCCAACGCAATCTCTTCCAGATCGAGTTGATCGAGAATCTCTTGCGGCAGATAGTGGCGGAAGAACGCCGCTGCCATTTCGAGATCTTCGAAACATTTGGCGACGAACTCGTCGTGTCTGCCCGGGTACTTGTTGGCGTCTGTCATGGCTGGCCGAATCTGCGAGAGTCCATCTCCACAGTCATTCTATTCAGCCCTTGGTGGGGTCACAACACAAAGGGCTGATCGGGACTATCG
This sequence comes from uncultured Planctomycetaceae bacterium, assembly GCA_964563135.1. Lineage (GTDB taxonomy): Bacteria > Planctomycetota > Planctomycetia > Pirellulales > Thermoguttaceae > JAAYAY01. The sequence continues at coordinate 16,878 of CAZLWV010000068.1, forward strand.
CACCCCCTCGGCAGGGCGATTCGCCGCACGAGAACCGATCCCAGGATCGCAAACGAACTTCCACCGGCGGAAGACCGTTATGTCGGCGATCGAAGTGAGACGTACCAGTCGCTGGGAATCGCGGATGCGGTGAACCATTGGAATCACAGCCCCTTCGCCGCCAGCCAGCGTTCGGCGTCGAGGGCGGCCATGCAGCCGCTGCCAGCGGCGGTGATCGCCTGGCGGTAGTAGTCGTCGGCCACGTCGCCGGCCGCGAAGACGCCTTCCACGCTGGTACAGGTCCGGCCGGCCTTTGTCCACTGGAGATATTTCTTCTCCGTCATGGCCAGCTTGCCTTTGAGGAAGGCCGTGTTGGGCGTGTGCCCGATTGCCAGAAAAACGCCCGTGGCCGCGACCTCCAGATCGTCCTCCCCCTTGGTGCTGGCCAGACGCACACCCGTCACACCGGTCTGGTCGTCGCCTAGCACTTCCGCCAGGGTGCGGTTCCAGAGGATCTCGATTTTCGGATGCTCGAGGGCCCTCTGGGCCATGATCTTCGACGCGCGGAGCTCGTCGCGACGATGGACCAGGTAGACTTTAGCCGCGTACTTGGAGAGGTAATCGGCTTCCTCGACGGCCGAATCGCCGCCCCCAATGACAACCAGCGGTTTGTTGCGGAATCTCGGCAGGGCCCCGTCGCAGACGGCGCACGCGCTGACGCCCCGGTTCTTGAAGCGATCCTCCGAGGGGAGCCCCAGGTAGTTGGCCCGGGCGCCGGTTGCCACGATCACGGCGTGGGCCCCGTGGCTGTCGCCTTCCGAATCGGTGAGCTTGAACGGACGGTTGTCGAAAGCAACGTCGACGATGTCTCGCGTGATGATCCGAGTACCGAAGTTCACTGCCTGCTGGCGCATCAACTCCACCAGCTCCGGCCCGCTGACGCCCTCTTTCATGTGGGGCGCCATGAGGATCCGCCGATCCTGGGCGATCGAGTGGTCGAGATAGGATTCCAGGTTCCCTTTGGGGAAGCCGGGGTAGTTCTCGACCTCCGTGGTGAGAGCCAGTTGGCCGAGCGGCAGGGTGCCGGCCATTCGGTTCTCTTCCGTGATGGCCCCCTCGAACACCAGCGGCTTCAGCTCAGCCCGAGCACAGTAGATGGCTGCTGTCCAGCCCGCGGGACCACTTCCGATGATGATGACCTTTTCCGGTTCCGACACGATCTGGTCTCCGTGTTTCCTGGATTGCTTCCGCCGATGGCTGCGGAGAAGTTCGATGCACTGCTTCCCCAGAAACGGGCTCCCGCAGCTTGCCTTCGTTTGGCGATCACTGCAGGGCTCAAGGGGTCCTTTTGGCTTGTCGAATCCGGATATTATAGGAGTGCCAGCAAGGGGGGGGTAGGTGCGAATGCGGCTCACGGTATCTTCCGGCCAGCAAGAAGCGAGCCTTCGAGACGGCAGTCGGGCAGCTCCACGTACCCCGTCTTTCCGCGTCCTTGGTTTCCGGCGATTGGGTGACGTTACTTCTTATCCATCATAGAGTTAAGGGCATCCATCGATGGCCGGACATCGTGCCGGACCGCTGCCATGGCGGGGCTGTTCTGTCGCTGGTTGATGTGCCGGGAGGGGATTCCGCAGGGAGAGTTCAGCGCTGAGCGGTGCCGCAATCCGCCCCTAATCGGCAAAGTTTCGCCAACGGTCAATTCCCGCACAGGCAGAAGAACCGCGACAAGCGGATTGACCGGACCTTTCGTCATAAGAATGTTTGCCGTTTCAATCGCGCCCGACTTTGCGGTTCAAGGCAGGCGACTGGCAAAGTCGAACGATTAGGGCAGGCAAATCCAGGCGACACCTCGATCTGCCACGGGAAGGGCTTTGCGAAAACGGGTAGCGATTCAGCCCGCTGAAGCGGCTGGAGAGGCCGGTGACTGGCGGTCCACGGCAACCAAATCGGGATCTGCCGGGATCGAATTTTTCATCCACTCCTTCTGCCCGTTGCAGTCCGGCGGCTGCCGATGCCGGTCGGAGACCGACAGACGCATGGCACTATGGGGATATTGCCGTGCGCCGAGCAAGACTCTTCCGGGTACGACGGCCTGCGAAACCGGGCCGACGGGATGTCCGCAGACAGGAGTGAACAGAAGATGATTTGGAACCGACCGATACTGGTGACCGGGGCCCTGGTATGGGCCCTGGCGAGCGCGACGTCCGCAGGCCAGCCATTGACGGCCGCGGGCACATCACTGGACGAACCTTGCAGGCTCACCTATTTCGAGTCCTGCGGTTCTCTCTTGGATCCGACCGGCCCCGGCGGCGGCAGAAACGTCGAACTCTGCAGCGCGGTGCGTCCGGTAGCCTGCGACGACCGCAGTTGTGATCTGACAGTCGTTCCGGACTGCGACAGCGGATGCGCGGACGCCGGCGAATTGTCGTGCGCAGCCGACAGTTGCTCGACTGTGTGCTGCCCCGCGTTTGGTCCGGGCACGATCGGAAGCTGCTGGTTGTCAAACTCCGAGTTCTTCTTTGCCGGCGACGGCTGGAAAACGAAGGGGGACGACAACGACAACAACAATTTCGGATTCCGCACCGGATTCAATACAGGGATCGGGCTGGGATGCCTGCCCTTCCGTTTCCAGGTCGGCTCGTCGATCGGCGGCTACGACTTTTTCGGCCGTGAGGACGGCCGTGAGCGCACGGCCGAGGCGCAACTGTTCCTGACAACCGGCTTCTACCACCGGAGCAATGTGTGCTGCGGCGATCGGATCAGTGCGGGGCTCGTCTGGGACTACATGCACGACAGCACCTGGGGCGAAGAGGGATCCTACGTGGATCTGCACCAGTTTCGCAGCCAGTTGGGCTATGCGATCAACGAGTGCACGGAAGTGGGTGCCTGGGGCGCCTTTCGCGTGGGAGAGGACCATTTCACCTCCGACAACCTCGGGCCCCACGCGGTGGTCACGGCCATGAGCCAGGCCAACCTCTACCTGAAGCGCAACTGGGAGTTCGGCGGCGACACGATGTTCTACGTCGGGGGCGCGGAAGAGCCAGCGGGGCTTGTGCTCGGCTTCAACGGGCGCGTTCCACTCAGTTGCCGGGTGGCGGCCTTCGGCGGCGTGCACTATGCCATCCCGAGCACGTCGGCCGGCGACGCCATTCCCAACAACGTGGGCAACAGTTACTCCGAGGAGAACTGGGCCGTCACATTCGGACTGATCTACTATCCGGGAGCCCGGGCGCGGTTCGAGAGTATCTCTGGACCGGGCAGTCTCCCGTTGCTGCCCGTGGCCGACAATGCCACGTTCATGACCAGTGCGCCGACAGGCACGCTGTAGACCGCCAATCGAAGGAAACCACTTAACCGAGTCTCTGGGGCAGACGCTTAACCGAGCGTTCCTGATAAGGCCGCGGCACACCTGATCCATGTGCCGCGGCCCTTTCTATTGCTGGAATAGTCGTTCATCGTCTTCCCGCGTACCCGATCGGACGGCAGATGGAAGGGGATGTCCCGGATTTGCGCGGCCACTCACTCGGCGACAAAACTGGTCTCGTAGCGTACCTGGGGCTGCTGCATCTCGGGGCTGGTCTTGTACCAGCGCACCGTCGCCACGGGTCTCTCGCCTTTGCGGGCGACGCTGACCGAAAGCCAGCCGCCCCGGGGGGAGAAGAAGCGGTGATAGTCGGGCCAGAACCCCGAAGTGCCGCCGTAGCCGTGCAGGTCGTTGATCGGTCCACAGCCGAACTCGCGGATCTTCAGTTCCGGGTGAATGGAGAAGTACTGCCAGTGGCGGTCGCCATTGATCACGAACATGTTCTTCTCCGCGGCGACCAGTGCGCGGAGCTGGTCGCCCTCGTGCTTGAAGCAGAAGTTGCTGTGGTTGTCGCACTTGCCCCGTTTGTCCGGGCCGACCAGCGGGCCGGGCATGATGAGAAACTTGAACGTCGCGTCGGACTGGGCTAACGTTTGTCTGAGCCAGGCCTTCTGCTCGGCTCCCAGGATCGTCTTTTGCGGGCCGTCGGCGTCGCGGTTCGCGCTGCGGAAGTCGCGGTTCTCCGTCATCCAGATCTGGACGTCTTTGCCCCATCGCACCGTGCGATAGGTCTTGGTCCCCATGGGTACCTGCTCGCGAAAGATAGCCAGCCCATCGTCCCACGTCAATTCGCCGTACGTCTGGCCGGGCCAGCAGTCGTCCTTGAGGGTGTCGTGGTCGTCTTTCATGAAGTAGGAGGAGATGGTCGAATGGAAGTCGCGGTTGAAATGGAATCCGTACATGCGGTTCCATTTCCAGCGGGCGTGCTGGACGTCTTTGCAGAGCGGCACCTTGTCGTAATAGACGATGTCGCCGGTGTGCACGAAGAAGTCGGCCCCGAGCATCGGGATCAGGCGGTAAGGGCTGTGCCCGCTATCGCCGCAATCGGCCGAGCCGATCGCCTGGCAGGTGACGACGGCAAACTGGACCGGTGCGACCGAATCGGCCGCCGGCGCCGTACGGAACCGCCCCTGGACGCGGCTGGTCGGTTCGGTACCGCCCGGTGGGCGAGTTTCCACGAGGAGTTCGTACGAGGTTGCCGGCGCCAGCCCCATGATGGAGAACTGGCGGGTGAAGTCCCGCCGGGGATCAGTTGCCGACCAGGCCGAGACCGACACCTCTTGCTGGGACTGGTTCTGCCGGCAGGTGACGCGAACCTCACCGGACATGCCTGGGGCGGCATTCTCGAGCGACACGCTGGCCTGCTGATCCTGCGTCGTTCGCGTCCAGACGATCGCACTGGTCTGGTCGACCTCGCCGATCTTGATCCCATTGGCCAGGAAGGGACCGGCGGCATGGACATTTCCCACAGAACCTGCCAGATAGAGGGCAAGCAGGACGCCGACACGTGTTTTCACGGATTCGAACCCCGCCGAGTGTGATGGTCACGAAATCGTCCGTCTCCAGTTGCGGCCAATTCAGCCGATCTGAAACGGCTCTGGATCTGGGACCTCAAGGTAACACACTCAGGGGGTGGGGACAACAAACCGCGCGGCCCACTGGCCGTGCCGTCGCCTCATCAAGGCAAGTCCACGGTTCCTTGGGCGAACCGGTCCCTCCACTTTACAGTCCACTTCCTATGCTGCATTATGAACCGTTGCGGCGCAATTTCCTCGAAACCCCAGTATCTCCTTGAGGTTACGGCCGACTATGAGCGACCAACCCAGACCGGCTGATCAAGGTCGGCAGTTCTCCATTCCCGTGGCGGATCGAGTGCGGCGGCTTCCTCCGTATCTGTTTGCGCGGATCAACAAACTGATGTATGAGAAGCGACGGTCGGGCGAGGATGTCATCGACCTGGGGATGGGAAACCCGTCGGACCCCCCCGAATCACTTGTGGTCGACAAGCTGGCAGAGGCGGCTCGTGACCCCAAGAATCACGGATATAGCCATGCGCAAGGACTGGCCAGTCTCCGCCGCGAGGTGGCAAGCAAGTACTTCAAGCACTACGGAGTGCGACTGGACCCGGAAAACGAGGCCCTCGTGTGCCTGGGTTCAAAGGACGGATTCAGCCACATGTGCCTGGCACTGATGGGCCCGGGGGATACGGCGATTGTGCCGGCGCCCAGCTATCCGGCCCACGTCTACGCGGTGGCCCTGGCGGCGGGCAACGAGATCCTGCTCGACGTGGCGGATCCCGGGCAATTCCTCTCGAACGTGGCCTTCACCTGCCAGCACCTCTATCCGAAGCCGAAGCTGCTGATTGTCAACTTTCCCCACAACCCTTCGGCAACAACGGTCGAGCCAGAGTTCTATGTCGATGTGGTGAAACTGGCGAAGAAATACGGCTTCCTGGTCATCAGCGATTTCGCCTACGGCGACGTCGCCTTCGACGGGTACAAGCCGCCGAGCTTCCTGTCGACGCCGGGTTCCCGGGAGATCGGAGTGGAATTCTCCACCATGAGCAAGGGCTACAACATGGCCGGCTGGCGGGTGGGATTCTGCGTGGGCAATTCGGAGATGATTCGGGCCCTTTCTACGATCAAGAGCTACTACGACTACGGCATGTTCACTCCGATCCAGATCGCGGCGATCATGGCCCTGCGGCACACGGATGCGGCAGTCGAGCGGCAGGCGATGGTTTACCAGGGTCGCCGGGATGTCCTGTGTGACGGGCTGGAGCGGCTGGGGTGGCCGATCACCCGGCCTCGGGCAACGATGTTCGTGTGGGCCAAAATGCCCGAGGAGTGGGCCAACCGGATGTCGTCGATCGATTTCGCCATGAAACTCCTCGAAGAGGGGGACGTTGCCGTCAGTCCCGGTGCCGGCTTTGGCCCGGCTGGAGAGGGGTATCTGCGGATGTCGCTGGTGGAGAACGAGGAGCGGCTTCGCCAGGCCGTTCGCCAGATCGGCCGCTGCCTGGGGCGAGTTTGATCTCGCCCGTCTTGCCAATGGAGTAGCCCCCGGCGGCGAAGGAGCGCCCCCGGCTGGTGAAGACTTGGCCAAAGGGGCCCGTGGCCCTCGGTGGGGCTCTTGGTAGAATTGAGGGACTGCGGCGGTGGCGGCGCGGGTCGGCTGGAGCTGCGCAGCGTCCGAAAACGCATCCGGCGGCTGGGCCTTTGCGCGAAACGAACTTCCGCGACCGCCTGAAGTCCACCCAGGCCCGACGCCAGTGCTCTGTCACAGCTTGATCCTGGGATCAGTGGCGTGGAATCATGCGACAATCGCCCAGTCGCTCCGCAGTCTCGGTCCCAATTTTCAGGTGGGACAGAGTACCAGCCACCCGACAGGGTCAAGAAAAAAGTTGAGGGCTCTCGATCGCCGGCACGAGAGCCCTCCAAATATCGGCTGAAAGAACAGTTGAAGTAGGGAGTTCTTCTGTCCATAGACCCACAGCCGCTAGAACCCTATCGGGTGCCGCTGCGCCGCGACTTGAGTGTAGTGTTTGGGGTCCGTTACTTTGGTGCGCAGAAAGCGCACAAACCACAGTCGCCTTCTCGGTTTCATCGCCAGGGCGACTCGCTGCTCAGCCCAACTTGCCTTTTTTCAGCGTACAACCAGGAAGATGAGTGATACTGCAAAGCTCGCACTGGAAGACGGAACCGTGTTCACCGGAAGATCCTTCGGGGCCCAGGGGGAACTGGATGGCGAGGTTTGTTTCAACACCTCCATGACCGGCTATCAGGAGATCCTCACCGATCCGAGCTATCGGGGGCAGATCGTGGCCATGACCTATCCGCAGATCGGCAACTACGGGGTCAACGACGAGGATGCGGAGAGCTGCAAACCCCACCTGGCCGGGTTCATCGTCAAGGAGCCAAGTCGGCGGGTGAGCAACTTCCGCTCCGGCGGGTGTCTCGACGATTTCCTCGCCCGGCACGGGATTGTGGGCATCGAGGGGATCGATACACGGGCGCTGGTTCGCCGGCTGCGGATTCGGGGGGCAATGAACGGAGTGCTGTCGACCACGGATCTGGACGACCGGAGCCTGGTGGCCAAGGCGAAGGCAAGTCCGGGTTTGATCGGCCGGGACCTGGTGCGGGAGGTGATTCCGCAAGAGGCCGTTTCCTGGGATCAGCCGCTCAATCGGTGGGCAAAGCTCGACGGGGCGCCTGCCAAGCCGGTCGACCGGAACGCTCCCCATGTCGTGGCCCTCGACTACGGCATGAAGTGGAACATCGCGCGGCACCTGTTCGACATGGGGTGCCGGGTGACGATCCTTCCCGGCACGGCCACGGCCGACGAGGTTCTGGCCCGGAAGCCCGACGGGGTCTTCCTCTCGAACGGGCCGGGAGATCCCGAGCCGATCACCTACGCCCAGGAAACCATCCGCAACCTGCTGGGCAAGAAGCCGATCTTTGGCATCTGCCTCGGCCACCAGCTTCTCTGCCTGGCCGCGGGGGGAAAGACCTTCAAGCTCAAGTTCGGCCACCGCGGGGCCAATCAGCCCGTGCAGAACCTGGCCAATATGCGGGTCGAGATCACCTGCCAGAACCATGGCTTTGCCGTCGATCGCGACAGTCTGCCCGGCGATCTGGAAGTGACCCACATCAATCTGAACGACGGGACGATCGAAGGGGTGCGTCACAAGAGGCTCCCCGCGCTGAGCGTGCAGTACCATCCCGAGGCCTCGGCGGGGCCGCACGACAGCAGCTACCTGTTCGGGCAGTTCAGGGAAATGCTCACCTGAAACCTTCAAGCGGGCGAGAATCCGCAAGGCGTAGTCAATCGAAGATGAGGTAGCCGAACTGCTCGGGGCTCACCTCGCCGGTGCTCGTCGTATTCCAGCTTTCCAGGCCTACGCCGGGGATGATCCGGCGCAGGCCCAGGGCCCACACGGTGCGGCTGGTGGGGTACTTGCCGGTGAGCTGGTCCAGTGGAATGGCGGCCTCGGCGGTCCAGCTTTCGCGGTTGTCGTCGGAAGCCACAAACCACGTCGGGTTCCACGTGGCGTCGCCCCAGCAGCTCTCTCCCACATAGCCCCGGTAGTCCATGGTCAACTGGTAACTGGTTGCGAAATCGCGGTCGATATCCAGGAACACTTCGACCCGATCGCGGGCCGAGAGATCGGGATCCCGGGGCCGGATGCCCCGTACTCCGGAGTAATCCACCCCGCGTGCCCGGGGGCAGCGCACCGCCAGGTACAGGAACTGGTCGTCGTAGGCCAGCATAGCCGTGGCAAGGGGCGACTGGTCATCGGCCGGATTCGCCGAGGACTCGCCCGGACCGGAGGGCCGATCCGGCCGGGCCGGAAGGTTCGCGTCTGCACCGGGGCGTTTCTCCCGTGCGACGCGAGGGCCGCCATTCTTGAGGCTGTCATACTTGAACCTCACCGGTTTCGCACGCTGCCAGACGGCGTCGTCGAGCTGGCCGTCAAGGTGGGGCTTTGTTGGGGCGATCACACAGTTGGCAACCTGCTTGGGCGGGATGCCGGCGGCCTCGTTCATCCAGCGCTCGCCCTGGGCACACGCCCACCAGTCGTCCTGGGTCGTGCTCCGCTCGAGAATCATCAGGTAGCGCTCGGCCTGGGTGGGATAGCCTCGTTTGCGGTCGGCCACGGCCAGCGGAAACCGCACGCTCGGTTCGGCATACAGGTCGGGGAGGAATCGTTCGATGGTCTTGCCGAGATTGGATGCGAGCTGCTGGCGGTCTTCCAGTTGGGCCGAGTCGACCGACGGGGCCGAGCCCTGGCGGACGGCGAAGGGAGCGGCCTGGTCTGCCTCCCAGGTGGCGGCAGTGACGCCTTCCGCCAACTTCTTGGGATCGACAGCGCGCGTTTCGACATTCTGGACCATGACGCGTTTGCTTCCGTAGACTCGCCAGGCCGCCTCGTCGCTCACGTAGTAGTGGACCAGCCAGCGGAGCGCCGAGCGGGCCAACGGGTGCGTGGGATACTGATTGGCGAGCCGCTGGAACATGCTCTGGGCCATCGGCCACTGGCCGGCGGTGAAGTAGGTTTGCGCCATGTGGTGGAGAACCGAAGCCGCCATGTCGTCGTCCAGGCCCCGCGTGAGGTCATCGGTCTGGGCCATCAGGTTCATGCCGGACGGCGAATCGGCTCCCGCATGCTTGAGAATCGCCTGAGTGTGGCGCCGCTGCTCGGCCATCCGGCGGAGCTGGTCGAGATTGGCCGGGGGCGGGTCGGTCAACTGCCGCCGCGCGTCGCCGCCGGGAGGAAGCATGATGCCGGCGAAGAAATCCTCCTCGCCGCCGTGGTCGGGGCGCTGGTCCACGAGCAGGGTGAAGCCGAGGGTTTCGAGCGGCGGACTCATCGTCCGTTCGATCAGGCCCCGCTCTGCTGAAGCTGCGTCGGCCAGGGAACGGCCCAGACGGGCGGCCAATTGGGCTGTCGACAGGTTGGTCGTGCCGCTCAGTCCCGGCGGCATGGTGGAGAAGACCCGTGTTACCTTCCACGGTTCCAGCCCGCCCTGGGTGATCTGGTCGGTGTGCGAGGTGGGCTCGGCGGCGGCCTGCACCGCGCCGGTCACCGCGTGGTTGACCAGATCGGAGAGCGGATCGCTGCCGGCGGGGCTCGATCCGCAGGTCACGATCACCTCGGGGCGGAAGGTGCGGATCTGCCGGACCAGGTGGGCTTCGAGGTAGGCGGCGCCGAGGCCGTCGTTGGCCCGATTCCACTGGTCGATCACGGCATCGCCTTGGAGTTTGAGCACGTCGGGCAGCATCGGAAACCGCCACGCCTGGTCCACCCCGCATCCTCCCAGGGCCACAACCGCCTCATGCATCCGGTCGCGGCAGGCGACGCCTTCCTCCGCCGCCTGCTCGGGGTCGGGGCGGCCGATGATCTCGGCCACGCTCAGGTAGCCTTCGTTGCCGGAAAGCCTGGCGATCAGTTCCAGGGGCAGGTCGCGGCCCCCGGCAAAGACGGCCATCAGGGCGGCGCGGGTGCCGCCGGCTCGTTGCCGGTGCCACGTCTGGCCGCCGTCGGCGGTGGCCAGGATTGTGCCGAAGTCGCCGACGGCCCAGCCGTGAACGTCGTCGGCGAAATGGATTGCCCGCAGTGGAGCATTCTGGCCCGTTCGCTGCACCTGCCAGGAGAGTCCTGCGTCGGGCGTGTAGAACACGCGCGTGCCGGGGGAGCCTGCCAGCCACACCTTCGTGCTCCGCACGCTGACCGAGAGAAAATCAAACTGGCCGGCCGCGTCTGCCGGCACGGGGGCCGGGGGTGTTTGCCAGGTGTGTCCCAGGTCGCGGGTGAGCATCGCCAGCCCCCCTTCGCCCACGAGCCAGCCGTAGGATGGTGGCACCAGTTGCACGGCGCGGGGGCCGCGCAGGCCGAATCGGGGCGTCCCGCTGGCCG
>CAZLWV010000068.1:27647-36902 GCA_964563135.1 uncultured Planctomycetaceae bacterium
CCACGGCTGGAATGTATTCCGACGGGATCCGGCCGCTGCGCACCTCGGCCGCCGAACCATCCTGGCCGACCAGCGCGCCGGTCCGAGGGTCGAGGAAGTCGCCTCCCGCCCAACCCGGCTGTCGGACGCTGGGCACAGGATTCCAGGACCGCCCCCCCGACTCCGTCTGAAACAGGCCCGAAGGCGACGCGGCACTGGTGCAGCCCAGGGCCCAGCCATGCTGGAGGTCGAAGAAACGCACCTTTTTCAGGATCGGCAGGAGCGGCTGGTCCTTCGATTTCCAGTTTCGCCCGCCGTCGTCGGTCACAAGCACAACGCCGGTCCCCGTGTGCGTGAAGGGATGGGCATATCCGCCGACTGCCCAACCGTTCTGCCGGTCCAGAAAGTGGACCGAGTGGAGCGCACTTTGCACGTTGGTGGGTTGAAGCTGCCAGTGAGAGCCTCCGTCGCCGGTGTGCCAGATGGTGCCGCGGTCGCCGACCGCCCAGCCGAACTCGGCGTCGACGAAGCACACATCGTTGAGCCTGGCGTCCTCGCGCAGGATCGCCGAGGCTTCCAGGTTGCCGGTGCGTCCGGTGACCTGCACCGGCAACGGCGCCGGTTCAGGATCGGCGGGCGGGACGGCAGTCGGCGCCGGGCCGACGGGCCCTTGCTGAAAACCGACCAGGTTGCCGTCGCCTGTGGGCATCGGCCCAAGGGCCTGTTGAGCCTCGCCGGCGATCGCTGGCGGCATCGACGGCGCGAAAGCATGATTCGGTGCCGGCATGGCAGCCGGCGGAAGGGGCCCGGCCGCCGGATGGGGCGATGCAGCGGCCAGGGGCGGCCAGTCCATTGCAGGGAGCGACGCCGACATGGTCGGTTGCGCATAACGAGGCTGATCCGCCACCGGCACGTTTTCGCCCGGCGCGCCGAGGTGAACCGGATTCCGGACCGGCTGCGACGCGGCCTTGCGGCTGGCCTTCGTCTTCGTTTGGGAAGAAAGCAGGGCTGAGGCCAACGTACCGGAACGAACCGGGGCGGGGCCATGGGCTCCCGATTGGGGCTGCGCCCGGCCTGCTGGCGAGAGAATCAGGGTGAAACCGAGAGACACCAGAACGGCCCAATGACAGGGGTTCGGCCATCGGGTTCCGGCTTGTCGGAAAGTCCTCATGATCAAGGCCTCCATGCCCTATCGCATCGCTTCCGCGATCTGAGCGTTTCTATCTGGGAAAACGCTGGATTCTAGCGAAAAGGAAAATAACCGGCCAGAGAAGCTGGGGAACCCGACGCGCAAGATGCAAGCCAGGCCCCCGCATCCCACACGGACTCGATGTGCACATCGCGTTGCCCGACCGAAGAACGTGTCTGCCACTGCGACGACCTGGGTGAACAGGGGCCATGGCCAGTCCGCCTGGAAAACACCCGCAACTTCAGGGCTGCCGGGCGAAGCCGGAAGACAACCCGGCGTGCCAGTCCCACCGGTTGGTGCCAGCATTGCTGTCGCCTTCCCCCCAACGATCCTTGGCGGACATTCAAGAACCCTGGCCGGGTTCCTTGCGTAAGTTGCGTGACGACTGGCGACATGTCCGGGGCGGCGATATTCGTCGCAACGAATTGTTTGGCAATAAGTTACAGCCAACAACCGGCGGCTGCCCTTTCGGCCCAGTACGCTCCCTGGTGGGGACGCCACGAAGGGGGGCTGTCGCCAACCGATCTTGCCCGGGTCGTTTCGGCTGGGATATCTTCAAAGGATTGACAGGAAGGTTAGCAGCGAGACTTCGAGGTGTGGGTGGGGTTGAAAGTCCGTCGCCTGGTGGAACCTGGCAGGATCGATACCCGAGGTCAGGGAACCAACGAAGACAGGAAGTCATCCAGTCGATGCCAGGACCGGCCCGGTTGCTCGCGGCGGACGCAGAGCGGTGGGATTGCGGCAGGTTCAAAAATCGGCTCTTATGCTCGGTCGTCGTTTGCGATCTGGGCGGGTGGAACCGATCCGGCGCGAGAATCACTGGTCCGACGGGGTGACTCCTTCTGCCAAGGGAGATGATCGTGAAGAAGTACAGGAAATGCACCGTTCAGCAGGGCGACGAGCAGCGCGAGGTCCTCCTGCCGGAGGAGAAGGCGAACGTCGGCGAGAAGATCGTGATCAAGGAGCCGGACCGGTCGGGCCTGTGGGAGGTTGTCGATCTGGTGAAGATCGCCGGCGGCAAGGGATCGGATTCGTCCCAGGACTGAGCTTTCGAGGGCAGTTTTTCTTTGCCACAAGATTCCCCGCGGTCCCCCTTTCTTCGCAACCTTTGATACACTGCAGGCTGGTGGATCACGCCGTGCGATGCAGGGGGTGAGGGATGTCGGGCTTGCCGGACCGAAACGACCGAGCGCAGCGCAAGCGGGCGGAGGAGTGGTGCATCGCCTGGCTGGGGTCGGCGGTGGTGAATCTCGCTCTTCTGATCGCGGCTGCGATCTATCTGTTTCCCAAGGAGCGCGGGGTTGGGCCGTTCTCGCTGGTGGCACGAGTTGAGACCGACGAGGGGGACCTGGAACGGCTGATCGACACGCCGGATCTGGAACCGCTCGACTTCCACACCGATCTGGAACTGCCCCAAGCCGAACCGCCTCCTGCGCCCGAAGTTGAAATCGATCTGTTCGCGATCGGCAACACCGGGTCCGAGGGGAGCGGCAGCCTACAGGGGGGCACGGGGGGCGGGGGCAAGGGGATCGGAACCGAGTACTTCGGAACGGTCGCTCACGGGGACCGCTTCGTCTACATCCTCGACAAGTCGATCAGCATGAACTGGAACCGGCACGGACGCCCCGGTCCCGGCAGCCGTTTCGACCGGGCAAGGTACGAACTGCTCCGCACGGTTGAAAAGCTCTCTCCCGGTCAGGAGTTCTACGTCATCCTGTTCTCGTGGACGACTCGCCGCATGTTCGACGACCTGTCGCCCACCCCCGAGACCATCCCTGCCACGGCGGAAAACAAACAGCGTCTGCGGCAGTGGCTGGAGGGCATTGAGATGGGGAGCGGCACCGATCCGCGCGATGCGATCGTGATTGCCCTGTCGATCGCACCGGACGCCGTCTTTCTCCTTTCCGACGGCGATTTCAACGGAGCGGAACGGGGGACACATCTCTTCCAGGGCCATCCAACCCCGGAGGAGCTTGTCGAACAGCTCAACCAACCCTACACCCCGATCCACACCATCGCTTACGAAAACCCTACAAGTAAGGAGCGCATGGAAGAACTGGCGGAGCTTTCCGGCGGCAAGTACAGGTATATTCCGCCTATGGATTCCACCGCAAACGACTCGGTCCCGCGAAGAAGGCGGAGATAGGCTGCGCCTTGAGGCACGAGAAGCGCACCAGCGGGGCTTTTTTGATATTTGCGCGGCAAGTAACCCCACCGGTCAGCCGATTTGGCGCCTTTGCCGACCTCCCGCCCGCCGGCCTCGGTTCATTCGCCCTGCAAACGTCAATAGACCTGATTGCCCCGCCGGAAAGAATGCAGTACAATCCTTGCGTTCGGCCCTTCGCTTGCCGGGGACACAGCCATGGATCCAGAGATGGCGTGGGTTTATCGGGCTCGTGCCTTGTCGTGGTACCGTCTGGACGAGTTGGATTCCGCCCTGGCCGACATGGACGAGGCCATCAGGCTCGAACCGCAGAACGCGATTATTCGGCACTCTCGCGCCCAAGTCTTACTCGGACTGGGCCGGATTGACGAAGCGGCCGCCCAGTACGAAGCCGCAGCGGCGCGGAACCCTGATCTCAGGGGGGACTGGTTGGGCGGGGCAATTCTTCTGAAGCAAGGCAAGTGGAGGGATGCCGTCGAGCACTACAGCGCCGTGCTCTGTCTGCTGGCTCATCTCGGCGATCGTCAACCTGCTGATTCTGCTGATGGCCGCCCTATTGTTGCTTCCCGTCGAACGCGGCGGCGGTCCGCTCACCTTGATCGCGAGCGCACCCTACCAGTCCTTCTACGTCATTCTCTTCTCCACCTCCACCCGGCGCATGTTCGACGACGAGTCGCCCAGCCCGACCACGATTCCCGCCACACGGGAGAACAAGGAGCGATTGCAGGAGTGGTTCAAAACGATCTCGGTCGGCGGGGGTACCGACCCGCGGGAAGCTCTGTTCGTAGCCATGTCGATTGCTCCGGATGCCATCTTTCTCCTTTCGGATGGCGAATTCAACCCGATCCAACACGAAAGAAGGAAGAACCGGCCGTTCGACGTGACCCTGGAAGCGGAAGAGCTCGTTGAGCAGATGCACCGCGGCTACGCCCCCATCCACACTTTCGCCTACGAAGACCCCGAGAGCAAACAGCGGATGGAGGTCCTGGCCCAGATCACCGACGGAGAATACAAGTACATCCCGCCCAATGAGCAGGAACGCCCCAAACCGGCTCCACCGAGGCGGCGACGACGGTAGGATGCGTCTCGACGTACCCCTGGGTGATTGCTCTGCCCGAACAATTGCAGTACGATGCTCGTGCCGGGACCACTCCGTGCGCGCGAGAAACTGCGATGGCGATCAGCACCTTCAGGAGGATCTTCAATTTCCTCCTTCTCCCCAAGCGTCTCAGAAAGGCCCTCGCTCTGAACGAGGAGGGTTTATCTCTCATCAAACAAGATCGCTGGGACGACGCGATTTCCGCCTTCAATCGGGCATTAGAACTGGAGCCGAACCTGACGGTTGCCATCGGAAATCGCGGTACGTGCTGGTATCGCAAAGAGGACTTCGTCAAGGCGATCGAAGACGCCAACCAGGCCATCGCGCTGAATCCGACGGCTGCCACCGCATTCCACAACCGAGGATGCGCTCTCCAGGCACGGCAGTTTTCCGAGTCAGCCCTTGCCGATTTGACCGAGGCGATCCGACTGGACGCCAGTTTATTCCAGGCCTATTTCGCGCGCGCCCTCGCCTTCCAGGATCTTGGTCACTATCAAGAAGCAGTTGACGATCTCGATCGGTTCCTCAAAGCCAAGCCGCAATCTGCCGAAGGTCATCGGCGACGGGCGTTCGCCTACGAAGCTCTCCGGAACTACGACCGGGCGATCGAGGATATGTCCGAATCCATTCGCCTCGATCCGGAACTGGCCTGCCAATACGCGGAGCGTGCTTCGTTCTTATGCCAGATGGGGCGTCTCGACGAAGCAGCCGCCGATTGCGATGCAGCACTCGCCCGCGATCCGCAACTTGTCGAGGCCTTCCTGACGCGAGGGAACGTCGCGATGGATCGCAGCAACTGGGATGATGCGGTCCGCGAATTCGACGCGGCCGAGAAGATCGCTGCCACCGATCCCGCGATCTACTCGAATCGCGGACTCGCCTGGCATCGGCTCGGGCAATTCGACAAGGCGCTGCGCGATTACGAGCGGGCCCACGAGCTCAATCCGAACCACCCCATTGCCCACAACAATCACGGGTATACGCTCGTGGAACTGGACCGTTACGACGAAGCCGCCGGACATTACGCCAAGGCGATCGAACTGATGCCCCGTCATCCCAACGCCTACAAGAACCTCGCCTGGCTCAAAGCCACCTGCCCGAAGGCCGGATTGCGCGACGGCAATGCGGCGGTCGCTCTGGCGAACAAGGCCGTCGAGCTTGTCGGCTGCTGCCCGCCCGACTGGCTCGAGATCCTCGCCGCGGCTCACGCCGAAGCCGGCAACTTTGCAGAGGCCGTTCGCTGGCAGTCTCAAGCGATAGCAGCCGCACCGGTGGAAAAGAAAACCCTGTGCCGGGCTCGGCTCGTGCAATACCAAGCCGGCGCCCCGCACCGGCTGTAATGGCTGCCAATTCGCAGTGTTTGGGGGGGGCCGGGGGCTCCAGATGAATGAATGAAGCGGAACGGCTTATCGCACGGTTGGCGACTATTCGAAAAGGAACGCGTGTGTTGAAAGAAAGCGGCGACGAGTCGCCGCACTCCAAACGTGCCGTGAACCTCGAAGGGAGGGCAGGCTCGTCTGGCAGGATCAGATTGTTGAGCCCTTACAGGGCGAGAGGCTGCAGGCAATTCCTTCCCAGGGCGTTGCCCTGGGCTGGTATGTTGCAGCCCCTCCGGGGCAACCGAATACCGCAAAAGGTTTTCCGAACGTCCTATTCTGTCGAGCTCCACAACGGCCGAATCAGGGTTTTGCGCTCAATTCCTTCACCGCCTCCACCAGTGCGATCGCATTCTCGACCGGGGTTTCCTTGTGAACCCCGTGCCCCAGATTGAAGATGTGCCCGGGCCGGCCGCCGGCCTGATCGAGAATGTTTTGCACCTGGCGGCGGATCTCGTCACGAGAGGCCAGAAGCACCGCCGGGTCCAGGTTGCCTTGCACGGCCCTGTCGTGGCCCACCGACTGCCAGGCGTCGTCAAGCCGTATCCGCCAGTCGATCCCCATCACGTCGCCCCCCGCTTCCCGCAACACCGGCAGAAGAGCCGGATTGCCGGTGGCAAAGTGAATCACCGGCACGCCTGGCCGGATCGCCTCGATGACGGCCCGCGTGTGCGGCAGCACGTAGCTCCGATACTCGTCCGGCCCCAGGCAACCCACCCAACTGTCGAAGAGCTGCACGATCTGGGCGCCGGCGTCGATCTGGGCGGTGAGGTAACGGGCGACCGAACGGGCCAGCTTGCCGAGCAAGGCGTGCCAGGCCCCGCAATCGGTCAACATCATCGATTTGGCGTGGAGGTAGTTGCGGCTCGACCCGCCCTCGATCGCATAACTGGCCAGGGTGAAGGGGGCCCCGGCAAAGCCGATGACCGGAAGCGACTGGTCGATGGCGGCCCGCGTGGCGGCAACCGTCTCCATCACGTAGCCCAGCGGCGTCATCTCCTCGAGTTCGACGATCCGGTCGATCTGGTCGGCCTCCCGCACCGGATTGTGGATCAGCGGACCTTCACCGGCGCCGAATTCGAGTTCCAGCCCCATCGGCTCGAGAATCAGAAGGAGGTCGGAGAAGATGATGGCCCCATCGACCTGGAGACGATCGACCGCCGTCGACATGACCTCCGCGCTGAGCGATGGATTCCGGCAGAGTTCCAGGAACGACGTCCTGGCACGGATGGCCCGGTATTCGGCCATGTAGCGGCCGGCCTGGCGCATGAGCCAGACCGGCGTCCGCCGGCACGGTAGCCGCCGGGCCGCCCGCATCATGAGGCTGTCTTCCCAGGCCGGCCGGCCGGTTTCCTGTGGGCTGCGATCGGTCACAATGTGCTCCTCCAGTCCTCGTTCGAGTTCTTCCAGTCTATTGGGGCATTCGGCGAGCGAGAAGCAGAGCGGAGGAGCGAATACCAGTTCCCGCCGAAAAAAGTGCCGCCTGTTGCCCAAGGAACGACCCATTTCAAAAAAGTCCGGATTTGCCCGCCGCGCGTCGACATGGTCCTGGGCGCTTCGTATACTAGAGGCTCGTGATGGGTACCCCCACCAAAGGGCGTCTCCCGAACCGGCGGGTTCGACCTGCCGACACACCTGTCCTGTCGGCGCTGACGCCCGCCTGCCGATTCCACGATGAAGTCTTTGCCGATGAGGAGGAGTCCCCCGATGATGCGTACTTGCACGATTCTCGCCGCTCTCGTGGCTGCCATCGTCCTGTCTGCGGGTGTGGCCGCGGCCGGCTATCAGGGTCCCACCGATCTGGTTGCCAGCCCCGACGGCCAGACTCTCTACGTGCTTTGCCAGGACGCGGGGCAGGTCGCCGTGGTCGAGGTAGCGTCGGGCAAGGTCACCAAAACAATCCCGTGCCCGGCTCCGCCCACCGGTCTGGCGCTCTGCCCCGAAGGCAAAATGCTGTTTGTCACCTGCGCCAAGCCCGAAGGAAGCGTGGCCCTGATCGATCCGGCCAGCGGCGAGGTGAAGAACACTCTCCAGGCCGGCCATTCGGCCCGAGCACCGGTCGTCAGTCTCGACGGCAAGCTGGTCTACGTCTGCAACCGGTTCAACAACGACGTTTCCGTGATCGAGATCGCCACGGGCAAGACGCTCGCCCGCGTGCCCACGGTCCGCGAGCCCTTCGATGCGGCCATCTCGCCCGACGGCAAGACGCTGCTGGTGACGAACCTGTTGCCGAACGATCCCTGCGATTCATACGACGTGGCCGCGGAAATCACCGTGATCGACACAGCCACGAACCAGGCCACGAATATCCGCCTGCCCAACGGCAGTGCAAGCATCCACGAAATCTGCGTCTCACCCGACGGCAAGTTCGCCTACGCCGCCCATGTCCTGGCCCGTTACCAGATGCCGACAACCCAGCTCGAACGCGGCTGGATGAACACCAACGCCATGAGCATTATCGACGTGGCGGCCAAGACGCTACTCAACACGGTGCTCCTGGACGATATCGATCTCGGGGCCGCCAATCCCTGGGGCATCGGTATCACGCCCGACGGCAAGACGATCTGCGTCACCCACAGCGGGACGCACGAGATGAGCGTGATCGATGTGGCAGGCATGCACGCCAAGCTCAACGAGGTGCCGGCCACGATCGAGGAGGCGAAGGCCGCCGGCCGCTACGACAATCGTGGGACTTATTCCTCGGTGATCAAGAGCGACATTCCCAACGACCTGGCGTTCCTCGTGGGACTGCGGCGCCGCATCGGCCTGGAGAGCAGCGATCCATGGGCGATCGTTCCGGACGCCGAGAAGGTCAACGGGCCGCGCGGGCTGGAGGTCATCGGCCGCAAGGCCTACGCTGCGGTGTACTTCAGCGATCTTGTGGCCGTGGTCGACCTCGATTCGCCGAAGAAACGCCCCGTGACCCTGATCGAGCTGGGCCCCCGCCCCGAACTGACGCAAATCCGCCGCGGCGAGATCAACTTCCACGACGCGGCGCTCTGCTTCCAGCACTGGCAAAGCTGTGCCAGTTGCCACCCCGATGCCCGTGTCGACGCCCTCAACTGGGACCTGATGAACGACGGTATGGGCAATCCGAAGAACAACCGCAGCATGCTGCTGACCCATCAAACGCCCCCCTCGATGGCCACGGGCGTGCGGGCCGACGCCGAGACGGCCGTCCGTAGCGGTATCACCCACATCCAGTTCGCGGTTCGCCCCGACGAAGACGCCCAGGCGATCGACGAATACCTCAAGGCACTCAAGCCGGTGCCCAGCCCCTACCTGGTGAACGGCCAGCTCAGCGAGTCGGCCCAGCGGGGTAAGGCGATCTTCTTCAGCGAGAGGATCAACTGCGCCAAGTGCCTGGAACTGGCGCTAAATGACGGGCGAGACCTGCTCGATGGCACCCAGGTGGCCTCTGCCACGGCTGGTTTTGATCCCAATACAT
>CAZLWV010000068.1:36912-38200 GCA_964563135.1 uncultured Planctomycetaceae bacterium
TGCGCCAAGTGCCATCCGGAGCCGCTCTACACCGACAAGCAGATGCACGACGTGAAGAGCCGCGGCAAGTACGACCGCCGCGACGACTTCGATACGCCCACGCTCATCGAATGCTGGCGCACCGGGCCCTACATGCACGACGGCCACTGGGTCACCCTGGAAGCCCTCTTCAAAGAAGGCAAGCACGGCAAGGTCGGCGGCGGCGACATCGATTCGCTCACCGAACAGGAAATGGCCGACCTCGTCGAGTTCGTCCGCTCGCTGTAGCCGGCTCCCGAAGCCAACCCCGGAATCGCCCCCAGGGACGCCCACCGCAGGCCGGTGTGCGTCCCTTTTCAGTTCTTGCAGCAATCGTTTAGCTGGAGCGGATTGAAGAGCGGTGAGGCAACCGGCTCAGTACATTCGAAATGATCGCAATATCTCCCGTCGCGAGACGAACGGCCTATTGTCCGATACTCGCAAGTCCACATCAAAGGAGAGAACCGTGCGATCGATTGTTGCGTTGACAGGGGTAGCCGTGTTGTGTGTTGGTGGAGCCCTCTTTGTCGTCTCACGATCAGAGGCCCAGGTTCCTGAGAAGCCGGTAGTTCAGGCCTGGGAGTACAAAGTGGTCGATATTGAATCTCTGGCCGAGGTTCAGGGAGCGTTCTCGCGCGAGGAACGTGAGAAGATGGGGGCCGAACTGGAGAAGGGGCTGAATCGCCTGGGCGCCGAAGGTTGGGAATTTGCGTTCGAGATACGGGGGCCCATGGTGTTCAAGCGACCGAAGTGATATCGATCTCGATAATGGCGCACCCGATTTCTACGACTCGCACGGGGAAGCTGTGTTTCGCTGGCAAGCGGTCGGCGGCCGGGGTAGGATAGAAGTCGATCCCACCTCGATTCCTCCCGCCTCCAAGGGGCTCGTGGTCCTATGATTGCCCCCACGCCACAAAAGCCCACCTGTGCCGCCCTGCTGCTCTGCCTCTCCATACTGGTCGATTCCGCATCATCCACAGGCCTGGAAGACTTCACCGTCGACGGCCGGTTTGCGGTGTCCAGCGTAACGGTGCGCGACGGCGGATCGACAGTAATCTTCGACGGAACCAAACTGATCCAAGGCACGATCGTCCATTGCCAAGGCGGCGGAGGCGTGTCGATGGCCGTGCGAGGGAAGACGGTCGTTTCCAAAGTGGACCGTGCAAACCTGTTGCGACGCTCGCTCACCTCCTGTGTGACGAACCCGGGGGCAGCGGCCGCTCCGGACTGCGGGCTGTCTGGGCCAGGCGTCGCCGTTCGTTTCGATTCC
>CAZLWV010000069.1:0-20850 GCA_964563135.1 uncultured Planctomycetaceae bacterium
CACTTCGACCCGCGAGCCCAAGTACTGCATGTGCAACCGGCACATCATGGGCAACCTGTTCACCATGAATGCCGACGGATCGAACATCCAGCAGATCGGCCACAGCACGCTTCACGAAGGCCACCCGTCGCTCCTGCCCGACGGCCGCGTGCTCTACGACCGCTGGGAATACGTCGATCGCAACTTCGGCGATGCCCAGGGCGTCTGGGTTACCAACCCCGACGGCACCAACCACGCCATCTACTGGGGCAACAATACCGCCTCGCCCGGCGCGGTCCTCGACGCCCGTGCGGTCCCCGGCACCGAACAGTTCATCGCCACGTTCTCCTCCTGCCACGACCGCCCCTGGGGCGCCTTGGCCATCGTCGACCGCCGGCTCGGACTCGACGGCCGTGGTCCGGTCGTCCGCACCTGGCCGCCCAGCGCCATCGACCTCGTCGAAAAAGGCAACTACGACACGTTTATCGCCTGCAACCCCAAATACGAAGATCCCTACCCGCTTTCCGAGAAGTACTTCCTCTGCTCCCGCATGACCGGCACCGGGGAAGAGATGGGGATCTACCTCGTCGACCTCTTCGGTAATGAAATCCTCGTTCACAAGGAGCAGCCCGGCCTCTTCGATCCGATGCCGCTCGGGCCCCGCGAGCGCCCGCGGGAAATTCCCTCCCGCATCGACCTGGCCAGGCAGGAAGGAACCTTCCGCGTCGAAAACGTCTGTCTCGGTTCGGGAATGGCGCAGGTGGAGCCCGGCAGCGTGAAATATCTGCGGGTCGTCGAATCGCCGGAAAAACGCTTCTGGACCGGGCCCGCCTGGGACGGCGGCACCGGCCAGCAGGCCCCAGGCATGGCCTGGGACGACTTCAACAACAAGCGCATCCTCGGCACCGTCGCCGTCGCCGCCGACGGCAGCGCCGAATTCTCCGTGCCGGCCGACACCTTCGTCTACTTCCAGCTCCTCGACGAGCAGGGAATGATGGTCCAGTCGATGCGCAGCGGCACCATCGTCCGCCCCGGCGAGGCGGTCGGCTGCGTCGGCTGCCACGAAAACCGGCGCACAACCGGCCAGTGGGAATATACCGCTCGCACCGAGCGGCACTCGCCCCAGAAGCTGCGGCCCTGGTATGGCCCGCCGCGCCTGTTCAGCTACACCGCCGAGGTCCAGCCGGTCTTCGACAAGCACTGCACCCGTTGCCACGACTACGGCCAGGAGGCCGGCCAGAAACTCAACCTGACGGGCGACCTGGGATTCGTCTTCAACACGTCCTACGTCGAGCTGCGCCGAAAGGGCTGGGTCCACGTCGTAGGCGCCGGACCCACCGAGGTGCAGATGCCCAAGTCCTGGGGGTCCCACGCCAGCCGCCTGACCGAAGTGCTGCTCCACGGCCACGGCAAGACGGAGATCGACCACGAGGTCCAGCTCGACCCCGAGTCGTTCGATCGGATCGTCACCTGGATCGACATCAACGCCCCCT
The DNA here is from genome assembly GCA_964563135.1 of uncultured Planctomycetaceae bacterium. GTDB lineage: Bacteria > Planctomycetota > Planctomycetia > Pirellulales > Thermoguttaceae > JAAYAY01. The sequence goes on from CAZLWV010000069.1 coordinate 1,473, forward strand.
ACTACCCGACCTATGCCGGCGGAGCCTACGGCGAGAATCCGTACGGCCGTTCGCCCCTCACCGGCCCGGAACTCGGCCGGCTCGGCCAGCTTGTCGGCGTCAAGATCGCCAATGGCGTGTTTCCCGATGCGAGCTTCAACCGTCCCGAATCGAGCCAATGCCTTGCCGCTCTTCTGGCGGCCGACCCGTCGAAGCGCGAGGAGGCCTTGGCACTTCTTCGCCTCGGGACGGATCGGCTCCGCCAGACGCCTCGGCCCGACATGCCCGGTTTCCAGCTCAGCGATGCCAAAGAGGTCTCTCGAGAAGCCCGCTACCAGGAGCGTCTTGAGCAGGCCAGCCGGATGCGAACCGCACTCGTCCGCGGCGAGCGCCTGCTCGCGAAACCGGATCCCAACCCGGCTGAACCCAAATCAGGAGCACCAGCACAATGAACCGCAAGACCGAAAACCGCTGCGATTGTTCCGGCGGAAGCTGTGGTGGCGGGATCCCGCGAAGAGATCTGCTCAAGCTGAGCGGCGCACTGGCGGCCGGGGCGCTGATTCCTTCCCCGCGCACCGCCATGGCCGGCCCCTTCACTCCCGGCGATTTCGAGAAGCTCGTTCCCGCCGACAAGAAGCTCTCCCAGTCCTGGATCCGCTCGCTCTTCGACCGAGGTGAACCGGAATGGTTCAGCGGCGCGGAACTCGCCCACATCGGCCTGCCCATCGGCGGACTCTGCTGCGGGCACGTCTACCTGGGGGGCGATGGCCGGCTCTGGCACTGGGACATCTTCAACCAGCAGATCCACACCGGTTCCGAGCATTACCAGAACCCCATGCAGGTCCAGTCGCCGGTCAATCTGGAATTCGTCGTCTCCACCGGCGCGGGCGCTGATGCGAAAACCCGGCAACTCGACACGCAAGGGTTCAAAACGGTCCGTTTTCGCGGAGCCTATCCGTTCGGCCTGGTCGAATATGCCGACGAACAGTGCCCCGTGACAGTGTCGCTCGAAGCCTTCTCCCCCTTCATCCCCTTGGATGTCGATAGCTCTTCGCTCCCGCTCACGGTCCTGCGCTACACGGTCCGCAACCGATCTCAAGAGCCGGTTGTGTGCCAACTGGCCGGCCGCCTGGCCAATCCGGTCCTGGCCTGCACCGGTAGTCCCGGCGAGGCGGAACTGATAAGCACGGTCGAGCGCCGCCAGGGTGCCACCTGCGTCCACTGCACAGCGGTGCCGCTGGTGCTCAAGGAGGCAGACTCTCCGCGACCAGACATCATCTTCGACGATTTCGAGTCCGACCGCTACGACAAATGGACCGTCGAAGGCACGGCCTTCGGCACCGAGCCGATTTCCGCCGCCCAGATGCCGGCCTACCAGGGCGACGTGGGCGCCCACGGCAAACGGCTCGTCAACTCCCACAACACCCGCCAGGGCGAAGACGTTCGCGCCGGCGACGCGCACGTCGGCATGATGACGTCAGAAACGTTCACGATCGAGCGCAGTCACATCAATTTCCTCATCGGCGGCGGTGGGCACAAGGGTCAGACCTGCCTCAACCTGCTGGTCGGCGGAAAAGTGGTTGCCTCCGCCGTGGGGCCCAACAACAACCGCCTCCGCCCCGACTCGTTCGATGTCCGCGGCTTGGCCGGCCAGTCCGCGCAGCTCCAGATTGTCGATCAGTTCACCGAAGGCTGGGGCAATATCGGCGTCGACCACATCGTCTTCTCCGACAAGCCGCTCCAGCCCAAAGCCCCGCTCCCCGAACGGTCCGACTGGGGCGATATGACCCTGGCCATCCTCGACGATGCCGGCGATGTGACGGCAACTGCCGCCAGCGGCGACGCTTCTGCGCAGCCGGTCCAAACGGCGCGCGGCCCCGTGGGCATGGGGCCCAAGGCAGAGATGCAGAAGTCCTTCTCCCTCGCACCCGGCCAGGAGAAGACGGTCAGTTTTGCCGTCGCCTGGCGTTTTCCCAACGTCGACATCCCGCCGGCGGGCAAGGGACACTATTATGCCCAGCGCTTCGCCTCCAGCCTGGCCGCGGTCGAATACCTCGCCGATCGCTCCGACGAACTCCACCGCCAGACGCGGCTCTGGCACGACACCTGGTACGACTCCACGTTGCCCTATTGGCTGCTCGACCGCACCTTCATCAACACCTCGACGCTGGCAACCGCCACCTGCCTGCGATTTGCCGGCGGCCGGTTCTACGGCTGGGAAGGCGTCCGCTGTTGTCCCGGAACCTGCTCCCATGTCTGGCATTACGCCCAGGCGATCGGAAGGGTGTTTCCCGAACTGGAACGCATCACCCGCGAAAACGTCGATTACGGCCTGGCCTTCCACGAAGGCGGACAGATCGATTACCGCGGCGAGTTCGGCCGGCGCGAGGCGATCGACGGACAGTGCGGTACGATTCTCCGCGTGCTCCGCGAACATCAGATGTCCCCCGACGACCAGTTCCTGCGTCGCATCTGGTCCCGGGTCCGCCAGTCGATCGAGTTCCTCATCGCCCAGGACGCCGATTCCAACGGCGTGCTCGAAGGGACCCAGTACAATACGCTCGACGCGGAGTGGTACGGGCCGATTTCCTGGATCAGCTCGCTCTACCTGGCGGCCCTCCGAGCCGGCGCCGCCATGGCCCAGGAAATGGGCGACTCCGACTTCGCCCAGCAGTGCAGCAGCATTGCCGACCGCGGCGGCAAGCAGCTCGTCGCACAGCTGTTCAACGGCGAGTTCTTCTATCAGCGCCGCGATCCGAATCACCCCGAGGCCTTCGGGGCGGGCATCGGTTGCCACATCGACCAGGTCTTCGGCCAGGGATGGGCCTGGCAAGTGGATCTGCCCAGGGTACTGCCGCAGGAAGAGACCGTCACCGCCTTGAAATCGCTGTGGCGCTACAACTTCACCCCCGATGTCGGACCCTACCGCGAGCATTACCAGACCGGCCGCTGGTACGCGATGCCCGGCGAGGCGGGCCTCATCATGTGCACTTTCCCCAAAGGGGGCGAAAAGGAAGCCCGCGGCGACAAGCCCACCCACGGCTTCGCCGGCTACCTGAACGAGTGCATGAACGGTTTCGAGTACCAGGCGGCAGGCCACATGATCGCCGAGGGGCTCGTCCAGGAGGGCCTCGCCGTGACCCGGGCGATCCACGACCGTTATCACCCCTCGCGGCGCAACCCCTACAACGAAGTGGAATGCGGCGACCACTACGCCCGCTCGATGGCCAGCTACGGCGTGTACGTGAGCGTCTGCGGTTTCCAATACCATGGTCCGAAAGGCCAGATTGGTTTCGCACCGAAAGTCTCGCCAGAGAATTTCCGCGCCGCCTTCGTCGCCGCCGAGGGCTGGGGAACCTTCCAGCAGACAATCCACGATGGCCGCCAGGCAGCCACGCTCAAGCTGCGCTCCGGCCGCCTTCGACTGCGCACAATTTCGCTGGCCACCAAGGCCGGCCAGCCCCCCCAGACCCTGCGAGTGACCCATGCAGGCCGGCCCATCCAGGCCAACCTGGCAATCGAGCCGGAGAAAGCTGTCATTCAACTTTCCCAGCACATTATGCTGACTGGTGAGGAAGACCTTGCGATCGAGCTTTCCCGAACATGAACCTTGGGGTGGCTGGTGGAGGTACGAGACGATGACAAGAGTTCTCGGAGAATTACCATGGGCCGCGATGCTCATTGCGGTAGGGATGATCGCTTGCTTCGAGGCCTGCGGTGACGGGCAGGAACCGTTCCACGACGCCGCCTATTTATGGCACATGTCCGATACATCCGACGCGACAGACTTGGCGGCAACCCTCAAGGTGGAGGGCGCCGTGAAGCTGGGGGTTCCATTGGAAGGCCTCGAGCACGAGGCGTCCACGATCCGTGGCGGCGATGGAAAACTGGCGCGGTTCGACGGGGGATTCCTGTCACTCCAGAATAATGCGCAACTGGAACTCAATCCACGGCATTGGAGCATGGCGATCCGCATGCAGGACCCGGAAGGAACCTGGCGGTATCCCATTTTCGGCAGCTACGGTGACGACCAGCATGTCAGCTTCGCCCTGCACGCCGTGGACGGTTCGAAAAAACCGATCGCCGACAGGAATCTCGGCGGCGGTGAAGTGCCCACAATCTATTCCTGGATGTTCAAACCCGGCGGCCCACGATCGGTCGACGGTAGCACGTCGTTGCTGGAATTGGTCTGGGGCGCTGAGGAACCCAACGCCGCTCGCGTCCAACGAATCCGGCAGATGCAGCCCGAGCAAACCTGGCCTAACCCGCTCCAGCAGGACACGTTCAATGCGGTGATGAAGCCCTGTTTCCCGGTGGCCTTGATTGGTGCCACCGACTGGCATGATCTCGTCGCCGTGTTCACCGGCGCGAAGCTCGAATTGTGGATTGACGGCGTGTTGGTCGACGAGGAGTATCCCGTCGGCGTCACACGCCGGCCGACCCTGCCGTATCTGATCGGGGCGGGATACGAAAACGGCGGCGTCAAAATGGGGTTCAAGGGGCTGATTGATCACGTGGCTCTCTGGAACCGGTCGCTATCGCCGAGCGAGATCGTCTCCCTCTCGGGTGGACCGGATCACGTGCGTCAGCGTGAACTGGCCATTCTTGGTGACGAGAGTGCCAGCATGCAGTACTTCCGGCCTCGCGGGCACAATCGAAAAGCCGGTGACCTGATTCCGTACTGGGACGAGCAGACCAATACATTCCGCCTGTTCTACCTGATCCTCCGTCGCAATATGCACAGCAAATGGGACGGTGGTCACGGTGGTCTGGAGGTCTGGCAGGCGACGACCAGCGATCTCAAGACCTGGACCCATCACCCGGTGACGATCCTCATCACGGAGCCATGGGAGGCCTGGAATGGAACCGGCGCCGTGGCGTTTCACAACGATCAGTACCACTGGTTCTACCCGACGCCGGACTACGACGGAGGGCACGGCGGCATCCAGCGCGCGGTGAGCAGCGACGGTATCCACTTCGCCAAAACGAAACCCCATCCGTTCCTGGAAGGGGGCGACTGCGAGGTCTTTCAGGACGACGACGGCCTGTTTCACATGATCAAGGCCGGGCCGACCCGCCAGACAACTACCACGCCGCTCCAAGACAAGACGCTGGTTGCATGGGTCCAGCTCGACGATCTGGAGCAGCGCGGGGGAAGCGTCCTGACGATCGAGCATCCCGACAACCTGCAGTTCGACGCGATCGGGTTCGGCGAATGCGTGCCGCGCCGTTGGATGCCGGGAAGCGACCGCTTCCAGCGCACACCGCCCCCCGCCCTGCAAGGCGACTGGCCAGAGGAAACAGCCAAGCCCGATGCGGTGATCCAGATGGCCCTGGTTCTGGAGGGCAGTCGCGGGACTCTCTATCGCGATGGAAAGGTCTATGCCGCTTACGACGTCCCAAAGCCCGTGACGTTCGCTTCCGGCTCGTCGTTGTTGATCGGCTTGCGCCATACCCATGCCAGCCGTCAGAACGGATTCTTCCGGGGGCAGGTGCTGGATGCCCGCGTTTTCGATTGCTCCTTGTCGGCTGGGCAACTGGCCGCGCTGAGAGTCGATGCCGAAGGGGGGCCGCCGCCGATCGCATGGTACGACTTCGAGGCGGGATCCCTCCTCGACCGCACCGGTAACTTCCCCGAGGGGCGGTTGCAGGGCAAGGCGAGGATTGAAAACGGTGCCCTGGTCCTGGGCGAAGGAGACTACTTCAAGACGCCGGGCATTCTCCATACCCAGGTTCGCATGACGTCCCAAGATCTCGAACACTGGACAGACGTGGAAGAGACGTTCATTTCGTCGGACAAACCCCTGGCTATTTGCCCGAACGTCTTCCGATTCGGCTCGTGGTACTATTATGTCTGCGGAAGCGGCGTCTGGCGGTCGCAAGGTGTTTTCGGCCCATGGTTTGAACACGAACCGCTCTGGCTCGACAATCTGGCCGTTCCCAAGACGGCTCCCTTCGGGAAGGATCGGCGGATCTACGCAGGATTCCTCCCCGATGGCGGCTGGGGCGGCAACAGCATCCTCCGGGAACTGGTGCAGGACGCCGATGGCCGGCTGGGCACGCGTTTCGTTCCCGAATTGATCCCCCTATGTGGCGAGACACTCCCCGTTGCCTTCGAACCGGCCTTGATGGGAACGGCGGAGGACCGCAGTACGATTCGGATCGAGTCCAACGGTGGGATGCAATCGCGGGGGATCCCCACGTCTGCCAGTGACTATCGATTGCAGATGGATCTGGTCCCGGAGCCCGGCACGACGAGGTTCGGCATCGGATTGCGCGCCGGATTGGCCGGAGCGGAGGACGGTTGTGACCTGGTGTTCCATCCCGCTCAGAAGCGGGTCGCTTTCTCCAAAATGAGCGACAGCGGCGGCGGCATCGCCGCTGGACCAGGGATCGAAGCCGTGGAAGGGCTCGATCAACCTTTCACGGTCGACATCGTCGTTCGCCACGATATCCTCGACGCCGAGATTGCCGGCTTTCGATCGCTTACCACCCGCTTCTGGAATCCTGAAGGGGCCCGAGTCAGGCTGTTCGTCGACGGCGGAGCGGTCACGTTCCGCAACATTCGCATGCGGTGCCTGGCCGAGAGCTACGCACCCTATCCGACCATCGCTGACCAACCATCGCGAGAACAGAAGCCATGAAGAATTCCGCCGCCGTTGTCATGTCTACCATGCTGTTTGCGATCCTCAATTCCCTCGGCGCCCAGGAACCGGCCGCGCAACTGGCGGCCAAATCGCCCGAGGGCGCGCGGGCACCCGAGATCGCGGCCATGGAGAAGATCGCCGACCTGGCACTCGTCCCCCCGGTGCTCAACACCTCGCCCCTGCCCGACTACGGCTACGACCGGCTGGATTACGGCATGACCATCGGCATCGAGCGCACCCCCGGCGGCCGCCTCTGGGCCTGCTGGGTCGCTGGGGGCGATAGCCCCAAGGCCTTCTTCGTCCTGGCTACCAGCGACGACGACGGCCAGACCTGGTCGCCTCCGCGCCTGGTGGTCGACGCCCACAACAAAACGCTGCCCATGGACCGCAGCGTGCTCGTCGGCAACCTCTGGACCGATCCGCTCAGCCGGCTCTGGCTCATCTTCGACCAGTCCATGGACATGTTCGACGGCCGTGCCGGTGTCTGGGCTGCCATCTGCGAAAATCCCGACGCCGAAGAGCCGCTCTGGTCCAAGCCGCGGCGGATCTGGCACGGCGTAACGCTCAACAAGCCGACCGTGCTCTCCAGCGGCGAGTGGATGCTGCCGATCTCACTCGACCAGCGCCAGGGTTTTGGACCTTTCCGGGGAACCTTCAAGGAACTGGATCCCCTGCGCGGAGCCAACGTCTTCGTCTCCACCGACCAGGGCGCAACCTGGCAGCGGCGCGGCTGCGTGCGGTTCCCCAATCCCGATTGGCACGAACACATGGTCGTCGAGCGCAAGGACGGCACCCTCTGGATGCTGGCCCGCACCGCCAAGGGGATCATGCAGAGCACCTCGACCGACGGCGGCAAGACCTGGGCGGAACCGTCCTTTCCCCCCGGCATCCAGCAACCCGTTGCCCGCTTCCATATCCGCCGCCTCGCCTCGGGACGTATCCTCATGGTCAAACACGGCGACACGATGGACTCCCACGAGGGACGCAGCAAGCTCACCGCCTGGCTCTCCGACGACGAGGGAACCACCTGGAAAGGTCCCCTCATGCTCGACGAGCGCAAGGGCGTTTCCTACCCCGACGGCTTCCAGGCCCCGGACGGGGCCATCTACATCTCCTACGACCGCAACCGGTCCACCGATGGCGAAATCCTCCTGGCCCGGTTCACCGAAGAAGATATCCTGGCCGGCAAACTGGTCGGACAAAAGTCGAAACTGAAAATCCTGATCAGCCGCCCCTTGGCAAAAAAGTAACTCCCCCGTAGCCGAAGTCGCCAGACTTTGGCCCCTCACACCCAAATTCGCACCCATACCCGAACTCGCACTCCCATCCCCAAACTCGCCAGACTCTGCCCCCCCATCCTGGAACCACACTCTGGAACCCATCGCCCCAACTCGCATCGTGCGATCAACCTGGGTGTTGCCGCAGCGGATCATTTGGACGGCCGCACCGGGCAGGAGCGGCACATAGTGCGTTCACTGGATAACCGGCAGCACGATGTGCGAAGCATACTGGGTCTCATGATGCACCGACTGCGTCGCCTTCTCCAGTTCCGCATCCGCGCCGAACGGGTGCCCCGTATTGGGATTGCGGTCGAACCGCGGAAAATTGCTGCTGGAAATCTCCACCCGAATCCTGTGCCCAGGCAGGAAGACGTTGCTCGTCACCCACAGGTCGATCTCGTACGGATAGACCTTCCCCGGCTCGATCAGTGTCGGCTGGCCGGCCGAGTCGCGGTAGCGGGCGCGGACGATCCCGTCGCACAGATTGATGGCCAGCCCCTCCGGATGAACGTCCACAAGCTTGGCCGTCCAGTCCGTGTCCGTCGCACTGCTCGCCGCATACAGCACGACCTTGACCGGCCCGGTCACCTCCAGTTCACTCGCCAAGGCTTCGCTGGTGAAAACCAGCACGTCCTGCCGTTTCTCGGCACTCGTCTGATCGTGCGGTCCCACCGGACACTTACCCAGGTTGCAGCCGCCCAGGGTCGGCACCGGGTCCTCCGGGTCATAGACATATCCGTCGGCCGGCTCGTCGCCTGGCTTGGTCGTGTCCAGCGTTCCGTTGCCGGCAAGCGTATTTGCCGAACCCTGGCTGTGGAAGTAGTAGGGCGTGTACCGGGTCCGCGCCAGCGGCCACTCCTGTTCGTCGCGCCACTCGTTTCGCCCCATCACAAAGATCCGGTAGGGAGGCCACTGATCGACCTCCGTCTTCTTTCCCTTCAGCCAGTGGTCGAACCAGCGGGTCTGCATGGAGCCTAAATCGATGACGGCCTCCTTGCCGAAATCCATGCGCCCCACCTTCCCGTCCTTGCTGATTCCGTGAATCCATGGCCCCATCACCACATGGAGATGCTTCTTGGCTTCTTCCGAACTTGTCTGCTGCCTCACATCGCTGATATGCTTCAGCACGCTGTTGGCAAAGATGTCATACCATCCGCCGATGGCGCAGATCGGCGTCGTGATGTCTTTCTCCCGGCCTCGCAGGCTGCCCTGGGCCCAGTAGCTGTCGAAGTGGGGATGCCCCACCCAATCCCGCAGGTACTGCACCTCGCCGCCAATCGCGGTGTCCCAAGTGGCCAGCGGCAGCGTGCGGAAGGCCTTGAGCCAGGCCTCGTCGTCCCAGCCGTGGACCTCGGTTCGGCCCGACACCCCGGCCCCCCATCCCATCATCAGCGAAAGCTGGAAGGCCCCGTCCACGTAGGCCACGTCGCTGTAAGGATCGACCAGCGGCACCACGGGAAACATCGCCTTGAGATACTCGCCGGCACCGGGCGCGGAGGTCCATTGGGTGTAGCCTACGTAGGAACCCCCCGCGGTGCCGATCGCGCCGCTGGACCACGGCTGATCCAGAATCCAGCGGTGCGTGTCCTTGCCGTCCTGAGCTTCATGGACAAAGGGAACCCACTGGCCTTCCGATGTTCCTTTGCCCCGGCAATCCTGGCTCACGTAGGCGTACCCCAGGGAGGCATACGCGTGACCGGCCCCGCCTTCGATCCCCCCCTTGCCATAAGGCGAACGAACGAGGACCGTGGGAAACCTGCCTTCCGCCTTGGGCAGGAAGACATTGGCCGCCAAGTTGGTCCCGTCGGCCATGGGGATCTTCACCTCCGGCCGGACTTCCACCTCGTAGACAACGTCTTTGGCCGACGTGGCGACGACCAGCGCACACCACGACGCGACCGCAAACAACATCCGCAGGCACCGCAGGGGTTCTCGTCTCATCATTCTATTCTGCCTTTCGTCTTCGGCTGGTTGAACTCACAGGATCGCCGCGCCTTGGCTGCGGAGGCCGACGGCAATGCATTTGTCCCGCCTCGTCGGCCTGCTCCGCGTCTCGTCCGTTCTATCTGCCAGTCAGTCTATGCTCTCGCAAGTTGAGTCTGCAATGACTTACAATGGCATTTGCGTGATTCCGCCTCGTGCCTGGAAGGGCCCTTCCCGTCTGAAACCGGGAGCAGAAACCGATGCCCGCAAGACCCTATCTCGTGTTTGCCGGGACCACCTGGTGGCTGCTGGCAACTGCGGCGGTTGCTGCAGGTTCATCCGATTCGCCGCCACGTGACGGCCTCGTGCTGAGCTGGGAAGTGCGCGACACCGCAGCCCTTGCCAATAGCGGCAGCCTCCCCGACGGCAGCGACCAGGAGAATCACGGTTCGCTCCTGGAGGGCGCTGCAATCCAGGGAGATCCTGCGCGCCTCGAACTGGACGGAAGCGGAGCAGTGGTCGCTCAACGGCCGATTCGCGTGGAACAGCTCACCCTCGAGGCCGTGTTTCGCGTCGATCGCACCCGAGGGCCGCTCCAACTCATCGTCAGCACGCGTGCACCCAAGGTTCGCCCGGCAACGGCCGTCGTTCCCGGAAATCCCCGCCAGTGGTGCCTGCAGATTCGCGGCCTGCCGCCGCAAGACGACGGGTACCCGGGTTTCCTGGAGTTCTGCATCTTCGGACAGGACGGTCGCTGGCATCCGGTCATGTCAGAGACCCGGATTACCAAGGGTTGGCACCATGCGATCGGTACCTTTGACGGCAAACGAGTGCGATTGATACTGGACGGGAAGGAACAGACGCGAACACGTTCCGGGCACCCCGACCTCTACGAGGGCACCATCAACCAGCCGCCCGATACGATTGTCAACCTGCCGGCGATCGGGGCAAACTCGCTCAAGAACCCCACGGGTCTCGACGGCGCCGTTGCCCTGGCCCGGCTCTACGACCGGCCAATCGGCGACGACGAGATCCAGGAGAGCATCCGCTACGCCAGGACTCTGGTCCCCCAACTGACAACGCAGGTTCCACGGCCGCAGCCCGCGAAAGTGCAGTTCAAGGTTCTCTACAGCAACGACTTCACCAACACAGGCATCGTGGCACCGTGGCATGCCAAGGGTGAACCTTTCCGCCCCGAACATCTGCGGGCCACGGTGCGCGAGGCCAAAGGAGCCGATGTCCATCTCCTGCAGCCCGCCCACTGCGGTGTGCCGTGGTGGCCGACAAAGCTGTACCCGCTCGCCGAACATCATGCGTGGTGGGCCGAACACTATGGCATCCAGCCGGACAAGCTGCGCTTTCCCGGCGTGCACCAGTATCTCCTGGACGGCGGCGATCCCTTCCGCGAGTTCCTCGACGAGTGCCGCCAGGACGGCCAGGTACCCTTCATCTCGATGCGGCTGAACGACACGCACCACCATATCCATGCCGAAACGCCCGGCAATCAGCAGGGAATCCACGCCATCAGCCGGTTCTACGCAGAACACCCCGAGTGGCGGCTCGGCCCCGTCGGCACGGGGCTCGACTGGTCCGTGCCCGAGGTGCGGCAGCGAATGTTCGCCCTCATTGAGGAAATCTGTGAGAACTACCCGATCAACGGGCTGGAACTGGACTTCATGCGGTTCCCCCATTTCTTCAAAGACGACCTGCCGGCTGAACGCCGCATCGATATCGTCACACGCTTCGTGGCCGATGTGCGGGCAGTCCTCGACCGCACGGCCGGCAGCGGCCAGCACCGGCTCCTCGGCATTCGAGTGCCCTGCCTTCTGGCCATGCACCCCGATATCGGCGTCGATTTGCCATCGCTGGTCGACACCGGAGTGGAAATGGTCAACCTGTCGCCAACCTACTTCACCTTCCAGGCCCACGACCTGGCAAAAATCCGCCGGCAGGTGCCCGACGTGGCCCTCTACCTGGAGCTGTGCCACACGACGATGACCGGCGAGCGATTGACCACCACCGGGGGCGACAACTTCCTCTTCATGCGGACCACCGACCAGCAGTACTACACGACCGCCCATGTGGCCTATCGCCGCGGCGCCGACGGCGTGAGCCTGTTCAACTTCGTTTACACCCGCGACCATGGCGTGCCCGGCCGCGGTCCCTTCAACGAGCCTCCCTTCCACATCCTCGAGCACCTGGGCGATCCCGACTGGCTTGCCCGGCAGCCCCAGTGGTATTTCCTGGCCGAGAACTGGTTCACCGGTTCCAACGGTCAGCTTCCGGCACGCTTCGAAAAGGGGGATGCCCGTACGTTCGAGCTCGACATGGCACCAACCAGACACCAGCAGGCCGACGGTATCTTCCGACTCATGGCCGCCGAGAAGATCACCGCCCGATCCTGGATGGTCAAGGTCAACGGAACCACACTCGAGCCAACAGGCTACGTTCACAAGCCGCTCCCCCACCCGTATGAGGCTGGTCTGGGGGCCCCGTCCGATTATGCTTGCTTCAAGTGCCCGCGGCACCTGGTGCGCGACGGCATCAATAGGGTCGCACTCATCCTCGAAGACGGCGATCCGGCAGTCGTGCGCTACTGGGATCTGGTGCTGCCATAGGAACCTCTCCCAGACCACAAGAACAGGTCCCGGCCAACGAAATACGGCAAGGGCAGCGGCGGCCTGGAGGATCCCAAAATCATCGGAAACCGTATGCCTGTCCTCATTTGGTCCGGCTTCGTGATCTTCAGCCTCGTGACGATTCTGCTGGGCCCGGTCATTCTCCATCGTAAACCACGCAAGATCTCGCCCCGGGAGGCCGTCGTCCGGGCCTTGTTCTGGATCGGCTTGGCACTGGTCTTCAGCTCGCTGGTCTACTTCCTCGGCGGCTATCTGCCGATCCCCAATAGCGCGGCACAGGCGCTCGTCGCGAGCATCCTGGCCGTGGGCCTGATCGCCTCTCTCTGGATACCTGCCAGGCGGAGCGGCAATCCAGCCCCTCCCGTGGTGAACAACGTGGAAGCCCTGGCCGGCACGGCCTATCGCCACGCGCGCCGCGTGGCGATTTTCGTCGTAGGAAGCAGCGTCGTGCTCGCCGGTCTCGTCATGGCCTTCTTACCGGGCCTCCCGGCGATTGTCGTCGTCCCGGTCGGACTGGCCATCCTCGGCATCGAGTTCGCCTGGGCTCGACGGTGGCTCCACAGGATAGGAAAGACGGTCAGAAACGTTCAGGAGCAGTTGACGAAACCCCGCAGCGACAGGTAGTGGGCTCTCCGAAGTTGAGATTGGCCTGCTCGAAACCTTTGCACACAGATCTTCAGCCCCCACGGTGGCACTGGCGCAACCTTGTCCCCCGATTGGCGGGGAGATAAGATGAGAGTCTGAGCAGGTGTCCTTCAGGCCGCAAGTGTGCCGTCCACGTTGACTCGCAGGCTGGCCTGACAGCCCGCCACCGCGCGAATCTCACTCGATTCTTTGACGTTGCGAGGGACAGTTGGCTCCAAATTCCACGAGCAACCGCTGGCCAATCCTCATCGCGCTGGGCGTCCTGGCATATCTCGTCGGTGCGGTCTTCTTTCCGGTAGTCCACTTTCCGTTCGTTGAGAGCGACGAACTAGTTCATGTGGTCGACAACCCGAGCATCCGGCATCTGAACTGGGAGAATCTCAGGCACATCCTCACCTCGCGGTGCCTGACCAGCTACTATCCGGTGCGGACGTTGACGTTTGCCGTCGACTACCAGATCTGGGGCCCAAATGCGGGCGGTTTCAAGCTCACCAACGCCCTGATCCACTTGGCCAACGTCTACCTGGTCTTCTGGCTGATCATTCGTCTCCTCGACCAGTGGGATCCGGCGGATGGCTTGCCCAGGGCGACGTGGGACATTGCCGTGGCCGGGATCGCCGCCGGACTGTTTGCCATTCACCCCGTGGTGGTTGAGCCGGTCGTCTGGATGTCTGGCCGGGAAGAGTTGCTTATGGCGCTTGGAGCCCTGGGATGTATCCACTTTCATCTCAGTGCCCGTCGCTCAAGCCGGGAGAACGGCAATCGCCGCCGGACAGCCCTGTTCCACGTCGCCTCGATTCTCTCCTGCGCCGCTGCTTGCCTGAGCAACGCCGTGGCGGCCGTGATTCCGCTCCTGGTCGTGGCCTGCGACGCGATCATGCCGGAGAGGCCGAAGCTGTGGAGAATCGCCCTCGATTCCGCTCCGCTCTGGGTCCTCGGCATTGTCACGATCGCTCTGAAGGGCCCAGGAGACGAAAACATCGTGACTGGCCAGGTCGGAGCGTTCTCCGCTGAAAGGCTGATGCTCGTTCTGAATGCCTACTGGGCAAACCTGAGAACGCTTTTCTGGCCGACGGAACTGGCCATCGCCTATGATCCCTTGAGCCCCGAGAGCTTTCTGGAAGGCCAGGTTGTCCTGGGGGCAATCGCAATTGGCCTGACTCTGGCGGTTTTGTGGCTCTTCAGGCGGCGGAGGGTGGCGGTTTTCGGCCTCCTCTGGTTCGGCATCGCCCTCGGTCCCTCCTCTCAGATCATGGTCCACCACATCCACCGTGCCGACCGGTTCCTCTACTTGCCGTTGGCCGGAGCTGCGATCGCCATGGGCGGGTGCCTCAGACTGCTGGAATGCGGCCGCAGCGAGCGACGGGCAAGGCAAGGCATGTTCGCGACCATCATTGCCAGCCTTGGGGTGTTCTTCGCGCTGGTCACCTGCAGCGCGTTTCAGGTTCAGATGTGGCGAGACAGCATCGTTCTCTGGGAACACTGCGTCAAAGTGGCTCCCGGCGGCCACGGATCCCATCGTGGGCTGGCAGACAGCCTGGCGAGGGCCGGAAAGCTCGACGAGGCCACGCAGGAATATGAAATCGCTGTCCGGCTCGACCCCAGCCGCATCGACACCCTCAATAATCTCGCCTTTTACCTGGTCACCCGCGACGATCTCCGCGCCATGGAACTGGCGCAGCGCGGCTGCGAGCTGACGGGCTGGCAGGACGACGGATTCCGCCGCCTGCTGGCCCGGGCCTGCACCAGCCGAGGAGTCACGTTGCACCAGAACGGCAAGTTCCGCGAGGCCCTGTCGTTCTATGACAGGGCAATCGAAGTCGATCCCGGCTATGAACTGGCATGGATTCAGTCGGCCCTTTTGCGAGCAACGAGCACCGATCCGCAATTGCGCGACCCTGCCAGGGCGGCCCAGCTTGCGGAGCGGGCCTCCCGGTTGGCCGCCGATCCCAGGCACTTCTCGGTCGTCGCGGAGGTCTATGCGGCAATCGGGCAGTTCGACGCGGCGGCCGCCGCCGTGGCCAAGGCATGCCGCCTCGCCCACTCGGCCGGCGATCGGCAATTGGCCGAGGGTCTGCAACGACAGTTAAACGCTTACCAGTCCCAGATCCCGCAGCCCAACTCGCCGTGATTTGCAGGGCGCGTATCGAATCATCGTCGCTGCAATGCGACGACCAGCCGCCGTTCGATCCCATCGAGAGAAGAAGTTGACGCCAACTCCCAAGAGCAACCGCTGGCCCCTCGCAATCGCCCTGGCCACCTTGGCATACCTGGTCGCGGTTGTGTTCTTTCCCGTCATCGGCTTCCAGTTCGTGGAGTCCGATGAGATCCTGCACGTAACCGAGAACCCCAGCATACGGGCTCTGTCCTGGGAGAACATCCGGCACATTCTCACTTCGCGATGCCTCACGAGCTACTATCCCGTGCGGACGCTGACGTACCTGGCCGATTACCAGTTCTGGGGACCGAATGCCGGCGGATTCAAGCTGACCAACGCGTTCTTTCACCTGGCAAACGTGTACTTGCTGTTCTGGTTGATCCTCCGCCTCCAACGCCAGTGGGACCTTGCCTGCCAGCCGCCAAGGCGGCGGTGGGATGTAGCCGTGGCGGCACTCGCGGCCGCCCTCTTCGCAGTTCATCCCGTGGTGGTTGAACCTGTCGCCTGGATATCCGGGCGGGAAGAGCTGCTCATGACCCTGGGGGCCCTGGGTTGCCTTCACTTTCACCTCAGCGCCCGTCGCCGGGCCCGAGAGGAGGGCAATCGCCGCCGAGCCATGGTTCTTCACCTGGCCGCAATCCTCTGCTGCGCGGGCGCCTGTCTGAGCAACGCCGTGGCAGCCGTGATTCCCCTGCTGATCGTGACCTGCGACGCGATGATGCCGGACCGGCCAAGCGCGTGGAAGACGGTCCGGGATACAGCACCATTCTGGTTCCTGGGTTTCCTGACCATTGTGATCAAGGCCGCTTCAGGGGAGGAGGCCGGCCTGATCGGTGAACCCGGGGCGATCTCTGCCCAACGGCTCATGTTGATGCTCAACGTGTACTGGGCAAACCTGACATCGCTTGTCTGGCCGACGGAACTGGCCACCTCTTACACCCCGCTCCGCCCAGCGAGTTTTCTGGAGCGAGGCGTGCTCCTGGGCGCTCTGGCGGTGGGTCTGACATCCGCGGCCCTGTGGAGGTTCCGGCGTCACAGGAGCGCGGCTTTTGGCCTCCTCTGGTTCTGCATCGCCCTCCTTCCCTCATCCCAGATCGTCGTTCACCATATCCACCACGCCGACCGGCTCCTGTATCTGCCGCGGGCGGGCGCGGCGATCGCCGCCGGCGGCTTTCTGAGACGGGTGGGATACCTCGAGCCTCGGCGACGGGCACGAGTCGGCATGATGGCGACGGGTGCCGCTGGCCTCGCCGTGGTGTTCGTGCTCGTCTGTCTCAGCGTCTACCAGGTCCATACGTGGCGGGACAGCATCGCCCTCTGGGAACAGTGCGTCAAGGCGGCTCCCGACAACCCCGTCGCCCACCGCGGGCTTGCCGACAGTCTGGCCAAGATCGGCCAGTTCCAGCGAGCCTTCGAGGAATTCGAAATCTCCCTGCGGCTGGAGCCGGCCTCAATTTACACGATCAAGGACTACGCCTTCTATCTCGTCAATCGCGACGATGTCAAGGCCATCGAACTGGCCGAGCGGGGCTGCATGATGACCGACGGGAGGGATCCCGATCTGCTCATGATTCTGGCAGGCGCCTACATCAGTCGGGCGGAGACTTTTTATCAGGAAGGCCGGTTCCAGCAGGCCATCGAGTTCTACACGAAGGCCACCCAGACCGACCCCAGTTATGAACGAGCATGGACCCAGCTGGCCCATCTTCGGGCGACGTGTGCCGATCCGCAGTTGCGCGACCCCGTGGAAGCAGCCCGGATGGCCGATCGGGCCCTTCAGATGTCCCCCAGCCCCAAGCAGCTCTCGGTCCTGGGCGAAACCTATGCCGCGATCGGACAGATGGACAAGGCGCTGGCGGCCATTGCCAAGGCGCAGAAGCTTACCCAGGCCGCCGGCAATCGAGAGCTGGCCGAGAGCCTCGAGAGGCAATGGAACGACTACCAGGCGCAATCCACCGGACGCACCAGGTGACGATCGAGGGCAGGTTGGGCATGCCGCCTACTTCATCTCGGCAAACATCTGCAGGAGGGCGTCGACCATCTTGGTCGAGGCGTCCACCTCCACCTTGTTTGTTCCCAGCCAGGTCTCGTAGCCACCCAGCTTGTGCTGCTCGGGGTTGGGCAGGTAGCCGTAACCGCCGTTGGCCAGTTCGATCGTGAAGCTGGGCCGAAACGGATTGCGGGCCTTCAGCTCCAATCCGATCTCCGAGAACACCTCGAAGGGAATGGCAGAAATACCCAGATCGCCGATCCTCACGGCCTGGAGGATCACACGGACCGTGTCGGGTGACTCGAGCTGTTGGATGGCCTTCTCCGCATAGTTCCGCTCATGAGGGAATTTGTCCTTCCGCTCGGGATCGGCGAGCACCTCCCTGGCGTGTTTGAGCTGGCTGGCGGTGGGCTTGCGGACCCCCAGTTCGATCTCCCGCTGCCGCATATCGAGTTCGACCCAGTCGTGCCAGGCAAGGCTTTGGTACTGGCCGATGACGGCCTGGGCGCACTGGTCGGCGACCAGACGGATCTGCTCATAGCGCTCCCGCTTTTCGCGTGGCCGGGAGTAGTCCACGTTGTTGATGTTTCCGCTGGTGCCATTGCTCATGGCGGCGACAAACGGCGGATCGAGCCGATCGGCCGAGAGCAATTGCTGTATCTGGTCGGCAAACACCGCGAAGTAATCGGCCGAAAGGTGGTTGGGACCGGTGCCTCCTACGTAGTGCAGCGAGTAGTTGGCCAGCAGTCCCAGGGGGCGCCCCTCGGGCGTCTGGAGGGCAAGAAAGGCAATCTGCGGGTCCACCGGCCCGGCCGGCTTCAGCAGGTCGGGGCGATTGCCCGGATTCATCTTGGCCTGGTCCGGTTCTCCGAAGGGGTTGAAAAGTTCCGTGCCGGGCTTCATCAACCAGCGCCGGCAGAAGACCTGCCCCGGCACATCGACCGTGCCCCAGGCGATCCGCGCCGGCTGGAGATTGTGGATCGCGCAGCATACCCCGTCGGCAATCCGATGGGCCACGAACCGCTGATACTCCGTGAACTCCTTCTCCGGCTTGAGCGGATTCGGCCAACGGGCGCTGACCGACGAGTGGGTGTGCGTGCCGGACATGAGCATGCGGTCGGCCGGAATGCCGGTGGCCTCGGTGATCTGCCGCTTGGCCTCGTCGAGCACCTCGCGGCTGATATAAATGTTGTCGCTCACGACGAGCACCACCCGCGAGTTGCCGTCGTCGAGCACGAAACAGCGGGCGTGCAGTTCGTCGTGCACGTACTTGGCCGGGGGCGGGGTGCCGAAATTGCCCACCAGTCCACCGCCGAGCCAGGGGGTGATATTGGCGGTAGCGACACCGGCCTGGAACGGTTTCTTTTCGGCCGATCGGGCCGCAGCGGAGGTCGCCAGGAGTACACTTGCCGTCAGGAACACGAGTGCGAATCGGTACATGGTTCTCTCTCCAGGAGTCGTTGTTCAGCGTTCATGAATTCGCCCCAGAGCCGGTTCCGAAAATTCCCGCCCTGGGGAGGTTTTCCCGGCGGTATGGGACAGACCCGGAAGATCAGAAATCGGCTACAATGATATATTAACCCCATCAGCGCCTCAATCGCTCCTCGCCCACCCTGGCGATCCACTCCTTGGTCCACAGCACCGTATCCAGTCCGATATCGCATACGCCGTGCTCCAGGAAAATCATGCCTTCGATTCTCCCGGCCTTGAGGAGTTCATATCCGTACTCAGTTTGGCGTTTCATGCTTTGCAGGGGCATGGCTTTCTTATTGCCGAAATCCCAGAGGTAGCAGCCCAGCAGTTTGGGATGGTCCGGGGCGACCTTCTCGAGTTTTTCGAAGTTTGCCTCCAGGTTCGCCAGATCCTCCGCCTTCCAGGTCCAGAAGGTGATCTTGTCGCAGTACTTCAGGTGGGGCTGGATCGGCAGGTCCAGTTGATGCGTGTAGACCACGACGTACAAGGGGAGCTTCCGCCCGTCGACCGTCTGCCGTTTTGCCTCGAGCTGTTGGAGCTGTTTGACCGTCAGGTGGGCCGATCCGTCGCTTTTGAAGTAGTCGTCCATGATGAAGCCGGCAATGTTCGGAAACCTCGCGGGCATCTTGAGGACATAGTCGCGC